>JBGVPF010000034.1:0-55684 GCA_045126825.1 Alloprevotella sp.
ACCACGAAAACTCGTTTGATTTATTTGGAGCCACTAATGAACACGAACCGAAGGTCGCGCTAGTCAATTTTCACAAACCGAAGGTCGCGTAAGTCAATATCCATTCGGACTTAAATGCCCCGCAAGGCATTAGTGAAAATTTGTGCCCATCAGTGGTTCAAAAAAATACAAGAAGATACGTGTATATATGTGGAGACAATGTCAAGAAATTCCGTTTGACCTGTAGGGACGCACGGCGCGTGCGTCCTAAATGCATACGGATTTGGCAATTGAGGGTGTGTAGGGAGTGGCGATTGAGGTGGACGCACGAGCCGTGCGTCCCTACAGGTCAAGTGGATTCCCCGCATGGTTCACTACTACCTACTACTTACTACCTACTACTTGTCCCCCCCCGCACGCTAGGTATTAGTGAAATGTTGTGCCCTTCAAGGTTAAATTTGGTCAATCCAAAATAAATTCGTAATTTTGCACCCGCTAAAGTATTTATATGCAGAAACTTCGCTACATATTTGCCCTTTTCGTGGGAGTGCTTATGACGATTCCTACGGCTAATGACAGCATGCTTATTAAGTGTGTTGAGGGGGTAGAGTGTGAAGAAGTGGCAATGGTTGACTCTCCTGAAATGGAGGAGGTGAAGCGTATTGCTAAAGCGGACAACCTTATAAATACGGCGTTGAAATACTTGGGTGTAAAATACCGCTGGGGCGAAAGCAGTCCTGAGGGATTTGACTGCTCTGGTTTTACCAAGTACGTGTTTAATGAAGAAGGTATCAACCTTACCCGAACTTCTTACTCTCAATGTCGCGAAGGCGAAAAGATTGATGGAATTGAAAACTTGAAGCGCGGCGACCTCGTGTTTTTCGGTGGTGAAAATTCCATCCGCACTGTGGGGCACGTAGGGATTGTTACCGAGGTGGATAGCGTTGCTCACCGCTTTAAATTCGTACATGCCAGTCGTACTGGTATCAAGGTTGATAAGTCAACGGACTCTTACTATCGTCTGCGCTACATCGGTGCGCGTCGCATTATTCAGTAAGGTTGTTGGTAGACAAGTTAACAAGGTGCGAGTAGACAAGAGGGTACAAAGATAAACGATTGTACTGCCTGTAAGGTTGGTGTGCCAAGTACTTTAATTTACGAAAAAAACACTGTAATCATTCACATCATAAAACCGCACGAACTCAAGTTCATGTGCATGCTCAATAGAAAGGAGGGTCGTTTTATTACAATCATCACGCAAAGTAAGGTCACAGTTCTTGTAAACTGCCCGAAACGCAAATCGTGGGTCTAAAATTACTTTATTCATAAGGATTTTACCCTACAAAAGGAGGGATTTCCCTCAAAAATTAGTGTGCGAAATTTGCTAAACAAAAAAATATGCGTAATTTTGCACCCTGCAAGCAGGAACCACCCGGTTCTCTGAATGTTTACAGTAGATAAAATTTATAATAACTAAATAATTAAAACACAATGATTGTAGTACCCGTTAAGGAAGGCGAAAACATTGAACGCGCCCTCAAGAAGTTTAAGCGTAAATTCGAAAAGACTGGTGTTGTTAAGGAACTCCGTCGTCGTCAGCAGTTTGACAAGCCTTCAGTAATGAAGCGTCTTGCTATGGAACATGCTATCTATGTTCAGCAGTTGAAGACACAGAACGAAGACTAATCCTTCGCACGCTGTCTAAAAAATAAAGTCGCTCGAGGCATGCCTCGGGCGACTTTTTGTTTGTGGTTATAGGCATTTTAGGTTTTCCTAGGATAGCCTAGAAATTCCTAGAATCTCCTAGAAAATGCCTCCCAGGCCTCAAGGTAGCGCTGTGCCACCTTGATATAGTCGTGGTGCTTGTTGATATACGCTACGCTGTCGCGCTTGAGTTGGGGAATGCGCTCGGGGTGAAGTGCGATATCTTTTAGGGCGAGGTAAACGCTCTCTTCGTTGGGGAGGACGTTGATGATGGGGCGCAGTTCGGGTTCCTGCGTGAGTTCGTAATGTTCGGGTTCGGCGCCGCCCACCACGATGAGACCGCGCGCCATGGCTTCAAGGGCATTCATGGCGGGGGTGTAACTGTAGAGTTGGTCGAGGATGACATCGCTCCCGTGCATGAGTTTGACGTATTCCGCGAAGGGTACACTCTCTACGCGCACAATTTCGCAATGGTCGGGCAATTCTTGTGCTACCCGCTCAAGGGCGCGGAGCATAATGTCTGTGCCCTTATATTCAGAACGACTCTTTTGAATGCCGATGAAGAAGCGAATGCGCTGGGGAATCGCTTCATCTACCTTGATGTCCGCCTGTGGAATGATGGGGAAGGGGATGTATTTAAGTTTGTCCTTAAATTCAGAGAGGTAGGAAGCATAATATTCATAAAGTCCCGCAATGATGCCATCGCAGTTGTTGGCTATCCGTTTGTTGAGTTCTCCCTTGGCACCACGCAACCAGTCGCTAATCCAAATGTCATTCTCTTCGCTTTCGCGCACCTCCACTCCCATATTGAAATCGGAGTAGCGGAAGGTGGTGCAGTCCAATCCCGCCTTTACCCAATAGTGGTCCATGCCAAAGGCACCGAGGAATACGTGCTTGTTGTGGTGTCGCAAATACTTGTAGAAGGGCATCATGCGCTCCGCCTTTAGGGGGAGAAACACGGGGTTGATGAGTTGCACAACGTCATAACCGCGAAACTTTCGGAATGCCTTGAGGAGGTGCCAAAAGTAGCGCAGTGTTCTCCATTTTCCCAAGTTCATATTGCGGTAGAGGTCAACGTCGCGTGGGTAGTTTTTCCAACCGTCACCATCGCTTGCTACGGTGACTTCATGTCCCAACTGTCGCAGACCTTTGGCGAGCGTGGCATGAACGTTGCTGTAGTCGCCAAGCAGAAGAATCTTCATCCGAGTAGGGTAGTGGTTAAGCGTTTTTAGCCTCCAAATATGCCGCAAAGATGCGTGCTGCCGTTTCTACCATGAGGGCGCAGGGGCGCTTCTTGTAATACTCGGGAGTACGCACTTCTGCCTGATGAGGGGTAGGTTCTTGCTTGCTGAGGCCGAGGAGTTCGGAGCAGATGAGCGAACCATTCTCCTGGCGGAATTTTTCAGCGAGTTCCTGTACCACCTTGTAGTTGTAGGACTTTCCTTCGTTGTCGCTACCTTCAGTAGCACCCGTGTCGAGACCCGCAAGGAGGAACATGCCACAGGCAGCACCACACGTTTGGCGCATGCGACCGATGCCACCACCAAAAGATGCCGCCATCTTGAATGCTTGTTCATCGGTAAAACCATACAAGTCCGCAAAGGCTGCAACTACTGCCTGCGAACAGTTAAAACCACTCTTAAAAAGCGCTACGGCGCGCTCAATTCTTGCTTCGTTTGTCATAGTCATATAAAATTTATGCCTACAAAGTTAACTATTTGCTGGTAAAGGGACTACACCTGTGATGGAAAATGAGGGAACGAAGGGTGAGAGTTTAGGTTGTGAAGTTTAAGGTCCAAAGGTTTTAAGGTTGTGAGAGAGGACTGTACGCAAGCGTCAGGATGAAACTGTTGTGTTGCTATCGAAAAGGCAATAATATCGGAGTTAGTTGCGTGACCGTGGGTTGCCCCATCAGGAATTTGTGCGTGCATAGTCTTCCTCCAGTTTACCAAAAATGAAATTTTAGGGATTAATCAAGCAAGTTTCTCATTCTGTGGAAATTGCGTCTTAAGAAAAAGGTAAAAAAGCGTTGAAAAAGTGAGATACTGGACCGTGGTTGCGTTATTTCAAGTCCAAAACTCCTTGTGCTGAAAATAACGCAATCTCAGCAATCCAAAAGCGCATTTTTAGGATTGGAAGGTTGGCAAAACTTTAACTTTTATTAAGAAGATTTAACACTCCAACCGACCTGCAGAAAATTATTCGGCACCTAAAAAAAGTTATTCGGCACCTATTTTTTGCAAGGTGCCGAATAATTTTTGCCAAAACCGGTGTTTTTTTAGAAAGTCCCCCTAAAATGCATACTGATAATCAGTCACTTAAAAAGGAGGTGTTACCTGTTTGGGTAACACCTCCTTTCCTGCAATGCAAAGATAATACATTTTGAAGCGAAATGCAAATCGCCTTTTTTACGTCGCAGGTGCTTTTGTGCGAAAAATGTTGACAAACCTAAATCCTCAAATAAATTGGTAACTGCTATATTATTACTAAAAAAAATAGGCAATAATATAGGTGTTGACCCATCTAAATTTTTTGCATGCATTGCCCCCGTAGGAGGGCACACTTGCCTAACCGCGGGTGAACGCAGTGAACCTGCGGATTAGGGATAACAGTTGAGTTTCTCTATCGGTCCCCGTAGGAGGACCCACAACGACCGGATAAGTTAAAGCAATTTGTAGCATATCCAGGTGCTGTGGGTCTTCCTACGGGGACCGATAGATTTATTCGTTCGTATAGTACCACCGCAGGTTCGCCCTGCTCACCCGCGGTTATGCAAGGGTGCCCACCTACGGGGGCATTTCGGATGGTTAAATCCTCTGACAAAAGTTTTTTTAACTATATTTGGGTCAACTACTATATTATTACCAAAAAAAATGTGTGGCAGTTTTACTAACAAAAATATTGTTGTATCTTTGCAAGCGATTTTTGGAAAGGTGCTCGTGTGGTTGAAGAGGCACGCCTGGAAAGCGTGTATACGTCAAAAGCGTATCACGGGTTCGAATCCCGTCCTTTCCGCGAAGTTTTTCATAATGTAAATTTTAAATGGTTGGTCTCAAGGGGCATGCGAATGTCCTTTGGGATTTTTTTATTCTTTGATTGAACAAACGGTTAAAAATCTACAAATCACTTGAGTTGTTTGGTGTTGCAGCGTGTGTATTGTAACTTTGCAGACGTTTTTCCGTTGATGGCAGATATCCCCCCTTTCCCGTAGGGTGTCTGTTACGGTTTTTATCCTTTCTCTGATTATATGAAGAAAATTTCTCGTCGCCTCGTCAGGGTGTTACTGGTCTTGTTGCTATTGCCTATAGGCCTGTTTCTGCTTTTGGCTGCGGTGCTCTACATACCCGCTGTACAAGACGCTGCTGTGCGTGAAGCCACGCGTCAACTGTCGAGTTCGCTTGCGATGGACGTGAGCGTTGACCGTGTGCGCCTTTCCTTCCCCCTTGATTTAGATATTAAGGGGGTGTTGGCGTGTGAAGGAAACGATACCGTGTTGGCAGTAGAGGTGTTGCGCGTGGATGTTCCCCTGTTGCCACTCTTCTCTGGACGTGCAGACCTCAATGAGTTTACGTTGATGAATGTGCAGGTAGACACGAAGCAGTACGTTTCCGATACCCACTTGAGTGGAACGATCGGGAGTCTTACGGCAACGAGTCATGGCGTAGATTTAGGTAAGGAAACCGTAATGCTGGATCTCACCCATTTGTCGGATGTGCGCTTGTGTGTAGCATTGAGCGATACTGCTGCGGTAGATACGACAACCTCGGCGCCAGTGAACTGGTGTATCAATACGCCCAACGTAAAGGTAGAACGCGCTGCGGTGGCTGTGAGTATGCCTGGTGATTCGTTGCGCTTGTTTGTGAACCTACACGACACGCAGTTGGCGGAAGGTGCCTTCGATTTGGGGCATAGCAATTTCGCTTTGACGCGCTTTGGCCTTTCAGACTGCGCCGTAGCCTTGGGTGCTCCCACCACAACACCCCTTCCCGAGCACTTTACGCACTTCCTTTCTGCTACGGCATTGCAGAAGGATTCTCTCTTTACCTACCTTGCTGATAGTCTGCACCTCACGATAGATAGCCTTTCGTTTGACTCCACAGGGACCTTGCTCTGCGGTGTACACGGTGTGGGACTGCGTGAGCAATCAGGTTTGCGCGTCAGCGACCTTTCGGGGACGGTCTATATGGACAGTGTGCAGTTGTCGCTTCCCGCCTGGAATTTTGCCACGTCCTGCTCGCAACTTTCAGCGTCGGTGCACCTGCCGTGGAGTGCCTTGGAACCCAAGGGCGTGGGCGTATTGACCACCAGCATAGAGGGACACATAGGAAGTGAAGACCTCAAGAGCGTGATGAGTATGGTTGATGCTGGTGATGCCGCACAGATGATACCCTCCGCACCACTGCAGCTTGAGCTGGTAGCAAACGGAAATATGGACCACCTGCAACTTACCGACTGTAAGGCGCAGTTGCAGGGCATGCTTGCATTGGACGTTAAGGGTGATGTTTATCACTTGGTGCAAGATACCCTTTCGGCAACCTCCAACGCGATGAGTGCTGCCGTGAACTACCACCTGGCATTCCAAAATATGAAGCCCCTGCTGTCGCGCCTTGGTGTGGCAGACACAACGCTGTGTATCCCTATGGGAACTTCGGTAAGGGGACGGGTAGATATGGAGGGCAATAGTTATGATGCCACGGCTGCAGTAAAGGCATTGGACGGTTTCATTGATTTAGAAGCCTCAACGAACCTCGACTCCGAACGATATGACGTTTCGATGGTTGCCGACCGTTTCCCTTTGGCGGCGTTCTTGCCCACGTTGGATGCTTCGGCGTTCAGCGGTATCCTGATGGCTGAAGGAGTGAAGTTTGACCCCACCATGCCCAAAGCCATGACCGACCTCAAGGCGCAGGTTGACACCCTCCGCTTCGCAGGGATAGACCTCAACGACCTGACATTCGTAGCAAACATTGCGCAGCAGCATGTTGATGCCTGCTTCACGGCAGACAATACGGCAATTCAGGGAGAGGGTACCATCAAGGGAAACTTAATAGATGGTTATCACTTGAAACTTGAGGCGATGTTAGAACACTGCTCGTTGCAGCAACTGGCGGGGGCACAGGCGGATATAGGTGTGGGGTCGATGGTTGACATCACCTTTGATAGTGATGCGGCATTTGAGGATTTAGAAACGCGTGGTAGTCTGTGTTACAATCACTTTGATACTCCCAAGCAGAGTGTGATGATGAAGGACATCTTCTTTGACTTCGCCACCAATGCCGACACCACCACTACGCACCTCAATGCGGGAAATATGACCCTTGCCTTTGGGGCTATGGGACATATTGCAGAGTTGGCGCCCCAGATGGTGCCGATGGGTGAGTATCTGGCTACTTGTGCCGAACGTTTGCGCATCAGTCACGACACCTTGCGCACGTTGCTCCCAGGACTGGACCTCAACCTGCATGCAGGCAATGACAACCCGATGACCAACATCCTCCGTGCGATGGGTTACACCCTTGATACGGTGGCTGTGAATTTGTCAACCTATCCCAACATAGGACTTACTGGCGACTTCCTGTTGAAGAATTTCCATTATGGTGACCTGCAGTTGGACAACACTACAGCAACCATTTCTCACAACGATGAGGGAATCAATCTGAACGGTCAGATTATCAACAATGCGCGTCGTAATCCCAATAAGTTTGCCCTTGCGTTCCACAGTTATATCCTCGAAAATAGCGGTGGGGTAGACCTTCAGTTTAAGGACGAGCACGGACGGACTGGGTTTGATGTCGGCATGCGCGCCGATGTGACTCACGACGGTCTGAAGGCTCATCTGTATCCCCAGCGTCCGAAGATTGCCTTCCGCACTTTTGAGGTCAATCCCGACAACTTCATCTTCCTGGGCAACAACAAACAAATGGATGCCAATGTGCGCCTGCAGGCAGACGACGGTACGGGACTTCAGATTTTCAGCGAAAGCACCGATTCGCTCAACGACATCACACTGAATATACAGAGTCTGAACTTGAGCGAACTCTCAAATGTCATTCCCTACATGCCCAAGATGGGTGGTTTCTTCAATGCTGATGTGCATATTACAGACAACCACGAAATGCTGGCGGCAATGAGTTCTATTACCACCAACGATCTGGAATTTGAGGGTACGGCGCTCGGCAATCTCGGTGCCGACGTGGTGTATCTGCCAAAGTCGGCGGAGGAACACTACGCCAGTGCCTTCATAGCTGTGGACGGTGCCGACGTGATGGAATGTAACGGTACGTATCAGAACACCGAAGAGGGATACTTTGAAGGCGATGCCCAACTCAACGGACTTCCCTTGGCGCTTATCAACGGATTCTTGAAGGGCACCGACGTGTTCTTGAAGGGGGACGTGTTAGGAGGTGTGCACATAGAAGGCGCATTGAGTGCTCCTCG
Organism: Alloprevotella sp.; assembly: GCA_045126825.1. Classification (GTDB taxonomy): domain Bacteria; phylum Bacteroidota; class Bacteroidia; order Bacteroidales; family Bacteroidaceae; genus Alloprevotella. The sequence continues at coordinate 8,122 of JBGVPF010000034.1, forward strand.
TGTGAATGGTGAGGTAAGTTTTGCAGATGCTCATATCGCCTCAACGGTTTATGGCTTTGACTTCAAGATGGACGAGCAACCCATTTTGTTTGAGGACAGTAGGATGTTGCTCAACGATTTCAAACTCCATTCTTCAGGCAATAATCCGCTGACGGTTAACGGACATGTGGATATGAGTGATCTGGAGAATATGGCCTTGGACCTTGCGATGCGTGCCAAGAATTTTGAACTCATCAATACGAAGCGCAAAATCAATTCAATCCTTTATGGTAAGGCATTCGTAGATTTCGACTGCACGATGCGCGGTAATCTCGACAACATCGTGGTGCGTGGTGACCTGGACGTGTTGAACCGCACGAATGTTTCTTACGTGCTGAAGGATTCACCCTTGACGGTAGATGACCAGTTGGAGGGGCTTGTGCAATTCGTGAGTTTTGAGGACACTGCCAAGGTGGTGACACAAGTTGTGCCTACAACAAATATCGACATGACCCTGAACCTCGGCATCAGCGATGCTGCCCATTTCTACTGTGCCCTTTCCGAAGATGGCAAGAGTTACGTAGACGTGCAGGGTGGGGGAGACCTCACGCTCCGCATGACGCAGCAGGGTGAGATGCGCCTGATGGGGCGCCTCACGATAGAGGACGGTGAAATGAAATACACCCTCCCGATTATTCCCCTTAAGACTTTCAAACTCACGCAGGGAAGTTATGTGGAATTCACGGGTGAGGTGATGAATCCCACGTTGAGCATTCAGGCGAAGGAGCGCATGAGGTCTGTGGTGACCGAAAACGACCAGCAGCGTTCCGTAGCCTTTGATGTCGGTGTTGCCATCTCCAAGACATTGGAGGATATGGGACTTGAATTTACAGTGGCAGCCCCCGAAGATATGGGCATTCAAAATCAACTGACGGCCATGACTGCCGCCCAACGCTCTAAGGTGGCGGTGTCGTTGATGGCTACGGGACTCTTTATGGGTGACGGTACGGGTGCGAAGGGCGGCATGCAGGCAGGTTCGGCATTGAGTGCCTTCCTCCAAAGCGAAATCCAGAATATTGCGGGCAGTGCGCTGAAGACGGTAGACATCAACTTCGGGATAGAGAATAGCACTACGCAGACGGGGGCTTCGCAGACCGACTACTCCTTCCAGTTCTCAAAACGCTTCTTCAACAACCGCTTTGCCGTCAATATTGGCGGTAAGGTGAGCACGGGCAACGAAGCCAACAACTCCGCGGCAAGTTTTATCGACAATATCACTCTTGAATACCGCCTGGACAAGGGCGCTACACGCTATGTGCAAATCTTCTACGACCGTAGTAATTACGATCCCCTGGAAGGCCAACTCACCAAGATGGGCACGGGTATCGTGTTGCGCAAGAAAACCAATAAACTGGGCGAACTCTTTATCTTCAAATAATTCATGCGAAAAATTATATCCATCATAATAGCAGTGGGCACTCTTGCGGGATGTTCTACAACGTCAACCATTCCCGACGGAGAGCAACTCTATACGGGCATCTCGCAAATCACCTTTTCGGATGCTGATATAAAGAAGGCGAAGCGCAAGCAGGAGAAGGCTGACACCGTGGGGGTGATTACCGCCATAGATGAGGCTGTGCAAACTGTGGGCGACCTCTTCTCGGGAACGGTGGTGGAAGAACCTTTGCTTCCCGAAACTCCCGCCGCTCCCTTGACGGATGAGGAAAAGGCGGCGCAGAAGAAGCATGAGAAAGAACTCGAAGAGCACTTCTCTGTAGTCGAGGAAGAACTGAATGCCGTATTGAGTTATCCACCTAATGGTGCCATCTTCGGAAGTTCCTCATTGCGTTCTCCCCTCCAGTTCCGCTTGCGTATCTACAATAGTTGTTATGACTCACACGGAGGCATCCGCCGTTGGTTGTTTAAGCGTTTTGCTGACGAACCCGTGCTGGTGAGTACGGTGAGTCCGGAGATGCGCACGAAGATTGCGCTGAACACATTGCGCAACTATGGTTACTTCCAGGGTAGTGCGCGCTACGAAGTACAACCGTCCAAGAACCCCAAGAAGGCCAAGATTGCCTACCACATCTCACCGGGAGATCCCTATTGCTACGACACCATTCGCTACGAACGCTTTATCCCCGACCTTGACAGTCTGGTGCGCGCCACGCAGTGGCAGAGTCCGTTGCAACGCGGTAAGGCATTCAGTGCGCAGTCGCTCGTGGCAGAGCAAACACGTTTGGAACGCCTCTTCCGTGAGAATGGTTATTATTATTACACGGGCAATAACATCACCTTTTTGGCAGACACCTTGATGCGTCCGAAGCATGTACAACTCAAGGTGCTACCCAAGGATGGACTGTCGCCGATGGTGAATAAACCTTATTATATAGGTCACTACTATGTGGCATTGCGTCGCACAGAGAGTGAACCTTTGGACAGTCTTCGTGTCCTTCGCACGACCACCGTGCGTTATGGAGGAAAGAAACTTGCTGTACGCTTTGGCGTGCTTCGTCGCTCTTTGGCACACCGAGCAGGTGAGCGCTATAGTTTGACAAATCAGGAACATACGTTTGAGAAGTTGGCACAACTGAATGTGTTTAGCAATGTAGACGTGCGTTACGTCCCTCGCGATACTATTGGCAGTGGTAGCGACACGCTTGATATTTATGTCAATGCCATCATGGACAAACTCTACGATAGTTCATTTGAAATGAACGCCACGCTCAAGAGTAACGACCAGATGGGACCCGGTGTGGCATATAGCCTTTCGAAGCGCAATGCCTTTGGGGGTGCAGAGAAGGTCACCTGGAAACTCTTTGGTTCCTATGAATGGCAGTTGGGTGGCGATGCAAATACCGACAACTCCTTGATGAACTCGTATGAAATGGGTACGCAGTTGGCCATCGAACTCCCCCGATTTGTAGCGCCCTTCGTTCATCGTCGTCATGTGCGCTTCCCTGCTTCTACAACCTTTGCGATCAATGGCGATTGGCAGAACCGTGCGAAGTTCTTCCAGCGTGCAACGGTAGGACTTGGCGTAACGTATAAGTGGCATAAGTATAACAATGCGCTACACGAACTGAATGCCTTTAGTTTGGAGTACAACAAACTCATCTCTACCACGGCAGCGTTTGACGACATCCGCAATAACAATCCTGCGCTCTATGTGAGTATGCGCGACCAGTTTGTGCCGTCGGCATCGTACACCTTTACGTACAATACGGCGGAACACCACCGCAATCCCATCTGGATGCAGTTCTCCATAAAGGAAGCGGGTAATTTGACCTCTGCCATTTATGCCCTTGGGGGGAAGAAGTTCAGTGAGAAGGACAAGGAACTGTTTAACAATCCCTTTGCGCAATACTTAAAGGTTACTGCCGAATTCCACAACCATATTAAGATGAACAACCGCATGAAGTTTGCCTATCGCTTCTTCGGAGGGTTGATCTACAGTTATGGTAATAGTACGGCTGCCCCCTATGCCGACCAGTTCTATGTAGGTGGTGCCAACAGTATTCGTGGTTTTACGGTGCGTGCCCTCGGACCTGGTTCCTACCGCAGTCCCAATGTGAAGTATGCCTATATGGACCAGACGGGCGACATTAAGTTGGAAATCAATGCCGAACTCCGTGCGCGCCTCGTGGGCGACCTTCACGCAGCCCTCTTTGTTGATGCCGGAAACGTATGGCTCTTGCGCAAGGATGAACTCCGCCCCGGGGCAGAATTCAGTAAGGCTTCGTTCGACAATATAGCCGTGGGTACAGGCTTGGGCTTGCGCTACGACCTCGACTTCCTCGTGTTGCGCTTCGACGTCGGTGTGCCGCTCCATGCACCTTACGAAACGGGTAAATCCGGTTGGTATAATATTCCCAAATTCGCCGATGGATTGGCGTATAACTTTGCGATAGGGTATCCATTCTAATGGAAGGTAATAACAGGCGTAACAGGCCATAACAGGCCATAACAAACCTTAACAAATTGTGCGGAGTAATTCCTGCCCCATCCTGTTCCTGCCCGTTAAGGCCTGTTATCGCCTGTCAGGCCTTCCCTCCTTACAACCTTATAACCTTACAACCTCAAAACCTCAAAAAATAAATGAAGAAAATCCTCTCCCTCCTCCTCTGCCTCCTCGCAGGCTTTGGAACTGCCCATGCCGATGAGGGCATGTGGCTCTTGAAACTCATGAAGGAACAGCACCTTGCGGATTCCTTGAAGAAGGCGGGCTTGAAGTTAAAGCCTGCAGAATTGTACTCTGAAACGGGTTCGTCACTCCGTGAATGTATCGGTATTTTCGGAAACGGATGTACGGGTGAAATCGTTTCGGGCGAAGGTCTTGTATTGACCAACAACCACTGCGGATTTAGTTATGTGCATGCCATGAGTACGATGGAGCACAACTACCTTCAGGACGGTTATTTCGCAAAGAATCGTGGCGAAGAACTCCCCGTGCCCGACCTTGACTTTACCTTTGTCATCCGTGTGGTAGATGTGACTGCGCAAGTGGATTCTGCTGCTGCCGCAAAGCAGGTGGATGTTTACACTGCCCAAAGTCAGAGCTTCTTGATTCCGCTTTCTGAAGAACTCTTCGCAAAGAGCGACATCAAGGATAAGGCAGGCATGGCGGTGCGCATCGTTCCTTACTTCGGAGGCAATCGTTTTTATATGTTCTACGAACAGGCATTCTCCGATGTGCGCCTTGTGGTAAACCCTCCCCAGAACATTGCGCAGTTTGGTTTCAACCAGGACAACTGGCTCTGGCCCCGTCACAACGCCGACTTTGCTATGTTCCGCGTGTATGCTGATGCCAACGGAAATCCCGCACCTTACAGTGCTGAAAACAAGCCCCTCCGCACGCAGAAGTTCCTCCCCATTTCGCTCAAGGGTGTGAAGGAAGGCGATTACACGATGATTATGGGCTTCCCCGGACGTACGAGCCGCTACCTGACGGCTTCGGAAGTGGAACTCCGCACGCAGAGTCAGAACTTCCCCATCAATCTTGCGGGCGAGGCACAACTCAACTTCATGAAGGCGTTGATGGACCGCGACAGTGTGGCGAACCTCAAATTGGCGGACGAGTACATGAGCCTCGGTAATGTGGTGAAGAACTACGGTGGTATGAACGAGAGCGTGAAGAAGACGGGTTTGATGGGCATTAAGGCAAACGAAGAAAAGGCATTCATGGACTTTGCCAAGCGTAGCGGAAAGGCGGAATACCTCAACATCATCTCGCGCATTGATTCGTTGGTGACTGCGGTAGAAGACTCGCTTCACGACTACTATTTGCTCAACTACACCTTCGGTGCGATGAAGTTTAATGTGCGTACGTCTGTGGTGGACAACTACCTCAAGGCGCTCGAGGCTGACAGTACTGAAGCGCTCGCCACTGCCGTTGAAGCATTGCGAAAGGCGCAGAAGGATGTTGCAGGAGTAGATCTCGATTTCGACCGCGCCACTGTCGAACTCCTCATTCCCTATTGGGTGAAATACAACCGCCTTGGTCTGAAACCCCTCGCGACTGATGGCAACTACAGTGCTCTCATAGAGAATATCTATACCCAAAGCATCTTCCGCTCTGCTGAAGCGCTCGAAGCATTCCTCGCTACGCCTTCTGCTGACGTCTTGAAGAACGATCCCCTCTACACGTTCTGGAAGGAGTTTAGACAGTTTGCTAAGGACAACTTCGGTGAGGCTCTCCATAATTATAACGTGAAGCGCGCCGAACTCGATAAGATTTACACGCGTGGTCTTTGTGAAATGTACAACTGGTCAAAGGCGCCCGATGCCAACTTTACGCTCCGCATGACTTACGGACATGTGAAGGGCTATTCGCCTCGCGACGCCGTGAAGTATGATTGGAACACCGTGCTCGACGGCATGTTGGAAAAGGAAAATCCCAAGGATCCCGACTATGTGATGAATGAGGAACTCCGCAAGTATTACATTTCTGGTAACTACGGTGGTTATGCCCGCAAGGATGGCAAACTCCCCACGTGCTTCCTCTCTAACAACGACATCACTGGCGGTAACTCTGGTTCTCCCGTGATGAATGCGAAGGGCGAACTCATCGGCATCGCCTTCGATGGTAATATCGAAAGCCTCTCCAGCGACCTCCGCTTCAACCCTGCACTCCAGCGCTGTATCAACGTAGACATCCGCTACGTCCTCTTCTTGATTGACACCTTCGGTGGCAGCAGTTACGTGTTGGACGAAATGGAAATTCGCAAGTAAACCATCCAGATGGCGTTCTTCCTCTGTACGCAGGGGCAGGACGCCATTTCGTTTGCAAAATGTAAGTTTTAGACAAAAAATAAGGGGTGATAATTAAAATTTTCCTGGATTTTAGTTGCTTAATGTAAAATCTTTTCTAATTTTGCCCCCACGACACACAACTAAACTAAACACAAAATGACAATGACTTTCTGCATCATCAATCTACTTGCGATTATAATCTGCTCTTGATTCAAGAGGAGCGCATCGCTCGTTGTGCGATAGGCAGAAAAAAGGCGGTCTTCCTCTTTGAATAAAAGAGTGGGGACCGTCTTTTTATTTTACATCCACCACTAAACTTAAAACGACTTATGGCTGACAGACTTTATATCTTTGACACCACCCTGCGCGATGGCGAACAAGTGCCGGGGTGTCAGTTAAACACCGTGGAGAAAATTCAGGTTGCCAAGCAACTTGAAGCCCTTGGTGTGGACGTTATTGAAGCAGGATTCCCCGTTTCAAGTCCTGGCGATTTCAACAGTGTGATAGAAATTTCCAAGGCGGTGACTTGGCCCACCATTTGTGCCTTGACGCGTGCCGTGGAAAAGGATATTGATATTGCTGCCGAGGCACTTGCTTATGCCAAACGCAAGCGTATTCATACGGGGATTGGCACGAGTGACCTCCATATTAAATATAAGTTCAACTCCAACCGCGAGGAAATCATCGAGCGTGCTGTGGCGGCGGTGAAATACGCCCGTCGCTATACCGACGATGTGGAATTTTACGCTGAAGATGCGGGTCGCACGGACAATGAATACCTTGCCCGCGTCATCGAAGCCGTTATCAACGCAGGGGCTTCGGTGGTAAACATTCCCGACACTACGGGTTATTGTCTGCCTCACGAATACGGTCAGAAGATCAAGTATCTCGTGGATAACGTGAGCAACATCGACCGCGCCATCATCTCTACCCACTGCCACAACGACTTGGGAATGGCTACGGCATGCACACTTGAGGGCGTAATCAACGGAGCGCGCCAGGTGGAAGTGACGATTAACGGTATCGGCGAGCGTGCGGGGAACACGAGTTTGGAAGAAATTGCCATGATTCTCAAGTGCCACCACGAGTTGAACATCAACACGAATATCAATACGCAGAAGATTTGTGCCACCAGCCGACTCATCTCCTCGTTGATGAATATGCCCGTGCAGCCCAACAAGGCGATTGTCGGTAGAAACGCTTTCGCCCACTCTTCAGGCATTCACCAGGACGGTATTCTCAAGAATGTGGAAACCTACGAGATTATCAGTCCCAAGGATGTGGGTGTGGATGAAAATTCTATCATTCTTACGGCGCGTTCTGGCCATGCAGCGTTGAAGCACCGCTTGGAAATTCTCGGCGTTGAGGTGGATGATGACAAGTTGAACAAGATTTACGAAAACTTCCTCAGCCTTGCGGATAGTAAGAAGGAAGTGACGGACGACGATGTCTTGGTGCTTGCCGGACAAGAGCGCAATCGCTTGCAGGCCATCAAACTCGACTACCTTCAGGTTACGAGTGGTCAAGGCGTGCGCCCCGTTGCCGCCGTCACCATCGACATTGCGGGTGAGAAATTCTCCAGTGCGTCCGACGGTAACGGTCCTGTGGATGCCGCTATCAATGCCATTCGCAACATCATCCGTCGCCAGGTTATCGTAAAGGAATTTACGATTCAGGCCAACAGCCGCGGTTCGAACGACATCGGTAAGGTGCACATGCAGGTGGAATACAACGGCCACATCTACTATGGTTTCGGTGCTAATACGGATATTATTGTGGCAAGTGCTGAAGCCTATGTAGATTGTATCAATAAGTTTAAGAAATAAGATAACTGACGGGCAGTGCAGGCCTAACAGGCAATAACAGGCAATAACAGGCCGTAATAGACCTTAACACCGTGCAGTCAGTTCCTCAATCGAGTCTCACTCTGCCAAGTTGTTATGGCTTGTTAGGGCCTGTTACAGCCTGTTAGGCCCCTCAAAACTTTTACAATGAACACCCTCTTCGATAAAATCTGGGACGCCCACGTTGTTCAGCAAGTCACGGATGGTCCTACACAATTATATATAGACCGACTGTATTGTCATGAGGTAACGAGTCCGCAGGCTTTTGACGGACTCCGTGCGCGCGGGTTGCGACCTTATCGCCCCGGGCAGATATTCTGTATGCCCGACCACAATACGCCGACGCACGATCAGGACAAACCGATTGAAGACCCCGTTTCTCGCAAACAGGTGGATGCCTTGACGCGCAATGCAGAAGAGTTTGGGCTTACCCACTTCGGTATGCTCCACCCCAACAACGGCATTATTCACGTGGTAGGTCCCGAACAGGGACTCTCGCTTCCGGGTATGACCATCGTATGTGGCGATTCCCACACCTCTACGCACGGAGCAGTGGGTGCTGTTGCTTTTGGAATCGGCACTTCGGAAGTAGAAATGGTGCTCGCTTCGCAATGCATTCTTCAGGCAAAACCGAAGTCGATGCGCATCACGGTAAATGGGCTGTTGGGAAAGGGTGTTACGGCAAAGGACTTGGCGCTCTACTTGATGAGTAAGTTGACCACGAGCGGTGCGACGGGATATTTCGTGGAATATGCGGGTGAGGCGGTGACGTCGCTCACGATGGAGGGGCGCTTGACGCTTTGCAATCTGTCAATAGAGATGGGTGCGCGTGGCGGGTTCATTGCTCCTGACGATGTAACCTTTGAATATCTGAAGGGGCGCCCATACGCACCTCAGGGAGCGGCTTGGGATGCTGCCGTGGAGGAATGGAAGACGCTTTGTAGCGGACCGGATGCCGTTTTTGACAAAGAAGTGACCTTCGATGCCGCAGAGATTCAACCCATGATTACTTACGGCACGAATCCTGGTATGGGAATTGGCATCACAGAGCAGATTCCTGAACCGAAGAACGCCTCAGAGCAACGCGCACTTGATTATATGCAGTTCGAGGCTGGCACTTCGCTCATCGGGCAACCCGTAGATTACGTGTTCCTCGGCGCTTGCACGAACGGACGTATTGAAGACTTCCGCGCCTTTGCTTCCATCGTTGAGGGCAGAAAGAAGGCGGAGCACGTCATTGCGTGGCTCGTGCCCGGAAGTTGGAAAGTCGTGGAACAATTAAAGGCTGAGGGATTGGACAAAGTGCTTGAAGCGGCAGGATTCGCCATTCGCCAACCCGGATGTTCGGCATGCTTGGGCATGAATGACGATAAAGTACCCACGGGTAAGTTGGTCGTGTCAACAAGTAATCGTAACTTTGAAGGGCGTCAAGGTCCTGGTGCCCGCACGTGTCTTGCCTCCCCGCTTATGGCTGGAGCAGCGGCGGTGATGGGGATGATTGTGGATCCCAGAACGTTAATGCCCTAAATCGTAATGCTATGAAACAGAAGTTTGACATTATCCATAGCACTTGTGTGCCACTTCCTTTGGAAAATGTGGACACCGACCAAATCATCCCCGCACGCTTTTTGAAGGCAACGGATAAGGAGGGTTTTGGGGAAAATCTTTTCCGCGACTGGCGCTATACCCCCGACGGCACAAAGCGTGATTTTGTGCTCAACGACCCTACGTATGGCGGCGAAATCTTGGTGGCGGGTAAGAACTTCGGTTGTGGCTCGAGTCGTGAGCATGCTGCGTGGGCGATTGCGGGATATGGTTTCCGCGTCGTAGTGAGCAGTTTTTTTGCCGACATACATAAGCAAAACGAACTCAACAACTTTGTGCTCCCCGTCGTAGTGAGTGAAGATTTTCTCGCAGAAATCTTTGCCACCATCGCGGAGAATCCCAAGGCAATGCTGACCATCGACGTGCCCAACCAAATGATTACGAACGACACCACAGGACGTAGCGAGTTATTTGAACTCAACGGTTATAAAAAATATTGCCTAATGAACGCCTACGACGACATTGACTTCCTCCTCGCGAACCGCGACAAAATAGAAGCATTCGAAAAGGCGCATTAGCCCTATCCCCCCCTCCGTTCCATCCCTCCTTTACCCCTCCCCTCATCCCCTTCCTTCCGTTCTCTTCCGTTCTCTTCGCTGCGACACTGTCGCAGCGTCATAACCTCATAACCTCAACCCCTTATAACCTTTAAAGTTATGACTCTCCACATAGCCGTCCTCCCCGGCGACGGAATAGGCCCCGAAATCTCCGCACAAGGCGTCGCCGTCCTTGAAGCAATAGCCCAGAAGTTTGAGCACGAACTCACCCTGCAGACCGCCCTTGTGGGTGGTGCTGCCATTGATGCCGTGGGCAATCCCTTCCCCGAGGAGACGTATGAAATCTGTAAGGCTGCCGATGCCGTGCTCTTCTCCTCCGTGGGCGACTTGAAGTTTGACAACGACCCCAATGCGAAAGTGCGCCCCGAGCAAGGACTCCTGGCGATGCGCAAGAAACTGGGACTTTTTGCCAATATCCGCCCCATTGAAACCTTCGACTGCTTGGTGCACAAATCCCCCTTGCGTAAGGAACTCGTAAGCGGAGCAGATTTCATCTGCATCCGAGAACTCACGGGCGGTATGTATTTTGGGGAGAAGAAAGAGGGGGATGACCTCGCTTACGACACCTGCGTTTACACGCGTCAGGAAGTAGAGCGCATCCTTCACGTAGCTTATGCCTACGCCATGCGCCGCCGTCGCTTGGTGACGGTAGTGGATAAGGCGAATGTCCTGGCTTCTTCACGCTTGTGGCGTAAGGTGGCGCAGGAGGTAGCGCTGCAGTACCCCGAAGTCACTACGGAATACATGTATGTGGACAATGCCGCCATGCGCATGATTCAAGAACCCACGCACTTCGACGTGATGGTGACGGAAAACACGTTTGGTGACATTCTCACAGACGAAGCGTCCTGCATCACAGGGTCTATGGGCTTGCTCCCTTCAGCCTCTACGGGCGAAAGCACCCCCGTCTTCGAACCTATCCACGGCAGTTGGCCTCAAGCAAAAGGAAAAAACATCGCCAACCCACTTGCGCAAATCCTTTCCGTAGCCATGCTTCTCGAACACTTCAACCTTCAGGCCGAAGCCCAACTCGTGCGTCGCGCCGTCTCTGCCAGCCTTGATGCCAACGTACGTACCCCCGAAATTCAGGTAGAGGGCGGTGCGCACTACGGAACCAAGGAGGTTGGTAAGTGGATTGTGGAGTGGATTAAGCAGCATTAAATGTAGTAAACAAGTTAATAGGTACAAGTAGACAAGAAGGTTTGCGAGTTAAACGCTTGTTATGTACCGCACGGCAGTTGTACTCTGTTCTCTGTACTCTGTACTCTAAAATATTATGCCCATCCTCTTCCCCTCTCCCATATTCGGCCCCATTAAAAGCCGCCGCCTCGGCATTTCATTAGGTATAAACCTGATGCCTGCCGATGGAAAGATGTGTACATTCGACTGCATTTATTGTGAATGCGGATTGAATGCGAATTGTCGCACACAGACGAAGCGCCCCACAAGAGAAGCGGTGCGCGAAGCCCTTGAAGCGCAACTTCAGCAGATGCAGGCGAAGGACGAAGTGCCTAATGTGCTGACCTTTGCGGGAAATGGCGAACCCACGGCGCACCCTGATTTTTCGGGAATCATTGATGACACTATCGCGCTCCGCAACCGCTACTTCCCCGAGGCAAAGGTGAGCGTGTTGAGCAATGCTACGATGCTCCATCGCCCACAAGTGGTGGAGGCGCTCCGTAAGGTGGACAACAATATCTTGAAACTCGACACCGTTTCCAATGACTACATCTACCGCGTGGATTGTCCTGCCCCCAATTACGACGTTGCGCGCATCATTGACCAACTCTGTGCCTTCAATGGCAAACTCATCATCCAAACCCTCTTTATGAAGGGCACGCACAACGGACAATCGGTGGACAATACGGGAGACGCTTACGTCCTTCCCTGGCTCTCTGCCCTCCAACGCATTCATCCCCAGCAGGTCATGATTTACACCATCGACCGCGCCACTCCCGTCGCAGGCCTTGAGAAGGCTACGCCCGACGAACTCAATGCCATTGCTGAAAAAGTAAAAGCAATGGGCATCCCTGTATCAGTATCTTATTAAAATGAGAAAGGAGAAATAACATCCGCACTGTTATCCCGCATGGTAGTTGTTCTCTGTACTCTGTTCTCTGTACTCTGTTCTCCGTGTTTCTCAAATCCCTCCAATCCTCCCTCCCCCCAACGCCCCTCGGTCACTTGTCCATCGTCGCACTCTCCGGCGGTGCCGATTCTGTTGCCTTACTTTTGGGACTCCTCCACTTGGGCCAACCCCTCGTGGCAGCGCATTGCAATTTTCATTTGCGCGGCGAGGAGTCAGATGCCGATGAAGCATTCGTGCGTCAGTTTTGTGAGGAGAAAGGAGTGAAACTCTACGTCGAGCATTTCGACACGGAGGCCTACGCCAAGCAACAGCGCATTAGCATTGAGATGGCGGCGCGTGAATTGCGTTATGATTTTTTTGAGCGCCTCCGCCAACAACTCGGCGCCGACACTATTGCCGTTGCGCATCACCGCGACGACAATGTAGAAACCCTATTGCTCAACCTCGTCAGAGGTTCAGGACTCAAAGGCCTCTGCGCTATGCAACCTCAAAATGGTTTCATCGTGCGCCCCATGCTCAACATCCCCCGCACGGAAATTGAGGCGTTCCTGAAAGAAGCGCAACAACCCTTCCGCACCGACTCCACCAACACTGACACCGCCTTCAAGCGCAATAAAATCCGCTACGAACTCCTCCCCCTCCTCCGAGAACTCAACCCCTCCATCGACCGCACCCTCGCCGAAACCATCACCCGCCTAAACGAAGCGCAATCCCTCCTCCAAAGCGCTTCCGCGCCATCATCCCCTCGTCCCCTTCGCAGCGATAGTATCGCTGCGCCTTCCCTTGCGCCAGCCCTTCCCCTGCGCCTCCCCCTCGCCTCCCTCCAATCCTCTCCCGCCCCCCAAACCCTCATCTTCAACTTCCTCTCCCCCTACGGCTTCACCCCCTCCCAATGCCGCACCATCGCCCAAGAATGCTCCGAAAGGGTAGGGGCGATGTATGAATCCGCCGAATACCTCTGCGTCAGAGACCGAGAAGCGCTCATCGTAGGCAAACGCCCGCCTTTTATTGAGCACTTGGAGATCCCCATCGAAGAAGGAGAAATCACACTTCCCAACGGCGCCACCCTGCGCCTACACCGCTGTCCCCGCGCAGCATTCCCAGAAATCCCCAAGTCGCCTAACATCGCCTGTCTCGACCTCGCCCAAATAACCTTCCCCCTTTTCGTGCGCACCCTTCAAGAGGGCGACCGCTTTGCCCCCTTCGGCATGAAGGGAACTCAACTCATTTCCGATTACCTCACCAACCGCAAGCGCAACCGCTTGGAGAAACTCGCTTCGCTCCTCCTTTGCGATGCTCAAGGTCCCCTTTGGCTTATCAACGAGCGCCCCGATCGGCGCGTGGCGATTACTGAGACCACCGAAGATGTGTTACTTGTTGAATATTTTTCGTAGCGTTTTTGCGTAGCGACCTAACACTCTCAAAACCTGACTCAACTGAAGCTTGCGAAGGTTGACTCATATTATATATGGCGCATGTTCGTGCGCCTTTTTTTGTTTGATGAATTTAGATACCTACTTGGCGTGTTATTTGTCGGTTAATATAAGTCATAAAATAAAAACTCGGTATCACTGTGTATAAAAATGAGGTAAAATCTTTGATATCAAAGTTTTATTGCTGTAAAAATTTGGGAGTGTTAAATTTTAAAAATACATTTGCAAGTGACAGTTGGTGTTGGGAACGTCTCACACCGTGTATATGATCTTCGCTTCAAATAATTTTATGCAATGGTTCTTATAGTCAGCAAACGCTCGAAACTATAGGAAATCATTTCTCCCGCATATTATCTCCAATCTAATACTAACCTTAAATTTTAAAGAAGATGAAGAAGTATTTTTACCTTTTGGCAATGGCATTCTTTGCTATCCAAATTCATTCTTGTTCCAGTGATGATGATGGCGGAGCACCCGTGAATAACCTTGAAACAAACTATCTCACGATTGAGAATGCGGTGTTTAACGACCAAGATTTTCCCGAGGCAACTCTTGAAGAAACACTTGACGGTGTTGATATGAGTTCTCAAGTGATGAATGGCGCTATGAACTACATCTCTGTTGTTACAGAAAAGGAAATCCAGAAATTCTTCATCGGTGTGAAGGGAGTGGATGGTTATTGGGAAATGGATGCGTCAACAACCATCACACGTGCTACTCAGTATAACACCTATGTGATTCCAGTTATGATTAGTCAGAATTACTTTGGTAATTCAGTCATTCAGGTGAGTGGTATGCTTACAGATGGTAGTATAACGCTTCCTATTGAAAAGGAAATGGAGTATATTGAAACCAAACTCGGTGACTTGGAAGTAAAATTGGCGTTCAGTAACTGTAAGGACGTAGACTTGCATCTCTATACACCAAGTGAAGAACATATTTATTTCGCTCACAAGGGTGGTACTTATTACACTGAGGATGGTGACACCATCACTTATGGATTGGACATTGACTCAAATGCAGGATGCCGCATAGACTCAATCAATAAGGAAAATATCTATATTCCTCAGGAATTGATCGAGGCCGGCACTTACAAGGTTGTTGTAGATATGTACTCAAATTGCGACCGTACAATACCTACAAGTTGGTCAGTTGTGGTGCGTTACAAGGGTGAACTTATTGCAACCTCAACAGGAGAAAATCCCGCAACGGGTGTATATCCTGTAGGTGCAGGAAATGGGGATTACACAGAAGCAATGACCTTCGTAATTGAAGAACCCGAAGTTCGTGGCGCAAGACAAAGTCGCATTATTCCCGAATCCTTCGAACCCATTCCTATGACGGATATGGATATGATGAAACTCGCAGATGAGCAATAGGAGTTTAATATTCTATACAAAAAAACAGTCGCTTATAGGCGGCTGTTTTTTTGTATAGAATATAGCAAATGTCCACAAATCATCCTTACACCATAGATGTTGTGCTCTTATTATTGTAGCCACTAATGGGCACGAATTTACACGAATGCCTTGCGGGGTGGTGATTCTCACGCAGACGACGCAGACATACGCAGAACATGCAAAGCAAAATTTCTGTGTATTCCGTGATTTCTGTGTGCAAACAAAAAATATGTTCTTATGCCCCTCTGTCTAAAGAATTTTCGCACACAGAAATGCACGGAATAACACAGAATTTTGTTTTGACAGAAGGACATAAGAACATAGGGACATATTTCTTCCTGCGGATTTCCAGTACGGGAGGGTAGGTAATAAGAAGCGAACCTCAAGGTGGAAACTAACCTTGAGGTTCGCTTTTCTTGAACGTAGAGACGTCATAGTATGGCGTCTCGAAAATGGGGTGGCTACAATATTGTATATGGTGTTGGATTTTCATATTATTGCGACTCGGAATAGCGAAGAGTGCTTCGTAGGTGATGGTCTACGGGGGAGACACCATGATATGACGTCTCTACGTGTGCTGCGTATTTCGTGCGAAGAGAAAATATGTTCTTATGTTCTTTTGTTAAAATCATAATAAGGATTTTCTTACGCATTGAACTGCACTGGCTTAAATTTTGGGAATAATATAGGTGTTACTTGCGTGACCTTTGGTTGTCCACAAAGACTCGTTTGTTTTATTTGAAGCCACTAATGGGCACTAATTTTCACTAATATCCATCCGGTCATATATACTCCGCAGGCATTAGTGTAAATTAGTGCCCATTAGTGGCTAAAATATTAAGAGCACAAAAATCTTTAGGATTATTTGTGGACAACTGCTATATTGTTGCCTAAATTTTAGGCACTGAAAATAGAAAAATAGTAGAATTATATTTTTAACTACTTAATTTTTGCCAACTATACATAGCAAATAAATTAGTATGATAAATAATTATTAAGAAAAACATTGATTTTCTTGGTGCAACTATAAAATGTTCGTAAATTTGCACTCGCAAAAAGTAGGAAACGCTTGAAACCTGCTTTTTTATACTAATTATTAACCCTACGATGCGTAGGATTTCGCCCCAGCAATGGGCTACGAAAAAAATAAACTTTAAAACATACATTTATTAATAGTAAAACTGAAATGCCAGGATTATTAGGAAAGAAAATCGGAATGACATCCGTGTTCAGTGCCGAGGGCAAGAATGTGCCATGCACTGTTATCGAAGTAGGTCCTTGTGTGGTAACTCAGATTAAGACTGTCGAAAAGGATGGCTATGCAGCTGTTCAGGTAGGTTTCCAGGAAGCAAAGGAGAAGAATACTTCTGCTGCGCTCAAGGGTCACTTCCAGAAGGCAGGCGTTACCCCCAAGCGTCACTTGGCCGAGTTCAAGGGTTTTGACCAGGAATTTAACTTGGGTGACACACTCACAGTTGAACTCTTCAACGATGCTACTTACGTAAACGTAGTAGGTACATCTAAGGGTAAGGGTTTCCAGGGTGTAATGAAGCGCCACGGTTTTGGTGGTGTTGGTCAGTCAACACACGGTCAGGACGACCGCGCACGCAAGCCGGGTTCTATCGGTGCTTGTTCATACCCCGCAAAGGTGTTCAAGGGTATGCGCATGGGCGGCCAGATGGGTGGCGATCGCGTAACTACACAAAACTTGCAAGTGTTAAAGGTAATTCCCGAACACAATCTCCTTCTCATTAAGGGTTCAGTTGCGGGTTGCAAAGGTTCAATCGTAATCGTTGAAAAGTAATGGAAATCAGTGTATTGAATATTAAGGGTGAAGATACCGGCAAGAAGGTTGTGCTCAACGACTCAGTATTTGGTATCACTCCCAACGATCACGTCATCTATCTCGACGTGAAGCAGTACCTCGCTGCTCAGCGCCAGGGTACAGCTAAGTCAAAGGAAAGAAGTGAACTCAGCGGTTCTACTCGTAAGCTCGGTCGTCAGAAGGGCGGTGGCGGTGCTCGCCGTGGTGATATCAACTCACCCTTGCTCGTAGGTGGTGCTCGCGTGTTTGGTCCTAAGCCCCGTAACTATGATTTCAAGCTCAATAAGAAGGTTAAGCAGCTCGCTCGTCGTAGCGCTCTCTCTTACAAGGCTCAGGAAAATGCAATCGTAGTTGTTGAAGACTTCACTTTTGAAGCTCCCAAGACTAAAGCATTCGTAGAATTGATGAATAATCTTAAGGTATCTGAAAAAAAGGTGCTTTTGGTTACTTCAGAAATTAATAAAAACGTATATTTGTCAGCACGTAACCTTCAGAAGACTCAGGTTGCTGTTGCTTCAGACATCAACACATACGGCGTACTCAACGCAGGTGTATTGGTAGTAACTGAAAGCGCGCTTGCAAATATCGAAGCAGGTTTAACAAAGTAAATTGAGGCTAAATAGATTATGGCATATATCGTAAAGCCCCTCGTCACTGAAAAGATGACAGGTATCACGGAGAAGCAGAATCAGTTTGGCTTCATCGTGCGCCCCGAAGCTAACAAGCTTCAGATTAAGGCGGAAGTAGAAGCTTTGTACGGTGTAAACGTAGTATCTGTAAACACAATGATCTACGCTGGTAAGAACAAGTCACGTTACACAAAGGCAGGCTTGATCCAGGGTCGTACAAATGCTTTCAAGAAGGCTCTCGTAACTCTCAAGGAGGGCGAAACAATTGACTTCTATAGCAATATTTAATAAGAACAATGGCAGTACGTAAATTTAAGCCCACAACACCAGGGCAGAGACACAAGGTTATTGGTACGTTCGAAGAAATTACTGCATCCGTACCAGAAAAATCTCTCGTTTGCGGTAAGAAGGCAACTGGTGGTCGCAACAACGTAGGTAAGATGACAATGCGTTACCTCGGCGGCGGTCACAAGAGAAAGTTCCGTTTCATCGATTTCAAGCGTGAGAAGGATGGTGTACCCGCAGTGGTTAAGACAATCGAGTATGATCCTAACCGTTCAGCTCGTATCGCTCTTCTCTACTACGCAGATGGTGAAAAGCGTTATATTATTGCTCCCAATGGTTTGAAGGTTGGCGACAAGTTGATGTCAGGCGCTGAAGCTGCACCCGAAGTAGGTAACGCACTTCCCCTCCAGAACATCCCTGTTGGTACAGTGATTCACAACATCGAGCTTCGTCCCGGTCAGGGCGCGCTCCTCGTTCGTTCAGCAGGTAACTTCGCTCAGCTCACTTCTCGTGAAGGTAAGTATTGCGTAATCAAGCTTCCTTCTGGTGAAACTCGTCAAATCCTCAGTGCTTGTAAGGCAACTGTAGGTAGCGTAGGTAACTCTGACCACGCTCTTGAATCTTCAGGTAAGGCAGGTCGCTCACGTTGGTTGGGTCGTCGTCCTCACAACCGTGGTGTTGTTATGAACCCTGTAGATCACCCCATGGGTGGTGGTGAAGGTCGTCAGTCAGGTGGTCACCCACGTTCACGTACAGGCTTGTATGCTAAGGGTCTCAAGACACGTGCACCTAAGAAGCAGTCAAGCAAGTATATTATCGAAAGACGTAAAAAGTAATTTCACTAACACGAGAATAAGATTATGAGTCGTTCACTTAAGAAAGGTCCCTATATCGCTGTCTCTCTCGAAAAGAAGATTCTTGCAATGAACGAAAGCGGCAAGAAGACAGTTGTTAAGACTTGGGCCAGAGCTTCAATGATATCTCCTGACTTCGTAGGACATACAGTTGCAGTTCACAACGGAAATAAGTTTATTCCTGTTTATGTTACTGAAAACATGGTAGGTCACAAGCTCGGCGAATTTGCGCCCACACGTAAGTTTGGTGGCCACGGTGGTAACAAGAAGAAGTAAACAGGCACATTCAAACCAGATTTTAAAGAAATAAAATAAATGGGAGCAAGAAAAAGACTCGCTGCTGAAGCTAGAAAGGCAGCGCTCAAGACCCAATATTTTGCAAAGTTGCAAAATTGCCCCTCTTCACCCCGCAAGATGCGTTATGTCGTTGACATGATCCGCGGTATGGAGGTAAATCGCGCACTCGGCACGCTCCGCTTCTCAAAGAAGGCTGCTTCTGCAGATGTGGAAAAGTTGTTGCGCTCAGCAATCGCTAACTGGGAACAGAAGAACGATCGCAAGGCAGAAGAAGGCGAATTGTTCGTAACACAAATTTTTGTTGATGGTGGTGCTACTCTCAAGCGTATGCGTCCTGCACCCCAGGGTAGAGGTTACAGAATTCGTAAACGTTCAAACCACGTTACAATCCACGTGGGTACTAAAAATGATTAATCTATGGGACAGAAAGTAAATCCGATTTCAAACCGACTTGGTATTATTCGTGGTTGGGATTCTAACTGGTTCGGTGGTTCTAACTTCGGTGACAATATCCTCGAAGATAGCAAAATCCGCAAGTATCTCGACGTGCGTCTCGCTAAGGCAAGCGTTTCACGCATCGTTATCGAACGCACTCCCAAACTGATTACAATTACTGTTTGCACAGCGCGTCCCGGTGTTATCATCGGTAAGGCTGGTCAGGACATCGATAAGCTTAAGGAAGAACTTAAGAAGATCACTGACAAGGAAGTGCAGATCAATGTCTTCGAAATTAAGAAGCCCGACCTCGATGCAACTATCGTAGGTAAGAGCATCGCTCGCCAAGTAGAAGGCAAGATCGCTTATCGTCGTGCTATCAAGATGGCTATCCAGAACGCAATGCGTATGGGTGCTGAAGGTATCAAGGTGCAGATTTCTGGTCGTCTTAACGGCGCTGAAATCGCTCGTAGCGAAATGTTCAAGGAAGGTCGTACTCCTCTCCACACATTCCGTGCAGATATCGACTACTGCCACACTGAAGCTCTCACAAAGGTAGGTCTCCTTGGTATCAAGGTATGGATTTGCCGTGGCGAAGTTTACGGAAAGCGTGACCTCGCTCCTAACTTCACTCCTGAAAAGGAAACTGGACGCAAGGGCGAAAACAACAACCGCAAGTTCCGTAACAAGAAAAACAATAACCGTTAATCAGTTAGAGTATTATGTTACAACCTAAAAGAACAAAATACAGAAGACCGCATAAGGGCCGCAGCAAGGGTAATGCACAGCGTGGTAATCAGCTTGCATTCGGTAGCTTCGGTATCAAGAGCCTCGATACACACTGGCTCACTGGTCGCCAGATTGAAGCTGCGCGTATCGCAATGACACGCTACATGCAGCGTGAAGGACAGTCTTGGATTCGCATCTTCCCTGACAAACCCATCACTAAGAAGCCTGCTGACGTCCGCATGGGTAAGGGTAAGGGTGACCCCGTAGGTTACGTATTCCCCATCACTCCCGGTCGCATCATTTTCGAAATTGATGGTGTACCCTTTGAAGTAGCTAAGGAAGCGCTCCGCCTCGCTGCACAGAAGCTCCCCGTTACTACAAAGTTCATTGTTAGACATGACTACGATAAAAACGCATAATTATGAAGATCGCAGAAATCCGTCAAATCCCAGCTAACGAGTTGGCAGAACGCCTCCAGACTGAGGTAGCTAACTACAACCAGTTGGTGCTTAACCATAGCATCACTCCTCTGGAAAATCCTGCACAGATCAAAGCGGCACGTCGTACGATTGCTAAGATGAAGACTGTGTTGAACGAACTTAACAACAAATAATCATCATCCAGATGGAAAGAAATTTAAGAAAAACAAGACAGGGTGTTGTTGTAAGCGACAAGATGGACAAGACCATCGTTGTAGCTGCTAAGTTCAAGGAAAAGCACCCCATTTATGGTAAATTCATCTCTAAGACGAAGAAGTACCATGCTCATGACGAAAAGAACGACTGCCACATCGGCGATACAGTTCTCATCATGGAAACTCGTCCCTTGAGCAAGACTAAGCGTTGGAGAGTTGTTGAAATTGTAGAAAGAGCTAAGTAATTATGATACAAGCAGAATCTAGATTGACAGTAGCTGATAACAGCGGTGCACGCGAAGCACTTTGTATCCGCGTGCTTGGTGGTACTCGCCGCCGCTACGCTTCTGTAGGTGACGTAATCGTAGTATCTGTAAAGAGCGTGATTCCGTCAAGTGATATTAAGAAGGGTGCCGTATCGAAGGCTTTGATCGTACGTACTAAGAAGGAAATCCGTCGTGCTGATGGTTCTTACATCCGCTTTGATGACAACGCATGTGTTCTTTTGAACAATGCAGGCGAGTTGAGAGGTAGTCGTATTTTCGGTCCGGTTGCACGTGAACTTCGTGCTGCTAATATGAAGGTCGTTTCTTTGGCACCTGAGGTACTTTAATCCCCGTTTAATCGAAATAGTAATGAAATTACATATTAAGAAAGGCGACACAGTAAAGGTTCTCGCTGGTGAAGATAAGGGTAAGACAGGCGTTGTTACCAAGGTCTTCGTAGAAAAGAAGCGTGCAATCGTAGAAGGTGTCAACATGGTTTCAAAGAGCCAGAAGCCTAACGCTAAGAACCCTCAGGGAGGCATCGTGAAGATGGAAGCTCCCATCCACATTTCTAACCTCAATGTGGTAGACCCCAAGACTGGCGAAGCAACTCGCATCGGTCGTAAGTTGAACGAAAATGG
This sequence comes from Alloprevotella sp., assembly GCA_045126825.1. Taxonomy (GTDB): domain Bacteria; phylum Bacteroidota; class Bacteroidia; order Bacteroidales; family Bacteroidaceae; genus Alloprevotella. The sequence continues at coordinate 29,876 of JBGVPF010000034.1, forward strand.
CAAGCTTGTTCGCTACGCTAAAAAATCAGGAGAGGAGATCAAGTAATGAGTAACACAGCACAACTTAAGAAAGTTTACGCAGAGCAGATCGCTCCTGCTTTGATGAAGCAGTTCAACTACTCTTCTAAGATGCAGATTCCTGTGTTGAAGAAGATCGTTATCAACCAAGGTCTTGGTGTAGCAGTAGCTGACAAGAAGATCATTGACGTTGCAATCAACGAACTCACTGCTATCACTGGTCAGAAGGCTGTAGCAACAGTTTCTAAGAAGGACGTATCAAACTTCAAGCTTCGTAAGAAGATGCCTATCGGTGTAATGGTAACACTCCGCCGTGAACGCATGTACGAATTCCTCGAAAAGTTGGTTCGCGTGGCATTGCCCCGTATCCGCGACTTCAAGGGTATCGAAAGCAAGTTTGACGGTCGTGGTAACTACACGCTCGGTATTCAGGAACAGATTATCTTCCCCGAAATCAACATCGACTCTATCGATCGTTTGCTCGGTATGAACATCACTTTCGTGACATCTGCTCCCACTGACGAAGAAGGCTACGCTCTCCTTAAGGAATTTGGTCTTCCCTTTAAGAACGCTAAAAACAATTAATACAACACATGGCAAAAGAATCAATGAAGGCACGTGAAGTAAAGCGTGCTAAAATGGTAGCCAAGTACGCAGCTAAGCGTGCAGCGTTGAAGGAAATTGTTAACAAGTCTGAGGATCCTGTAGAAGCTTACGAGGCAGCTCGTAAGCTCCAGGCAATCCCCAAGAATGCTAACCCCATTCGCCTTCACAACCGTTGTAAGCTCACTGGCCGTCCCAAGGGTTATATCCGCCTCTTCGGTCTCTCACGTATTCAGTTCCGTGAAATGGCTTCTGAAGGCTTGATCCCCGGCGTTAAGAAGGCAAGCTGGTAAGCAATACCAACAGAGATAATTCTTTCTATTATTTAATATTGTCGGGGCAGTCCCGATTAATTAAACAATTTTATCATGACAGATCCAATAGCAGACTATTTGACCCGTCTTCGCAACGCGATTCACGCTAAGCACCGCGTTGTAGAAGTGCCTGCGTCAAATGTGAAGAAGAACATCACTAAGATTCTCTTCGAAAAGGGCTACATCTTGAACTACAAGTTCATTGAAGAAGGTCCTCAGGGCACAATCAAGATCGCTCTCAAGTATCACCCCGAAAGCAAGGTGAACGCTATCAAGAGCCTCACACGTGTTTCTAAGCCTGGTATGCGTAAGTACACTGGCTACCGTGAAATGCCCCGTGTTATTAACGGACTTGGTATCGCAATCGTATCAACGTCTAAAGGTTTAATGACTGACAAGGAAGCTTCAGAACTCAAGATTGGTGGTGAAGTTCTTTGCTATGTATATTAATTTAGGAGGAAAACAATGTCAAGAATAGGTAAATTGCCGATTAACATCCCTGCAGGTGTTACTGTAACATACCAGGATAATGTAGTGTCTGTAAAAGGACCGAAGGGTGAATTGAGCCAAGCTATTGATCCTTCTATCAATGTTTCAATTGTAGATAACGTAATCTCTTTCAGCATCAACGAAGAAAGCGACGTTGAACAGAAGCAGAAGCAGGCTTTCTATGGCCTCTACCGCGCTCTTGTTAACAACATGGTAATCGGTGTTTCTGAAGGTTACAAGAAGGAAATGGAACTCGTGGGTGTAGGTTACCGCGTACAGAACACTGGCAACCTCATCGAATTTAACCTCGGTTACACACACGCAATCTTCATCCAGCTTCCCAAGGAAATCAAGGTTGAAACGAAGTCTGAAAGAAATAAGAACCCCTATATTTGTCTTGAGTCTTGCGACAAGCAGTTGCTCGGACTTGTATGTGCTAAGATTCGTTCTTTCCGCAAGCCTGAACCTTACAAAGGAAAGGGTATCCTCTTCGTTGGCGAACAAATTCGTCGTAAGTCTGGTAAGTCAGCAGGTAAGTAATTTTAATTAGTAAGATTATGACTACGAAAAAAGAACAAAGACGCATCAAGATCAAATACAGAGTTCGTAATAAAATCTCTGGTACTGCTGCTCGTCCCCGCATGAGCGTATTCAGAAGCAACAAGCAGATCTACGTTCAGATCATCAATGATGAAACTGGCACTACTCTCGCTGCTGCATCTTCACTCGGCATGGAAGCTATGCCCAAGAAGGAACAGGCTGCTAAGGTAGGTGAAGCTATCGCTAAGAAGGCTCTCGAAGCTGGTATCGAGACTGTAGTATTCGACCGTAACGGTTATCTCTATCACGGCCGTGTTAAGGAAGTTGCAGACGGTGCACGTAATGGTGGACTTAAATTCTAAAAGATTATGGCAAACAGAGTAAACGTAAATACAGAAGAATTAAAGGATAGACTCGTTGCTATCAATCGTGTAACTAAGGTTACTAAGGGTGGTCGCACTTTCACTTTCGCTGCTATCGTAGTAGTAGGTGATGGCAAGGGCGTAATTGGCGTAGGTCTTGGTAAGGCTGGCGAAGTTACTGCTGCTATCGCTAAGGGTGTAGAAGCTGCTAAGAAGAACCTCGTTAAGGTTCCCGTAATTAAGGGTACAGTTCCTCATGGTCAGGCTGCTAAGTTCGGCGGTGCAGAAGTGCTCATCCTCCCCGCATCTGAAGGTACAGGTGTTGTAGCAGGTGGCGCAATGCGTGCAGTACTTGAAAGCGTTGGTGTTAAGGACGTACTTGCTAAGTCAAAGGGTTCATCTAACCCCCACAATCTTGTTAAGGCAACGATTGCAGCACTTAGCGAAATGCGTGACGCACGCACAGTAGCAATGCACCGTGGTGTATCATTGGAAAAAGTATTCAGAGGTTAAAACAACGATTATGGCAACTATTAAGATTAAGCAGATTAAGAGCCGCATTGGTGCTTCAGTAGATCAGAAGAGAACGCTTGAAGCGCTCGGTCTCAAGAAGTTGAACCAAACCGTTGAGAAGGAAGATACTCCTGCCCTCCGTGGTATGATTCGCAAGGTTCATCACTTGGTAACTGTAGAATAATTAAGGTCTATAAAAATTAGCATTCTAATGAAATTAAATAATTTAAAACCCGCTAACGGCTCAATTCAGTCACGTAAAAGAATTGGTCGCGGTCCTGGTTCAGGTCTCGGTGGCACTTCTACACGTGGTCACAAGGGTGCTAAGGCGCGTTCTGGTTATAGCAAGAAGATTGGTTTTGAAGGTGGTCAGATGCCCCTTCAGCGCCGTGTGCCCAAGTTCGGTTTCAAGAACATTAACCGCGTAGAGTACAAGGCAATCAACCTCAGCACTCTTCAGAGCCTCGCTGAAGCTAAGGGTCTCGCTAAGATTGGCGTAGAAGAACTCGTAGCAGCTGGTTTCATTTCTAACAACCAGCTCGTGAAGATTCTTGGAAATGGTACTGTTACTGCAAAGCTCGATGTTGTAGCTCATGCATTCTCTAAGACTGCAGAAGAAGCAATCGTAGCTGCTGGTGGTACTGTTACTAAACTCTAATAAAGTTTTACGTCCATGAAAAAAATAATCGAGACTATCAAGAACATTTGGAGAATTGAGGATTTGCGTGAGCGTATCCTCATGACTCTCCTCTTTGTTGCTTTCTATCGCTTGGGATCTTTTGTGGTGCTCCCCGGTATTGATCCTGAGGCTTTGCAGCAGTTGCAAAACCAAACCAATGAAGGTTTGATGGCGCTTTTGAACATGTTCTCTGGTGGTGCTTTCTCTAACGCATCTATCTTTGCGTTAGGTATCATGCCTTACATTTCGGCGTCTATCGTAGTGCAATTGCTCGCAGTTGCTGTGCCCTACTTCCAGAAGATGCAGCGTGAAGGTGAAAGTGGCAGAAGAAAGATCAATCAAATCACTCGTGTTTTGACTATCGCGATTCTGCTCTTCCAGGCTCCTACTTACTTGATCAACCTCAAGGCTCAAACAGCTGGTTCTGGTGCATTCCTCGTTGGTGACGGCTTCGGATTTATGTTCGCGTCTACGATTATCCTTGCTGCCGGCAGTATGTTTGTCCTTTGGCTTGGTGAACGTATCACTGACAAGGGAATTGGTAATGGTGTTTCAATCATCATCATGATTGGTATCATTGCTCGTATGCCTGGCGCAATCATTGAGGAATTTACTACAGCCCTTTCAGGTGCTGCTGGTGGTGGAGTAATCTTCTTCTTCATCGAAATGATTGCTCTTCTCTTTGTAATGATGTTGGCAATTATGCTTGTAAAGGCAATCCGCAAGGTGCCTGTACAGTATGCTAAGAGAGTTGAAGGTAATCGCGCTGTAGGTGGTGCACGTCAGTACATCCCCATCAAGCTTTTCGCAGCTAACGTGATGCCTATCATTTTCGCTCAGGCGATTATGTTTATCCCCCTCTCTATTGCTCAGAGTGTTGGTGCAGAGTCTTCTTGGGCTCTTAGTCAACTTCTTGATCATACGAGCGTACTTTACAATGCCGTATTTGTTGTATTGATCATTGCGTTTACTTACTTCTACACAGCAATCACAATGAACCCTGTTCAGATGGCTGAAGATATGAAGCGTAACAATGGTTTTATCCCTGGTGTTAAACCCGGTCAGGATACAGCAAATTACTTGGACAAGGTAATGTCAAATCTTACAATTCCAGGTTCATTGTTCATTGCTCTTATCGCTATCCTCCCTGCTGTTGTAGGTGTGTTTGGCGTGAAGCAAGGTTTTGCTCAGTTCTTTGGAGGTACTTCTCTCTTGATTCTTGTTGGTGTTGTCCTCGACACACTCCAGCAGATTGAGTCACATCTTTTGGTTCGCCACTACGATGGTCTCCTCAATGCTGGTCACACAAGACAGAGTAAAGTTTCAGCATATTAATGTGAGAGTCTGATGATTTATCTGAAGACAGACGATGAAATCGAGTTGTTGCGAAAAGCTAACCTCCTGGTTAGTGCAACACTCGCAGAAATAGCTAAAGTTGTGAAGCCAGGTGTCACAACGAAACAGTTGGACACTTTGGCTGAGCAATTTATTCGTGATCACGGGGCTATACCTACTTTTAAAGGATTCCCTAATCCTTATGGTCCTGAATTTCCAGCTTCAATTTGTGCTTCTGTAAACGAAGTTGTTGTACACGGTATTCCCAACGACATCCCATTGAAAGATGGTGATATAGTTTCTGTCGATTGTGGTACGATACTTGATGGTTTCTGTGGCGACTCCTGTTACACGTTTTGTGTAGGAGAGGTAAGTCCAGAAGTTAAGCACTTGCTTAAGACCACCAAAGAGAGTCTTTATAAGGCCATTCTTACTGCCATTCCCGGGAAGCGTTTAGGCGATATAGGTTACGCTGTTCAGCAACATTGTGAATCTCAAGGTTATGGAATTGTTCGTGAATTTGTCGGTCACGGCATCGGAAGAGCAATGCATGAAGATCCGCAGATACCTAATTATGGTAAGCAGGGTACGGGTAAGCAACTCAAGAATGGTATGTGTCTTGCTATCGAACCGATGGTAACGATGAAATCCCCAGAGTTGTATATGCTTCCTGATAAATGGGGCGTGATTACTCGTGATAAATTACCCGCTGCGCATTTTGAGCACACGATAGCCATTCATCATGGCAAGGCTGATATTTTATCTACGTTTGAAGAAATTGAAAAAATAGAAGGACAGTTATATTAGTATGGCAAAGCAAGTAGCTATCGAACAAGACGGAACAATTGTTGAAGCATTGAGCAACGCAATGTTCCGAGTAGAACTTGAGAACGGTCATCCTATCATCGCACACATCTCCGGAAAGATGCGTATGCACTACATCAAGATTCTTCCCGGTGATAAGGTAAAGGTAGAGATGAGTCCGTACGACCTCTCAAAAGGACGAATCGTGTTTAGATACAAATAAAACATAAAAAAATGAAGACAAGAGCATCTTTAAAGAAGCGTACTGCAGACTGCAAGATTGTACGTCGCAAGGGCCGCTTGTATGTGATTAACAAAAAGAACCCTAAGTTCAAGACTCGTCAGGGTTAATCCAGTTTTCGCAAAAATTAAAATAAGTATATGGCAATAAGAATTGTTGGTGTTGATTTACCTCAGAATAAGAGAGGTGAAATCGCCTTGACTTATATTTATGGTATAGGTCGTAGTAGCTCAGCAAAGATCTTGGACAAGGCCGGTATCGATCGTGATATTAAGGTTAAGGACTGGACAGACGATCAGGCTGCAAAGATTCGTGAAATCATTGGTGCTGAATTCAAGGTAGAAGGTGACCTTCGTTCTGAAATTCAGTTGAACATCAAGCGCCTCATGGATATCGGTTGCTACCGTGGTGTTCGTCACCGTATTGGTCTTCCCCTCCGTGGTCAGAGCACAAAGAACAACGCTCGTACTCGTAAGGGTCGCAAGAAGACTGTTGCTAACAAGAAAAAGGCTACTAAATAATAAATAGAAATCATGGCAAAGAAAACAGTTGCTGCTAAGAAGAGAGTTGTGAAGATCAGCGCAGAAGGTCAGCTTCACGTACACAGCTCTTTCAACAATATCATCGTGTCTTTGGCAAATAGCGAAGGTCAGGTTATTTCATGGTCTTCTGCTGGTAAGATGGGTTTCCGTGGTTCTAAGAAGAACACTCCTTACGCTGCTCAGATGGCAGCTCAGGACTGCGCAAAGGTAGCTTTCGACCTCGGTCTCCGCAAGGTTAAGGCTTACGTTAAGGGTCCCGGTAACGGTCGTGAATCTGCTATCCGTGCTTGCCACGGTGCAGGTATCGCTGTAACAGAAATCATCGACGTTACTCCGCTTCCCCACAACGGTTGCCGTCCTCCCAAGCGCCGCCGTGTATAATATTGTTGAACGATAAAATTAAGATAAGAATATGGCAAGATATATTGGCCCCAAGTCTCGTATCGCTCGTCGATTTGGTGAGGCAATCTTTGGTGCAGATAAGGTTCTTTCTAAGCGTAACTTCCCTCCCGGTCAACACGGTAACGGTCGTCGTCGCAAGTCTTCTGAATATGGCATCATGCTCGCAGAAAAGCAGAAGGCTAAGTACACTTACGGTTTGCTCGAAAAGCAGTTCCGCAACTTGTTTGACAAGGCTGCTTCTGCTCCTGGTATCACCGGTGAATTGCTCCTCCAGAGCCTTGAATGCCGTCTCGACAATGTAGTGTTCCGTTTGGGTATCGCTCCCACTCGTGCTGCAGCTCGTCAGCTCGTTAACCACAAGCACATCACTGTTGATGGTCGCGTAGTTAACATTGCTTCTTTCAGCGTTAAGCCCGGTCAGATTGTTGCTGTACGCGAAAAGTCTAAGTCACTCGAAGTGATTGCTGACTCACTCGCTGGTTTCAACCACAGCAAGTATCCTTGGATTGAGTGGGACGAAGCTGCAAAGGCTGGTAAGCTCCTCCACAAGCCCGAACGCGCTGATATTCCTGAAAACATCAAGGAACAGTTGATCGTCGAGCTCTACTCTAAAAACTAAATAACATCCTAATTATGGCGATATTAGCATTTCAAAAACCTGACAAAGTAGTAATGTTGGAAAGCACTCCCAAGTACGGAAAGTTTGAATTCCGTCCCTTGGAACCTGGCTTTGGCACTACCGTCGGTAATGCGTTGCGCCGCATCCTGCTCTCTTCACTCGAAGGTTTCGCGATTAACACTATCAAGATTGCTGGTGTTGAACACGAATTCGCTACAGTGCCTGGAGTGCGTGAAGACGTAACCAACATCATACTTAACTTGAAGCAAGTACGCTTCAAGCAGAGAGTAGAAGAATTCGAATCAGAAAAGGCATCAATCACCATCTCGAATCGTAATGATTTCAAGGCAGGTGACCTCAATCAGTGCCTCACTGGGTTTGAAGTGTTAAATCCCGAATTGGTGATTTGTCATTTAGATTCTAAGGCTTCTATCACGATTGAAATCACTATCAATAAGGGACGCGGTTATGTCCCCGCTGACGAAAACCGCGATGCATGCACTGACATGCACCAGATTGCTATTGATTCAATCTACACTCCTATCCGTAATGTGAAATACGCAGTCGAACCTTACCGCGTTGAGCAGAAGACCGACTACGACAAGCTCGTGCTTGAAATCTCTACGGATGGTTCCATCGACCCGAAGGACGCACTCAAGGAAGCTGCGCGCATCCTCATTAACCACTTCGTACTCTTCTCTGATGATAAGATTACACTTGATGATGCTGCAGACCTTGACAATGAAGAATTCGATGAAGAAGTACTTCACATGCGTCAGCAACTCAAGACGAAGCTTGTTGATATGAACCTTTCAGTGCGTGCACTCAACTGCCTCAAGGCGGCTGAAGTTGAAACGCTCGGTGAACTCGTTCAGTTGAACAAGTCTGACCTCTTGAAGTTCCGCAACTTCGGTAAGAAATCGCTTAACGAGCTTGATGATTTGCTCGAAAGTCTGAATCTTTCGTTTGGAACTGATATTTCTAAGTATAAATTAGATAAAGATTAATTCTAAAAATGAGACACAATAAGAAATTTAACCATTTGAGTCGTACTGCTTCTCACAGAGCTGCGATGCTTTCTAACATGGCATGCTCTTTGATCAAGCACAAAAGAATCACTACGACTCTCGCTAAGGCAAAGGCGTTGAAGATGTACGTTGAGCCCCTCATCACGAAGAGCAAGAACGACTCTACAAACTCACGCCGCGTAGTTTTCAGCTACCTCCAGGATAAGTACGCTGTTACTGAACTCTTCCAGGTTGTTGCTGCAAAGGTAGGTGACCGTCCCGGTGGTTACACTCGTATCATCAAGACTGGTTTCCGTGCAAGCGACGCTGCTGAAATGTGCTTTATCGAATTGGTAGACTTTAACGACAACATGGCTAAGACTGAAAAGAAGGCTAAGCGCACACGTCGTTCAAAGAAGGCTACTGAAGAAGTAGCAGCTGAAGCTCCCGTAGCTGAAGCAACAGCAGAATCTGCTGAATAATCAACACCACATACTTATGAAAAATCCTCGGAGCATTAGCTTCGAGGATTTTTTTGTTGCTATAAGTGTTGAAAATAATCCCGTACGGGTTGAATACACTTTGAATTTCTGTTATTATACCCGTTCGGGTTTATGATAACTCTGTATCCCGTGGGGGGAATAAAATTAGGTTGGGTCGACAAAATACTTTAGTCCACCCAGCCCCAATAATTTTGCAATGCTTCTTACTGATAGTAATGGTGGGTGACACTTTTTTTATTCAAGGAGCATTAGTTGCTGGAAGTATCCACGCCTTTTTCTTGTAAGTTTTCTCCAAAATCAAACCATGAACATCTCTCCCTTTCATATTTTTTGCATAAATTTGCAGTGATTCGCCTGCCCAAGGGTGGGTGAGTCAATACATAGATTTCCGCTCCATCACTGCGCGTAGGGTCGTGAACCTTATGGCACGGGGAGCAGAAAGGACGTTTCTAACGTTATCTTCTCATTCAAAACTTCGCAACTTTTGGCACATCAGAAGATTTCGCAACGAGGCGTCCACGTGGGTGTATTATACCCGTATGCTTGTCAGCCAGTACTGGCTGACAGCATATAGCGTTTATAATACCTTTGGCGTGGGCTGGCTAAGTTGCTTATCTTGATGTGCAGGCAATGCGAAGGCCTTGGATGGAGATAAGCGCGAGAGTTTCCCCACGTCTTTTTTGTATCCCTATGGTTGAGTGGTTATTCATATTCAGTCTAACAGAATTAAGTGTATAACCCTAAAATTACAATTATGAAGAAGTTCAAATCTTTAGTGCTGACAGTAATCGGATTGCTGTGCTGTGTTAGTGTGAGCGCCCATGATTTTGAAGTGGACGGTATTTATTACAACATTACGTCGTCAACGGATATGACGGTGGAGGTGACTTATCGTGGACACTATTCCGATCCTTATTCTAATGAATATATTGGTTCTGTGGCCATTCCCGAATCCGTGACTTATGGTGGTAGCACCTACCGTGTGACCTGTATTGGGTCTTCTGCTTTCTCTGATTGTGATGGTTTGACTTCTGTGGTAATTCCTAACAGTGTGACCAGCATTGGGGAACATGCTTTCCGTGATTGCTCAAGTTTGACTTCTGTGGTAATTCCTAACAGTGTGACCAGCATTGGGTTTTCTGCTTTCTCTGATTGCGATGGTTTGACTTCTGTGGTAATTCCTAACAGTGTGACCAGCATTGGGTCTTATGCTTTCTATGATTGCGATGGTTTGACTTCTGTGGTAATTCCTAACAGTGTGACCAGCATTGGGGCTTATGCTTTCGAAGGTAGTAATAATCTTAAGGTTGTATTAAATAAATCAAATTTCACCTTCAAAAAGGGTAGTTCGAGTTATGGATATATTGCATGCTATGCGGAAGTGGTTTGCAACGGGTATGAGCAAGTAGATGACTTAATTTTTACAGAAGAGGATGGTGCATGCAGTCTACGACTATATGTAGGTAATGAAACAGAGTTGGTGTTGCCTGCAAATTATAAAGGTGGTAATTATGGTATTGGGTCTTATGCTTTCTATGATTGCGATGGTTTAGCTTCTGTGGTAATTCCTAACAGTGTGACCAGTATTGGGTCTTCTGCTTTCCGTAATTGCTCTGGTTTGACTTCTTTAACAATTGGCGCAGGAGTTCTTTCTATTGGTTCAAATCAGTGTACACCCAAGAAAACGATTTGGTTGACCAATACCCCTCCGAGCGGATGGGAAAACCTGAAGGGAACTATTAATTACGTGGCTAATGAGCAGTATGGTCGTTCAAGCAATGTCAAGGTGTATCCCTACTTGAGTTCGATGTTTGAAACGGACGGTGTAAAGTATGTTCCCGTAAGTCCCTCGGAACGTACTTGTGACGCAATAGACTGTAGTTATGATGGTGCAGTTAAAGAAATCAATATTGGCGAAACTGTGTCGTATAGAGGTGTTGCTATGACCGTTAAAAATATAATGCCTTATGTAGCATACGAACACAAGACTATAAATAAACTCTCTGTTTCTAATAAGGGAGATGTTGGAGCATCTGCATTTTATGGATGTACAGCAATCACCAATGCTACAATTTTTAATAAAGGAAATATTGGAGATAAGGCATTCTATGGTTGTACAGCAATCACCAATGCAACAATTTCTAATGAAGGGAATATTGGCGCAAGCGCTTTTGAGGGTGCGATGAAGTCTGCTAATGCAACTATTAATATCACTAATAAAGGAAATATTGGATATAAGGCATTCTATGGTTGTAAAGCAATTACCAATGCTACAATTTCTAATGAAGGGAGTATTGGAGCAAGCGCTTTTGAGGGTGCAATGAAGTCTGCGAATGCTACAATTCAAATAGCAAGTAAGGGATATATAGATAATAAGGCGTTCTATGGTTGTTCTGGAATAAAGACGGCGGTCATTGATATCAGAAATCCAAATAATAGTAATGAATCCTTTACATTTGAGGATTGGACGTCACCTTACACTAATCATAATGCAACCAGTTCAAAGACCTATAATTTTACCCTGCAACAATCAAACACGCTCTCATTCGACTGGAGGGTAAGCAGTCAATCTGGTTATGATAAATTGATTGTCGTTCTTGACGGTTCAACGGTGCTTCAAAAGAGTGGTGAAGACTCTGGAACCTTCTTACAGCCCGTTTCTGCAGGGACACACACTTTAGTCGTGAAATACACAAAGGATGCTTATAACACCTCTGGTCAGGATAAGGCAAGCGTTTACAATATTAAAGTCGGTTTTTGTGGTATATCACAAGAAGCATTTAGAGGATGTACCTCACTCGCTTCACTTACTTTAGGAGATAGCATACAATACATAGGTGCCAGCGCATTCCGCGAATGTAGCCGTCTTACGGAGGTGAAGATTCCTAATTTGGTTACACGATTAGGAGATTATTGTTTTGCAAGCATTACTGCTTTGAAGCATGTAGAACTGTGTGATAGTTTACAAGAAATAGGAACCTATTGCTTTAGTGGCAGTGGTTTGGAATCCATTTCTATTCCCGCAAGCGTGAAGAGCATTCGCGACTATGCTTTTGACGATTGCGCCAAGTTAGCTGACGTGGTGATTGAGGACAGAACTGCAGACCTTTCATTAGGATCTAATGGTTCAAGTCCCTTGTTTGCCGACTGCCCCCTTGACTCGGTGTATATCGGCGGTAATATCACTTACAACACTTCAAGCAGTTATGGTTATTCCCCCTTCTACCGCAATACATCATTGCGAAGCGTTGTGATTACGGATCAGGAGGAAGAAATTTCGGATAATGAGTTTTACGGTTGTACGAACTTGAAGAATGTGACTATCGGTGGTGATGTGAAGAAGATTGGCAAGTGGGCATTCAGCGGTTGTAGCAACCTGGATTACTTCTCATTCGGTAAGAGCGTGGAAACGATTGGTCAAGAAGCGTTCTCTGACTGCGTGAACTTGACGAAGTTGATTAGTTATGCAGAAGTGCCTCCCACTTGCGGAAGCATGGCGCTGGACGATATCAACAAGTGGAATTGCGTGTTGCAAGTCCCCCAATCTTGCCTCGCTGCCTATCAGCAGGCAGACCAATGGAAGGAATTCTTCTTCATTGAGGATGTGCTTACAGCCATAGGTGGTGTAACCGTAGATGGCGCAGTGCCCGCAACTGCTGATGTGTACAGCACCAACGGTATGCTCGTTAAGCGCAATGCGGACTTGAAGAACCTCAAGCACGAACTTCCCGCTGGCATTTATATCATCGGTGGCAAGAAGGTGTGGGTGAAGTAAACCTATAAATACAACGGGCGAACCGCAATGAGGGTTCGCCCGTTGTTGCGTTTATGGTGGCATAGAGACGTCATATTATGGCGTCTCCCTCTACCGTACACCTTATCGACTTTGACATAAGTATTGAATTGGGGTCTCCAAAATGAGAGTAGAAATAACAATTGACAATCATATAGCCCTTGATAGTTTCTGAATTTTCTGCAGTCCCAGCTGGCGGGCTTATCCCTAACGGCACGATTAATAATTTTGTTCGTGAATCCTATGCGGAATTATCTGCAAAGGTTCTCATTTTTATAGAGAAGCAATCCACTCATCTCGTTAAATAAGCAAATACGACACAAAATTCCTTTTTCGCCATCTTTACCAACCATTTTCGCTAAAAATACATAAAATCAAGAGAATGTCACAATGTTTTTTTTATTTCTGAAGTTGTTTTATTAACTTTGTAGCTACTGGGTGTATTATAGATACGCTTATGATGCGTAAATCATTATCGTTAAACAGATTAGAATTTGCCTATGTGGGTTGATATTACAATTGCACTAGCAAGTGCATTAATTGGAACTTATTTTGGAACTTTTTTTCTTGCTAAGCGTGAAGAAAACAAGGTTAAGAAAGTTCGTGCCATTGCAATTCGAGCATTGGAGATAATTAAAGGGTATGCCAAGTATAATGGCACTTATAATAAAGCCAATCAAGAAGTGAATACTAAACTGAATATTGCAGAAAAGCGTGCAGTGATAGTTGCTTTGCATAAAGTTGGGTTACCTATACAAACTCCTGTGAATACGTCGTTCGATATCAAGAACATTCAACTAAGCAATGATGTAATTGACAAAGATTTGCTAGATGATGCTAAAAAACAAATAGACCATGGGCATTGTGATCATTTGTTTTATGAGGATCCTGATAAGTATTTTTCAGAAAACCTACGAATAGAAACTTTACGAAGTTTAGCGAGGAGATTTATCGATAACACATTAGGGCATAGTACATATAAGAAAGAGGAGGAGATGATATATTATCCAGAATCATGGTTGACATCTTACTCATGGGGAGAGAAGAAAGCTATTTGGGTATTTAAGTGTCAAGTAACATCAAATATGTACTTTCATAACGATGGCACTCCTGATAAAGATAAACTTGATGAATTAAAAGCCGAAGTATCTGCAGGCTTGTGGGATAATTACTTGTTTTGGGCTCAAGAATCCTATGACAATCTGATGCAAGGTTCGAATCTTACCAATAGATTCCTGCAGATGGCAGTTCCACAACAAAACACAAATCAGCAGGACACGAAGACAGATGAAAATAAATAATCTTATAAGCGAATGTACTGCATACGATTTCAAGGTTACGCTTGAAGAGAAGAAACCTAAAAGTTGGCTGAAGAGCGTAAGCGCCTTCGCAAATGGCTTGGGTGGTTCCCTTTTCTTTGGTATTGATAATGAGGGCATAGTCAAAGGACTTGAAGATGTGCAGCATGTATGCGAGGCCATAAGTTGCAGGATTCGTGACTATATGGATCCACTTCCTGAGGTTGAAATAATCCCTCATGATATAGATGGCTTACACATTTTACAGCTTAAAGTCAATGTAGGACATTATACCCCATATTACTACGTTGGAGATGGGCAGCGCATTGCCTTTGTCCGTGTTGGTGATGAAAGTCTTCCTGCCACGGCAGAACAAATGGTACGCTTGGTACTGAAAGGTTCCAACAAAACTTACGATTCCCTTCACACGGATTATAAAGTTGAAGACTATTCTTTCACGATTTTGGCCAACACATTCAAAAAGCGTACCAGTCAAGAATGGGACAAAAAGTATCTCCTTTCATTTGGTCTTGTCACTAATGCTGGGCTTCTTACAAATGCAGGAGCGTTGTTTGCCGATGACTGCCCATTGTGGCAATCTCGCCTATACTGCACACGATGGGATGGAAAGGAAAAGGGCGACGCCATCAATGATGCAGAGTTCACAGGCAATGTGCTAATGTTGCTTCGCGAAGCAATGAACTTTATGAAGTCTAACACCAAGAGAGGCTGGGAGAAACTGCCTAACGGACGAAAGAACAAACCAGAGTATGCGGAACGTGCTGTTCTTGAAGCAATGGTAAACCATTTCATCCATCGCGATTATACTGTGATGGGGAGTGAGGTTCATCTTGACATTTACGATGACCGGCTTATTGTCACATCTCCTGGTGGAATGTACAATGGAATGCTGATACAGGATTTGGACATCAAAGATGTGTCTTCTGAAAGACGCAATCCTATACTCGCAAATGTGATGGCTCAACTTGACTATATGGAGAAACGAGGTAGCGGACTCACACGCATCTGCAATGAGACCAAAACATTAGATGGGTATAAGGACGAATTGAAACCTGTGTTCAAATCTACTCCAACCCAATTCCAGACCATCATTTTTGCCTCTTCCGACACTCCGAATGTCGGAGACCATGACGGTGACATGTCGGAGACAAAACTCACTGAGCGTCAGCAGAAAATACTCAATCTCATCAAAGAGTCTCCGACAATCACAGGCAAGCAAATGTCGGAGACTTTGTCGGTGAGCCAACGCACCATCGAACGTAACCTTTCAGCTTTGCAAAAGATTGGTGTCTTGAAGCGTGAAGGTAAGGATAATGATGGGACTTGGATTGTGTCCAGGCCTTAATGATTATCATTTAAAATGTAGCCTCACATTAAGATCTGGAAAATGGATTTAGTACAAGTATGTAAGATTCTATATGTCTCTTTTGAAAGCGTAGATTTATTAAGTACCCAAGTCTTTCATTTTTACGAAACATAACCATAGAAGCTATGATTATTGCAACGGTCCTGCATGCTTCTGTTTTGCAATCTTACAAAACTGCTAACGGTGGTCTCAACTGGTATATAAATATATGCATGAAGATCAAGGAGTTTGTACAGAATCTTGTGTAAAGTTTGTTCTGCAGGCTTAGGCACTACCGTTAAAAACGAACGTACTTTTGCATCAAAAGTAAGAAAGCCGAGGTGTTTTGAGTTATAAGCTTTTCCAAGATAAATAAGGTAATAATCAGACTTTAGAGGGAGATGATTGTTTCTTGTATCAAAAAGATTTTCATATCCCCTATATGGAACCATGGAAGCTGGATTAAATGTCCAAATGAAGATGAGGGTGTGTCAACAGGCACATCCTCATCTTTTTGTTATGAGATGGGAGGCGTTATTCGGGATTAGGTGGTGAGGATAATGACCTGAACTCGTCAACTAATCTAAAAATGGGATTGGTATTTTGTGAGAAAATTATTCCTTGCGGGAATATTTTTGAGAAAAAACTATATATTTGTAACCGCATGGGGGAGTGACGCTCTACGAGTGCAATAGTTTAGGCAATAATATAGGAGTTGACCAAAATTAGAATCTTGTACTTCAAATGACGCACGCTTGGGTCAACCAAAGGTCACGCAAGTAACTGCCATATCATTTCCATAGTTTAAATAAACGCCCCTGCGGTAAACTTAAATTTATTAGCGAATAACATAATCATATAAACTATGCGTGTAGCAATCTACGGTGCCGGTTCGCTCGGCACAATTTTGGGCGCCTACATTAGTAAAGCGGGCGTGGCGATAGAGTTGATTAACAGAAACAAGGCGCATGTGGCGGCTTTGAGAGAGAAGGGTGCTCAGGTGGTGGGCGCGGTGGAGTTTACGCAACCCGTGGTGGCGTACACGCCTGAGGAGATGAGTGGCACCTACGACATTATTTTCCTCATGACGAAGCAGCAACACAATGCCGAGGTCGTGACGCAGTTGCGCCCATTCCTGGCGGAAGATGGGGTGTTGGTGACGTTCCAAAACGGACTCCCGGAGGTGCAAATCGCTGAAATCTTGGGTGAGGAGCGCGTGCTGGGTTGCACGGTGGCTTGGGGTGCTACGCTGCAGTCACCCGGTGTGTGCGAACTGACGAGCGCGCCCGATGCCCTCTCGTTCTCATTAGGCGCTATTACGGAGAAGAAAAACAAACACTTTGACTATGTGAAGGAACTCTTGGAGTATATGGGCACGGTGGACGTAGAAGAAAACTTCCTCGGGACGCGCTGGAGCAAACTCCTGATCAATGCTGCCTTTTCGGGGATGAGTGCTGTGTTGGGGTGCACCTTTGGTGAGGCGGCAGGACCGAAGGATTCGCGCCGCATTGTTCAGGCGCTGATTAAGGAATGTATCGACGTTTGTAAGGCAGGCGGCATCCGCATTGAACCCGTGCAGGGCAAGGACATCGTGAAGTTGCTCGATTACTCCAATGCCTTGAAGCGCGCCTTCTCCTTCTTCATCATTCCCATCGCCATTCGCAAGCACGCAAAACTCAAGGCGAGCATGTTGCAAGACCTTGAGAAAGGTAAACTCACCGAGGTGGATGCCATCAACGGCGCCGTGTCGGCCACAGGGCGTAAGGTGGGATGTCCCACGCCCATGAACGACCGCGTAGTCGAGATTATTCACCGCATTGAAAAGGGCGAACTCCGCCCGTGTCGCGACAACCTGCGCTTGTTTTAGGGTGGGAGCGGCGAGAACTATAAAGCAGCGTGTTGCCAACGGACTTCCGTGGTAACACGCTGCTTGTTTTAAAATTCAGGTCACTTTGGGGCAGGATTTCCATTATCCGACATGCGGTGAACTCGGCAGGGTGGATAGATGAGAGGGAAAACAAAAAAGCATCGATAATCTTTCGACTATCGATGCCTCACAATTCAGTCGGGGTGACTGGAATCGAACCAGCGACCTCACGCCCCCCAGACGCGCACTCTAACCGGACTGAGCTACACCCCGAATTGCGAGTGCAAAAGTACAACTTTTTTTTGACTCTGCAAGTTTTTTGTTAAAAAAATGAAGAGGGGCATAAGAAAAATGCTGAACTTCCGTTTTTAGAGTGAGGGCAAAGGGGAAGGATTCCTATAATTTTTCTAACTTTGCCTTACTATACATATTCTATAATATAATAATTTTCACAATGGAAACAATCAAAAGTGCAGATCTCACCCTTCGTGTAAGCAAACAGGGTGCTGAAATACAGAGTGTCGTACTTAATGCTACGGGTAAGGAATACTGGTGGCAGGGCGATAGTAAGTGGTGGGGCGGACGTGCTCCGATTCTCTTCCCCATCTGTGGCGGTATGTGGGACGGTTGTTGCACATACAAGGATCAGGTGCTTAAAATTGAGAAGCACGGTTTTGTGCGTAAGGCGGAATGGACGCTTGCGGCGCAAACGGAAAACAGTGTGACTTACACTTACGAACCCACAGCGGAAGAACTTGCTACATACCCCTTCCCCTGTCGTGTAGAAGTTTGTTACACACTTGAAGGCATGCAGCTCCGCATGACCATGCGCGTGATTAACTTGGGCGCGGAAGAAATGTACTTCCAAATGGGTGGACACCCCGCTTTCAACCTCCCCGATTTCTCGAACGATAAGGACGTAGTGGGTTATGTGAAATTGGAAGGCACGCCCGAAAGCGTACTCCGCGCCAGCACACAAGGATGCACCGAGCACGAACGCTTTGCCTTCCCCAAAACGGAAGAAGGTCTGGTGCCCATCTGCGTAGACACCTTTAACAACGAAGCCCTTATCTTTGACAAGCACCAACTCACGGCAGCCACACTCCTTACACTCGATAAGCAACCCGTGGCACGCGTAGAATGCTCCGCACCCGTTTGGCTCTTCTGGCAACCCCAGGGCGTGCACACACCTTTCCTCTGCATCGAACCCTGGTACGGACTTTGCGACGAACAAGGTTTCAACGGCAGCATCCAGGAACGCCCCTACATGCAAGCGCTTGAGGCAGGCAAGACTTGGGAAAACGATTTGGTGATTACGTTCTATTAATAGTAGACAAGTTGACGAGGTACAAGTAGACAAGAAAGTTACCGCCTTTCCCTTAAACGGGGACCGGTCTTTTGTCGCATGATTTACTCAAAAGTTCCCCTCCTTTTTGATAGAATGTTCCCCCAAACATTACGAGCAACCATTTCGCTCCCCTCCTCAAAGAGCATTTGCAACCGTGCACTGATTATCGCCGCGCTCTCGGGTAAGCAAACACAGTTGCAGAACCTGTCGGACTGCGACGACACCCGTGTGCTCGTTCATGCCTTGCAGAGCGAGGCAGAAGAGATCAACATCATGGCGGCAGGCACTGCCATGCGCTTCTCCACCGCCTTTTTCTCTACGGTTTCAGGTACACGCATTGTGACGGGAACGGAGCGTATGCGCCAACGCCCTATTGGGGTGCTGGTTGATGCACTGCGCAAATTAGGTGCCCAGATTGAGTATGTGGACGCAGAAGGTTTTCCGCCCCTGCGCATCTCGGGTAAACAACTCAAAGGAGGAAGCATCGAACTTCCCGCTCATGTAAGTTCGCAATACATCTCGGCGCTTTTGATGGTCGGTCCAACACTCGCTGAAGGGTTGCACTTGCACCTTGAAGGCACTATCATATCCCGCCCCTACATTGACATGACCATAAGTCTGATGCAGCAGTTTGGGGCACGGGTTGAATGGACGGATGAAGCCACCATAAGCGTCGCTCCTCAAGCATACAAACCGCTGAAAGCGTTTAGCGTAGAAAGCGATTGGAGTGCCGCCTCCTACTGGTACGAACTCGTGGCATTGAGTCCCGATTCCGAAGCGCGCATTGTGCTGCCTTATCTATTTGAAGGCAGTTTGCAGGGCGACTCCCGTATTCAGGAATTCTTCTGTCCGTTGGGTGTGCACACGGCATTCACCCCCGAGGGGGTAGTGCTGACAAAAATGCAGGCGGATGCCCCAGGCGTGTTGTGCCTCGACCTTTCAGAACAACCCGACCTCGCACAAACGTTAGTCGTTACCTGTGCCATGCTGCACCAACCGTTCCATTTTACGGGACTTCAAACGCTCAAGATAAAGGAAACCGACCGCATCACGGCACTTCGCACAGAACTCCGAAAGATGGGTATCTGCGTTGAGGAAGCAAACAATAGCGAACTCTTTTGCTACGATTTTACAGCGACAGAACTGCCCCCCAACGCTTTTATCAGCATTGACACCTACGACGACCACCGCATGGCAATGGCTTTTGCGCCCTGCGTCTACCGCTATCCGCAACTGCGCATCAATCACCCCGAAGTGGTGAGCAAGTCGTACCCCACCTTTTGGCAGCATTTGGAAAGCCTGTGATTATAGAGTACAGCTGACAGAGTACAGATACAGAGTACAGAGTACAGAGTACAGCTGACAACCGGATTGTTATCTAATACCTTAAAGGTTTTCCCCCTCATAACCTTATAACCTCATAACCTTATAACCTCAACCCTTATAACCTCACCCCTCATAACCTCACCTATGACTTACCTCTATATTTTTCTTGCCATCCTCCTTCTCGTTGCCGTCGCTGCTCGCTTTTTGCGTACGGACGATCAAGTAGCACCTTCGGAAACTGAAGGCGCGACAGATTCGTCGGTTCAACAGGTTGAAGAAGAACCCGAAGAATGTTGCGGACAGCACGAGACGTGTGAGAAAGACAGCCTCTTGGCTGCCGTGAGCAAAGACGTAGAGTATTATGAGGATGAAGAACTCGACCGCTTCCGCACGCGCCGTTCTGACGAATACACCGATGAAGAAGTGGAGGAATTTCAGGAAGTTCTTTACACCATGCGCAACGACGAAGTGGCAGGGTGGGTACGTTCACTCCAACTCCGCCATATCGAATTGCCCGACCCCATTAAGGACGAAGTGTTCTTGATTATTGGGGAACGCAGGAAATAGAGTTTAGAGTAAAGAGTAAAGATAAAAGATAAAAGATGCCGTGCGGACTATGCTCGTTTATCTCGGTAACCTTCTTGTCTACTCGTACCTCGTTAACTTGTTTACTTGACCTCGTCTCCTAACTAATGAAGAAACTCACGCCCATACTCCTCCTGGCAATGCTCTTTGCCTTCGTGTCGTGTTCTACAAAAAAGAATACGGCATTGACGCGTATGTGGCATTCTTTCACAGCACGCTACAACACCTATTACAATGGGAAAGTGGCGTATGACGAGGGGATGTACTCTAAAGAGAAGGGGCACAAGGACAACTACACGGAGTTTCTGCCCGTGTTCCTCGTGGGCGCCGAGAGCAGTCGCACGGCAGGGAGTGGTAATTTTGAAACCACCATCACAAAGTGCCAGAAAGCCATCCAGCAACACTCTATAAGCCGTCGTCCAAAGGTGGAAGGCGGAAAGCGCACGAGTCCCAAGATGAAAGCGTACCTTGCGCAGAAGGAGTTTAACCCCTTCCTCAAGCATGCGTGGTTGCTGATGGGTGAGGCGCAGTTTCAGAAGGGTGACTTCTTGGAGGCTGCCGCAACCTTCTCCTACATCACTCGCCACTATGCTACGCAACCCCTCATTGTCAATGAGGCACGCGCCTACTTGATTCGTTGCTACACAGAGTTGGAATGGTACTACGATGCAGAGGATGTTGTAACCCGCATGAAGCGCGACAGCATCACGACGCGTGTGCGCAAACTCGCTAACTTGAGTGAGGCAAACCTCTTGTTGCGTCAGGGACGCTTTGACGATGCCTTGCCTTACTTGCAAAAGGCGGTGAAGGAAGCACCTTCGGCATATCAGAAGGCGCGCCTGCACTTCTTGATAGGGCAAATTTTGCAGCATCAGGGCAAAAAGGAAGAGGCATTCAAGGCGTATCAGTCGTGTGTCAAGAAGAATCCCCCTTATGAATTGACGTTCAATGCCCGTATCCGTCAGACGGAAGTGATGAGTGGCGGAAAGGAAACGAAGAAGATGGTGCGCCGCTTGCGCAGCATGGCTTCGGAGGATAAGAACAAGGACTACCTTGACCAAATCTATTATGCGATGGGCAACATTCACCTTGCCCAACGCGATACGGCAAGTGCTATAGTTGCCTACGAGAAGGGGCGCGAAAAATCTACGCGTAACGGTATAGAGAAGGGGGTGCTCGTATTGCGCCTTGCCGAAATCTATTGGGAACAAGGGCGCTACGATTTGGCACAGGGATGTTACGCTGACGCCATCGGTTCTTTGCATAAGGAGCATGAGAAATATGAGGAAGTGAAGCGCCGTTCCACGGTATTGGACGCCTTAGTACCCTTTACTTCAGCCATCCATTTGCAGGATAGTCTGCTTTACCTCTCTACAGCATCCGAAAAGGAGCGCAACGAAGCCATTGACCGCGTTATTGAGGAACTGAAGCGTAAGGAGAAAGAGGAACGTGAACTTGCTGCCGACTCTGCCGCAAATGCGCGCTTGCAGGAAAACGGACAAGCACCCTCACAGCAAAAGAGACCGACGCAGCAAACGGGGGCGGACAAGTCGTGGTATTTCTATAACACGACAGCCGTAACGCAGGGGAAGCAAACCTTTAAGCGCAACTGGGGGAACCGTAAACTGGAAGACCACTGGCGCCGTAGCAACCGCACCGTAATAGAATTTTCAGCGGATGCCGAAACGGATTATGACGCAGATGCCGACAGTCTGTCTGTAGACTCTGCGGCAACTGATAGTGTAGCAGAAGAGAGGGAACTTACCGATGCCGAAGATCCGCACAAGCGCGATTATTACTTGGCACAGATTCCCTTTACAACCGAACAAAAGGAAGCGGCACACGGCATTATCCGTGAGTCGCTCTACGAAGCAGCACTTATTGAGAAGGATCGTTTGGAAGACTTCCCCCTTGCTGAACGTACCTTCACAAGACTTTACACCGACTATCCCGACTTTGAGAAGATGGAAGATGTGTACTACCAACTCTTCCTGCTTTATTCACGTTGGGGAAGGTCGGACAAAGCGGAACAGTTCCGTGATTTGCTTGCCAATTACTACCCCGAAAGCGATATCACGAAGTTGATTACCGCCCCCGACTTTGAGTACCTCGCACGTTACGGTAAGGAAATTGAAGATTCGCTCTACCGCGCTACATATCTTGCCTACCGCGACCGACAAAATGAAACGGTCTGGGCAAACGAGGCGTATGCCAAAGAGAAGTTCCCGAAGGGAGCAAACCGTCCGAAGTTTATCTTCGTAGACATCTTAAGCCGCATCGCAACCTCGCCCACCGACTCACTCATAAATGATTTGCGCCAACTCGTGAGCGACTATCCCGAGAGCGACGTGAGTCCGATGGCTGGCATGATGATTAAGGGACTTGAAAGTGGGCGTACGATTGAAGGAGGCGCATTAGACATCGGTTCGCTTTGGTCTATGCGCACCCAGCGCACAGAGGAAGCAGCAGCAAATATTGCTGAAGGGCAACAACTCGTTGCCGACCGTGAAACCCCCTTCTGCTTCCTCATTGCCTATCCCACAGATTCGCTGGACGCCAATCGTCTCCTTTACGACATTGCGCATTTCAACTTCACCGTATTCCTTTCGCGCAACTTGAGTATCACGCAACAGCGCGGAAAGGCGTTGACACAATTTGTTATAGGCGGTTTCTCCTCCTATGACGATGCCCACGAATATGCACAACGCGTGCCGCTTTCGCAGGAATTGGCAAAACACTTACAACATGCGCGCACCTTCCTCATAGCTGAGGCGAACGTCAACTTGCTCGGCACCATCTATAGTTACGACGACTATCAGCAATTCTTTGATGAGAACTTCCAACCCTTGGAACTCGATCCCGAATTGATGCCCGAAGAGGAAGAACCCCTCCAGCGCTACGAAGACGAACTTACCCCCGAAGAATTGGAACGCCTCGAAGAAAAACGTTCAGGGAAACAGGAAGTTGAAACCTATGAAGATGATGGCGGGGAATGGTATTAAGGTAAGGTTATGAGGTTTTAAGGTGAGAGGTGAGCGGGCATCTTTAGAGTACAACTGACAGAGTACATCGGAATACCATCCGAATGGACTACTCACTACTCATTACTCACTACTCCCTCCCTCCCAACCTCAAAGCGTAGCGCCCTCATGACCTCCCTATAACATCTTTTAGCATAAAAACCTTGTGCTATGTGCGTAATTATTCGTAATTTTGCACAGAATTAGGGGCATGTTGTATAAATATGCCGTTTTATATAGCAATAACAAATAAATCCTATACTCCAATGAACAAGAAAATTTATTCTTTTGCAATGATGGCGCTTCTCGCTTTGGGTAGCGCTACTCCTCTTGTCGCTCAGGAAACAGAAGAAGTTGTAACAGAAGAAGCTGCTGCACAACCTGAGAAGTTCCAGGGACTTCAGTTTGATGTGCCCGCACTTGATCCCAAGCATCAGGCAGTTTGTGATGAATATATGAACTCTATGTTCACAGATCCTGAAAGAGCTAACAAGTCGCTCCAGCGTTTGCTCCGCTCTATCCAGCGCAAGCCCGAAGCGCTCGTTGCTGTAGGTCACTACTTCGTAACAAACAGTACTTCTGACATCAGCTACTACGGTCCTGCAAAGATGTGTTCTGATAAGGTGTATGAAACTCCCGCAGCTACTCAGGAATATGTGTTGATGTTCTGCATGGAAACAGCAATGCTCGGTCGTGACTATGGTAACGCTGGTCGTTTCTGCGACGTGCTCCTCAGCCAAAACGAAGGTAATATCGCTGCGCTTAAGTTGAAGGCACGTATCTATAAGAGTCAGAACCCCATTGTGGCTATCGAAGCGCTCGAAGCACTTAAGAAGTACGATCCTTCTTACTATCAGGTAAACAAGGAACTCGGTGATATCCACTATGAATATGCTGAAAAGTCTGAAGGTGGTCAACTTCTTACAGACTTGAAGAACGCAAACCAGTTCTATAAGGAATACTTCGCTGTAGTGCCCAAGACAAAGGAGGATATTGAATACCGTGCTGCATTGCGTTACAGTTACGCATTGTTCACTTCACAGATGATGCTTCCCGAAGGCAACGAAGATAAGGCTACTTACTTGAAGGAATGTCAGGACTTGACAAAGATGGTGCTCAACCTCAATATCGCTCCTGATGCTAACCGCGCAAAGCCCTTCAAGGCTTACCAGTTCTTCTGCGATGTTGATGCTGGCGATATCGATGCTGCTATGCAGTCATCTTCTTATGTGGCTAACAATGAATATGCCGACAGTCTCTATACTTACTTGGACTACCTTTATGCTGCAAAGTATGAAGAAAGTCTTGACAATAAGGTGGGTGCTGTAGAATATTACAAGAAGGGTCTCGCTGTTGACTCTACAAAGGCTCCTGGCTTTAAGGCTGTGGCAGACCTCTACCGTCAGCTCGGTCAGGCTGCTCTTGGTATTGAATACTACGAAAAGTACTTGAGTCTCATCGGCAAGGAAAAGAGCCTTGGTGATGATCTCGGTCTTGCTAACCTCTACCTCGCTGCAAGTAACAAGTGTGACAGCACACAGGTGGACCTCCGCGACCAGTATAAGAATGCTGCAGATAAGATCTACGAAAATATCGCTGCTGAAATGTCTGCTCCTGAAAACGAAGGTAAGTATGACGCTGCGCTCTTCTACCTCCCCTGGTACTACCGCGCACAGCTCTGGATTACAAATCCTGCTGAAGCTGAAGAAAAGCCCAAGATGTACTACGAAAAGGCACTTGAACTTATCGGTGAAAACGAAAAGCTCGCTCGCCAGCGCGAAGTAAGTGCGCAGTACTTGATGCTCTACCACTTCAAGACCAACAACGACGCTGAATGTATGAAGTATCTTGAAATTGTGCTCATCGCAAATCCCAACAACCGCGTAGCAAATCAGATTTTGGAAGTGTTGATGTAATAACTATTATCATAAAAAAAACGAGCAGACTACTCTGCTCGTTTTTTTTTTGCTTCTATATAACAACACGCTACAAGCATGTTATGCCACAGTTTAAATATTATTGCTGTCCGGTAAATATAGATAACTCTTTGTTTGATGGATAGTTGTACTCATACAAGCCCCCTCATAGATATTCAACTATTGCTGTCCGGTAAACTTTGAAACGGCACACTTTATGTATCCACATCCCCGATAAAATGGTGATGTGGATATTATTTTTGAAAAGTAAGCCCCCTTACTCAAATAATAGCAACTGTATATGAGGTGAAATCTCCTT
>JBGVPF010000035.1:0-40313 GCA_045126825.1 Alloprevotella sp.
GATATATAACAACTGGTAGTTATGCCTGCATTGCCCCCGTAGGAGGGCACACTTGCATAACCGCGGGTGAGCAGGGCGAACCTGCGGTGGTACTATACGAACGAATAAATCTATCGGTCCCCGTAGGAGGACCCACAGCACTTGGATATGCTACAAATTGCTTTAACTTATCCGGTCGTTGTGGGTCCTCCTACGGGGACCGATAGAGAAACTCAACTGTTATCCCTAATCCGCAGGTTCTCTGCGTTCACCAGCGGTTAGGCAAGTGTGCCCTCCTACGGGGGCAATGCATGCATAAATTCTATATGGGGCAACGCCTTATTATTGCCTATTATTTTACCGTTACCAAGGCATGTATTCAAACCTACACTCTACCAAAATTTTCTTCCACGCCTGGTAATTTTATTTCCAAGGGTTGGAAGAAAAATTACCAGGGTTGGAAATAAAATTACCAGGCGTGGAAGAAAACATATTAAGCATACTATGCAGAGCATCATTATCATGCGGTGTATTTTCCCCTAAACCGACGGTCACTGACCGAAGGGTAAAGCAAAAGGTATCCCCCACCAGCAAGGGTATCGTCCCAAGTTGAATTACCGCAACATAACGAAGGAAACCACCTGCGAGGTATTACTCATATCCAACTTCTAATTTCTCCCTTCCCTACAGCATCGGCGCACCAAAATGGTACAACCAATTCCAGAAGCGGCGCATAACTGGTTTCTTACGATAGACCTCTGGTGTCATCACCTTGCATTGCGCCTTTTTATCTTGCTCAAAAATCGTCTGCATCGCTTGAGTAGCAGCACTATCGACTATCAGCACATTGCACTCATAGTCCATCTTAAGACTTCTACCATTTAGATTGGCACTGCCCAGGAAAAGGAAACGATCATCTACCATCATCACTTTTGAATGGTGAAAACCGCCATGGAAGACATAAATCTCGGCTCCGAGTTTTGCAAATTCCTTGCAATAATACTCCGTAACATTGGGAGTTACAGGAATATCGCTGAGCGCTGACACCATTATTTCCATCTTCACCCCGCGCTTAAGCGCACGCTTAAAGGCACGCACTACCTTGTTGGTAAGTGTGAAATAAGGATTAATGAGTTGCACGCGGTGCTCTGCATTGTCGAGAATCTTGACAAAGGTCTGCTCCATAATGCGCGAAGATTCACGAGGGATACGATTGACCACGCCAATCATCTTTTTGCCTACGGTACTCGTGGTATCCTGCTTAAGTCCCGTAAAGTAATCCTTCGCCTGACGTTCCCCAGGATAATACTGTTCGCCCTGAAGATGTTCAAATGTTACGGCATTCCAGAAATCTACAAACACCTTTTGAAGTTCTGCCACCGCATCACCCTCAATGCGACAATGAAGGTCGCGCCACGCACCAAACTCGGGTTTTCCCACCACGTAGTAGTCCGCCACATTCATTCCGCCCGTATAAGCAATAAGTCCGTCTATCACCACAACCTTTCGGTGGTCGCGGAAAAAGCTATTCTGTAAGAAGGGGAAAGCCAAGCGGTCGAATTCATAGATTTGTATGCCACGCTTGTGAAGCGAATCTAAATGGTGACGCTTCAATGGGCGGTCGTTGGAACAATTACCAAACCCATCATAGAGCGCCCTTACCTCAACACCTTCAGCAGCCTTTTCCGCTAAAAGGTCGAATAGCAAACCAGAGATAGAGTCATTGCGAAAGTTGAAATACTCCAGATGGATGCTGTGTTTGGCTTGACGCACTGCCTGAAAGAGGTCGTCAAACTTTTCCTGCCCCGTCTTGAAAAACACGACGCTGTTGTTGTCCGAGAAACGCACGTTAAACTCATCGCGCAGGAACGACACAACAGCAGAATCGCTTCGGCCCTGTTGAGCAAAAGCGATTCCACTGATGATAAATAATAAGAATGAAAGAATTATTCGTTGCATGAATATTTATTCTTTGAGGTTGTGAGGTTTGAGACTTGAGGTTATGAGGTTGTAAGGTTGTGAGGTTTTAAGGGCCATGCGGAATGTGTTTCTTGACCTTAAAGACTTTAAAGACCGTAAACCCAAAACGTCCTTCCCCACCCCGCAAGGCCCTTAAAACCTTATAACCTTAAGACCTTATAACCTCACCTTACAACATCGTGCTGAATGAGTCTACAAGTCCAATCAAATGGTCTTCGGCATCGGTCACGAGCACGCAGTGTATCTTATGTTGTTGGAAGATTTTTTCGATGGCGTGAATCTTTGTTTCAGGCGTTACCTTCTTAGGATTCTTCGACATGATGTCTGCCACGGTCAGTTGGAAGAACTTGTCTTGTGATTTCTGCATGGCGCGACGCACGTCACCATCGGTAATAATGCCGAGCACCTTTTCGTTTTCCACCGCTACGCAAAGTCCGAGGCGGCCTGTTGTCATGTGAATAACCGCTTCGCTCAACAACATGGTGGGGGGCACCACGGGAAGGTCATCTGTGCGCATGACGTTCTTCGCCTTTGTCAGCAAGCGACGACCGAGCGAACCACCGGGATGATACTGTGCAAAATCCTTAGCCTGGAATTGGCGTGCCACAATGAGGGCACAAGCGAGGGCGTCACCCAGGGCAAGTGTTGCCGTCGTAGAACTCGTGGGTGCAAGGTTCAAGGGGCACGCTTCGCGCGCTACGGCAATGTTCAAATGTGCCGTGCTGTATTGCGCAAGGAGTGATTGCGGATTGCCGCTCATACCAATCACGGGAATGCCGCGGTCAATAAAGTAAGGGAGGAAACGAAGGAGTTCGTCGGTGTGACCAGAATTGGAGATGGCAAGCACCACGTCTTCCTGCTGAATCATACCCAAGTCGCCATGGAAGGCATCAAGGGGATTAACGAAGAAACTGGGAGTGCCCACCGACGCCAGCGTAGCTGCGATCTTTGCACCAATGTGTCCGCTCTTACCTACGCCCGTTACAACCAATTTACCCTTGCTGGCAAGAATCAGTTCTACAGCCTTATCAAAGTTTTCATCGAGCAACGGAATCAGACCAAGAATGGCGTCCGACTCATCGCGCAAACATTTTATTGCAGTTTCAATATGTAAACTCATAGTAATGTTCTTGAGGTTATGAGGTTCTGAGGTTAAGAGGTCTGAGGTTAAGAAGTTCTGAGGTTAAGAAGTCCATCCGGATGGTAGTTGTACTCTGTACTCTGTCAGTTGTACTCTATACTCTGTTAGTTGTACTCTTGTCCTGCAATGCGACCTTAAAACCTTTTCTATTTATGCCAACAAGTCCTGAATGAGTCCGTCGAGCTCGTCCAAGTAAAGCATGTTGGGACCATCGCTCAATGCTTGTTCAGGATTAGGATGGGTTTCAAAGAAATAGCCATTTGCTCCAAAGGCCTTTGCAGCCTTTGCCATGGCGGGCACAAACTCACGGTTACCACCCGTCTTACCCCCTGCCGCACCAGGACGCTGCACAGAGTGTGTGCAGTCCATAATCACGCGGTCGGTGTAGTTTTTCATCAAGGGGATGTTGCGGAAGTCTACTACAAGGTTGTTATATCCGTAGATGTTGCCACGCTCTGTAAGCCATACTTCCTGAGCCCCAGTCTCGCGACATTTCTCAACGGGGAACTGCATATCTTCACCCGAGAGGAACTGCGCCTTCTTGATATTTACGATTTTACCCGTTTGCGAAGCGGCAACCAATAGGTCTGTCTGACGGCAAAGGAAGGCAGGAATCTGCAACACATCCACCACCTCACCTGCGGCAGTAGCCTGAAAACTTTCGTGTACGTCGGTCAAAAGGGGAAGTCCGTACTTCGCCTTAATGTCTGCCAACATCTGCAATCCCTGTTCCAAACCAGGACCACGGAAGGAATGGATAGACGTGCGGTTTGCCTTGTCAAAAGATGCCTTAAAATAGACTTCAGCACCTGTCTGCTCCTTAATCTGCGCCAACTTTGCAGCTACAACATCTAAGAGTTCTGCCGACTCTATTACGCAGGGACCAGCTATAAATAAAGGTTTCATAGAATATTCTTTTACATTAACATGGCAAAGTTACTAAAAATTAGCGGGACACGGATAGTTTTCAAAGGGTTAAATTTATGAGGTATATGTAAAAAGAACCTCCCTCTTCAGAATGACTCTAAAGAGGGAGGTTTTAAGTATGTATCAGTTGAGCGAGGTTTACTTCACTACAACCTTCTTACCATTGATAATGTTGATACCCTTCACAGGCTGCTGAACGCGACGACCGTCGAGGAGATAGATACCCTTCGCAGCAGTTTCTGTTTCTACAGCATCAATACCTGTTACACCGTCAAAGCTGAAGTCTGTAACGCTCTTCACGCCAGGCATAGAGAAATACTTTTCGATATTACCATATACCCAAACGGTCTGACCGAGCATTTCGGGGTTGTCAAGGAGATTCAAATTCTCACGAGGAGCAGTTTTTGAAGACAACTGAACAGGGAGGAATGTTTCTGCAGTACCGATAGCGAGGTTTGAAGGTTGAACAGCTGCAGGGTCTGTGGTAAGTTCATTGGTCTTGCTCAAAGAACCACAAATTGTGCCCTTCACCCAAACCTTATCAGTTACCTTACCATAGAAGTAAAGTACATCTGCTACAGTGTAAGCATTTTGCAAAGTGCCGTCACCTTCGATTACGAAGAGCTTGAATGTAGACTTGCTTGCCAAGTAAGTTTCATTTTCAGCAACTTCAGCAGTAATTTCAGCCATACCGTAACCATTAACAGTCACCACACCGCTTTCATCAACTGTCGCAACAGCTTCGTTAGAAGAAGAGAATACGGGACGAACATCGCCTTCTACAGAGAACGTATTTTCAACCACCCATTCTTCACCGCTCAAGATCGCTACTTCTTCCTTCGCCCAAGCCACGTTAGAGGGGAGGAGGTTGGTGATTACTTCAACGTCTGCAGCAGAAGCGGGATAGAGCTGAGCATTGCCATTGTAGCAAGCTACGAATGCAGTTACATTGTAAGTCTTGATAGGATCAAAGATAAAGTCTGCCAACACACCGAAGTTGTCGCGGAGCGTCATTTCGCAGTCGTTCTCGTCAATCATTGTGATGTTCTTGCTTACCAAAGCTTCAGCACCGAAAGTGATACCTTCGAGCTTCACCAACATGTTTTCGTACTTCTTCAAGTTAGAACCGATTTCTGACATAGTGAGTACGAGAGGAGTCACTGCATTGTCACTGTTTGTAACAGTTACGTTTGCATAGTCAACACCAGTCATTTCTGTGAGACCGTTGTAGAGCTTCAAACCAGATTCGATAGAACCACTAATCTTGTCGCCAACCTTGCAGTTGGGAGCATTCTTACCGTAGAGGAGCAAACCTTCTGCGCCGTCAGTTACATATACATTGTAGTTAGAACCAGAAGCGCAAACACCTGTAACGAGAAGGTCTGTAAATTCATACTTCACCGCTACTTCTGCAGCAGTGGCATTGCTCTTGAGTTCTGCAATTGTTGTGTATGCGGGAACAGGAATTTCGGGAGCGATAGATTCTACAGTACCGATACCCTTGATTGCGAAATTCAAGATTTCCCATGTACCAGCAACAGCGTCTGTACTTGTGTAAGCAAACGCAATCTGAATCTTCTTACCATCGTAAGCATTGAGGTTTGCTGTAGTCTGCACGAATGTCCAAGAAGTACCATTGGGAAGACCTTCGCAAGTAAGTTCTGTCCATGCAGTCGCACTTTCTTCCTTCACCATCACCTTACAAGCTGCAATGTAATTTTCCTGTGAGTTAAACTTGTTAGCTGCCTGTTCGAATGAGAGAGAACAAGATGTTGCCTTTGAAAGATCCAAAACGGGAGAAATCAACCATGATTCAGATGCCAAAGTAGTGTTGTTCATGTAAGCAGAAGCCTTCATACCATAACTTGCGCTTGCCCAAGTCCATACAGATGTCATACCAGCGGGAAGCACCTTGTTATCTACAGTAAATTCGCCCTGATTAGCCGTAAAAGGAGAGGTCCAAAGATCAGAAGTTGTGGGTACTTCGGGTTCTGGAGTATCACCAGGTTCTTCACCTTCACCGGGTTCTTCAGTATTACCACCGTCCAAAATGCCACCGTCTGTTGTTTCGAGGGTGAAGTCGTCAATGAGCACATTGCCACCGGGGTTCTTCGCATTCATAATAACGAGTGAGAGGCGCGTATCTGCTTCAAGCGTAAATACATGTGTCACTTCCACCCATTCGCTGGTAGTAATGTCGTTCGTGTAATCGCCATAAACATAAGAACCCGCCTTGTTCGCATCATCAACAGGAGTATAACCAGGGCGTACACTTGCACCCGTCTCTGTTGCAGCCTTAGCATAGAACTTCATAGTGTAAGTACCAGCCTTAAGTGTCATTTCCTTATAACCGATGCGCTTGTTACCTGAAGTTGTACCAGCTACGCATACAGAGTAGTTACCACTGTGAGCATCTGTGCTCTGTGAGAGTGTAGCATTACCAGCTGTAGAAGCAGTCTTCCAGTTATTGGGAAGTCCGTCTACCCATGTTTCAAAATCACCATTGAAAGCAGACAAATCGCCAGATTCACCACCAGTGCCGGGTTCTTCACCACCAGTTCCAGGTTCTTCACCACCGCCAGTGCCGGGTTCTTCGCCTTCTGCAGCAAGCGTCACAACGAGTGAGTTGTAACGACTGTTCACTGTCACATCAAAAACGAGTTCTGTAGCAGAACCACTCCAACCTGCAGTAGCATCAACATCTACGCCACTAACAGCAAGACCGTGATATTTTTCAGCTGTAGCAGTCCAAACCGCCTTTACGACTGTCTTGCCAGCAGGAACTGTAAGCGTTACGGTGTTACCTTTATATACACGCAACTGCGGACCAGTCCACATACGAGGAGGCGTATTTTGGTGCGTACCAATATCAAAAGTAAGTACCACACCGTCTTGAGTAATTTCGGGAATATTACCTGCTTCAGCAGTAGGTCCTGAACCACTACCCAAAGTACAACCCCAAGGATTACTCTTGAAGTCAAAAGTTACTTCCTGTGCCAAAGCAACTGAAGCAACCATCACGAGAAGAGAGAGTAAAAATTTCTTCATAAGCATTTAATATTAAGTTGATAATTTAAATAAAAATTCTGTCAAAAGCAAGGTAGTGAGCGGTTTAATGCTACTTTTGCTATATTCAACACACAAAAGTAACCATTTATTATCTGCCACAAAAACTTTTTAACAAAAAAGTGGTGCATTTTAGCACACTGCCCTTGCTCGTATGAAAAAAAGTAGTACCTTTGCACTCGCAATTCGGGGTGTAGCTCAGTCCGGTTAGAGTGCGCGTCTGGGGGGCGTGAGGTCGCTGGTTCGATTCCAGTCACCCCGACTAAATTGTAAAAGCGTTGATAGTCTTTCGATTATCAACGCTTTTCTTGTTGGCAACAATGTGACAATCTCTTCATTTTTTAGGGGATAATATAGCAATTAACACAAGTTGAAGTTTCATGACGCTGAAGGCGTCTATAGCACGCTTGGGGCAACAGCTATATTATTGCTTTTTTAATTGCTGTCAGGTAAATAGTTCTATCCTTCCTAACATTAAAAAGTTATAGTTGTCCAAGCCCCCTTTAATTTTATTCTCACGCAAAGGCGCAAAGGGCGCGAAGTATTTTCAAGAGATTGCATAGGAGTTACTCCGGACGGCGCTCTCCCCCTGTTTATAGGGGGAGGGGACCAGCTCTGCTGGTGAGGGGGTGCTGAAATAAGTGAGTAGTGAGGAGATAGTAGTGAGGAGCATGCCATGCGGAGTGTTTTTAGCACCCCCTCACCACTACGTGGTCCCCTCCCCCTATAAACAGGGGGAGAGCGCCGTCCGGTCTTTTTTCACACTCCGCAAGGGTTACTCACGACTACTTACTACCTACTACCTACAACTGAAATAGCTATTTCTTGTCGTTTTTCTCCCCTTTCACGGAAAAAACTTTAGGTTATAATATAGGAGTTGACCCATCTAGAATTTATGCATGTATTGCCCCCGTAGGAGGGCATTTCGGATGGTTAAATCCTCTGACGTAAGTTTTTTTTAACTATATTGGGGTCAACTCCTATATTATTGCCTAAAAAAAGGAGCGTTTGCCAAAGACAAACACTCCTAAGTTGCATAAAAACGACCCTAATCGTCATTCTCAAAATAATCAATAATGTACTCGCTACAGTATCTGCCGTCTATACCTGTGTTCAGATACTCGTCTTCTTCATTGACCTTGATTTCCTTGCCATCGTAAAGGATGTGTTGCGCCAGAATGAAATAGGGACAACATTCGATTTCGCGGTCAGACTTTACCAACTGCACCTTCTTGATGTCAAACGCTTCATCATCTGCCAACTCAATGGTGTAACTAAAACGGTCACCACCGTGAGTTTCTCTCAGATGTACTTCTACGGGAAGCGGATGGTCGCCTTCTTCTGAGAAGAGATCGTGGAAATAATCACCCACCTTGACATACTTACCTTTCTTCTTAATCAAGTTCTCCTCTTCATTCCCGTCCACATAAAGCGCATCAACGGTATGCCACCCGAGGGTCATGTAGAAGGTGTCGTAAAACTCTTTGCAGGTAGAGGCATATTCACAAATCTGAATAGTGCCTTCAATGGTAATCGTTACTTTTTTCATAAATGTTTAATTGAGCACGGGGCACTGCTTTGCATACGCCAAGTTATCGACCACAAACTGGTACATTTCGAGGTAAGCATGCGTCCACTCATCAGGAACAAACCATTCCTCTTCATCTTCTTCATCAATAACCACAATCTGGTTGTCATCATTTAGTCCCACTCCGCAAATACGCAGAACGTCTTCGTTGCCGTCCATAACTATAATTAGGCTGTCGGCATAGGCTTCATCTTCTTCCTCTATTTCACAATTAAAATAGATGTAGCGACCTGTGGGGTTAGTGGACAAGATTTCAACAATCTCTGCCTTAGCCGCTTCTTCAAGCGCTGCATACTGCTTTAAATACTTTGCTGAATCTTTCATAATGCTAATATTAAAATGGTTCTGTAAAATTATCAGTCAACGTGCTATTCGTCAATTTTTTTCAATTTCTCAACGGCATCTTCATCGCCTTGTGCCGCAGCCCTTTTATACCACTTGATAGCCTCATTTTTATCCTTATCAACTCCCAACCCCAGTTCATAGCAAATTCCTAATAATCTCTGGGCAGCAACATTATCACGTTCACCAGCCTTAAGCAACCATGGTACAGCCTCTTCATATTGATCAGTCATATAGAATAATCTACCAACTTCAGATTGTGATTTAAGGTGTCCCAGTTCTGCAGCCTTCAGATACCATTCAAAAGCCTCATCTTCATCCTGATCAACACCTTCGCCATGCTCGTAACACCAACCAAGACTATACAGCGCCTCTGCATGTCCTTGTTCAGCAGCTTTGTTATACCAGTTGACCGCCTCCTCATAGTCCTGTGTCTTGCCGTTGCAACCATAGTAGTAATCTTGGGCAGTGCGGTAATAGGTTTCAGCGTCATCACATTCTTCATCTCTGAAGATGAAGTCGTCGTCTTCTGACTCGTCATCTTCTGACTCGTCGTCTTCATTATCTTGGAAGTCTTCAGGCCAGTTGCAGATGTATTTATTTGCGTCGGGGAAACAAATCTCGTAGCTATCTTCTTCATCAAAATCATCTGGGGTCTCAAACAGACCATCGTCGCCTATCTTGAGTTCGCCTTCCGCACGAGCAAACTTGAGCAATTCTTTCATCGTGTTTGCATCATTATCATAACAGAATACATCCTCTGCTTCTGAGCGATGAAATCTCTCATGTAATGGAAGGCTATCTGATGCAACATTCTCAATGACCGACACAAGTTTATCCATCTGTTCATAATCCATCTGCATTGTGTCAATAAGTTCTAACCCCGTATTTACATTAGTTACTTGGAAATTGCAAAGGATGTCAATGAATTTCTTTTCTGCACTCCAGTTCACATTCAACCAGGGTTCATCATCAATGCGGAATTGAATTTCATAGTTACCAAATAACAAACAATCATCTTCATATACCTCCCAATCGTGTTCGCCTTCATCCATGTAATGGGCATATTTCACCACCGTCTCAATAACCCCCCATCCTCTTCTTTGGCTAAGAAACTTGGACATTTCTTCTTTTGTCATTTTCTTTTCTTGCAACTCTTGAGGGCAGTTGCAAAAAGCTTTCCAATGCGTATAAATTTCATCAAACCAATCATTTTCGTCAAAGGTCCATACTTCAGAACCCTCTCCAGTATCTACCACGGTCATCCGCTCCACCAATTCTTTCAAACAGAATCTGGGTTCATTCTTTTGTCCCTTGGTACCTTTTGCAGATGATTGGTTGCTTGTATTGCTATCTGCGACATTACTTTCATCCTTCTTATCAAGTGACACGATGTCTCCTGAACTTGCAACGCGAGCCGCCATTTCCTCAATCTTCGCGCCACACTCTGGGCAGAACTTGCTCTCCGTCTCAACCTTGCAGTTGGGACACAGCTTCATCATTTTCTCTACCACCTCCACGGTCTGCGCTCCACACTCGGGGCAGAACTTGCTCTCTACCTCAACCTTGCAGTTGGGGCACATTCTCGTTGTTTTTTCGATGAGTTTCGTTCCACACTCGGGGCAAAACTTGCCAGGAAATTCCTGTTTACAATTTGGACAATACATAATTCGGGGTAGCGATTGCCTCTACATCGCGAGGTTTTTCATATTGTTATTATTTACGATTTTCATTTCACCCCGCTAATATAGTAACTTTAGAAGAAATATTCAAAGATTGGGGGCTTTTTATTTCACAACGGAGTTGTATTAAAGTTCCATCCAGCATACGCGCCCTGTCTTGCGAAAGGCTTCGTAATGACGTTTGTAGAAGTTCTCGGCATTGTCTATCACCCAAAGTATCTTGGCGCGCAGCAAGGCGGGAACCTTAGGCACAGGGGCTTCGCCATCGGTCAGAATGATGAGACCATCGTAATCAGGATGCGCTGTCACATAGTCAATGGGCACTTGGAAGTTGGTACCACCACGTCCCTTTACCTCAAATGTTTGCTTGTTCTTCTTCGCCTCTGTCAGCGTCATCAGTTTACCTTGCACCATGGTGTCAAACATCAGCACGTCAATCTCCTGAATGCCATATTTAAAGAAGGTGGTGAGGATGCGGAAGTAGCGCGCCAAGCCGTTTGAACCTACCGAGCCGCTGGTGTCGATGGCGACCAGCAGACGTGTGGTAAATTCATAACGACTGCCCATTTGCTCGAAACCAAAACGGCGACTGGGGCGCATGCGGGTGAGGTGGCGCTTCTGCGAGAGGATTGATGCACGAAAGGCGCGCAGGGCGTTGCGATAGTCTATCTTACCCTCGGCTGCCTTCTTGATGAGTTCGACCATATCGCCAGGCAGACTACCCCACTGTGAGGAGCTTAGCACGATGTCGGTAATCATGCGCGACTGGAAGGGGTCCTCCTCCCACAAGTCGGTATATCCCGACGAGGGCTTGTCAGATGCGCTGGCCTCGTCATCGCCTTCGTTGCTCTGACCGTCGTCTGTAGACTGGTGACTGTTGCCTTCTGTTGACTCTTCGCCTTGTTGGCTGCCACCCTGCCCTTGTTCTTGATCTTGCTCTGCTTCCGTTGTTTGAGAACTCCCTTCACCTTGCTGTCCTCCAGAATTACCCCTACTGGGTGCATCTCCATCTTGATGGACAGCCTTCTCATCCTGCTCTTGCTGTTCGCCTTGACCGTCACCTTGCCCTTGACTTCCTTCACCCTGCTCTCCCTCAGAATTACCCTCGTTAGGTGCATCTCCATGACGATGAATAGCCTTCTCGTTTAGGCGCATGGCATACCACTCGTAGTTCTGTCCTGTGGGCAGGTCAAAATCCTCGGGGCGGGCAAGGTTTGCCCACGCAAGGTTATAGGCTGGCGAAATCACCATATCGCTTGCCTTCTGCAACACAATGGATGGGCAGCCCATAGGCTGTCGGGCATAGGGGTGCTGCAGCAATATGCGTATAATCTCCACACGCATGAGATCGCGCAATATGGTATCGGGCATAGCCTCTATGATGGCCGGGTTATACTCGATACGCCCTTTGCCCGAACGCAGCGGACATTGCATATTGGCATTCATCACAAGGCGATGGCTGCAATAGACTGTGAAGAACACCGGTTCGGTGAGGAACCACTGCTCCACCTCTTTCTGTATGCGTTCGCGGGCCGTCATAGTGTAGCGATAAATTCTACCACCGTCTTATAGGTCTTGGGCAGCTCCTTATTGATAAAGATGAGCATCTTCTTATAGTTGGTGCCATCGATGAGCGACACGAAGTGGGCATAAGCCTCGCGGTTACCCTTGTACAGGTAGTCGTGATAGGCCTTCAGGTTGTCGCCCACCACGGCGCGCTCCAATGTGTCCACCTTGTCGGTCTCAAAGAAACGTGCCAGCGCATCGCTGAGTAGGGTGAGCTGGTGCAGTTCGTACTTGTCGAGCCGCTTCTTCACCGCCTTGAAGTCGGCAAGCAGCTCTTCGGGGCTGATATCCTCCTTGCGGAACGAGATGAACAGCAGTGCAGCAGCCTGCACACCCACAATGCCCGCCACGATCTTTTGGTGCACAGACATGGGGTTGGGCACGCGCTCCATCAGTCGGGCCACCTTCTCCCAGGCGCGGCGGTCGGGATCTTTCTCCAATCCCTGTTCCTCCTTGGTATCGCCACTACGGTCGAGCAATTCGGGGTTTGCTTGAATGAAGGCGATGACGCGCTCGTCCAATCCCTTGCGTGTTGCCCACAACAACCATTCCTCTACCGTAGGACGGAAGGTATAGATATTAAAGCGCGACACCAGTGCTGGGTCGAGGTCGGTAAGTTGATACTCATCACCATCGTTACATGCCGAGATAATGCGACTTCCCTCGGGCAAGGGACGTCCGGCAAGTTTGCGATTGAGCACAAGGTCCATCACTGTTTGCAAGATTTCGGGGCGTGCACGGTTCAACTCATCAAGGAACAACACTACGGGTTGTCCGTCCACAGGGAACCAATATGGAGGCATGAAGGTGGTCTTTCCCGTTGCTTCATCCTTGGTGGGAAGTCCCAACAAATCGCCGGGGTCACTCATCTGACCGAGGAAGAGCGCAACGACGCGCATGCCCTTCGACTCAAAATAGTTTGTTAGAATCTGCGATTTGCCAATGCCGTGACGGCCCGTCAGCATAATATTTTGCCATGAAGGAGTCACCTCCAAGAGGGTCTCCAACTCTTTACTGTTTATTGCTATTGCCATTATTTAGATTATGAGGTTGTGAGGTTATAAGGTTATGAGAAAGTGAGGAGTGAGGAGAGAGGAGAGAGGAGTGAGGAGTATGCCATGCGGGACGACACTCCGGATGGTGCTACTAACTACTCTCTAATTTTAGGTTATGAGGTTATGAGGTTATGAGAAAGTGAGGAGTAAGGAGTAAGTAGTCCATGCGGGACGGCAATCGTTTATCTCGGAAACTATCTTGTCTACTCGTACCTCGTTAACTTGTTTTCTAAAAGGTTATGAGGTTATGAGGTTGAGAGGTTGATCTTAAAACCTAAAAGCGAAGCGACCTTAAACCTTAAAACCTTAACTCACAATTTTTCTTCAATTAAATCGGAAGAGGAAATTTGGGAGGTAGAGTAAGCGCTGTAATGTTCCACGAAATCCTTGATGGGCATACACCATTTCTCAATAAAAGGCAGTCCCTTATGCTCCTCCTTCCACGCCTCCAAATCTGTGGTAGTTGGGTCTGCCGCATAGACCGTTCTGCCCTCGGCATCAACCCATCGCTCGCGGAGGAAGTCCTGCACGGTTTTTTGCCATCCCATGTATGCATCCTTTTCAATATAACTGAAGGAAGTATCCCCCGTTACCTTTATTGAGGGGATTAACATCTTGTGATTAGATTTTCTTGAAAGCAACGCTTCAATGTTCCATCGCATATATTTCAGCGCGTGAGCCACTGGTTTGCCTGCATGTTCCGCAATCAATAGATTCAAGTGAAGCACCGCATTGGAATATTCCTCATTTTTGAGCAACTGACTGTGATAAAGATTGATAACCTTGACCAGGCAATCATCTACACGGTTATTGAGAACCGGCATCTGCTTCAGGTATGCACCTATAACACTCATAGGAGTGGTGGAGGCGCACAACGTGATGGAAACCTCTTCATAGTGCGTATTGGGGCAGAACACAATACCATTGCCGTATTCTGCACGCATACTGCATTGACAGCCTTGATAGGTCAACGTGATTTTGCTGCCGTAGGTTTTCACTATCACATCATGCAGACCTTCCTCTTGCATGTAGGGGCATAGTATCTGCTCCACGAAGCGATTCACGTTCTGCTGATTCGAAGAACTGAAATCAGCCATCTTCTGCACCTCCTCATTCAGCGCTCGTTCCGTTGCTCTTTCAAAACATTTGGAAACAGCC
This sequence comes from Alloprevotella sp., assembly GCA_045126825.1. Lineage (GTDB taxonomy): Bacteria > Bacteroidota > Bacteroidia > Bacteroidales > Bacteroidaceae > Alloprevotella. The sequence goes on from JBGVPF010000035.1 coordinate 14,485, forward strand.
GCTTTCCAGGGGCGCAACACCTGATTTATGATTTTATCCAACGAATAATCCTTGGTTACATATTCAGGAACCTTCTGCTCCAGTTTCTTGTCGTCCCAAAGTGTGAAGTCAATGGTATCGTCCGTCACGGCAGCCTCCATTGTGCGCAAGAGTAGTTTCTTGGCATAGTAGTTGAGTTCTTCTTGACGCAACTTCCACGTGGCATCCATCTCCATAAGCAATGTAGCCACATTGAGCATATTAAAATCGGTTTCCTGCAACATCATCGAAGCCTTGGTCAACTGCTCGCAAGGGTTCAGCTCGTAGTAGCCGAAAGGAGTGCCCTCCTTACTGTATCGCTTGATGGTCATCGTTATACCGCCATAGGTGATACGCACGGTCTCCATATCGGTGCATATAGCATACACCTTCTTCAGCCAGGCGTGGTGTGCCCTCTCGTTGTCGTATATCTTCGCAGTTATGTAATGATGGGTACCCCATCGGTTTTGGGGACATGGAGCCTCCACACCCACAATTGATTTCTTGCTCACTTTCATCGCTAAGTTGGAGAGATCGGCCCCCTCGGCAGCCATGGCTTCGCGCAGACCGCTCTCCGAGAAACGGAACTTCATCTGTTCCCACTCAGCAATAGGGTTCTGCTCCACAAGGTGTGCTACCTTATAGTCTTCTAAACTGAATGTATTGTTATAATCGAGAGGAGTAAACACTTTCTTGCGTATCTTCTCCAGCTGCGCATGCTCATCGGCAAAGCGCTTGGCTACCGCCGCCCACGCCTTGCGCCGCTTGGCGGCCTTGGCTTTCCAGTAGTCGTTGAAACTCATTGTTTGTTTTTTATTCCCCTCTCGTTACCGTTACCACCGTCTCGCCTGTCTGCAGGCCCTTAATGATTTTCACCTGCAGCTGCTCCATTTCTTCGGTCATCAGCTCGTAGGGATATCCGTCCTGCTCGGTCTCGGGGAAGTACTTACCCTCGACATCGTTCTTCTCATAGCTTTCGCAATTGGGTTCCTCGGCCTTGTAGTAGATGCGCAGTGAGGGGTATGTGCTCTTCATCAGTGCTGTCACCTCGTAGCAGGGTGTCCAGGCCGTCTCGAAGGTCACGCGCAGCGTATCATCGGCACGCTCGAGGTCCATCCATTCGCCACGGCACAGCACCTCTTTGGGGTTCCCGCCCAAGGCCTTGACCAAGCAGCCCAGCCATGTCGGGCCAAAGCTGTTCTCTACTAAAGGCTGCTCCATTGCCTGAAGCGATGTCATGGTTTCATACAGGGCATCGAGTTCCTTCTTTTCACCCTCGATGACATAATGGGTAGTACAGATGTTTGGCATAGTATTTTAAGTTTATGAGTTTATGTTTTTTAGTTTTTTATTTCACACGGATAATATAGTAACAAAAAGGGAAAAATTCAAAAATCGAGGCAAGAAAATCACAGATACCCCTCAGCACCGCGTTACGCGAGGGCGAATGCGCTGAGCCAGCTCCACCTCCTCATCGACAGTTATCTGCTGTTCGCGACTAATCTCTTGCAGATACTTGTCCAATGATGCGTCACGATTGGTGATACTCTTCGAAATCTTTAGTTGTCTCATCATGTATTGTTATAGGTTGGTAATAATAGTATATTGCTTCTTACTTCGCACGTTCTCTCAGTTTTTGGGTATACAGTTGTCTTACTTTGTCGACATAGTCATTTGCCGGTTTGTTGATGGTTGGCATCTGTTTTATGAACAAAGCAAAGATTTCCAACGGCGTAGTTGAGGGGAGCTTGATTGTTTCAGAGCAGCAACACGTTGTAGGTATCAGGCATATATTGTTGGTAGAGCTTATTTGTGCAAAGCATTGGTAGTTTTGATAGGATATTATTATAGAATGAGTGTCACCTGATAGATTTACATCGCATAGCTCCAGGTTCGCTTCCTTCAAATATTTCTCAATCTCCTTTGCTGGATTGTCGTGGTTAAGTTTCTGAAATCTAAGACAACTCTCGTTTGCCATACGGAGCAAAGCAAGGTCGAAATATTTATTGATGGCCGATTTCCAAGGTCGCAAAGCAAGGTTTATGATTTTTTCAGTGTTATAGCCATTGCTGATGTATTCATCTATCTTCTGCGACAACGTCGTATCGTCCCAAAGCGTAAAATGGATGACATCATCCATTACTGTTGATGCCATTAAGCGTAGTCTCAGCTTTTTGCTATGGTAGGCAAGCTCCTCCTGGCGCATCTCCATTTCGGCAGCCATTTCCATCAATAACGTTCCTATATTAAGCATACTAAAATCGGTTTCATTCAGAATCATTGATTCCCCGACCAACTGCTCGCAAGGATTCAGTGTATAGTAACAGAAAGGAACTCCTTGGATACTGTATCGCTTGATAACCATGGTAGCCTGCCCATAGGTAAGCTTTACGGTTTCCACATCGGTACATTGTTTGGCGAATTCATTTATCCAACTGTCATTCCGATAATAAGAATAACAGTGATTGTAATGCTTATTGAGATCTATCTTTTCTCCCTCTTTGCGACGTTGGCGCTTCACTTTCATCTCGAAGAGGGTGAGATCGGCCCCTTCGACAGCCATAGCATCGCGTAGGGCATTCTCCGAGAAGGCAAACTCCCTCTCTCTCCACTGCACTATAGGGTTATGCTTCACGAGATGCATCAGGCAATCTTTGTGATTATATCGGATTTCTTCGTATACTTCATTGCGTACCTTATCCAGCGGTGTCCGATCTTTGGCATACCGTTTGGTTCTTGTGTCCCATTTCGTACGCTGCTTGTTCCTTTTCTGTTTACAATATTCGATGATATTCATAGTAGGATAATATTAATTGTCATTGTTATTTTCAGAAAGCACCTCTTCCCATCCCTTCTTGATGTTATCGGCAATCTCAGTGGCGAGGATTTCGCGTATCTGCTCTTCATCGCTACTGAATGCCATGTCACGCTTAATTATCTCCTTGCGTCCACTGCTATAGTCGGTATGGTAGAATATGTATGCAGGATATCGGCCCGATGCTTCCTTGTTGGTCTTCCATATGAGAAATTTGTGTAGCATCACCTTACTGCCCGATACTTTTCTGAACACACGGCGATCAAGCAGGCTGCTGGGTTGCAAGTTGTTGCTTTTGCCCTCCTGCTCCTCGAAAGGACAGATGTCGGTAAGCTGTGACAGACGCACCCCAGTGGGAGTAGGCAGCTTGTCGGTGCGCTCGCGGTCAAAGGTGATGCCCATTGCCGATACACCTGAGGTGATGCCCTGCATCAGCCACCCCTTCTCTTGATCGTAAACAAGCAGGGGATTGGTCTTTACCTTGTCGTCATTACCGCGTGCTACAAGTTCGAGCACCGATATCTCATACACCACCTCGGGTACTACCATCTGGTAGGCTATGCCGCGCGAGTCAGAGAGGACGTATTGCGACTCCACATGCTTGGCCGAGAGGCGCTCAGCCAGGTCGGCACGCTGCTCATCGCTCATGCCGTTGGATCCGTGAGCAAACATCTGGTATGCACCATCTTCGTGACGCACAGCCATGAGTACATCGCGTATGCCTCGCTCGGTGGTAGAGTAGCCTACAATCACAGCATCTATACTATGGCGAGGCTTCACCTTGCTTACGATATTGGTCTCATTATGTACTACGAGACCCTCGGCCCCCTCGTCCTCTACCCACTCTTGGTATATCTCTTGCAGCTCGTCTATCGATGTGGCGGTGCGCATCTCTACGGGACGACATAGCGAGTTGTCTCCATCGTTCATCGTCATGGCAAACAGCTCTTTCAGTTTGGCATATACCTCCTTGTAGTGGGCCGTAACAAAGGGTTGGCCATCAAGTTCGATGACATCGAAGGGAGCCAGTGCCAGCATATCGCGGCGTGCACTATCGGCGAGAGCGGTTTGCACATCGCCACAACGCGGACGGGCACCTTCACGTGGAAGATACAACTCTGCGGCTATGACGGCACTCTTGATACCAGCCTTGGTCATGAGGTCAGCGAAGACGTCGAGGCACTTCAGGTCTCCTGCGCGCTCCTTGCCTCTGGAGTTGAGCATCACGGCCGCACCGTTGCTATAGAACACACATTGCAGGTGACCGTCTATCTTGCGTGTTACGCAGAAGTCTTCACCGCTGATGCGCGATTTCATTTTTGCACCCTCGACAAGCATAAACTTGCCAGCTATGTTTGCTTTGTAATCTATTGCCTGTTGGCGCATTTCCTGTGTGATCTCCATTGTTGCCATAGTTGTGTTGTTTTTATTTTGTGGGGATTTCTTTAAGTTCAAGGTTGGTAAGTCTCAATATGAGTGCATAGCTTTCGCCATTGACACGCCCTTCGAGAAAGGCGCGGTAGGGAGTGCCTCCATTGCTCATCACCAGGGGTTCGTTGCCTTTGGCACCGCCACCCACCAACATCAAGGCGTCAGCTTCGGCGAGCTTCTTGGCCATATCGTAGAGGAAGTCGAAGGTGAGGCCATTGATATGTTGCACTTGATAGCTTCTTTTGAACATGAACATGCGCATGGCCTTATCCTTGGGTATGAGTTTGCCTGTCCAGCGCAGGGGCACACCTTCGAGAGCGATGTTGGCTGTTGTGGTGCTATCGGGGCGCACCTCCTTCTCTGTGCCATCGGGCAGGTATACATGCTCGTTGAGCGATACACCGTAGGCTACCTTCTGTTGCGGGGTGATATATACTTTCTTCAGTCCTTCGAGCTTGAGTCCTATACGCTCCATATCCACTTCGGGATCACCGGTCACCAGAGCATCTGCCAGTGCATCGCCATAGGCCTCCAGCAAAGCGGCTTCGGTAGTGGGCATGGTAGCCTTTAGTCGGCGTTCGTTTCTGCCTGTGCTGCCCGTTGTTGTTTTGTACACAATCGTCTCTTTATGCCCTTTATTACCGAATGCCACTTCGGCATCACGTCTGGCATCGTTGGCAATGTTAATCTTTCTCATAGTGTGATATTATTTTTAGAACATACTGAAATCAAGGTCATCAATCTCTTCTTTTTCCTCTTCGTCCATTTCATCGATGATGGTTTGGTCGGCCAGTGTTACGAATGCGAACTCCTGCTTCTCGCCAGCAAAGAGGAACAGTCCGCCAGGCGTGTTGATCAGATAGCCGTCGTTTAGGTTGGTGCCACCACGATAGCAGAACTTGAACTTGTAGATATTGTCGCCCACGGCAGTGGCGAGGTCGGCATTCACAAGCTGATATACGGATTCCCATTCGTTGTCGAGAAACTCTTCGGCGGTGACCGTCTGTGTGAGTGCGATGGGTTCATCAAACGAAGAAGGGTAGATGGGTAGTGCTTCGCCTTCCTCATTGCATGGGGTGAGCGTACTCTTTTCTACCCAGCAACCGTTGGCATCCACTACGCCCTGTTTGTAACCTCCCGATGGAATGAGCAGTGCATCGTCAGGCAACAGATAGGCCGTGTTGCATATTGTACCTTCCTTGTTGGTAGCAATAAGATTGCTCCATCCATAGATCTTTTTTCGCTCCAATTTAATTGGTGCAGATGCATACATAGCACCTGTGAGTGTAAATGTTAGTTCCTTAGACATGATGTATTTCTCTTTTAATGTTGCGAGCATAATATAGTAACAAAAAGGAAAAATTCAAAGATTGGGGTAACTTTTTTGTTGTGCGAGCATGATGTCTGTTTAATCTGTGCCATTGTGTTGATTATTAAAGTCAACGCGCCGATGTTCAGAGCTGTGGTGCCACCGTCATCAGCAAGTACGCGGCAATGATGAGCTGGGCATCATAATCATCCTTGGTTCGCTCCGTCAGCCTTATTATTTGCACATCAAGAGGTAACTCCGCTTTTTCCTGCTTCGATAGTTTTGTGTTGAGCAACTCCTCCACTGCATCGTAGATATAACCGATGTTGTCCGACTCTTTGATAGATTCGTGATACTTGGTACCGTCAGCGAAGATCTTCGCCACATAGGAACAGACTAATGCTTTGTTGTTTATCATAACTATAGTTTTATTGGTTCATCTATAATATAGCAACAAAGAGGAAAAATTTCAAAAATTGGGGCAACTTTTTTTTCTTCACACACGGGACGACACTGATTATTAGCGCTCTACAGAATCTCTTTTTATCAACAGATTGAACAGATGACACGGATTTGGTCCTCCAGAGGGCCATGCACCGACGCGGAGTATTAGCGGCGGTTGCAACGACGGAAGATTTATCTTCCTAAAGGAGTACGAAACCAAAAGCAAAGTTAAGCAAGCATGTTATCTGTTTCTGTGCCATTGTGTTGATTGATTACACTGACGCTAAGAGTGGGCATCGTGTTGATTTTATCATATATTTATGTTTTTGCTTTACTCTTAGGATGTTAATTCTTCTCATCTTATAACCCCTATCTTTTGTACAGATATAGAGGAGGAACTGAAGTTAAACAAGGAATGTCTAATACTATTCTTTTTATTTTGTCCCGTTTTTTGCGTAACAAACGGGACATTTTACTATATTTGCAGCCTGATAATGAATTAATTATGAATATAATAAAATTCAACGCGCCAATGTTCAGAACTGTAATGCCACCGTCATCAGCAAGTACGCGGCAATGATGAGTTGGGTGTCATAATCATCCTTGGTTCGCTCCGTCAGCCTTATTATTTGCACATCAAGAGGCAACTCCTCTTTTTCCTGCTTCGATAGTTTTGTGTTAAGCAACTCCTCTACAGCATCGTAGATATAACCGATGTTGTCCGACTCTTTGATAGATTCGTGATACTTGGTACCGTCAGCGAAGATCTTCGCCACATAGGAACAGACTAATGCTTTGTTGTTTATCATAACTATTGTTTTATTGGTTCATCTATAATATAGTAACAAAGAGGAAAAATTTCAAAAATTGGGGTAACTTTTTTTTGCAAAAGTCACCAACGAAAAACCCCAAGACCGCTCCGTGTGGGGCAGTCTCGGGGATTTTTTGTTTGGTTTCATCTGTTGGTTATCATCATTCTTCATCGTCCCAATCCTCATCTTCGCATTCATAGGGAGGCACATGACCTTCTACCTTTTCTAAATACGACTTATACTCTTCAAACACCTCAATTGTGGGTTTGTTGACTAAGACTTCATCGTTATATTCAATACGAATAATATCTGTATCATCATTCCAACAACCACATACTTCATCCCACAATATTTCATAGAGCACAGCCATTAGCGCGAGTTTCTGACTATCGTTTTCATCAACACCTGCAAGGGTGATGAAAGCATCAACGATGTTGCCGAGTCTCTCCAATGCCTTGTCATGCATTTCACCAAACGAACAGTTAGTGCCCTCAAAAGCATTACTTTCAAAAAAATTCTTAAAAGATTCTTCTTCAATCAAATCACCCCATGAAAGGGTCATTGAACCATATTGTTCAAAAATCTCGCTGAGTCTTTCGTAATCCATAGTTCTTGAATTTAAATTTAATGTATAATTTGTTGCAACGGTTGCAAATATAATAATAATAATAATAAACTCAATTTTTTAACAAATTGAACGGATGACACTGATTTGGTTCTCTAGAAGGCCATGCACCGACGCGGAGTATTAGAGTCGGTTGCGACGACGGAAGATTTATCTTCCTAAAGGAGTACAAAACTATAGGCTAAGTTAAGCGAGCATGATATCTGTTTCTGTGCCATTGTGTTGATTATTAAAGTCAACGCGTCAGCAAGCGAAAACAACACAGTTGCTAACGGTCTACATCCGTCTCACCCGTTGATATTGTTACTATCAAGAAATGACACACCCCGAAGCATGCGCTCCGGGGTGTTAGTCGTCTCAAACATTAATCGTTACTTCTTCGCCTTCTTCACTGGCGCCAACTCCACAATGAACTGATGCAGTTCTTCTGGAAGGCGCTTTTTGTAGTAGTCGGCCTTCTTGGCAGGTACATTGATGGTGTTTAGATTGTCGCAACCACGGAAAGTAGAATTGTCAATCTTCTTTATACCTGCGGGTAAAGTAACACTTCTAAGGTTGCTGCATTCTGCAAACAGGTACATACGATAACTATCAAGATCTGCTATGGCATTTTGTATAACTACACTTTCAAGACCGGTGCACCCATAGAAGGCCCGGGTACAGACAAACTTTACAGATTCGGGGAGAGTTAAATTTGTCAGACCTGTGCAACCAGCGAAGGCACCTTGGCCTATCGATTGCACCCCTTCAAGTAGGGAATTTATATCTGTCAAATTTGTGAAACCAGCAAAAGAATAATTACCCAAACGTCTTAGACCCTCGGGGAGTTTTGTTGTTGTACAACCTTGAATTAAATCCCTAGTGAGTGTATCAATAATAGCATTACATCCCTCACGAGAGTCATACACTTTATTACCTGGCGCTACGGCGATACTTGTCAGGCCTGTACAACCTTTGAATGCGCTCCAGCCAATCTTCGTTACACTCTCAGGGATAACAACACTGGTAAGTCCGGTACAACCACAGAAGGCAAATGAACCAATTTCCGTTACACCCTCAGAGATAACAACACTTGTAAGAGCGGTACAACCGTTGAATGCTTCATATTCTATCCTCGTTACTCCCTCAGGGATAACAACACTTGTAAGATTTGTACATCCCTCGAAGGCACTATTGCCAATCTCCGTTACACCCTCAGGGATAACTACACTTGTAAGATTTGTACATCCTTTGAAGGCGCAAGATTCAATCTTCTTTGCACTTTCAGGAATGATGCCAACGCCATCCTTAATTTCATAATTTGCCATAATATTTACATTTTATATTAAAAAAAACTGGTTCTAAAGGTAAGGTTCATTGTGTTACTTTCGGTGTATAACAAAATTTTCCCGTTTCAGGCTGGTGCAACCAACGAGAACACTACAAACGAATTTTTGCACTTTTTGGAACGACAACACTTGTAAGACCGGGGCAACCAGAGAAAGCGCGACTGCTAATACTCGTTAAACTCTTAGGGATAACAACACTGGTAAGACCGGTGCAACGATGGAAGGCGTCATATTCAATCTCCGTTACCCCCTCAGGGATAACAACACTGGTAAGACCGGTGCAACCAGAGAAAGCGTAGCAACCAATTTTTGTTACACTTTTGGGGATGATTGTTTTATTGCAACCTTTAACTAGGAGATTTGTTTCTGTTTCAATAATGGCATTGCAATTCTCACGCGAGTCGTACACTTTATTGCCAGCATCAACAACAATGCTTGTAAGACTTGTGCAACCACGGAAAGCGCACCGGCCAATTTTCGTTACGCTTGCAGGAATGACAATACATGTCAACCCCGCGATAGGTTCATACATAGTTGCACCGTTGGAGTCAAATTGAGTGTAGTAGTCTAAAAAATAATCACCAATCTCGGTAACTCCCTCAGAAATAACAACACGAGTCAAACCTAAGCAACCCGCAAAAACTTCTTTTCCCATCTTCGTTACGCTCGCAGGGATAACTATACTTGTAAGATTAGTGCATTTACAAAAAGCATAGTCTCCAATCACCTTTACACCCTCGGGAATAGTAACATTGGTCAAATTCTCACAGAACGCGAAGGCCCAATCCTCAATCTCTGTCACACTATCAGGAATCACAACGCTTGACAAACCCTTACAATTTTCAAGGTTAATACCAGGAATCCTCGTAGTTTCTTCTGCAAAAATAAGAGTAGAAAGATTTTCGCAATTTAAACAACCTATCTTTGTGACCCCGGCAGGAATGGTGATACTTGTAATCTCACGATTCCTTATACAGCCAATCTCTGTTACGTTCTGGGGAATGTCAAATACATTTACACCATAGATGAGTCTATTTGTCTTTTTCTCTATGAGGCAGTTATCCCGTAATTCAAAGAATTTATTACCATCGGCGATAGTGATGTTTTCTAATTCGTTGCATCCAGTAAAGTTCGTCTTGATACTTCTAACGCTTGCCGGTAAAGTAATTGTTGCCAACTTTTCGCAACGTGTAAATGCTCTCGTCTCTATTTTCTTAACACCCTCAGGTATATTGATTGCCTGCAAATTCTTACATTTCCAGAAAGCACCCCAACCTATCTCCGTCACACCTTCGGGTATGACAATACTGGTCAATTCTACACACAGACGAAAAACCTCTCTGCCAATCTTTTTCAATCCCTTAGGAAGTACTACCTCTTTAAGGTTCCTGCAATCCATGAATGCCTCTGCTCCTATAGAAGTCACACTATCGGGAATGGTTATTTTTGATATTTGCCTACAACCTTTAAAAGCCTTAGGCTTCAGTTTAGTTGTTCCTTCGGGAACAACAACCTCATAGGTATCATGATTCCACAAGGCAACCTCTGCAGGGTCAACCATAAATTCTCCATGATAAAGACAGTCACTTTCAACGACCACTCCATTGGAAGTTTTTTTAACTTCATATATAGCCATAACATTAAACTTGCGATTAACCCCCATCGCGAGTTTTTCATCTTATGATTATTTAAGATTTTCATTTCACACCGCTAATATAGTCACTTTAGAAGAAAAATTCAAAGATTGGGGTAACTTTTTTGTTAAGCAAGCATAATATCTGTTTCTGTGCCATTGTGTTGATTATTAAAGTCAACGCGTCAGCAAGCGAAAACGACACAGTATCTAACGGTCTACATCCGTTCCGTTGATATTGTTACTATCAAGAAATGACACACCCCGAAGCATGCGCTCCGGGGTGTTAGTCGTTTCAACGTTAATCGTTACTTCTTCGCCTTCTTCACTGGCGCCAACTCCACAATGAACTGATGCAGTTTTTCGGGAAGGCGCCTTTTGTAGTAGTCGGCCTTCTTGGCCAGCATACAGAACTCCACACCCTGATTATAGTGTGATTCTAATTTGTCTACTACTTAAACATTTTCCCGAATGATGCGAGTTTCCTCGGGAACACCTAATTTGTCTATATTCGTGATGTGGGTAGGGATGGTGATAGAGGTCAGTCTAGCGCAACCATCAAATGCATCATTTCCAATGCTTGTAACACTGCTGGGGATGGTGATAGAGGTCAGGCTCCTGCAAAACAGAAATGCCTTCTCTCCAATGCTGATCACACTGCTGGGGATGGTGACTGAAGTTAGGTTCCTGCATCCACAAAAGGCCTTTTCTCCAATGCTGGTCACACTGCTGGGGATGGTGATAGAAGTTAGGTTATCGCACTCCCCAAATGCCCCCTCTCCAATGCTAGTCACACTGCTGGGGATGGTGATTGAGGTCAGGTTATCGCACAACCAAAATGCCCCCTCTCCAATGCTGGTCACACTGCTGGGGATAGAGATAGAGGTCAGGCTCCTGCACCCACGAAATGTCCTATATCCAATGCTGGTCACACTGCTGGGGATGGTGATAGAAGTTAGGCTCTCGCAACCTAAAAAAGCCTTTTCTCCAATGCTAGTCACACTGCTGGGGATGGTGATAGAGGTCAGGTCCTCGCATTCATAAAATGCCCCCTCTCCAATGCTGGTCACACTGCTGGGGATAGTGATAGAGGTCAGGCTAGAGCAACCACTAAATGCCCAATCTCCAATACTGGTCACACTGCTGGGGATGGCGATTGAGTTCAGGTTCTTGCAAAACAGAAATGCCTTTTCTCCAATGCTGACCACACTGCTGGGGATAGTGATAGAGGTCAGGCTCTCGCACCAACCAAATGCCGCCTCTCCAATGCTGGTCACACTGCTGGGGATGGTGATTGAGGTCAGGTTCTCGCAACCCCTAAATGCAAACTCTCCAATGCTGGTTACCTTATATTCCTCACCACCAATTGTAATAGATGAGGGAATAATAACATCTTCTACATCGGGTTCTTCTACACCGATCACCTCAACCCATTTATTTGTAGGGTCCGTGATTTCGAATTCCAAATTTTCAACTGTTGGCATAGCGTATCAATTTTTTATGGTTTGAGCCAAGTGTGTGCGGTAAGAGCGCAGGGGCATTTGGCGCACACACGGAGAGAAAGAATTAGATTTAGTTTGATAGGTCTATTTGCAAATTTAGTGTGTAGTGTTTAGAGTTTAGTGTTTAATTGCTGGCACAAACTTTAGTACAAATGCACAAAGGCTGTTTTATTCGAACATATCGTCTTCATAAAGTTCTTCTTCAATTTCCACCTCGAGTTCCGGGAACTTTGCTTTCAGGGCATAGGCAAAAAATGCGTTCTGATCACGTTCGGTTTCAAACTTTAGCAGCAGTGCACCATCTTTTTCTTCAGCAATTAGAAGATTGCCACAGTAGTCTGCTCGTTTAGGGTCTGTCCTCACAAGGTAGTACATAAAGATATTCATCGGAACGTACCAACCTAATTCATTCTCTGTATCGCCATATTTGTTTGCAATTTTCTCTGTAAGTTCCTTCAATGGAGTTATCTCACCTCTCACTGTGTATATGTAAATGCAAGGGTCAGGGGTGTCATGTTCATCGCTGTCTTCAAACGGATTCTCGTCGGTAACACCCGCCTTGTCGTAATACTCCTTCGCCTTTTGCTTGTCGATAAAGAATCCGAATTCCTCTTTTCCCCAACGGTACAGGTCACCTATCTCCTTGTATGCCCAAAGGCGGTCATCATCGTAAAGGTTTTTGACATTGTCAACCAACAAGCGTGTATAGTTCAGTGGTGTGTGGAAACTCAATGTCTTAACGATGTCTTTAATTTTGCGACGCGTATCTCTAGCAGTGCACACTTTTTCTAACAATGCTTCAGCCTCGCCTTCATGAGTTTCAAACAAAGGAGTGGTAAGAAGTTCGTGGCGTTCTACTGTTATCGTCTCGCCCGTATCTTCATCTGTAAAAGATTCTTCCCATGTGCGCCAACTGCGATACATACCTGCAAGCACGATGCAGTCGGCTTCGCTGCAGTCCAAATCGAGCAACCATTGCTTGTCCTCGGGTTGTAGTAGGTGCCAGAAGTAATATACTTGGAGCATTATATCCACCACTCTGTATTTGAGGATGTTGTCACCTTGCGAATCGCTCTTGCGAATCTCTTCGAGCACTGCCTTTACGCATTTCTCGGGATTGGTAAAGGCATCGTAAACGGTGACCCCCAACGCTGAATCGAGACTTGCAAACCAAATGGCATAAGCAATATCAAAAGTCGCACCCGTAATTTTCTTCCACTCACCTTCGCCCTTGCCCATGATGCAATATTGCAAACCGCTAAATTCATGATTGTCCACGTCGTGCTTCATGCACACCACCTGTATGTCGGGCATCTGTTCGCTCATCTTGGCAATGAAGGCGTCGCACACCTGTGCTTCATTCTCCTCGCTGTATCCCCAGGTTATTTCCTGAGTGGCGGTGTCCACTTCAGCGTTAATTCCCTGTGCAGTAAGTAAAGGTTCGGCGCATGCCCAAAGTTTATTAAAATCTTCGGAGTCGTTCGTGTGAAGCGTCACCTTCAGCGGACTGATGCGGACAAACTCGCCGTCCTTCGACTCATATCTATATAAGCCTTGGTTGTCAGTGTTAAACTGAGTGAAGAGCAGTGGCATCTCAGGGTATTGCGCAGCCACCTTTTCGGCAAGTTCGGTGAATTGCTCCAAGCGCTTTACAATGCCATCGGTGTAGCACACGAAGTCGTCGCCATATTCCAATCCCGCTTGATACCATCCGTCATCGGGATTATCGGACGTAAGCACTAAAGTATATTCCTTGCTAAGTTCTCGCACGCAGTCCTTCATCTTTTCCGCATCCTGCGCGTCTACCACTTTGATTTCTAAGTTCCAAATATTTGCCATAGTATAAAGTTTGCAATTGCCTATATATCGCGAGGTATTAAAATTATTATCTTGTTCTTAATTACGTCAGTTTGCCTATTGCCCAGCGAGGCGTTGCATAGCTTCGCGCATTTGCGGTGTGGCAAAGGTGAGAAGGTCTTCTTCGGATTTGGTGTCGTATTGCTTCAAGGCCTCTCCAAAGGCTTTGAGTCCGCAGGCGATAAGTTTATCCAAGGGGACTTCTTGCCCAGCATACTCTTGGGCTATTTTCACAATATAAGGGGCATTAAACCATTTCAGCTCGCTCATTTCTCGGCTCTCATCCTGCCTTCTGCTCACCACCTTTTGGCATAGGATTTCAAACCTGTCATTATCCTCAAAATCCTGATCATCCACGGGAATACCATATTCTGCGGCGTCTAATTTGATTGCTTCCTCCGTAAATCGTTCATAAAATCGATGAGCAAAAAGAGTGTGTCTGCCGTCTGCAATGTCCAACACCTCATCTATCAGATATTTCTCGTCCTCATCAACGAGATTCTTGACTACAGATGCTGTGAGGAGGAAATCCTCCAACACGAAAGGTTGCCCGCTCAGATATTCATCTATTTTCGGGAGCGTATAAGATTTCTTAACGAGTTTTAGTTGTCGCACTCCTGAACGCGTTTCCCGCTTTTGGGATTCGGGCGCGTAAGATTGAACACAACGAAAGAGCGCCTCACGCAATGCGGGCACGGCAAACTTGAAGAGGTGCTGACCTGACGCTGGGTCGAACTCCTTTATCACCTGTTCCAATCCCGACACACCGGTTTGTATCAATCGTTGCAAAGGAGCATGGTTTCTCGAGTATTGGTTTGCCAACGCCACTACAAAACGCATATTGGCTGTCAGCAGTCGAACCATTGCCTCAGCATCACCCTGCTGTGCCTGGACGATGAGGGGTTGTTCATCTTCCTGGGAGAGCAACGTCACTCTGCCAATCATCACCAAGAAGTCATCAATATTAAATGCTGAAGCATCTTTTTGCAGATACTCCAAGATGTGCTGTCCTTTCATTTACAATGTTGATTTTATGGGGTAAAATAATTAACGCTTCAAAATTAGCATTTTAAAACATTCCACCAGTCATTTAAACAAATATTTATAGATTGAGGTTATGAGAAAGTGAGGTTATGAGAAAGTTAGTAGTGAGGAGTTAGTAGTGAGGAGTGAGGAGTCCATGCGGGACGGCAATCGTTTATCTCGGTAACTTAAATTGTCCCCCGAGGTTAGGGATTTCCGTCCCCCGATAACGGGGGAAATGAAGGGGGTCGAGCAACGGAGTTGCGGAGGGGGTCTGTTAAACTCGTACCTCGTTAACTTGTTTACTAAAAGGTTATGAGGTTAAGAGGTTTTTGAAGACAGAAGAACAAAAGAACAAAATATATTAATTTTTGAACTTATGTTCTTATGTCAAGAAAAATCTTGAGGTTAAGAAGTCCATCCGGATGGTAGTTGTACTCTGTACTCTGTCAGCTGTACTCTAGTCCTGCAAGACGCTACTCTCTCCTCTCTCCTAACTACTCTCTATTTTTACATGTATGCGCATGACCGCCAGCAGTTCCTTGAGGTGAGTGAGAGACTCCACCTGCCCCTCGTAGCGATTCGCTCCCACACGTATCCTTACACGATGCTGGACGGGAAAATATTCAATCGAGAAACGGGTGTCGGCATTGTTCTCTACCTTATAATAGGTCCAGTAACGCTCACTGCCCCACTTTCCACTTCCGTGGGCATGGTAAAGAAATCCGTGCTCCTCGCAGAAGCGCTCCAATTCATGTTGTTCGTTCATAACTAATTAATTTAAGTTTCGCAAGAGCTCAACTTGGTAGGTTATAAGGTTTAAGGTCGCTTCGCAGGACAAGAGTACAACTGACAGAGTACAGAGTATAACTGCCATCCGCATGGACTACTAACTACTCACTACTAACGTTCTCATAACCTCATAACCTAACTCAACTGTCGCTTGCGAAAGTAGAGTGACTAATTATTGCAAAGATGTTCTATAATCGCCCTCGCTCCTTCCTCCGAAAGGTGATGACCCGAAGATATGCGGTGGCAATGGGATTCGGGATAATGGCGCAGAAACGCGCTCACGTATTTGTCGCCAAGCAGTTCGTCAGCGTCGGCAAAAAAGGCATGTACCAGCGAGTAGTCCTCGGCAGCATGCTCTTCCGCCCACTTTTCAAAAGGTGCATAGGTTGCCACAAGTTCTGCGGGAGCACCGATGGTGGGAAGCACCTCGCTCGGCAACCAGCAGGGGTTTACCAAAATACGGGGCACACCTTTCAGAGTGTGGGTAATAAAACCGCCCAGCGAACTGCCCATAACGAGGTCAATATCGTGTTCACGGATGTACGCCAAAATCTCTTCACGCGCCTTAGCACAATCTGCCTGCGTATAGGTAAATGCCTCTACTGAATATCCCTCGGGCATCAGACGCTTCAACATGGTAACGGTAGAACCAGTGGCGCTACCGCCATAACCATAGATGTATAGTATTTTCATATTGGTAGTTATTTAAAATTTGCAACTTCATAAGCAAGGAAACGCCAACCAACTTCGGAAATGAAAATTGAGAGTCCTATTTGTCTACTCGTGCCTAAAAAACTTGTGAAGTAAATTTGAATTTATTTTTCAAAATGGCCAAGGCACGTCTTCCACGTCCTCATCCACCTCTATTTCTACTTCGTTAAAGCATTCAAGCAGGGCATCGTAGAGCGTCATTAGCGCTGTGGCATTGGGCAACTCTACACGCATGACGACACATTCGGGGTCCTCGGTATTAAGACCAACGAGCAGTCCTAAATGCATGGCGTCACCCACAAGCACATTCATCACCATGCCAATGGGAATATTCAAGGCGCTTTCTTCTGTAGTCGCCACACCGATGCGTTCAGCAATCTTCATCACCATCTGCACAAGGGCTGTGCGTTGCGATTCGGCGCCACGGATATAAAGGTCGGATTTTACGAACATAGGATAAAGGTTAGAAGGTTATGAGATGAGGTTGTAAGGTTATAAGGTTTAAGGTTATGAGGGCTATGCAGCGTGCAAGCAAGTGTGCGAGTCAAACCATCTCGTCTACTCGTACCTATAAACTCGTCTACTATCTTGAGGTTATGAGGTTGCCATTCGGATTGTATATTCTTGAATACTTAACGGTTTTGGCTATTCAGCGGATTCTTCCACCACTTCGTAAATAACCATTGCCGTCCAGTTTTGCCACGCTGAATTGTGTGGGTTAGGATATTCGGCAGTGTACTTAATATCCCTTACGACAATCTTATCCTTATGCTCGCAAAGGAAGTTGTTCACCTGCTTCTCAAACTTCTCCAACTCAGGAGTGCGGTCTCTGAAAAGTTTAATCTGTACCATAGTATTTGATTGATGTGTTAATTGAGTTACCTATATAATATAGAAACAAAAAGGAAAAAATTCAAAAAATGGGGCAACTTTTTTTTTCGAAAGGTGCTTACAACTTACTTGATCGCTTTGACTGGCGTTCTTCAGTGATTTCTACACTCCCATCGGAGCGATACCTTATCACCAGAACGAAATCATCGAGCCACCACACAAGATAGATGCAGAAGGCAATCAGAACAATTCCCCAAACCCCAAAACACAAATCCTGAACGGAATCTACTGCGATAAAGCGGGCAATCAAAGGCAAGCACACACACAGAAAGAGTCCGATGGAAATAAGGGTACGTTTGAAACTGAATGTGGGCTTCGCCACTAACTTGGGACGTTCTACCTTGAGGTCGGGAATATGGATACGGAGACTGCGCAGTTTATCAACACCCTCATCAATGAGTTGCTGACACTCGGCACATAACTGCATCAAGCGCTTTGCCGTCGAAGAGATGCTACGTCCATCGGTGTCCCGCATAAGTGCATCCACCTCTGTGGTGTTTGACTTTATCCTTTTAGTTATGTCATTAAAATTATCTTCGAGGTACTGGCCATATTGAAGAGCGAAGGATATGCGATTGCGTGCCTTCTTGGACTGAGGTTTGTCGCAGAATGGGAACAACCAGAAGGGACGCTCTACAAGTTTGAATGATGACTTGAAGTTCTCCTCCTCAGCACGCAACTCTACCAGCGCCGCAGCAAAGGGTTCAGCACAACGTTCCTTCCACTTCGCCAATAGTCGACGATATTCGGCATCTAACGCCATGAGTTGCGTCCGCTGTTGGGGTGTAGGTTCCTCGTGAGTCTTACACACCTTTATGGCACCATAATGATGGCGTCTATCGGCAGGCATGGGCTTTATGGAGATCACTTCGCGCCAGTTTGCAGAAAGCGTCTGACCAAGTTGCTCCACATAATCAGCTTGATATTCAGGCATGACGAAGATGCGGACTTTGACAACTCTCCACATGGCTTGTTCAGAAAACTGTATTGCCGTATCGGCACCATAGAGATAGATGTCGGCTTCGAGTTCTTCGCTGAGGTCGAGCGGATATTCGAGTGTTTTGACACTGGCAGGGACATGCAATTCGTAGAAGTCAACTTCGCAGAAGGTTCCCTCCTCGATGCGCTCTACGCCTTGGGCGATAGTGATGACACCATCCTCGATGGTGCATTTCGTATTCAGTTCTTGCATAGGTTTTTCTACTACTAAATTTTTCTTATTTTCTTAAAATCCAATTCTCTTGACCACCGACTTGGAATCGAGTTTCTCAGTGGCACAGTAGTCCTGTAGTGTGCGAAGCAGACTCTCGGGTTCGCCATGGAGCACAGCGTGGATGGCATGCTTGCGAGCGATGTTTTCAATCTGTCCGCCACTGAAATCAAAGGCGGTGGCAAGCGTTGCGGCATCGGTGGTGGAGAGTTCGGGGATCATCTGCTTCCAAATAAGGCTGCGCACCGCGGCATCGGGTTTTTCAAACCTTATTTTGTAGAGGAAGCGGCGCTCGAAGGCAGTGTCGAGATTGTCGGCAAGATTGGTGGTAGCGATGAGGATGCCGTCGAGCGACTCCATCTCCTGCAGGATGATATTTTGTATGGTATTCTCCATCTTATCTACCGCATTGGTGGCACCATTTTTGCGTATGCCAATGATGGCATCTGCCTCGTTGAAGAGGAGGATAGGCGCCACTTCGGAACGGCGCACCAGTTCGCGGTAGCGGTCGAAGAGGGCTTTGATGTTTTTCTCGGAGTCGCCAACCCACTTGCTCTTGATTTGCGGCACATCGACCACCAGAATATCGCGCCCCGTTTGTCGTGCTAACTGATAGACGGTCTCGGTTTTGCCTGTACCCGGACCTCCGTAGAAGAGGCATGAAAATCCGTGGCGGAAACCGCGCTGCTGCATGCGCTCACGTATCCCGTTGTAGCGTTCAGGAAGGAAGAAGGTGCTCAGTTCCGACACTTGGCGCTCAATGGCTTCGGCATAAAACAGAGGTTTCTCGGTGAGCGTTTTGTGGCAGAGCACATCGGCTATTTTCTCTTCCGCACTACAGAGTTTCATCTCGGCAAGCAAGGTGCGCTTGGCGTGGGCTGTAAGGCAATAACTTTTGGTGTCGGCAATGCCATCTACGGAGCGATGTTCGATAAGATTGTGCCGCATAAGGCGATGTTCAGCTCGGCGCAGTTCGCCTTTGGCACGAGTGAAGTCACTCTTGTCGCTAAACACGCACTCCATCTGACCGAAACGAATGTCGTTGTCATCTTTATTGATGAGCAGGTGGCAGAAGAGCAAGAGGAGCAGCAGGTTGTCGTCCGAAATGCGCTGTTCGTTTAACTGCTGCACCATGCTTATCTGAGGATTATTAGCAAAGAGTTCATCAAGTTCGGCAAGCAAGTCTTCGGATGTGATGGTGTCACTGTCAAGGTCGTCGAACAGCATGTTCAGTTGCTCAAAAAGGTCGTTGCAATCAAGCCCCGTACGCGTGGGCAACTGATAGGCTTCGTTGCGCTTGAGCGCCTTGATAACGGATTGATTAACGTCGAACGAGTCTTCGTCGTGGACATTGCGGTAACGAATCAGGCGTCGGCGTATGAGGGCATCCACATCGGAAGCATAGCTGAGCACACGGATGTTGCTCAAGTCAAGGTGTTGGGCGAAGTCATTGTAGTCCACTCTACGCGGTCCGTGCTCCATGCAGATGCAAAACAGCACCGCCTGTTGTTCTGTGATGCCGTAGCTATCGGCAATCAGTCCAATCTCGAGCGAGGCGTTCTGCAGGAAGTCATTGCTCATCTTGCTATCCTTGGACAGTTCCACTACGCGCTCGATGGCTTCGAGCAAAGTCAGAAAGTTTTTTGTTTTGCCTTTCTGGGCACACGAATGTGCCACAGACTGTAATGCGTTGTTTTTTGTATCCATGATTATTCCTTTCGTTTATATATAATATAGAAACAAAAAGGAAAAAATTCAAAAAATGGGGCAACTTTTTTTTCAAATACCGTAAAATAATGCCCGAGGAAGCTCCGTGCGGGGTTTCCTCGGGTGTATCATTTGGTTTATTCTATTTAAGCAACGCACAGAATTTAGATAGAAGCCGAATTTATACGTTTTTTAATTCGCTCAATCATATCCGTTACATTCTTATCCATTGCACCAACATTACCCTCCGCATCATCACTTTCAGAGCAGAAAACTCCGTCGATGATGAAAGATGTATTGGAATACTTACCGCTCTCCTTACCATAGAGATTGGCAGAGTGGAATCTGTCGGTATCGATTTTGACTTCCACTTCATTACCTTCATTATCTTGCACCTTCTGGGTAAGAGGATATAGAAGACCTCCTACTACGACATGTCCCAAGTGATGCTCTACGAACTGAATATAGGTGTGTATTTGGAAAAGGTCAGTACGGTCTACATCATAACCTTTGCTCTCTTTATTAATCCGCATCCGCTTGTACTTGGCATCAAATACCATATACTCGCTCTCACCCTTATCGTTCGTTCGCGTTAGGATGATGTCGGGTTTAAGAGATCGCTCAAAGAACTTACCTTGATAAATCTTATATTCACATTCCTCAACAGAGAGTACCCGCCAGCCACCATCAGCAAAACCTTCCCCCAATTTCTTGCGCAAGAAGGCTTCCCAGATTTCGGCCATATCAAAGAATATGCTGAAACTTTCGCCTTTCCGCTTGTTTGTCTTCTTAAACAACGAGTCCTGTTTGATGATTTGCCAAGAAAAATCCACTAATGGTTTCCAACTCAAATAGATGCTTTTATAATTCACATCTTGATAATCTTGTTCTGTGACGGATATAGTTTTCCCTTTATAATGGGTATGCAAACTATTCAGTGTATCTTGTATTTGGGACGGTATATTGGGATTCTTGATATTTCTGTTTATCAATATACCGTATGCCTTATACACGATTTCACAGATAGCATCATCTACTTCTTTTTCTCTATATTCAGAAACGACCTGACGTTTTGTAAAAAAGGGAAAGATAGACTTACGTATATTCAGATGACCACGAGTCTGTACACCTTGATGTATGCGCTTTACCGTACTGCGGGGTAAACCATATTGATCTGCTTCGGCGAACTTTCTTACCCAAATATGCCATAGTATACGAAGCATCAGTGGATTCTGCTCGCCCTTATTGTTCGCACCATCACTTTTAGTCAGTTTGAAATTAAAGATGTCGTCTAATACATACTTTAGCCATCCTTCTCCAAAGCGTGGGGTTATTTCGATTAGAGTGTCACCAATTCTTGCAGAACCAACATATCTCCCTGCTTGCCATGCCCTAACTGTCTCAACAGAATTACCATTACGGAAAATTAGAGGTTGATTTTCAAAAGGACTATATGCTAATTTACTTTCTACATCATCCTTTAATGAATTGTCATTAAAGATGCTGACTGGTATGATGGAATCAACAAATTGTGTTAAGACCTTAATATATGCATTAAGTTCCTTTTTATCACTAATAATGCACGACTTATTGTTATCCAACAAGAAAGGCATACAGTCTCTCGCTGCTAATCTTTTAGCCATGTTCAGTTTACTGATTTTCTATATCGCCATTTTCTTTTGTATTTCCAAAGAAGGCTGTGCGGAATTCTCCTTTGTTCCCCAAGTATTTTTCCTTTAATCCAGAGTTCATTGTGCCACAATAAGCATCGAGGGTGGGTTTTATGCTGATTTCCCAAAGGATATCTTTTGCTTTGTTCCAACAGCCGGACATACCATTTTCTTTCAGTTTGTTATAAATATTTGCAATATCGGCAAAAAATGCATGACCTAAATGATACGTCTCCCCCATTACATCTTCTATCTTCTTATTTAATGCTACGCATTTAGCACAGAAGTCATCTTTATCTTCTTGGAAAATATCATCAGCATCATCAGCATAATCACCTAATCGAAATTCAATAATTTCACTTAAAGTTTCCTTATCGAAATCATGTAACTCCCAAATAAAGCGTCGTCTTAAAGCAAAATCCACACGTTCCAATGAAAAATCTATTTCATTCATAGTTCCGATAAAATAGATATTCTCTGGAATGTTTAGTTTTAGATTATGTTTTTGATTAAGCTTTAGCCTTAAATATTTGCATTGATTTTGATTATCGGGGGGTGGTAACAATAAATCAATATCTTCACCACGATTTTCTATTGCAGAAAAGAGTTCGCCAAACACACGTGAAATATCTGTACGATTAATCTCGTCAAGAATGACTACATAAGGTAGTTTCGCGTTTTTATCATTTGTAGTTTCATTAGTTTCGTCAATGCTAAATCCTATTTTTGTATCAGATACAGACATCGATGTTTTTTTCGATTCTTCAATTATGTCATATATAACCCCCTTCTTGGTTTTTACATTATTGCCCTCTATCGTATGTCCTGCTATGAAATCTTCGTAATTCAAGTTAATATGAAACTGAAGAACCTTAATGCGCTTCTTTAATTCGCCAAGGAGGTTGTTTTTTATAATATTAAGAGCTGTACCTTTATCATGTCTCATGATATGGCGGAATATGACACTAGTAGCCAATTCTTTCGCTGTATATGTTTTACTGGTTCCAGGAGGGCCATATAGAATCATTGCTTTCTTGTACTCCAATTTTTGAACTAATGATAGTTCTGTACCTTTTTCATGCTTCCATAGTAGTGGAAGTGAATTATCATAAAAACTGGCATTATCTAAACCAAGGGTTGTTCTTATTTTTTTAATAGTTTCATCCAGCTGTCCTATCGCTTCTGTCTTACTTTTAGGGCCTTCTTTATCAATATTCATCCAGAAAGTACTAACAATTTTTTTCTTATCGTCAGTACTTGCTATTGGCTCATAGGCATCAGGGGAGCATAAATGAAGAAGAAGATTTTTTACACCATCAGGGGTTTGATATGTATCATTATCATACTTGTCTTTTTTCAGCAAACTAATAAGTCTTTGTTTGCGGTCACTCGTTTCCTTAACCAACGAATTAAGCAAATATAAGACATATCTAACACCATTTGTTTTCTTTTGGACATAACCAGAGCCACCTCCAGCTACGCCTTTAATTCCCAAAAGATCTTTATTATATATATCTTTCTCTATAATCCATTGTGCTTTACGATTATTCGGCAAGGACCATAACCACACAGCATGGTTGATAATATGTATTATCTCTTGTGAGTTTTTTTTATCTTGTATAACTTTAATAACTTCATCAAATTTCTTATCTATTTTTTTACCTGAGTTTTCTGATTGACTATTATCCTTATACAATTTATATGCACCCTCTAAATTTTCTTTGGAGAATAAATCTTCTTTAACTTCATTAAGTACATAACTTTTCCCTTCATTAAAAGCAGTTAAAAAGGCTTTAAATGCTCCAACAGCCGTCTGCGGTATTTTTACATCGCTCATAATTGTCAAGTACGATTGACCTACACATCGCGAGGTTTTATGTTATTTTTATTATTCCTTTCTTAATACACCCTCTGCATCGTGTCATCATCGAGCAACTTGCCCACAGAGATTTGAATGGGAAGAGCATCGTTTATCGCTTCTTGCAATAGGTCCTCATAGCATAGTCCCGAGTGGGCAATATTCCACATGATATCATGAAAACTCGCACGGTAAAATACCATAAAATCCAAACGATGTTCAAACTCATAAGTTACGTCACTCAATCGTTGCAAACCTGTTTGAGGATTGGAAGCGATGTCTTCGAGTGGAGCATTAGCAAGAATTTCAAGCGTACGTTTCACTTCTGCAAGAGCATCATCCTCAGCATATCTGTCACTCGTGTTTAACGCCTTGGCGAGTTCAGTGCACTGCTTATCAAGAAGCGTAAATACTTTTCCCGCGAAGGCATATAGCGAACGGGCAAGGATATAAGTTTGCAAGTTCATCTGTGCTCCGGGTGTTTGCAGTTGTTGAATATTAGTGGGCAACTGCTGATGCAACTTTGGCAAGATGGGAATAATATTTTCCTGCAAAGTTGTAAGACGAACGACTAACTCCTGCGCTTTACCCCATAATTCGGGATAATCACATTCAAGGATTTCTGCATGAGTGTACACAGGGCGTGTTGCACTACTATAAACCATTTTAGGTGACATAGTAAACTATTTTTTCAATGGTAATAATATAGCAGAAGTCCACAAATAAACCTTACACCAAAGATGTTATGCTCTTATTCTTGTAACCACTAATGGGCACTATTTTACACTCTAAGGTCGCACAAGTCAATGCTTTGCGGGGTATTTAAGACTTGAGGTTGTGAGGTTGTAAGGTTATGAGGTTTTAAGGACCATGCGGAATGTGTATTTGACCTTAGAGACCGGATGGACATTAGTGAAAATTAGTGTTTATTAGTGGCTCGAAATAAAACAAACGAGTTTTCGTGGACAACCCAAGGTCACACAAGTAACACCTATATTATTGCCTTTTTAATTGTATTATTGAATTGCAAATATAAAGTAAAATTCAGAAATTCTGTTTTAGAATTGACTAAAATTTTACTTACTGCCACCGAGAGCATGACTGAGGGAACATGCTCTCGATGAAGTTTTTAAAGAACACTGAAATTAGGACGCACCCAACCTTTCTTCCAAAGGTTTTGCCGCCTCATCTTTAAGGAATTGGCGGAGTGTACGTCCGTCATCCGTGCGGAGCGTGTCTAGTCTCTCCTGAGAAACCTTGCGACCGCCGTGCATGTAATGTGACGCTTCAAGCATGATGCGCGAACCGCGGTAGTCAAGGAAGCAAATTTCTTCGCCCGTTTTGAGGTTGGTAAGCACTTTGCCTGAGATGGGAGTGCGATACCCCACACCGTGTTTGAAGGTAAGAAGATTGCCTTCGCGCGAGTCGAGTTTGAACAATTCTGTACGCGCCACGTCGCTGGGAAGTCCTTTGTGCGCCAAGTGATGAGGTAGTTCTGCGATGTAACTACGATTTTCCCCTACAACAAAAGTTTTGTCTGTGTGCTTAAATGGATCTTTCATGACATTCTGTTTTTGTGATTATATATATAATATAGAAACATTTTCCCAAAATTCAAAAAATGGGGCAACTTTATTTTTACGATTAACATAAACAACTATGATTCAATATATTACAAAAACAAAAAAAGGACTCCAGTGACTACCTGTTTTATAGACATAAGTAATGAATTGAGGTCCCTAAAATGAGAGTAATAATAACAATTCTTCAAACGTTTGTATTTCAACTGTTTAAAATTTGTTATATAGAAGACCATAACTTGCGTAGTATCTATGCCAAGAATGTTTATGGGATGTTGTAAAAAAATGGCAATAATATAGCAGTTGACCCAAATATAGTTTAAAAAAACTTTCGTCAGAGGATTTAACCATCCGAAATGCCCCCGTAGGAGGGCACACTTGCCTAACCGCGGGTGAGCAGGGCGAACCTGCGGTGGTACTATACGAACGAATAAATCTATCGGTCCCCGTAGGAGGACCCACAACACCTGGAAATGCTACAAATTGCTTTAACTTATCCGGTCGTTGTGGGTCCTCCTACGGGGACCGATAGAGAAACTCAACTGTTATCCCTAATCCGCAGGTTCACTGCGTTCACCCGCGGTTAGGCAAGTGTGCCCTCCTACGGGGGCAA
>JBGVPF010000036.1:0-5239 GCA_045126825.1 Alloprevotella sp.
TGTAAAGATAAGTTTACTTAATCTTTGCCGAGCGACAAGGAAGAAAACTCGCTTAAGCTTGCTTGAATTGCCGAGGTGCGACTTGCGAAGCTTGATGAGCGTCAGCGAATAAGGAGGAAAAGACCGCAAAGCGGGATTAAATGAGAAAGGAGAAATGAGAAAGGAGAAATGAGAAAGTTTACTCTGCGGAGTGATTCTCGTTTATTTTAGCAACTTTCTTGTCTACTCGTACCTTGTTTTCTTGTCTACTTGTACCTCGTTTACTTGTTAACTACAGAATCATGGAAGCATACGGACTTGTGGGACACCCTCTCGGGCATAGTTTTTCGGCTGGTTACTTTGCCGAGAAGTTTGCGCGCGAAGGGATTGACGCCACTTACACAAATTTTGATTTTGCCGATATTGCGCAACTCACAACTCTCATTGCAGAAAACGAAAACTTGCGTGGGGTGAATGTGACCATTCCTTACAAGCAAGCAGTCATTCCTTTGCTTGACGAACTCACTGCTGAAGCGCGAGAGATTGGTGCCGTGAATGTGGTGCGCATTAAGCATAATGACGATGGAACAATTTGCACAAAGGGGTATAACTCTGACGTTATTGGATTCGTAGATTCGCTCCGCCCTTTGCTTCAATCTCACCACCGCCGTGCTTTAGTACTGGGAACTGGTGGTGCCTCAAAGGCCATCGTTTATGGTTTAAAGAAATTGGGTATTACTCCGCTCTATGTGAGTCGCACAAAGCGCACTGATGCGCTTACTTACGAAGAACTGACGCCCGAAGTGCTTTCCAATTATCATGTCATTGTGAATTGTTCGCCCGTAGGGATGTTCCCACATGTGGATGAGGCGCCTAATTTGCCGTATCACTTGCTGACGCCCCAACATCTCTGTTACGACCTTGTTTACAACCCACTTGAAACGGCATTTATGAAAAAGGCGAGTGCGCAAGGAGCAGTGGTGAAAAACGGATTGGAAATGTTGCACCTGCAAGCCGAAGCGGCGTGGAACTATTGGAATGCTGCTAATGATTTGTAATCACTTGATTTTTACTGCTAAATAAATGGTCGTTACAAAGTGGTTAATTGTGCTCCTAAAGAGTAATCGCCCTTAAAATCTCATAACCTTAAAACCTCCACCCTCCTACCTTATAACCTTACAGCGAAGCGCCCTCTAAACCTCACAACCTTAAAACCTCATCACCTCCTACCTTATAACCTTAAAGCGAAGCGCCCCTTAAAATATCACAACCTAATAAAGTAATTTATGAAAACCCTTTTTCTTGTTATTGGCAAGACTATTGATAAGCATCTCGTGGCACTCATAGATGAGTACGTTAACCGCGTGAAGCATTATCAACCCTTCGACCTTGAGGTGATTCCTGAACTTAAGAATACCAAGGCGCTAACTCCCGAGCAACAGAAGGAGCGCGAGGCGGAACTCCTGAAGAAGAGTTTGAAGGAGGGGGACTATGTGGTGCTTCTGGATGAAGGCGGCAAGGAGTTTCGTAGTGTAGATTTTGCCCGCTATTTGGAACAGAAGCAGCAGACCGTTTCACGCAGACTCGTGTTTATTGTAGGTGGTCCTTACGGTTTTTCTCCAGATATTTATGCCCTGGCGCGTGAGAAGGTATCGCTCTCACGCATGACGTTTTCTCATCAGATGGTGCGTCTCTTTTTCGTAGAACAATATTACCGCGCCATGACAATCATTAAGGGAGAACCTTATCATCATGAATAGTGTGCGCGACATACTTATCGTAATAGCGCTCTTGAGTATTGCAACCATAAATTCGGTTGTTGCTCAGGAGCGCTTCCGCATTATGGAGTATAATGTGGAGAATTTGTTTGATACCATCCCCAATCCTCTCTGTGATGATGTGGCATTTACACCCCAGGGGGAACAACAGTGGGATTCGCGTCGCTACTGGGCGAAGCAGGGGCGTTTGGCACGGGTGATTGCTGCTGCAGGTGGGGATGCACCCATAGAATTGGTGGGGATGGTTGAAGTGGAGAATGATTTGGTATTGCACCATCTTACGAGGCGCACATCATTGGCACGATTAGGATATGAATATATTGTAACGAACGGTCCAGATACGCGTGGTATTGATGTCGCCTTGTTGTATCAACCGGGGCGTTTCAAACCTATTTATCGTGAGGATTTGCGCGTGCCTGTCAGTAGAGAAGAGCGTCCCACCCGAGATGTGCTCTATGTGGAGGGATTGTTGCCTACATTGGATACCCTCTCGGTGTTTGTGGCGCATTTCCCCAGTCGGAGGGGAGGAAAACGTGAAACAGCACCTTATCGCTGTCGGGCGGCACAAGTGATTCGGCAGAAAGTAGACAGTATCCAGCAACAACGACCAAATGCTTACGTGGTAATCCTTGGAGACCTTAATGATGAGGTGCATGACCCTTCGTTGCAAAAAGTCTTGAAGGTGAAGAGTATGAAGACTATTGAAACGGAGGAACTTCTTCTCAATACCTCCTTATATGAACTCACCCCGCAATGTCGCGAGTTTCCAGGTATCATTGAGGGCACGTATTACTATCGCCGTGAGTGGGGTAGGATTGACCATATTATCATGTCGGGCGCTTTGGCGCAGTCGGCGACAAAGCCTCCCCATCTGCGCATCCTTGGTTTTCCCTTCCTTTTGGAGACTGTGAAATCAAGTTTCCCCGTTGAATATAAACCAAAACGCAATTACCAGGGGACCTTCTATAAGGGAGGATTTAGTGATCATTTACCCCTTATGCTGGAATTTTCATTAACAGAATAATCGCCACCTCATCCCCGTTGTTTATTGGTTAATAACCGTTCCCTGTTAGTTGTTTCTTTTTTTTAAAAAAACGAATCCGAAAAAAAGAACACTAATGTTTTCTTTGGTGAAACTTTGTATATGGGGTAAAGTTTTTAACTTTGCAGTCGTAAACAATAACGAATTACCATGATAGATGAAATTACGATAAAGGATATGCTTGCCTCGTCAAGTCAGTATACTTATGCTTGCGAGGAGTTTATCATTGTGAGCGAGGCAGAGCAGGTTAAGAATGGCATGCTTACTGGTGATGGTGAGTATGCGCAGTTGATGGACGCTATTTTCCTTTTTATTCGAGAAGGGGAGGGTGAACTTGAGATTAATGGGGTGCAAACCTCGGTGAAGGCAGGTGACGTAGTGGTGTGTAAACCCAATTCGACATTCCGCCGCGAGTTGGAAATGGATCATGGGTTGAGGGGCAGTTTTATCGTAGTCTCTCGCCGCATGCTGATGGAGTTTATTCCCAATACACAGATGGTGGTGGGTGCATTGCTTAACCTGGATCGCTCGTTTCATATCTTGCAACTGTCAGAAAAGGAATTGAGTATCTTTAAACATTACGGGGAACTTTTGCGCATGAAGATTGAAGATGCTACTCATCCTTTCCGTGAGGAGGTGGTGCACTTATTAGTGAAGGGTATGCTCTGCGAAATTATAGGTGCTCACATGATTGAGGAATTAGCTGCCAAGCAGTTTGAAGTGGGACAGAGCGAAAAACTCTTCTTGCGTTTCATAAATCTGCTGGAAACGACACATCCACGCCCCCGCTTTATCGACCATTATTCGTCAGAATTAAGTGTCACTGCCAAGCATCTATCGGAAGTGTGTAAGAAGGTGTCGGGGAAAACCGCCTTGCAATGGATTACGGAATTTATCGAAAACGATATTCGCTATTTCTTGCTCCACACCGACCTTTCCATTAAGGAAATTGTGTTCCAACTGCAGTTTCCCAATGCCAGTTTCTTTGGGAAATATGTGCGTTCCCATTTTGGAAAGTCCCCTAGTGAGTTCCGCCGTTCTGCGGTGAATAAGTAAATGTGAGAACCTCTAAACGAAATAAGGTGAGACACAACGTTGTGTCTCACCTTATTTCGTTTAGTAACGGTAAAATAATAAGTTGGGGCAGTTTTAATTGTATTTTTAGTTGATTCCGTTTTTGTGAAGAAGGAGCATAGCGGGCTATGTGACTGATGAATAAAGACGAAAGCGACAAAAAGACAACTCTTTAAATGCCTCCATAAAACATTATTAATATAAAAAGTCCCAAGTTATTTTTTAGCGTTACCTAGTAATAATGCTACATGTCCCATTGTGTTGCGCAGGTTGATTTCAACGCAAGGATGGAGTTTAAGGGCGTCTTCTTGTTTTACCACCATAAGGTCAACCCCCAGTGGACCTACGTAGTGTCCTTCGATAAGTGCTTGAAGGTGGACGATGAGGCGCTCAATACACGCTTCAACGTGATTCCAGGGAATAAGGCGGTTAATAAGTGCTTGCAATTCCGCTTGCGTACCCTCAATGTTTCCTAAATAATTGCCGCCCACAGAAGTGTTAAACACGGAGAGTCCAGCATAAGTAATAGTACCGTCTTGTTGTGCGTAAAACTCAAGGGCGAAGTCTTGGATGCGTTCGCAATATTCTTCAATGGCAATGCCGCCGTACTGCTTAATAATGTTGCGCATACGGGCATCGGCGGGGATTACATTGTCCTCTGCTTCTACGCGGAAAACACCCCTTCCGCTGCTCGACCAAGGGGATTTTGCCATCGCCCTGCCGTAAGTGCGAACCGCTTGCCAAGCGTCTTCAATCGTGGAGCACCAAGTGGCGCGCCCTGCAAGTGTTTCATCTTCTGCCGTTAGGCGGTGGAGTAGGGTGATGGCGGTTTCTCGACTGCTTAAACGGCGGCGGTGGTCCAGTTCCTCATCGGTGGGGAGAAGCGTGTCGGGAATGCCGAGTCGGCGCAGGGTGTGGCGCAGGTAAGCATTCCACCCCCAGGGTTCGATGCGCGTAATTTGACGGATGAACTTTGGCGTGAGTTCGCGCTTATATACATAAAGAAAGGGTTTCTCCGTGTCGTTGGCAACAGGGCGCTCACGATCATCCGTTAAGAGTATGGCATCCCCAGGCTTCGCCCACAGTTCGGGCAACGTACAACGTTCCCGCGCAAGCAACATCGCTGCTTTCGTGGGAACGTAATACGGAGAACCAAAACCAAGGGCCTCGTCGTGGGAGGGGTTGAAGATGTGGAGAATCATCTGGGGGAAAGGTGAACCGACGACAAACCGAGTGCAATCAACTGACGCCGGAGTGAGTGTAAAGATAAGTTTACTTAATCTTTGCCGAGCGACAAGGAAGAAAACTCGCTTAAGCTTGCTTGAATTGCCGAGGTGCGACTTGCGAAGCTTGATGAGCTCGGCGA
>JBGVPF010000037.1:0-36033 GCA_045126825.1 Alloprevotella sp.
TGTAAAGATAAGTTTACTTAATCTTTGCCGAGCGACAAGGAAGAAAACTCGCTTAAGCTTGCTTGAATTGCCGAGGTGCGACTTGCGAAGCTTGATGAGCGTCAGCGAATAAGGAGGAAAAGACCGCAAAGCGGGATTAAAGGAGAAATCAGCGTGACCAGTTTAGGTAATGCTTATTCCCCTAAAATTTTTATTGCTGTTCAGTATAATTTGTCTCTTTATTTTAGAGAACACGAATTGCACGAATAACACGAATCCTTGCGGGGTGTTATCTTTGCTTATCGCATACGAATTACACGAATACCATCCGGATGATAAAAATTCGTGCTATTGACTTGCGCGACCTTCGATTCGTGTTCTCCTAAACATAGGAAATCCTTGCGGGATGTTACCTTGCTTATCTCCTACGAACCAAAGGTCGCGAAAGCAATTGCACGAATACTATCCGGATGGAAAAATTCGTGTTATTCGCCTCTGATTAAGAAATATTCATCCCGCATGGAGATTCGTGTTATTCGTGAAATTCGTGTTCTCTTAAACATAGAAATTCTCGTTTTTGGGGTTGAATATCTATAAGGGAAATAAGCTGAAATACTCGTCATAATGGTCATACCCCCTCCCCTCCTGCGGAGGTACTCCCCCTATCTTAAGGGGAGAGCGCCATGCGGAGTAATCCTACACTATTTATACCAAGTGAAAGCGAGATTGTTTACATCTGTTGAGTCGTTTTAACGGAAGTATCAAACTCTTCTCTCTCCTTAAGATAGAGGGAACCGACGCCCGAAGTAAGAGCAGAGGACAAACTTGTTTGTACTATGCCTTACGAGAAGGAGGAAGATGAGCGAAGCGAAAATCAAAACCGCCCTTGGGCGGGGAGGGGGTATGATAGTCTTTACGGGTCAACTGCTATATTATTACCAAATTTTATGTCCCGCATGGTCTTTTTCCTTTCTCCTTTTTTCTTTCACCTTTAAAAAAATGCTATATATAATGTGTAGTATAATATTTTTTTCTACTTTTGCGCCAAAATAAACTTGACTATGCAAAAGAATCTTGTAATTGTTGAGTCTCCCGCCAAGGCAAAAACTATTGAAAAATTCTTGGGGGACGACTACAAAGTCTTGTCCAGTTTCGGACACATTCGCGACTTGAAGAAGAAGGATTTCGGTGTGAACCTCAACACGTTCCAGCCGGAATATGAGATACCCTCCGACAAGCAACACGTAGTGAGCGATCTTCGCGCCGCAGCCAAGAAAGCAGAGAATGTGTGGCTCGCATCCGATGAAGACCGCGAGGGAGAAGCTATTTCATGGCACCTTGCGGAAGTATTAAACATCAACCCTGCGCAGGCGAAGCGTATCGTGTTTCACGAAATTACAAAGCCCGCAATCCTTGAAGCCATCAAGCACCCCCGTAGCATTGACCTCAACTTGGTTGATGCACAGCAGGCACGCCGCGTGTTGGACCGCCTGGTAGGTTTCAAACTATCGCCCGTACTTTGGCGCAAGGTGCGTCCGAGTCTTTCAGCCGGTCGTGTGCAGAGTGTGGCGGTGCGCCTCATTGTGGAGCGCGAACGCGAAATAAGTTCGTTTGTAGCAGAGTCAGGCTACAAGATTACTGCCACGTTCTCCGTTCCCCAAGAAGATGGTACGGTAGCCACCATTAAGGCTGAACTTTCACAGCGCTTCAACACGCCCGAAGAGGCAGAGGCTTTCTTGAATTCCTGCACAGCCTCATCATTCCGCGTGGCACAGATAACCAAGCGCCCCACCAAGCGCGTACCTGCACCTCCTTTCACAACGTCCACACTCCAGCAGGAAGCAGCACGCAAGTTGGGATACCCCGTAGCTCTTACCATGCGCGTAGCACAGTCGCTTTATGAAAGCGGACATATTACCTACATGCGTACGGACTCAATGAACCTCTCACAGCTCTGCCTCAACTCTTCGAAGAAGGTGATTGTAGAGCAGATGGGTAGTGAGTACCACAAACGTCGCACGTATCAGACAAAGACCAAGGGTGCACAGGAGGCGCACGAAGCCATCCGTCCCACCTACATGGAAAACGATACCATTACGGGGTCTGTACAGGAAAAGCGCCTCTACAACCTCATTTGGAAGCGCACGATTGCTTGCCAAATGGCGGATGCGCAGTTGGAAAAGACAACCATCACCATCGACATGCTTGATGCTGAAGGAAAGGTTTCTCCGCTCAATTTCGTAGCACAGGGCGAAGTGGTCATCTTCGACGGTTTCCTTCAGGTATATCGTGAAAGCAGTGATGCCGACAACGATCAAGACAACGACGAAGGTACATTGCTCCCCGCATTAAACGAAGGGGATGTCCTAAAACAAGAAGAAGTAGTTGCTACGCAGCGCTTCACACAAGCACCTCCCCGATATACGGAAGCTTCACTCGTGCATAAGTTGGAAGAACTCGGTATTGGACGCCCCTCTACCTATGCCCCCACTATTTCAACGATTCAGCAACGCGAATACGTGGCAAAGGGTGATGGCGAAGGCACCAAGCGTGAGTACACCATCATGACACTTAAGAAGGGTAAGATTAAGAGTGTTCAGAAGAGTGAATCTGTAGGTTCTATGAAGGGTAAGTTGGTGCCCACAGATACAGGTTGCATCGTCAACGACTTCTTGCTCGTTAACTTCCCCGA
The DNA here is from genome assembly GCA_045126825.1 of Alloprevotella sp. GTDB lineage: Bacteria > Bacteroidota > Bacteroidia > Bacteroidales > Bacteroidaceae > Alloprevotella. Next base: position 2,672 of record JBGVPF010000037.1, read on the forward strand.
TATTATGAACTACAACTTCACGGCGCACGTAGAACAAGACTTTGACGCTGTGGCAGAGGGCAAGAAGAATTGGCAGGAGTTGATCAAAACCTTCTACGACGACTTTGACCCACAGGTAGAACGCGTTATTCAGGAGCGCACAGAAAAGAAGGTGGGCGAACGCGACCTTGGCGTTGACCCCGTCAGCGGTAAGCGCGTGATGGTAAAGATCGGTCGTTTCGGCCCGATGGTTCAAGTGGGCGAAGCTGGTGGCGACGAAAAGCCCATGTTTGCTTCTCTCGGCAAATCGCTCAGCATGAGCACCGTGACACTTGAAGAAGCGCTCGAACTCTTTAAGTTGCCCCGTACGTTGGGTGACTTTGAAGAACACGCCATCGTTGTTAACACAGGTCGCTTCGGTCCCTATATTCAGCACAACAAGAAGTTTGTGTCACTTCCCAAGGGTGAAGACCCCATGAGTGTAACCTTGGAACGCGCTATTGAGTTGATTCAGGAAAAGCGCGATGCTGAAGTCAAGGCTGTGGTAAAGAAGTTTGACGAAGATCCCGAAATGGAGGTAAAGAACGGTCGCTTCGGTCCCTACGTGGCTTACAAGGGAGTGAACTACAAACTCTCGAAGGCACAAGCAGCAAAGGCGGCAGACTTGACCTACGAGGAATGCTTGAAGCACGTAGAAGCGGAAGGCGAGAAGAAGAAAAAGAAGAAGTAACCACCCACGGGCAACTATGAAGGCAATTGTTATTGTTGGATATATGTGCGTGGGAAAGACCACTGTGGGGCGCTCACTGGCCAAGCAATTAGGATGCAGTTTCTATGACCTTGACTGGTATATTGAAGAGCGCTTCCGCAAAAAGGTGCCACAGATTTTTGCCGAACAGGGCGAAGAAAAGTTCCGCGACCTGGAACGTCGCATGCTCCACGAGGTGGCGGAATTTGAAAACGTAGTTGTTTCCTGCGGTGGAGGTACCCCTTGTTTCTTCGACAATATGACCTATTTGAACGAGACGGCTACAACCGTTTATATGAAAGCATCGGTTGAGACGGTCTTGGAACACCTGCGAATCAGCAAAGGCGAGCGCCCCTTGCTCACGGGTAAGAGTGAGGAAGAGTTGCGAACCTTTGTAACCGAACAATTGGCAGCGCGCGAACCTTACTACGCGCAAGCACAATATACCGTAAATATTGATGTACTTCATGACGCACAACGCGTGAATGATGTAGCATCAACCATCAAGAATTTAATTATGGGTTGAGGTTTGAGGGTATAAGGTTTGAGGTTATAAGGTTATGAGGTTATAAGAACCTTAAAGACCTTAAATACCTTAAGGACCCTAAAGACTTTAGACACTTTTAACACCCTCAACTCACATATTTCCACTCCACCCCTCTAAAATCTCAATCATTATGCGTAAATGGCGAATTGAAGATTCTGAAGAGCTCTACAACATCAAAGGATGGGGCGTAAACTATTTTGGCATCAACGATAAGGGTAACGTGTACGTTGCGCCCCGTAAGGATGGTGTACAGATAGACCTTAAGGAAGTGATTGACGAACTGGCAACGCGCCACATTCAGGCACCCGTTCTCCTTCGCTTCCCTGATATTCTTGACAATCGTATCGAGAAGACCAACGAATGCTTTGTAAAGGCAGGTAAGGAATATAATTTCCAGGGCGACCACTTTATCATCTTCCCTATCAAGGTAAATCAGATGCGTCCTGTCGTTGAGGAAATTATTTCTCACGGTAAGAAATACAACCTCGGACTTGAAGCGGGTTCGAAGCCAGAACTCCATGCCGTATTGGCTACAAACATGGATTCTGACTCGCTCATTATTTGTAATGGTCACAAGGACCAAAACTTTATCGAGATGGCCTTGCTTGCACAGAAGATGGGCAAGCGCGTGTTCCTCGTTATCGAAAAGCTCCCCGAACTTAAGATTATCGCAGAGACTGCTGAAAAGTTGGGCGTACGCCCCAACCTCGGTGTGCGTATCAAGTTGGCGTCTAACGGTTCGGGCAAGTGGCAAGAAAGTGGCGGTGATGCCTCAAAGTTCGGTCTTAATTCTTCCGAACTTCTCCAAGCCCTCGAAATGCTCGACAAGATGGGCATGCGCGAATGCCTTCAGTTGATGCACTTCCACATTGGTTCGCAGATTACAAAGATTCGCCGCATCTCAACTGCCCTTCGTGAAGCCGCACAGTTCTATGTGCAGCTCAACGCTATGGGTTTCAATGTAAAGTTTGTGGACTGCGGTGGCGGACTCGGCGTGGACTACGACGGTACGCGTTCCAGCAATTCTGAAAGTTCGGTAAACTACTCCATTCAGGAGTATGTCAACGACTGCGTTTACACGTTCGTAGAAGCAGCGAATAAGAACAACATCCCCCACCCCAATATCATTACAGAAGGTGGTCGTTCGTTGACTGCACACCACTCTGTGCTCATCATCGACACCCTTGAAAGTGTGAGTGTTCCGCAGATGCCCGAGGACTTCCAACCTGGCGAAAACGACCATAAGTTGGTGCACGACCTTACTGAGATTTGGGACAAACTTTCTTCACGCTCGATGCTTGAAGACTGGCACGACGCGGAAGACATCCGCGAAGAAGCACTCGACCTCTTCCGCCACGGCATCATCGACCTCAAAACGCGTGCACAGATTGAGAGTCTCTACTGGGCGATTTCTCGTGAAGTAGCGGAATTGGTGCACCACCAGAAGCATGCTCCCGAAGAATTGCGCAAGTTGGATAAGGAGATGTCCGACAAATACTTCTGCAACTTCTCGCTCTTCCAATCTATGCCCGACTCTTGGGGTATCGACCAACTCTTCCCCATCATGCCGATTTCACGCCTCAACGAGCGTCCCACGCGTAGCGCAACGATTCAAGACATTACCTGCGACTCGGACGGTAAAATCTGTGCGTATGTGAATCACAACCAGCAGACGAACTACATTCCTCTGCACGCGATGAAGAATGGCGAGCACTACTACATTGGTGTGTTCCTCGTGGGTGCGTATCAGGAAATATTGGGCAACATGCACAACCTCTTTGGCGACACTAACGCCGTTCACCTCTCGGTAGACAATGATGGTTATGTCATTGAGCGTACTATCGACGGCGAAACGGTAGCTGATGTGCTGGAATATGTACAGTATGACCCCAAGAAGTTGGTGCGTCGCCTCGAAATCTGGGTGAGCAAGGCGATTAAGGAAGGTAAAATTACCGAAGCCGAAGGTAAGGAATTTATTTCCAATTACCGTGCCGGACTTTACGGATACACGTATCTTGAATAAGGTTATAAGGTTGAAGGTCGCTGCGCTTGCAGGTTTTAAGATTTTTGGACGATGCAGACCGAATGGAATCTTATCACCTCGACCTCAGAACTCATAACCTCAAACCTCATAACCTATTTATGAAAGATAAACTTACAATCATAAAAGTGGGTGGCAAGATTGTCGAAAATAGCGACAGTCTTGCTTCACTGCTTAAAGACTTTTCTGCCATTGAGGGGTATAAACTCTTGGTACATGGTGGCGGCAGAACAGCCACAGACATTGCCGCACGTTTGGGTATTGAAACTACAATGGTCAACGGCCGTCGCGTTACCGACCAGGCGATGCTTGAGGTCGTAACGATGGTGTATGGAGGATTGGTAAACAAGCGTATTGTAGCTGGTCTTCAAGCACATGGTGTGAATGCCCTTGGACTTACAGGCGCAGACATGAATGTGATTCGCTCGCAAAAGCGCCCTGTAAAGGATGTTGATTACGGCTTCGTGGGTGACGTTAAAGAGGCTGACGGTGCGCGTTTGGCTTCGCTGATTCGTTCGGGAGTAACACCCGTCATGGCACCTCTTACGCACGACGGCGAAGGTAACTTACTCAACACGAATGCCGATACGATTGCTGGTGAAACGGCAAAGGCCTGCGCACAACACTTTGACACCACCCTCGTCTATTGCTTTGAATTCCCCGGAGTGATGCGCAATCCCGAGGATGAGACTTCTGTGATTCCCACAATCAATGCCGAATCGTTCCAAGCACTTGTTGCCGACGGCACTATCTCTGGCGGGATGATTCCCAAGATTGAGAATGCCCTTCAAGCGGTAAATGCTGGGGTCAAAGAGGTGGTTATTACAAAGGCTGACGCTATTGGAAAGAACGGTGGCACAACCATTAAATAAACAACTCCTCATCACCTCAAGACCTCAAAACCTTCCCCCTCATAACCTCCTATGATTAGCAACTATGAAATAATGGCGCCCGTCGGTTCGCGCGAATCCCTTCACGCGGCTCTCAAAGCTGGTGCCGACTCTATATACTTCGGCATTGAGAGTCTGAACATGCGTGCGCACTCTGCCACAAAGTTCACCATTGCCGACTTGCGCGAAATTGCGGAACTCTGCAACGAGCGTGGGGTGAAGTCTTACCTCACCGTAAATACCATTATCTACGGCGAAGACCTCCCCATGATGCGCAAGATTTGTGATGCCGCAAAAGAAGCGGGTATCTCTGCCGTCATTGCCAGTGACGTAGCCGTGCTTACCTACTGTCATGAAATTGGTCAGGAGATACACCTTTCTACGCAACTCAACATCTCGAACATCGAGGCCTTAAAGTTCTACGCACGCTACGCAGATGTGGTGGTTTTAGCGCGAGAACTGAACATGGATCAGGTTCGTGAAATCTACGAAGAAATTGAGCGTCAGGACATCCGCGGTCCTCGTGGCGAGCGCATCCGAATTGAAATGTTCTGCCACGGAGCTTTGTGCATGGCGGTGAGTGGCAAGTGCTACCTTTCGCTCGACAATCTCGGACGTTCGGCTAATCGTGGCGAGTGCATGCAAGTATGTCGTCGCGGTTACATCGTTACCGACCGCGAAACGGGTGTTGAACTCGCCGTGGATAATAAGTACATCATGAGTCCCAAGGACTTGAAGACCGTAGGCTTTATTGATAAGATGATGCACGCAGGTGTGCGCGTCTTTAAGATTGAAGGTCGTGCGCGTAGTGCTGAATATGTTTACAAGGTGGTGAAGTGTTACAAAGAAGCCATTCAGGCGGTGCTCGACGGCACGTACACGGAGGAGCGTATCGCAGAATGGGATGCCGAACTCACGACTGTCTTCAACCGAGGCTTTTGGGACGGTTATTATCAGGGACAGCGCCTTGGCGAATGGAGTAAGAAGTATGGTTCTAACGCCACGGAGAAGAAGACGTATATTGGTAAGAACATCAAATACTTCTCAAAACTCGGCGTAGCGGAATTTTTGATTGAGGCGGGCGAACTGAATGTGGGCGATAAGTTACTCATTACGGGTCCCACCACTGGCATTATCTTCGTCACAGCAGAAGAAATCCACACCAACGGACCTGTTCAGAGTGCCAAGAAGGGCGAGTACATCGCTATCAAGGTGCCTGAAAAGGTACGCCCATCTGATAAACTTTATAAGATTGTTCCGAATGAATAATTGGGAGGTTATGAGGTTTTAAGGTCGCTTCGCTTTAAGGTTCTAAGGCTATGCAGATTGGAATTTTCCCTTACAACCTTACAACTACAGAATTGCAGACTGGATAGTCCCATAAAACCTCATAACTACAGAATCGCAGACTGGACAGTCCCTCAAAACCTTAAAACCTTATAACCTTAACACGCCATGCAACACCTGCTTTTCGACTTTGGCGGTGTACTTGTTGACCTCGACAAGCAACGCTGTATCAAGGCTTTTGCCGAACTCGGTTTTGACATCGTGCCCTACCTCGGCACCTACCAACAGGGCGGTTTCTTCTCCGACTTTGAACGTGGAACGATTACCACAGAGGAGTTCTGCGACATCATTCGCGAGAAGAGCAATAACTCTGCCTTGACCAATGAACAAATCGTTGGCGCATGGGAACGCTACTTGTTGGATGTACCCGTAGAGCGCCTTGAAATGTTGCTCCGCTTGAAGGAGAAATACACCCTTCATGTGCTTTCAAACACGAATCCCGTGCACTGGAGCATGGCGGAAAACGGATATTTCCGCTACAAGGGATTACAGGTTAAGGACTTCTTTGACAAAGTGTTCCTCAGCTGTGAACTCGGCGTAGAGAAGCCCCATCCCGAAATCTTTGAAAAGGTGGTAGCTGGCATTGGTTGCCCTGCTGACGACATTCTCTTCTTTGATGATTCGGAGGTAAATTGCGAAGCCGCCCGTAAGTGCGGACTTCAAGCTGTGCTCGCCCCAGCAAACAGTGCTTGGTTACCTACGGCAGAAGCGTTGTTGTAGATAGAGTACAGAGCACAGAGTACAACTACCATCCGGATGGAAGAACTACTAACTACTGTCTCCTCACTACTAACTCCTCACTACTAATTGTCCCAAGATGATTGCAACCATCGGTTTTTTTGACGGTGTTCACCAGGGCCACCACTACTTGCTGCGCAACCTCGTTGAAGTTGCGCAAGCGAAAGGTTGTTCCTCTATGGTGATTACCTTTACGGAACATCCGCGCCGTGTGTTGCAGAAAGACTATATACCACAGTTGCTCACCAGCAATGCAGAGAAGGAGCGGTTGCTCAAACAGGCGGGGGTAGATAAAGTTGTTTTCCTCGATTTCACCGCTGAATTTGCCCAACTTTCTGCACAGCAGTTCATGAAGGACTACCTCAAGGAGCGCTTTGGCGTAACAGGTCTTCTCATAGGGTATGACCATCATTTTGGAAACAACCAACAGGAGGGTTTTCACGAATATCAGCGCTACGGAGCAGGGATTGGCATAGAAGTAATCCTTTGCGAAGGTTTCAAGGTGGAAGAACATCGTGTGAGCAGCACCGTTGTGCGCAACTTACTCTATGCAGGTGATGTGGCAGAGGCAGAAAAATGCTTGGGCAGACGCTATACGTTGAAAGGAACAGTAGTGGAAGGGCGCAAGGTCGGTCGTAAATTAGGTTTTCCCACTGCCAATCTGCGCGTGGATACACCCTTTAAGTTGATTCCCGCAGGTGGGGTTTACGCCGTTTGGGCAGAAGTTGAGGGGAAGTGTTACTCCGCCGTCTTGAACATCGGCAATCGCCCCACACTCGACAACGGACAAGACATGTCCATAGAGGTGCATCTCTTTGACTTTGATGCTCAAATATACGGTGCTTCCGTCACTTTACATTTCGTAGCACACTTGCGCGAGGAACAATGTTTCGCCACACTTGATGACCTGAAAGCACAAATCAAAGCCGACTGCGATATGGCGCGCAGTCTATTAGTTTAGTTAACGAGTTAACAAGGGCACATTTACAGACCCCCTCCGCAACTAAAGTTGCTCGCCCCCCTTCATTTCCCCCGTTTCGGGGGACGGAAATCCCTAACTTCGGGGGACAGTTTGAGTTCCGAGATAAACGTAAATAAGTCCCGCATGACTGAAAGTCCTAATAACCTAAAGACCTTCTCCCTCATAACCTCAAAACATGACCATATTTTTCCTCATACTCTCCTACTTTATAGCGCAAACCTTTGCGGGGGCGCTCTACTACTTGTGTGTGCCCTATGGCGCAGACTTTGCAGAGTATGGCTACATGCTATTGGGGACGTATGTACTGCTGTTATTCTTGTTACCCCTCTTCAAATTGGTGCGCAAAAACAGCCTACCGAGTTGGAAGACACAACGCTTCAGAGGGATGATTCCCGCAGCTATTTGCATGCTGCTGATGGCACTTGGGGTGGAACTCCTGCTCAAACCATTTTCCTTTAGTGACGAGGGTAGGATGCAGATGTTCGAAGCGATGAAGTCAAACGTGCTTTGCATCCTGTTACTTACCGTGGTTGGACCACTCATCGAAGAACTCATTTTCCGTGAAGGCATCCTGCGCACGCTTATTCACCGCTATCATGTCCGTCCACTTTGGGCGGTGCTGATTAGCGCACTCACCTTTGGGATTATCCACTTCAACCTGGCACAATGTGTGCCCGCTATTTTCTTGGGCATCCTGCTTGGTGTTCTCTATCTCTTGACCGACGACATCCGCTTGTGCTTTGTGGCGCACGTAGTGAATAACAGTCTTGCGCTCCTCTATCTTCAGGTACCCGAAACGGGAGATTGGCAAGACCAACTACCCTTGCCCATGCTTTTAGGACTGGGAGCATTGCTCTGCGCCCTGAGTTTCTACCTGCTGAACTTACTATTGATTCCACATGAAAATAAGAAACATAGATTTAGGAGATAAACCCTTGCTCTTGGCTCCGATGGAGGACGTGACGGATATTGGTTTCCGCCTGCTCTGTCGCAAATTGGGCGCCTCCATGGTGTACTCCGAATTCGTTGCCGCCGATGCGCTTGTACGCATGGTGAATAAGAGTTTGCAGAAGCTCACCGTGTGCGACGAAGAGCGCCCTGTGGTCATTCAGATATATGGCAAGGATCCCATAGCCTGCCGTGATGCGGCACAAATCGTGGTGGAAACCGCACGCCCCGACATTCTCGACATCAACTTCGGGTGTCCCGTAAAGAAGGTAGCAGGAAAGGGTGCTGGTGCTGGGATGTTGCAGAATGTACCGCTCCTATTGGAGGTAACGCGTGCCGTAGTGGATGCCGTAGATGTCCCTGTAACGGTCAAGACACGCCTTGGATGGAATGAAGAAAGTAAGATTATCGTTCCCCTTGCCGAACAACTTCAAGATTGCGGTATTGAGGCGCTCACCATTCACGGAAGAACGCGTGCACAAATGTACACGGGCGAAGCCGATTGGACACTCATTCGCGAAGTGAAGCAGAATCCGCGCATGCACATCCCTATTATTGGCAACGGAGACCTGGTTACGGGCGACGATGCCGTCCGCGCTTTTGCGGAATTCGGAGTTGATGCCGCCATGGTGGGACGCGCCACCTTCGGACGCCCCTGGGTATTTAAGGAAATGCACGATGCGCTCCACCCCGACGCTCACGATGTGGACAAAGTAATTGATAGTGCTTACCCCGTGATGTCTGCCGACTGGAAATTGGATGTTTTGAAGGAACAAGTGCTCACCAGCGTTGCGCGCATCGATGAGTATCGCGGCATCCTCCATGTGCGTCGTCACCTTGCGGCATCTCCGCTCTTCAAGGGTATACCTAATTTCAAGCAGATGCGCATTGATATGCTCCGCGCAGAAACTACGGAGGACTTATTCCGAATCATGGAGGAAATACGCCCCTTACTTTCCTAAAAAGACGAGGTTTCCTAGGAATCTAGGATATCCTAGGATCACCTAGGCATTCCTAGGTTTTCCGAAGAAACACCCCGCAAGGAACCTCAAAACCTAAAAGCGAAGCGACCTCAAACCTCATAACCTCATAACCTCATAACCTCTATGAATATTGCACTGATTGGCTACGGCAAAATGGGCCGTATGATTGAAGAAATAGCCCTTTCAAGGGGACACCAGATTGTTTGCAAGATAGATGTAGACAACCAAGCGGATTTTGATTCTGACGCTTTCCGAAGCGCTGATGTGGCGATCGAATTTACAAACCCCAGTTCGGCATTTGGCAACATCTGCCGTGCTTTCGAGCAGGGTGTAAAGGTAGTCAGCGGTTCTACAGGCTGGCGCGAGCAACACGATGCTGAAATCCGCCAGTTCTGCACAGAGCAGGGCAAGACGCTCTTCTGGGCTTCGAACTTCAGCCTCGGAGTTGCGATTTTCTGCGCCGTAAACAAGTACTTGGCAAAGATTATGAACCGCTTCCCCGAGTACAGCGTGGAGTTAGAAGAAACGCACCACATTCACAAACTCGATGCGCCTTCGGGCACAGCGGTAACCCTTGCTGAACAAGTAATTGATATGCTCGACCGTAAGCAGGAATGGGTGCTCGGAGAGGTGCATAATGCCGACGGTACCGTAAGTGGAACAAAGCAAGCGGCAGATAGTGCCCTCCGCATCGACGCTATTCGTCGCGATGAAGTTCCTGGTATCCACACCATTACTTACGACAGCCCCGCCGACCAAATTACCATTACTCACGACGCTCACAACCGCCGTGGATTTGCACTTGGCGCTGTGCTTGCGGCAGAATTTACGAAGGAACATACAGGTCTGCTCACGACTGACGACCTCTTTGATTTCTAACCCCTACGGATTATGAAAAACAAGCAACAAACTACTGACACTGTGTTCCTCAAGGCAACGCGTCTTGATTGCATTAAGGGTGTTATTTTTATCTTGCTCTACTTTACCTTTCTCTATTGGGTAGGTTCTTGGTGGGGCTTGCTCGTTACGCCACTTATTTTTGACCTCTACTTTACGAAGTACATCAAGTGGGGATGGTGGAAGGAATTGGAGAATCCCCTCTACCGCTTTGTCATGAGTTGGGTAGACGCCATTGTATTTGCGTGTGTCGCCATCTACTTCCTGAACAACTTCTTCTTCCAGAATTTTGTGATTCCCACATCTTCGTTGGAAAAGACGATGCTTGTGGGCGACTATCTCTGTGTGAGCAAGGTGAGTTATGGACCTGCTGTTCCACGCACGCCCTTGACGATGCCACTTACGCAAAACACGATGCCTGCTTTCCTGGGTGGTGGCAAGAGTTACTTGGACTTCCCGCAGTGGGAGTACCGCCGCGTGAAGGGATTCGGAGATGTGCAACTCAATGACATTGTTGTGTTCAACTTCCCCGCAGGCGACACCGTTTGCCTCAAAGCAACAAATCCCGACTTCCGCACGGCGTGTTACGGCATCGGTCAGCAGATTCTTCTGGAAAGTAATGCCGATATCGAACCCACCGAAAGCATGACCTATGAGCAGCAGCAGTTGATTTACAACCGCCGCTACGCTTACGGTCGCCAGTATATGTTGAGTCACCCCGAAATCTTCGGTGAAATGGTGGTGCGTCCCACCGACCGACGCGACAACTACGTGAAGCGCTGCGTAGGTTTGCCCGGACAGACGTTGCGCATTGTTGACGGCATCATTCACCTTGACGGGAAACCTCAACCTCAACCTGAACATGCCCAGTTTAACTACGACGTGACCTTCCGCCGCGAAATGAATGACGAACACATGAAGGATTTGGGTATTTCCTTCGAAGACGTGCAGTCGTTTATGGCTGGTCATGGTATGCCCCTCACACAAAAGGCAAAGGCTGAACTCGAACGCCTCGGTTTCATCGACAAGAATGCGCCCCTTTCAGAGTCTGCAAACAGCGGACTCTACCCCATCAATATACCCAAGGATTGGACGGCTGCCAACTACGGCGGTCCCAACGGCATTTGGATTCCCAAGAAGGGCGTGAAGCGCACCCTCACCCTTGCCGAACTCCCCATCTATGCCCCCTGCATCACCACGCATGAAGGAAATACGCTCGAAGTAAAGGACGGTCAGATTTTCATTAACGGAGAAGCGACCTCTGAATACACCTTCCAGCAAGACTATTACTGGATGATGGGCGACAACCGCGACTGCTCCGCCGACTCTCGCTTCTGGGGCTTCGTACCCGAGGACCACATCGTAGGCAAACCCCTCTTCATTTGGCTTTCACTCGATCCCGACCGCGGCATCTTCAACGGAGGCATCCGTTGGAAGCGCTTGTTTAGAACGGAGTTTTAATTAGAGTAAAGATGCCTTGCGGAGCGGATTTAGGCTATTCTAGGCATTCCTAGGAGCATCTAGGATAGCCTAGGCACACCTAGGATTACCTAGAACTGCCTCCAAAAAACAGTCTCTCAAGAAACATAACCTTCCCCCCATGAAACTACGCAAATTTCGCCTCTACATACTCCCTCTACTGATTGCCATGCTGGTATTGGTAGTTGTGCGTTATTTCTTCCTCACACAGTACGTGGCGGAAGGGAGCATCGTAGAATGGGGCGTGCAAGCGGGCGACCGTATTTTGGTGAATCGCATGGCATATTCAGGAGTCAATCGACCGAAAGCGGGCGACCGTGTGGCATTCCACCATCAGCAACAACCCGAAGCACCTGTGTGCCTTGCCACCTGCACCGCACTACCCGGCGATACCGTTTGGATGGATACCGAACGCCAACGCGTGTCGTCACGCAAGCGTTCGCATGCAGACAAGCCCCTTGTAGTTCCCGCAGCAGGACAAGAGATTCACATCACTCCCCACAACGCACGCCAACTGTGGCACCTCTTGCGCAAGGAGGGAGCTTTCGTAACCCTGCGCCACAACAATGAAATTCTTATTGACGGAAGATTGGTAAAGACCGTAGCCTTCCTCAATGATTACTACTGGCTTGAAACGCAACACATGCCTTACGGACTTGTGCCTTACCGTGCCCTCGTAGGAAAACCCTTCTGCGTCAGTTATGGTATGAAGGATGGTGTTATCCGTCTTGACAGATTGTTCCTACGCTTGAATTAACGTGCTCCAATGGTTTCTATTCCTCTACTCACTTCGGCATACCTTGCCCCCATACGCTATTACGCACGTCTGTATGCAGCACAACTGGTGTTGCTTGAGACGCATGACCATTACGTGAAGCAGACCTACCGCAACCGTTGCCTCATCGCAGGTCCCAACGGCGTGCAGGCACTCACCGTGCCCATCGAAAAGCCTACTTTTGGCAAAGCAGCGATGCGCGACATCCGTATTTCGGATCACGGGAACTGGCGCCACCTTCACTGGAACGCCCTCCAAAGTAGTTATGAGCGCAGTCCTTTCTTCGATTACTATGCCGATGATTTGCGCCCCTTCTACGAGAAGCGCATAGACTTTTTATTGGATTTCAATGAGGGCTTGCAACATACGGTACTCGGACTATTAGACCTTACCCCCACCATTACGCAAACGGAAAGTTACTGCGCATCCCCCCAAGAAGGGATAACCGACTTGCGCGAGGCCATCACCCCCAAACTTTCGTGGGAAACGGACACGGATTTCTGCGCTATTCCCTACTACCAAGTGTTTGCCCAAAAACACGGATTCATCGCTGATTTGAGTATCGTAGACCTTCTCTTTAATATGGGTCCCGAAGCACGTTTAGTGCTGAAGAAATCTTTGCGATAATACTATACATCCATTCACAAAAAAATGGCAATAATATAGGTATTGACCCATCTGAAATTTATGAATGCATTGCCTTTGTCCCTCTGTTTAGGGGGACGAGCAAAGAATTTGCGGAGGGGGTATCAAGAGGGCACATTTGCCTAACCGCTGGTGAACGCAGTAAACCTGCGGATTAGGGATAACAGTTGAGTTTCTCTATCGATCCCCGTAGGAGGACCCACAACGACCGGATAAGTTAAAGCCATTTGTAGCATATCCAGGTGTTGTGGGTCCTCCTACGGGGACCGATAGAGAAACTCAACTGTTATTCTTAATCCGCAGGTTCACTGCGTTCACCAGCGGTTAGGCAAGTATGCCCTCCTACGGGGGCAATGCATGCATAAATTCTAGATGGGTCAACTACTATATTATTGCCTTGTTTTATTTGAAGCCACTAATGAACACGAACCGAAGGTCGCGCAAGTCAATTGCACGAATCCATTCGGACTTAAATACCCCGCAAGGCATTAGTGAGAATTAGTGCCCATTAGTGACTACAATCATAAGCGCACAACATCTTTGGTGTAAGGATTATTTGTGGACATCTGCTATATTATACCATTAAAAAAGGCGTTGTGTCATAATGAGCAAACTGCTGCGTTGCTCCTCAATTTCGGACTTGGTCATGTACTTCAGTACACTCCCTTCATTCTCAATTTCAGCGCCTTGCATTTTACTCACTCTTACACAACTTAAGCGGGTGTGCCAAAATTTGCATTTTGACACACCCGCTTTTTTTAAAACTTCCATCTTGCCCCTACTCCCAACGAGAGAATATCGCCAAGTCCAAGGCGGCGATTAGGCAATGCAGAAACTATACTTAATTCATTCATGGAAAAGTCGTAAAAGAGTTCTGCACTCTCCCCGCACCCTTTCCAATGTTCAGGAAACTCATAGGTCAAGCGCTGTCCAACAGAAAAAGCAAGACGCACACGTGTCGTAAAGCGATAATAAGAACCTCCGTAATGCGAGGTCGGCTCACGCGTCCAAAAATCTCCATCAAAGAGTACCACATTTACCAATATCCCGGCTGTAAGAGGGCGCAATTTTAAATTCCCTTTTGCCTCAAAGGGAAAGGGTATTCCAATTTCCCAAGGGGTATAATATTGACGCAGGGTGAAGGTCGTTAGACTTTGTGTTGACTTGTAATGGGGAACATAACCTATGAGTGCTTCTGTCAAACTGCGTTTGCTTAAACTCTCCCACCCTAACCCCACGGAGACGCAACCGATATTACCAGCATACTGCGCTACAAAAGTATTAGGCGTTAAACGCTCCTTCAAGCTACGCTTCTTGACAAGACTTGAATCTCCGTTTGCAATTGGGGTCGTAGATGCTGTTGCTGTTGTAGGGATTGTTATACCTAACACTACGAAGAGGAAGAGCAATCCGCATATATGTTTATAGTTGAATTTCTTCATACTCATACGTACCATCGGCCTTTAGGTGAAACAACAAATAGGAAAGTTTGTCTGCGCATGCAGCTTGGTAGTAGGGAACCCCATCCGAAAAGGGATGGCGGATGGTAAAACTATGCTCATGACCACACAAACCAAACTGCAGTGCTGGGTAAGGTTTCAGCGCTGCCAAATAATCGTCTGCGTCAGCAATGCTAAACTGATCACTACCTGGGGGAACATGCATGACAATAATCGTGCGTTCTACACATGAGGGAAGGGCTTTAAAATTTTGAGTCAAAAAAGCTGCACCAAAAAATTTAGGGTTCACGGGGAACTCCAATCCATTGGTGTTAATCACAGCAAAATGGGTATTTCCAGCAGTGAAGCTATACTCAAAATCCCCATACATATAACTAAACATCTGCTTACCTGTTCCCAAGCAATCGTGATTTCCCAACGCAACAACGTAAGGAACTTGAAGACGCTGCAACTCGTCTCGCATCCATACAAATTCGTCGGTGAGCGAAAAATCAGTCAAGTCTCCACAATGGATTACGAAATCTATATCAGGAGAGGCATTGATATGATCAACAATTAAATGTGTTTCATCATACCATCGCTGGGTGTCACTAATCACTGCGAAACGCAGTTCCTTACGCCCAGAAGTGGCCTGCTCTATACGCTGAACATTCTTCGCATTTATACCCCTCGCACCAGAAAATTTAGAGTCGTAAGGGTGATAATCCATCATCTCACATCCTACGAGTAAAAGTCCACAAAATAAGACTATTACTTTATTTACAAAGCGTTTACTATAAGTCATCAAAAAATATTTTGCGCAAAATTACAAAATTCTCCGACCTTAAAATCAAGCGTATTTAAGAAAATATTCCGACCTTTGCATAGAATTCACACAAGGAACAATCTTTCCGAAGAAAGGAAAAGTAGAACTTGTAGCACACAGAGGCGAAGGGCAGCACCCAGGCACTCCCTTGGTAGCAGAAGAAACGATTACCTCTATCACCACTTGTCTACTCGTACCTCGTTAACTTGTCAACTTATAAACCAAAGACCTATGGAACTCAAAATAAACAACCTTGAAGAAATTGGCGCCGTAGCCGAAGAATTTATCCGCTTGGCGATGCAGGAAGACACCGTATTTGCCTTTAACGGGCAGATGGGTGCTGGTAAAACCACCTTTATCAAAGCGCTCTGCGAAGCTCTCGGTGTGAGTGAGGTAGTAACTTCTCCTACCTTCTCGATTGTCAACGAATACCGCTCTGACGAAACGGGAGAACTCATTTACCATTTCGATTTCTACCGCATCAAGAAGATTGACGAGGCGTATGACATGGGCTGTGAGGACTATTTCTATTCAGGCGCCGTTTGCCTGATTGAATGGCCCGAATTGGTTGAAGACCTCCTCCCTGGCAACACCGTTTGGGTGGACATCCGCGTCAACGATGACGATACGCGCACCATCAGTTGGGAGGCATAAAAGACACCATCCCTTTTGGATATAACAGTATCCCTTTTAGAAAAAATTAAGTCCGAGATAAATCAAACTATCTCGGACTTAATTTTAGGGAATAATATAGCAGTTGACCCAAATATAGTTTTAAAAACTTACGTCAGAGGATTTAACCATCCGAAATGCCCCCGTAGGAGGGCACACTTGCCTAACCGCTGGTGAGCAGGGCGAACCTGCGGTGGTACTATACGAACGAATAAATCTATCGGTCCCCGTAGGAGGACCCACAGCACCTGGATATGCTACAAATTGCTTTAACTTATCTGGTCGTTGTGGGTCCTCCTACGGGGACCGATAGAGAAACTCAACTGTTATCCCTAATCCGCAGGTTCACTGCGTTCACCAGCGGTTAGGCAAGTGTGCCCTCCTACGGGGGCAATGCATGCATAAATTTTAGATGGGTCAACACCTATATTATTGCCTAATTTTATTTAACTCCGAGTTTGTTTTTACCCCCTCGGAGGTGCTATTCTTGAACACGCTTTCAACGACCTGAAATGCGCACCGTTTAGAAGATGATATTGTAAGGGTGAACGCCGACATGGTACGTTGTGTTATACGTACCATCAGCGTTGTAGCGATACACGTAACCGGGCATATTATATTCCGCAGCCGAGGGGTCGGCAAGGACGTAGATGTTGCCATCAGCGTCAAACTGCACGTTGATAGGCGCTGTGGGGAGGTTACCACAGAGGAAATTTTCACGCTTCAGCGCTCCCGTATTGGCATCATAGAGGTTGTAGGTCGTAATCGTTTCATAAGTGCTCCAATCCGTCACAGAATGAATCACCAAAAGGTCGTTGCCGTTCACCGCAATGAAGGAGCCGTCGCAAATATAGCTACTCTCGCCCGTAGCTGGATTTACGCTGTACACCATTGAGGGGACATCCGCATAATTGCCGCTACAAACAACCACTAATTTGCCGGACTCGGTAGCAATGAGTTGACCAGGATTTAGCCCTACGGGAATGTCTTCTCCACGACTGAAATCGGTGGTAGAAAAGCGTGCCAAACGTAGACCATTTTCGTAAGTGGGGTAATTGTAACCGTCTGAAATACTAATAAATAGTTCATCGCCAAGAAGAGCAAGACTATAGGGATTCGGACCCACAGGAATCTTCTCAACAAGCTGGAGACTGTTGCGGTCAAACACCGACAGATTTCCGTCGTTATTGGCTACGAAAAGGTGGTCTGCTGTTGCCGCTACAGCCTGTGGGGTAGGAGTAGAAATCGTTCCAGTTACGGAAAGATTTTCAGCATTCAGCGCCCATACCATTCCCGACTCAAACGCAGGAACATAGAGGGTGCCGGCATACTTCGCAGCGCCCTGGGGTGAACCACCAATACTCACTCCATTTTGTGCCATAAAGGCGTCAGGAATCACGATGCCCGTTTCGGTATTCACCGCACTGATGCTACCATCAATGCCGTCGTAAAACGAACCTTGGTTTACTACATAAAACGAACTCTTGGGTACGTCGGGAACAGGGGTAACTGACTCGTCAGAAGAGGAACATGCCACCATAAGGAGGCAGAAAAGGGGAAGTAAATAACGCATAAGAGAGAGGGATTAAGGGGTTAATATTATGAGGTTATGAGGGGGAGTGATGTTTTGAGGTTTGTAAGTAGGAAGGTCTTAAGTTTAAGAACCACATCCGCATGGCAACCTTAAGACCTCAAAAACTTATAACCTTACAACCTCAAAAACTATAATTTAACGTAGCCATAAAATTGCGGGTCGGCATGGGATAGCGGCGGACGACTTCATAAGTTTTGTTGAGTAGGTTATGGGCAGAAAAACTTGCCTTTAACACTCCCGAACGGAGGGAGAAATTGCGATACACCGTGGCACCGAGTTCTCCGTATCCAGGCATGTTTGTAGTCGGTGCGTGATTGTTTGTTGCCCAACGCTCGGAGGCTCCCGAAAAGGTGATACCACACGAAAGCCAAGGGTTTTCCCACGTCACACTCGCCGCCCCGCTATGCCGCGGAAGGTATGCCGACTGCTTACCATAGGAGGCGTCGGCAGCATCCGTGCGATCCACCGCATTTTGCAGGGAATAATTTGCCGAGAATAGCAATCGGTGGCGTGCCGAAAGGCGTTGCGCAGCATGGAAGGTGACATCCAGTCCATGAATAACCACTTTGCCACGATTTTCCATGCGCCACACAAAAAGATTATAGGGTATGGCAGAAATCTTATTGGTAAGGTCGTTGTAATAACCGTCTACCGAGAGACGAATAGCGGTTTCGGTAATTGGAAGTCTGCCCTGCCACGTCATACCCGCCCCCAACTGCCGCACACGTTCGGGTTTGAGCACCTGCGTTCCCATGTGGTAGAAATACGTTTCGGAGAAGGTGGGCTGACGGTAGTAATCCTTGTAAAAGAGTCGGAGCAAGAAATCACCACCAAAGGGTTTGTACGCCACAGCTACCGAAGGCGATAATTTACGGAGGTTTCTCGGCGCTTCCATTCCCTTGGGCGCACAATTCCATGCCGTTTGCGCCGTCACTCGAAGGGTTGCGGTAAGGCGAGGTTGCTCATAGCGCAGGGAGAAAGCCTGAAGCAGGGTATGGCGCGCCGCACCGTCGGCACTCGCAAGGTTTGTAGCAAGGTAATTGTAGTAATAATCAGCTGCATACGCCACTGATATTTGTGAAAGAAGCGACTTGCTCACACCACCCGTGAAGTACGCCTCCGTCTGTCGGTAAGTGTTTTCCATCCCTCCCCCAGGATACTGTGGGTCGGGGTTTTCGTAGCGCTGCACTTGGCGTCCCACCTTTGCGGCAGCGAAAGCGTTGAAACGTGCCCCCGCATAGTCAAACCGCGATTGGGCAAAGAGCTGTTGTTCGCCCATACGCTCGGCATTATCCTGATTGTAAAGCACCACAGGTCCGGGCAACTGACTCCGTTGTTCCGATGCGTAGATTTTCGTACTCAACTTATGTCGCGCGTCTGGGCGATACTGCCAATTCAGTTCCCCCACCCCACTTTGCAAGCGCGAATTATGGCGCCGCTCCGTAGTGGTGTGAAGTCCGTTGCGCAAGCGGAAGGAATAGTTATTGTTGCTAAAGAAGTAAGAAACCGCCGCTCCTAAACTGTGCTTGGAACCTAATTTGCGCCGCAACGAAAACGAAGGATTTATCCGTTCCCACGACCCTGCACGCAACTGAACATTCGTCTGATTACGCTCCTCGCCTTCTGTCCAACTACCTATGTGAAGCGTAGCCGTCGCCAAACTGCGCGCAGGTACCAACAAGGGGGCAGCATCGCCGACATCCAGCCGCACCGACTGCATCAGGTCGAAGGCAAACCGCGAGACATCGACCGTACCTCCCTGCGTGTCTGCCATAGGCATGCCGTCGTAGGTAACAATAGTGTGAGTCGCTCCTACACCGCGCACATTTACCGTCTTCAAACCGCCAGCACCGCCATAATCACGCAGATGAATGCCTGCCACATGGCGCAGCGCACCCGTTATGTCCGTAATACCCATACGGCGCAGGGAGGCGGAGTCCAGGCGAAAGGTGGGAGCAGCTGTAGTAAGGGATTTGTCGCGGCGCATACCTACAGTAGTTACCTCATCAAGGCAACTATCAGCAACCACCTGCCCCCGACTCCATTGAGGAGCAAGAAGCGCAAGCATACAAAGCGTTCCGACAATCTGAGAATAGCGCATAGGCAAAAAGGGGCGCAGCGCGGAACCTGCTTTTTTCGAAAAAAGAATTGGGAAGCGATGAATGTTTAATGAGGGACGAGGAGAGGTGAACGTTTAACGATTAAAGCCCATGCAGAATGACAACACTATGCCAGCCTCTTCGTTCACCGTTAACCCATTAATCGTTAACCTTTTACCGTTTACTTTACAACAAATTCACCAACATTGTAAACCTTCCGCGAGGTCACAACGCTAACACAGAGGTGGCAGGTCTTCTGACTCGTTCCTGCAAGCACGCCTTCTCAACCGCAGTCAATGGCATATAAGTGCTTACGACGATGGAACATACAGCAGCGGGACTGTACAGGATTCTCACCTGTTTCCCTTTTCATTGCAGCAGTGTGCAAACCGCCTCTTTCACGGGCAAAGATAGGAAGAATATTGGAGATGAGAGGCGTATAGCACTTTTTTTATGCGAGAAAAAGGGATTTATAACAATAAATAGAAGTTGACCCAAGTTGAAGTTTCATGACGCTGAAGGCGTCACCGCTCGGTAACTTAAAGAATTTCGCTCGCTCAATGACGCTGAAGGCGTCACCGCTCGGTAACCGGGTGGTTTGAGCGTAGCGAATACCCCCGGATTGGTATCAGAGAGTAGTCGCACTCTGGAAGAGTGCCCCAACACCTGACATACTTTTTGGCAATAATATAGCAGTTGACCCAAGATTTTTAACAGACCCCCTCCGCAACTAAAGTTGCTCGTCCCCCTAACTTTTGGGGACAATTTTAGTTAGACTACCTCGCTTGACTTTCCAATTAGGAATTATAAGCGTAAGGAAGTATATAAAATTCCTCCCCAAAGTTAGGGGAGCCGACGCTCGAAGTAAGAGCAAAGGATAAACTTGTTTATACTATGCCTTACGAGGAGGAGGAAGACCGAGGTTGCGAGGTCAAATGCCCAAAGGGCGGAGGGGTCTGTGGTATTGGGTCAACTCCTATATTGTTACCTAAATTAAAGCGATTTGTAGTATATCCAGGTGCTGTGGGTCCTCCTACGGGGACCGATAGATTTATTCGGTCGTATAGTACCACCGCAGGAGTGTGCCCTCCTACGGGGGCATTTCGGATGGTTAAATCCTCTGACAAAAGTTTTTTTAAACTATATTTGGGGCAACTGCTAGCAGATGTCCACAAATAATCCTTACACCAAAGATGTTGTGTTCTTATTATTGTAGCCACTAATGAACACAAATTTACACTAATGCCTTGGGGTGCATTTAAGACCGGATGGATATTAGTGAAAATTGACTAGCGCGACCTTCGGTTCGTGTTCATTCGTGGCTTCAAATAAAACAAACGAGTTTTTGTGGACACCCAAAGGTCACGCAAGTTACACCTATATTATTGCCAAAAATCATCAGCTTTTAACTCCTTCGCAAAAGGAAATAATCCGGAACACATACCCTACAGAGCATTTAGAATTTGACCGACGGAATTACCAAAAGGAAGGCGTTGGCAATAGGTCAAATATGAAAAGAAAGGATTTGGACTTACATTCTTATCTTTTCCCAAAAAAATGGACGCATATTTTATAATAAAATTGTAATTTTGGGCGAACTTAACCATAGACTTAACCTAACACAACCAACATCATTTATGTATCTCACGCTTACCGCTGAAAATATTGTGTTGCTGGGGTCGATTCTCATCTTTGTGAGCATCCTGTTCAGCAAGACCAGTTACCGCTTCGGAGTGCCCACCCTGCTGTTGTTTCTCATCGTGGGGATGCTCTTCGGAAGTGACGGACTCGGTCTGCAATTCCACAACGCTTCTACGGCACAGTTTATCGGGATGCTCGCCTTGAGTGTCATCCTCTTCACGGGGGGTATGGACACGAAGATTGCGGACATCCGCCCGATTATGCGCGAGGGATTGATTCTTTCTACGGTGGGTGTGTTACTCACCACGCTCTTCACGGGCGCTTTTGCTTGGGCATTGACCACCTTCACGCCCATGGGCATCGAACTTTCCTTCCTAACCGCGCTGCTTTTGGCTGCCACGATGTCGTCTACGGACTCTGCCTCGGTGTTTAACCTGCTGCGCTCACAACAGATGCAGTTGAAGCACAATCTGAAGCCCATGTTGGAGTTGGAAAGCGGTTCGAACGACCCGATGGCATACTTGCTGGTGATTGTGTTGATTCAAGTGATTGGTGCTCCTGAAAGTTGGAGCCTCGGAACCATCATCCGCGACCTTGTGGTGCAGTTTGCTGCGGGCATCTTCGTGGGGTATGCCGTAGGTAAAGGCAGTGCATGGCTCATCAACCGCATCAACTTGAGCACGCAGTCGATGTACTCCGTGTTGTTGCTCTCGCTCGTGTTTATCTCGTTTACGCTCACAGAACTGCTTCATGGTAACAGTTATTTGGCAGTATATATCTCCGGTCTTGTGCTGGGAAATGAGAAACTGACCAACCGCAAGGAGATGAACACCTTTATGGACGGACTTACGTGGTTGGCACAGATTGTGATGTTCCTCTCGCTCGGACTTTTGGTCAACCCCTTGGAGATTCTTGACGTAGTGCTTGTGGCGCTCTGCATCGGGCTGTTCATGATGTTCGTTGCGCGCCCGCTCACCGTGTTCTTGTGCTTGGCACCCTTCCGCGAATTGCCCACCAAGGCACGCTTGTTTGTATCGTGGGTGGGACTGCGTGGCGCTGTACCCATCATCTTCGCCACCTACCCCATCCTTGCCGACATTCCTGGGGCGCGAACGCTGTTTAACATCGTCTTCTTCATCACGCTGCTCTCCCTGATCTTGCAAGGCATGAGCATTTCATGGGTGGCAAAGAAGTTTGACCTCGACCTGCCCATAGAAAAAGAGGGCAACGAGTTTGGTGTTGAACTTCCCGAAGAATTGGATGCCCAACTTTCCGACTATGTAGTGACGGAGGCTATGCTCGAAAAGGGCAACCGCCTGATGGATATGCATCTGCCTGCTTCAACCCTTGTCATCATGATCAAGCGCGGTGAAGAATACATTGTGCCCAACGGACAGTTGGAACTTATGGTGGGCGACGTCCTCCTGTTTGTTTCGAAGGAAGAGTTGGCGTTTTAATGAAAGGAGAAAGGAAAAAGGAGAAAGGAGAAAGAGGCTGGCGCAACGCAACTCTTTCACTTTTCATCCCTTTATCCATCCCGCAAGGGTTAATTTTCAAAAATCCTTTCAATAAATAAAAGTATAAACCTACATTACCAAGAAGATAAGTCCCGCAAGGTCTTTCTCCTTTCTCATTTCTCCTTTCTCATTTCTCCTTTCTCATCTATGATAATCTGGAACCCTTCTGAAATAGCACTCGAATTAGGTCCCATCGCCCTGCGTTGGTACTCCCTTTTTTGGGCCATCGGTTTGGCGCTGGCATACTTTGTAGTTTACAAACTTTACCGCCATCAAAAGTTGACGCAAGAGCAGTTTGACCCGCTCTTCCTCTACTGCTTCTTCGGCATCTTAATCGGGGCACGCTTGGGCCACTGCCTGCTTTACGAACCCGGGTATTACCTTTCGCACATCGCGGAAATGGTGTTGCCCTTCCGCACGATGCCCGACGGTAGTACGAAGTTCATTGGTTACGCCGGACTTGCTTCACACGGGGGAACGATTGGCGTGATCATCGCGCTCATGCTCTATGCCCGCAAGACGAAGGTGAAGTTCCTGCATGCCCTTGACAATATTTCTATCGCCACACCCCTCACGGCGGGATGCATCCGCCTCGGAAACTTAATGAACTCCGAGATTGTGGGCAAGGCTACGGGCAGCGACTGGGGTTTTGTCTTTGTGCGTAATGGCGAAGACTTTGCGCGCCACCCCGGACAGCTCTACGAGGCTATTGCCTACTTCCTCCTGTTCCCCCTCCTGCTCTGGTTCTACAAGAAGGCACCTCAACGCATCGGTTCAGGTTACTTCTTCGGCACCGCCATCCTTTGCATCTTCACCTGCCGCTTCTTTATCGAACTCTGCAAGGAGGTGCAAGAACCTTGGGAACTCCAAATGCAGGACATGATTGGCATCAATCAGGGGCAGTTATTGAGCATCCCCTTCATCCTACTGGGTGCTTACCTCGTGTGGCGCGCTGTAAAGCAGAAGAAATAGGCATCACCTCATTTACCCTACCTCACACATGAAGATTCTTCTCGTCAATACCTCTTCCGCAACGGGTGGCGCTGCTGTTGCAGCCCGCCGCTTGATGAATGCGCTCGAAAAAAATGGCGCAGCGGTCAAGATGCTCGTGCGCGATAAGGATGATGAAGGGGATGACAAAGTGGTGGCACTTCCGCCCTCTTGGCGATTGAAATGGAACTTCGTTTGGGAGCGGTTCGTGATTTGGGTACACAACAAGTTGAGTCGGAAAAACCTCTTTGCCGTAGACATTGCAAATGCGGGTACGGACATCACGACACTTCCTGAATTTCAACAGGCCGACATCATTCACCTTCATTGGGTCAACCAAGGTTTGTTGTCGTTGAAAAATATCCGCAAGATTCTCGCCTCTGGAAAACCCGTAGTGTGGACATTACACGATATGTGGCCCTGTACTGCCGTCTGTCACCACGCAGAGCAGTGCAACGGTTTTACAGAAGACTGCTCGCAATGCGAATACCTGGCGTTTCCAAAATGCGAAAACTTGCCCCACAAGGTGTTTCTGCAGAAAAAACAAATCTATGACGCGGGCAACTTACACTTGGTATCGGTGAGCAACTGGTTGCAGCAACAGGTGAAAAGGAGCGCATTAACTCGTGAGTTGCCTTCGAGCGTGATTCCCAATACGTTGTCTTTACAGCAATTCCAAGTGTGGAACAAGGAGGAGGCACGTCGGCAATTACACCTGCCCACCGATAAGCATATCATCATCTTTGGCGCAGCGCGCATCGATGATCCTTTTAAGGGGTTCCACTTGTTGCTTCAAGCTCTTGATTTGCTCATCAGCAGCGGTCGCTACAGCAAGGACGACCTCCACTTGGTTATCTTTGGAAATATAAAATACCCCTCACAACTTCTGCCCCATATTCACGTGGACTACACCCATTTGGGATGGGTCAGCAATGCCGAAAAACTTTCTGTGGCCTACTCCGCAGCAGATGCCGTGGTGTGTGCCTCACGTTACGAAACGTTTGGGCAAACACTGATAGAAGCGCAAGCATGTGGCTGTCTGCCCGTGTCATTCGGCAATAGCGGACAAACGGATATCATCGACCACCTCAAGAATGGTTATTTGGCAAAGGCATATTCCGTAGACGATCTGGCAAAGGGGATTCACTGGGCACTCAATGAGGGTAAATCACAGGTTTCTCCACAGGAGATGCGCAATGAAGTGGTGCACAGATATTCCAGCGACGTGGTTGCACAACAATACCTCACACTGTACAAAACTATTTTAAATAAGGGATAGACAAAAGGGGCTGAATAACTTTTTTATTACCACAAACAAATGAACACAGACATCCCTCCGTCGAGCACGACGGAACCGCTTAAATTTACCATTGCTACGGTAACATTTAACGCTACAACACTTATTGAAAGAACTATTAAAAGTGTGGAAGAGCAGGACTACCCACATGTGGAGCACCTCATCGTGGACGGTAACTCCCGCGACAACACACTGGAGCATATCCACCACTATCAGGAGCGTAACAGTATCGCCGCCGTGCCCCACGAAATCACGTGCATCTCTGAACCCGACCACGGACTTTATGATGCCATGAACAAGGCGTTGAAGATGGCTACGGGCGACTATATCCTGTTTCTCAATGCGGGCGACAAACTGCATACGCCAACGCTCCTTTCCGACCTTGCAGCACAACTTGGCGACACACGCCCTGCCGTAATCTTTGGACATACGGACTTGGTGGATGCGGATGAGAAGTATATCGGTCCGCGCCGCCTTTCTCCGCCCGAAAGACTTACTTGGACGTCGTTCAAGCACGGTATGCTGGTGTGCCATCAGGCATTCTTTGCGCACAAGAGTCTCTTCCGCACCATCGGTTATGACATGCAGTACCGCTTCTCTGCCGACTTCGATTGGTGCATCCGCATCTTGAAGAAGGCTGAGCAATTGAAGCAGTCCACACATCATGCGCACTGCATCATTAGTGACTACCTCAACGAGGGCATGACCACCAAGAATCATAAGAAATCGCTCCTCGAGCGCTTCCGCATTATGTGGAAACACTACGGGGCGCTGTCCACCATCGGACATCACTTGTGGTTCTTCGTTCGCAAACCTTAACGACATGGAAGCGCTTTATCAATCTATGGCAGCGCTCTGTGCGCGCCGCGAATACTGCTGTGCGGACATTGCCGAGAAATTGCGCAAGAAGGGCGCCTCATCCGAAGATGCCGAAGTGCTGATTGACCGCCTCATCGAGGAAGGTTACATCAACGAGGGCAGATATGCCCGCGCCTTTGTGCACGACAAGACCCTCTACAACGGCTGGGGGCGCGTCAAGACGGCACAGCAGTTGCGCATCAAGGGCATCTGCAACGCCTACATCAACGAGGCGATGACTTGCATCACAGAGGAGCAGTATGCCGAGGTTTTTCAGAAAGTGTTGCAAGCAAAAAGACGCAGCATCAAGGGAGAAACCGACTACGAGGTGCGCCAGAAGTTGGCACGAAGCCTCATCGCCCGCGGATTTGAACCCTCCTACGTGTTCAATCATCTTGATTTAGAAAACTTTGAAGATTAGGAAGTTCGCTTCCATCTTCTTAACTATAAACCCTAACACTTATAACAACTATGTTGACTATTTACAATACCCTTACTCGTAAGAAAGAAGAATTTAAGCCTATCAACCCCGGACATGTAGGTATGTATGTTTGCGGACCTACAGTATATGGCGACGCACACCTCGGACATGCGCGCCCCGCAATCACGTTTGACCTCCTTTTCCGCTACTTGAAGCACCAGGGTTACAAGGTGCGCTATGTGCGCAACATTACTGATGTGGGCCACCTTGAGCATGATGCCGATGAGGGCGAAGACAAGATTGCAAAGAAGGCACGCTTGGAACAGCTCGAGCCTATGGAAGTGGCGCAACACTACACCAACCGCTTCAATGAGGCAATGGCAAAACTCGGAGTGCTTCGCCCAAGCATCGAACCCCACGCTACGGGGCACATTATCGAACAGGAGCAGCTCGTGCAGCAAATCTTGGACAACGGCTTTGCTTATGAGAGCAACGGTTCGGTGTATTTCGACGTGGTAAAGTATAATGAAAAGCACGGCTACGGCATTCTTTCGGGCCGTAACTTGGACGACGTAAAGGATGCCTCACGCGAACTCGACGGTGTGGGCGAAAAGCGCAACCAAGTGGACTTCGCACTTTGGAAGAAGGCACAACCCGAGCACATCATGCGCTGGCCCTCGCCCTGGGGTGACGGTTTCCCCGGCTGGCACTGCGAATGTACGGCAATGGGGCGCAAATACCTCGGCGAACAATTCGATATTCACGGCGGAGGTATGGACCTCGTGTTCCCCCACCACGAATGTGAAATCGCACAGGCGGTAGCGTCACAAGGCAAACCCATGGTGAACTATTGGATGCACAACAATATGATTACCATTGCGGGTAAGAAGATGGGCAAGTCGTACAACAACTTCATCACTCTCGATGAATTCTTCACAGGCAACCACCCCCTTCTCGAACAAGCCTATACGCCGATGACGATTCGCTTCTTCATCCTTCAGGCGCACTATCGCTCAACGGTAGACTTCTCTAACGAAGCCCTCCAAGCCGCAAAGAAGGGTCTTGACCGCTTGCTCCAAGCAATTAAGGAACTTGACCGCATCGAGGCAAGCAAGGATGGCGCCGTGAAGATGGACTTTGTAGAAGAACTCAAGCAGAAGTGCTACGATGCCCTCAACGACGACCTCAATTCTCCCATTCTTATCAGCCACCTCTTTGATGCGTGCCGCGTCATCAACCAGATTGTGGACAAGAAGCAGACGATTGCTGCCGACGCCTTGGAAGCACTCCGCACGCTCTTCCACACCTTTGCCTTTGACATCCTCGGTCTCACCTCTGAAGCCGACGGAAATGCAGAACGTGAGGCGGCTTTTGGTAAGGCCATTGACTTGCTCCTCGACATCCGCGCTACTGCAAAGGCGAACAAGGACTGGGCAACTTCCGACAAGGTGCGCAACGAACTCGCAGCCCTCGGTTTTGAAGTTAAGGACACGAAGGACGGCGCAACTTGGAGATTGAATAAATAGCAGATAAGGTTTTAAGGTTATGAGGTTTTAAGGTTATGAGGTCGCTTCGCTTTAAGGTTTTAAGGACTGTGCAGATAGAATGGCGAAGCGACTTTTTCCCTTAAAAACCTTAAAACCTCAAACCTCAAAACCTAAGAGCGAAGCGACCTCATAACCTTATAACCTTAAAAGCGAAGCGACCTCATAACCTAACTTTATGAACAACATCCCCGTAGTAACCAAATACCTCCTGCTTACGAACGTCGTAGTATTCTTGTTACAAGAGGTGGCAAAGGGTGCTGGCATTGATTTAGTAGCAACATTAGGATTGCACTTCTTCCTTGCCGACAACTTCCAACTCCATCAATTGTTTACCTACATGTTCCTCCACGCAAACTTGTCGCACATCTTCTTCAACATGTTTGCACTGTGGATGTTTGGCAGAACCATAGAACACACGCTGGGTGCACGCCACTTTTTAATCTACTATCTGGTTTGCGGTGTGGGCGCAGGATTGTGTCAGGAACTCTTCCAGTATGGCGAATACTGGATGGAGGGATTTGCCGATTACGAACGCGTACGCACTCCCGACGGTATTTATCCCATGGGCGAGTTTCTGAATTATTGGCGCACGATAGGTGCTTCTGGTGCCGTCTATGGTATCCTTTTAGCCTTTGGTTACATCTACCCCAACCACCGCATCATGCTGCTCATTCCGCCCATCCCGATGAAGGCAAAGTACTTCGTCATTGGTTATGCGGCACTTGAACTCTACTCTTCATTCTCTGCGAACGACAACGTGGCGCATTTTGCCCACCTTGGCGGTATGTTCTTCGGTTTCCTCCTGCTCCTGCGCTGGACGCGATTGAGCAATCCTAATTCGTGGTGGCAACGCCTGAAAAGACACTTCACAAAGTCTTCTAAATCGCCTTACAATAAGAATCCTAAAATGACGGTGAATCCTGGTGGCGCCTACAATAAGGAAGAACATACCACAACGCCACCAACACCTGACGCTGCACTGGAAGAAAAGCGTCGACGCATAGACGAACTGCTCGACAAAATCAAGAAGTCGGGCTACGAAAGTTTGACCACAGAGGAGAAAAACTTCCTCTTTGACGCCTCAACGCGGAAATAATTAACAGAGTACAGAGTACAACTGATAGAGTACAGAGAACAGAGTACAACTACCATGCGGGATAAACAATCGTTTAACTCGGTATCCTTCTCGTCAACTCGTACCTTGTCAACTCGTTTACTAAATCTCCAATGGCCAAATCCACAAAACCCACAAAGGGTAAAAATAAGAAGTCCTCGCGCCTCTACACCATCGTTGCCAACATCATCACAGGATTTTCGTTGGTAACGGTGTTGTTGTTGTGCCTTTCCGTTGCGAGTACGTACATTTCGCCAGAGAAGATACGCATCCTCTCTCTTGCAGGACTGGCCTTTCCTTTCTTTTTAGGTGGCACCATATTCATGCTTTTTATCAGTCTCATCTTTGCGTGGCGCCGCTCATGGATACCGCTGGTGGGACTGATCTTGTGTGCCAATTCCATAGACGACTACTTTCCCATAAACCTCCCCTCTCCTGCCCCCAAACAGAGTCTGAAGGTGATGAGTTACAACACAGCCAACTTCGGACTATGGACGGGAAGTAATAAAAACAAGAATGATAAGAACGGCGACAACCGTTTGGTGCGCGACATACTGCGCGAGAATCCCGACATTGTGGGTTACCAGGAAGGGTACAGCGGAAGTCAATATGACAAGCACGTGAAACCGATGCTGAAGCGTAACGGAATGCACCATTCGTCAGTACTTTCTAACGGGAACTATATCGGGTGTATTTCGCGCTATCCTATTTTAGAGACCCAAAACATTTGCACTACGCAAGCCAATGAGGCGGTGCTCTTTAAAATCAAACTGTCAAATGCCGACACGCTCTACTTTGTAGTCTGTCATCTGAAATCTATGAACCTCTCGGAAGATGAACGTAAGGTGTTTAAGGAAAATGTGGACCAGTTGAGAGACGAAGATGATAATGACGACTTGAACTACAGCGGACTCTTTGGTGTTGCACGCAAGATTGCACGCGCCTCCGAACCACGCGCAAAGCAGGCGGATATTATCGCTGATTTCATCAACAAAAATAAAGACCGTAACATCATTGTATGTGGTGACTTCAACGATACTCCCGTCTCTTATACTTATCAAACCATTGCCAATGCGGGAAATCTTGACGATGCCTTCGTAAAGGCAGGAAATGGACTTGGACGTACCTTTAACCGACATGCCATGGTGGTACGCATCGACCACATCCTTTATGGCGAGGACTTCTGGGAACCCCATGCGGCACATATACTAGACCGCCCCGACCGCTCCGACCATAACGCTGTAACCGTACATTTGCGACGCAAGAAATAAGCACCATCCCCTCATGGGTATCAAAGCAAAGACTGGAAACCCCTAACAATTTCCAACCTCGGTGTTTTTTCTCGGCAGAAAAATTTAGGCAATAATATAGCAGATGTCCACAAATCATCCTTACCCAAAAGATGTTGTGCTCTTATTATTTTAGCCACGAATTTCACGAATTTACACTAATGCCTTGCGGGGTATTTAGACCGGATGGAATTCGTGTAGATTCGTGTTCATTAGTGGCTTCAAATAAAACAAACGAGTTTTCGTGGACAACCAAAGGTCACGCAAGTAACACCTATATTGCCATTTTTTAGCCACGAATGGACACTAATTTGCACTAATGCCTTGCGGGGTATTTTAGACCGGATGGAATTCGTGTAGATTCGTGTTCATTAGTGGCTTCAAATAAAACAAACGAGTTTTCGTGGGCAACCAAAGGTCACGCAAGTAACATCTATTATTGCCAAAATTTATTTTCTCGGCATGAAAAAATCGGGAGCACCGCGGTGTTCCCGATAACATAACAAAAACATAACAATTATCACACACTTTTTCTGAGGTTACGCTCACGAGCGTTGTGGAATGATGGTGCAAAGTTACACCTTTATTCTACGCGCGACAATCGCTAAAAATAGGTATTGTTAAGAAGGTTTCTGCTTAACAATACCTATTTTTTGGCACTTACCGTAGTCTTACTTTTGAGTTGAACAACAATTGTCGGGAGTCACTGCAATGATTTCCCACTTTGAGGGTGCAGAAGCGTTCCATGTAACAATCGTATTTGCCTGTGAGAGGTGGAAACAGGGGTAACTCACGTTGGTCGTATGCTGTTCGTTAAAGACAGACTGTCCTTCACGATCACTTATCAATGTAAACGTACCCGCTTCAGCAACATTCTTCGAAGGAAGAATCTTGGAACTTGTAGCGGCAGGCTTACCCATATACACCTCATATTTCTCATTATAAAGGCGCCAGAGACCGTCTTCAGTGCGTTGGAGTGTCCACACCTGCGCCGCATCCTTTTCGTCAAGCGTAGCGGCACTTAAATCACTTGCTGTGGTCTGCAAATACTGATTCTTGTTATACGCAGCACCACCTTCCATATAACCGAGGTTGCGCAAGCGGTATTTCTGTCCGTCTACTGCCTGGAACAAGGTGCTCGCAATGCTCTTATTCAACTTTGCCACAGCGTCTACGGTAGCGCGCTGCTTCGCTGCCTTCGCCACATTTTCTACCACCTTACGCTTTGCCACATTAGGCATTCCTACAATAGACGTACATTTTTTGCCTGTAAACAGGCTCTTCACCTTTTGGTTGACGACCTTCTCTGCAATATAAGTTTTGGTCAAGGTGGGATCGTCGCAATAAGCATAGCGGTTGTGGGTAATCTGCTCTACCGTATAGTTCTTATACACGATGGTGTAGTCACGCGCAAAGGTAGATTCTTCGTAGAGGAAACCAACTGTATTATCTTTCTGAAGAGTCATCGTTGTGTAGGCAGAACCCATTCTGCTTACCTGGCATGAACCATCCCAATCAGAGGCAAAAAGGGCGGGAGTAGCAAAGTCCTTGGCATAGTCAGTGAGTTCTTTGTAGAAGAAACCTACATTACGACGTCCCTGTGGTCCGAAGGGCACCGACTGAAGCGCGAGGTAGGTCTTTACTCCGTCAGCCTTACGCACAACGGGGAGAATCATGATTTCACCATTCGTAGAGTTGCCTTCTGCTGCCACACCACGATTTTTAGCATTGGAAAGGGCTACTGTACCCCATGAACCTTCACCCTTCTTTACGTCGGTATAGGTATAGATGTTGAAGTAACGACCCGTACAACGGCTGGAGAGCAACACACTACCGTCGGGAAGTTCTTCCACCTTGGGTTCGTCGCCATTGGGGGCAGGGCGGTCGTAAATTGTGCCGAGTACCTTCCACGAACCTCCGAAGTCGTCGGAATAGATGACGCGGTTGCCACCATCACGTGTCCACATCGAGCAATAGAGGCGGTAATACTTACCCACCTTAATGCGACTGCTCTGACAGATTTTTCCCGAACCGATAAACATAGAGGAAACCGTGGGTTTGTCACCATCAAGGAAGAGCGAGTAGATGTGATCGGTCATCTCTACAATCTCACTCTTCTCCCATTCGCCCGTCTTTTTGTTATAAGTCAAGTAGATGCGTGCTACACGATTGACAGAGTCGGCTTCTGTCTGCCCAATCTTTGAAGGATTCCAGCGTCCGTGCCAACAAACGGTGCGACCACACACCATCATGACCAACAATTTGTTGTGCTCGCGGTCGGCAACAATCGCAGCGTCGCCATAACCCGTAGTCATGTGGTTAGAATTTCCGCCCTTGCCGTCGGCAATAAAAAATTCCTCACCCCAAGTCTTACCATTATCTTTGGAGATGCGACACTTAATGTCTACCTCGCCATAACCAATGTCATTGCCGCAAGGACGATAGTCGGAAATGGCAAAGACATCACCATTGGGCGCCGCAGCAATGGCTGGGATGCGGTAAGGACGCGCAGACTCAGGATTGGTAATGAAAAGGTTTTGCTGGGGTTCCTGCTCCACAGTGTTTTGTGCCGTCACAACGGTTTGTGATGCGCTCAAACCTGCAACCATAAGGAACGTAAGAAGTTTCTTGTTCATAAAGAATATGGATAAGTTAATATAATCAGGGATGTGACTAACTTGGTAATCGTTACAAAGTTACATAATTGTTTTGATTCAACCTATTGTGTAACGCTTATTTGAGGAAATCGGCAGTTAGAGGCAGTCTTGAAGTCAGCAAGGGAATCTAAAGTTTTCTGTTTCCTTCCTAAAAATTGGGCAATAATATAGGTGTTACTTGCGTGACCTTTGGTTGTCCACGAAAACTCGTTTGTTTTATTTAGAGCCACTAATGAACACTAACCGAAGGTCGCGCTAGTCAATTTTCACTAATATCCATCCGGTCTTAAATGCCCCGCAAGGCATTGACTTGCGCGACCTTCGGTTAGTGTAAATTAGTGCTCATTAGTGGCTACAATAATAAGAGTACAACATCTTTGATGTAAGGATGATTTGTGGACA
>JBGVPF010000038.1:0-9854 GCA_045126825.1 Alloprevotella sp.
AAGATGGCGCGCCTGCTTACGTTTAAGGGCATGGGGCGCTACCCCTTCCTCAACAAGCGCGAGGATGGGGCGAAGGACTTCAAGGTGGACAAGGTGATGATTGACCAATTCAAGACTTTGGAGAAGGAATCCTTTGCCAAAATCACCCCAGAGGAACGCGCAAACGTCTATGCCTTCTTTGGCAACGCCGATAAGGTGACCAAGGAGTTTCAACCCGTCTTTTGCAAGCATTACGGTAAGGACCATTTCACCGTCTTTGAGGGTGAGCACCGCTTGAACGATGAGATTCTCAATAAAGTAGTGCTGCCCCTCATCAAGGAACTTTTAGACATTCATTAAAACTACAAATGCATGACTCCCCTCAGCCTATACGAACTGAACTGTGCCGTAAGCGAGGCCATAGAAGCCAATTTCAACGACACCTATTGGGTGGCGGCGGAATTGAGCGAGGCACGCGTGGCATCCAATGGGCATTGCTACGTAGAGTTTGTGGAGAAGGACGAGAGTGGCAGTAACATCCTTGCCCGAGCACGAGGAAATATTTGGCGCAATGTCTACCAAAACATTGCCTTCCGCTTTCGGATGGCTACGGGAACTGACCTGCAAGCGGGCATGAAAGTGCTCTGTTTGGTGAGTGTGAACTTCCATCCGCTCTATGGGTATTCCTTGACGGTCACAGACGTAGACCCCACCTACACCCTCGGAGATATTGCCAAGCGCAGGCAAGAGATTTTGGCGCAATTAGAAAAGGAGGGCGTTTTAGAAGACAACTTAAACCTGCAACTCCCACGTCCCTTGCGCCGCATCGCCGTAATTTCGAGCAGTAAGGCGGCGGGTTTCGGCGACTTCCAAGACCAACTCGCGCAATCGGGTTACCCCTTTGAATGCATGCTTTTCCCTGCCATCATGCAGGGAGAACAGGTGGAGGAAAGCATTATCCGTGCCCTTCAAGAAGTGTGTGCTGATGCCAAAGCCTGGGACTGTATTGTCATTATCCGAGGCGGTGGCGCGACTGCCGACCTTTACGGCTTTGAATCCTTAAACCTGGCGCGCGAAGTAGCATGTTGCCCCATCCCAGTGATTACGGGAATCGGGCATGAGCGTGACGAAACGGTTATTGATTTTGTAGCCAACACGCGACTGAAAACTCCCACCGCCGTAGCCGCATTCTTGATTGAGCAACGCCGTAATGAGGTGGACCTCGTGGCAGAATTGGAGGCGCGCCTCTATACTTCCGCCCAGCGATTCCTTTCGCGAGAAGAGCAAAACCTGCTTGTGCTCACGCAGCAGTTGCGCATCTTGGCACATCAGGCAACGGCGCAAGAACAGGAGCGACTGGCGCAACTCCGCACCGCTATTCAGTTGCTCGCCAAGCAAACCTTACGCACGGAAAGTCACCACCTCTCGCTCTTTGAAAAGAGTCTGCAACTCGCCGACCCTCAACACATCCTTTCTCTGGGTTATAGCGTGACCCGCCTGAACGGAAAAGTCGTGACCAATGCCGAAACTCTGAATCCCGGCGACCTTTTGGAGACACAATTAGCACAAGGAACTGTCACGACAAGAGTTGTGTAACGCTAAAGACCTTAAAGACTTTAGAGACCTTAAAGACCCTCATAACCTTACCCCTCACAACCTCAAAAATGACCTACACCCAAGCCACCCAGCGCCTTCAAGAAATCGTAGCATCTCTTGAATCGGGCACACTAAACGTTGATACGCTTGCCGCGCAAATCAAAGAGGCGCAACAATTACTTGCGTTCTGCAAGGAGCGCCTTACGGCAACCACCCAAGAACTTGAAAACATATTGAACAATGAGCAAGAATAAACTCTCGAAGTTTGCCGACATGGCAAGTTACCCCCACGTGTTTGAAGCCCCCTTCCAAGCACTCGACACCGAGGCGCAGTTTGAAATGAAGGGCCACTGGCACGAGCGCTTCTTTAAGAACAACAACCCCATCGTGCTCGAACTCGGTTGCGGTCGCGGAGAATACACCGTGGGTCTCGGACGCCTTTTCCCCGATAAGAATTTTATCGGCGTAGACATCAAGGGTGCACGTATGTGGACGGGAGCAACGGAAAGCCTTAAGGCGGGCATGACCAACGTAGCTTTTTTGCGCACTAATATTGAGTTCATCCAGCGCTTCTTTGCCCCAGGCGAAGTGGCAGAAATCTGGTTGACCTTCTCCGACCCCCAAATGAAAAAGGTAACCAAGCGCTTGACCTCCACCTTCTTCATGGAGCGCTACCGCGGTTTCCTTCAGGATGGCGGACTTATCCACCTGAAGACCGACAGCAACTTCCTCTTTACCTATACCAACTATATGGTGGAGAAGAACAACCTGCCCGTGCTCTTCAAGACCGAAGACCTTTACAACATGTTGGCATCAGAAACTGATGATGAGGTAAAGCAGATTCTTGGCATCCAAACGTATTACGAGCAGCAGTGGCTCACGCGCGGACTGACCATTAAGTATTTGAAGTTCCAACTTCCTGCTGCAGGTGAACTTGTAGAACCCGAAGTAGAAATCGAACTTGATGACTACCGCAGCTATAACCGTTCGAAGCGTTCGGGACTGGAAACGTCTAAATAGGTCATAGATTTCAGTGGCATCCGTCTTAGAAAAAATACCACGCCTTGGAAATAAATTTTTCTGCCGAGAAAATAATTTTTCCTGCCGAGAAAATAAATTTTTCTGCCGAGAAAATTTTTCAGGAAATAATCTAATTCTAAAGATAGGCGCATACCGCTGTTTCTGTTCCCTTATTTTCACTCGTACCTCGTTTACTAATCTACCTATAGTGCATTCGTGATATGTTTCAGTCGCGCACGCTTCAAGGCATACTTTTAGGCATGATTGCTGCCGTATGCTACGGTTTGATACCCACCTTCACATTGCCCATTTCAGGTGAAACGGGTGGTGAACACGCATTGAGTGATTTATCGGTAATGTTTTACCGATTTATCTTTGCCGCCTTGGTGTTGGGAGGAGTGATGCTTTTCAAGCGTCAAAATTTTCGCATCACGCGTGATGAGTTGGTAACGCTCATCTATCTTGCCTTCCTTTCTGATGGGGCTGCCCTCTTCTTGATTGCTGGTTATCCCTATCTCTCTTCGGGGGTAGCCACGACCATCCACTTCCTTTATCCCGTGATGATTACGCTCATCATGGTGGCGTTTTACCATGAGGCGCGCAAACTCTCCACGTTCTTGGCTGTGGGGATGGCAGTTGCGGGTGTCGGGGTGCTCTCTTACCAGTCGGGGCAGGGCATCAATATGCGTGGGGTGATGCTGGAATTAGTATCCGCCTTCTGCTATGCCTTTTATATGATTCGTGTGAGCCGTTCGCGCGTGCAACACATGGATGGACTTAAACTTACGTTCTATGTCATGCTGATAGGTGGACTTATATTTGGTGCTGAGGCGTTCCGCCAAGAAAGTTTGCAACTGCTGACAACGCAGGTGCAGTGGGTAAACATCTTTGCGCTCGTCATGATCTGTACGGTCGTTACAAACCTCTCGCTGGTTCTTTCTGTGCAGCGTATTGGTTCAACGATGACCGCTGTGCTTGGTGCGCTCGAACCCCTCACGGCGGTGGCACTCGGTTGTCTTTTCTTCAACGAAGCCTTTACCTGGAATGTAGGGGTAGGCGTTGCGATGATTATTCCAGCCGTACTCATTATTATATACACGCGCACGCGTAAATCATCCGAAAAACAGTCTGAATTGTCTTCTGTATCCTCTAATTCGTAGATTAGTAGGACTCTATATTGCAGAAAAAGAAAAAAAATCTTAATTTTGCAAAAATTTTTTTTCTTATACAATCCGTAGAATAGAACATTTCTAACCTTGGAAACCTTTAAGATTGACATAGATAAGGTGCTGCAAAGCAAGATGGGCGCAAAGTCAAGATGGGTGCCCCGCTTTGTGGTAAACTGGTTGAAGCGCATTGTGCACCAAGACGAAATCAACCGCTTTATTGAGTTGGAGGGGGACAAGCAGGGAGTAGAATGGATTGAGGATTGTTTGGAATATTTGGACACAAAGGTTGTTGTTGAGGGCACAGAGAACCTCCCCGATGTTTCCGACCCACGCCGTTACACCTTTGTGAGCAATCACCCCCTTGGGGGCTTGGATGGTCTCGCCTTGGGGGCAGTGATCGGACGGAAGTACGAGGGACAGGTGAAATATTTGGTCAATGACCTGCTGATGAACTTGAAGGGGCTCGCTCCGCTCTTTATTCCCATCAATAAGACGGGTAAGCAGAGTCGCAATTTTCCTGCCATTGTTGAGGCGGGTTTTGCGAGCGACAATCACATCATCATGTTTCCCGCAGGACTCTGTTCGCGCCGCACGAATGGTGTGATTCGCGACTTGGAATGGAAGAAGACTTTTGTCACCAAGAGCGTTGAGACCCAGCGTGATGTCGTGCCCATTTATTTTGAGGGAAGAAATTCTGACTTCTTCTACCGTCTTGCCAATGTGAGTAAAGCGCTGGGCATTAAGTTCAACATCGCAATGCTCTTCCTGGCAGATGAACTTTTTAAGAATCAGCACAACACCTTCACCGTGCGTATCGGGAAACCGATTCCCTGGCAGACATTTGACAAGTCAAAGTCGCCCGTAGAGTGGGCGCAGCATGTCAAGGAACAAGTGTACGCAATGCAAAATTGATAATATTGCTCCAATTTCAATGGAAGAAATCATACAACCCATTGCCAAGGAACTGCTCATGGCGGAACTTACGCCAGAGCGTCGCTTGCGCATTACCAACAAAAGCAATAACGAAATTTATATCGTAACCTATCATCAGGCGCCCAATGTCGTTCGCGAAATTGGTCGTCTGCGTGAGATTGCGTTCCGTGCCGCAGGGGGTGGAACAGGTAAGGCGTGCGACCTTGACGAATTTGATACGTGCGAGCATCCCTACTACCAACTCATCGTGTGGGACCCCGAAGATGAAATGATTCTCGGCGGTTACCGTTTCCTTCCCGGTACGGAAATCGAACTCGGTGAGGACGGACAACCCAAGTTGGCGACGAGTCACATGTTTAAGTTCTCGCAGGACTTCATTGACAACTGTCTTCCTGATACCGTAGAACTCGGTCGCTCTTTCGTGACCTTGGAATATCAAAGTTCCAGCAAAATTGGTAAGGGACTCTTTGCGCTCGACAATCTTTGGGACGGTCTCGGGGCGCTCACTATTGTCTTGCCCAACATCAAGTACTTCTTTGGCAAGATGACCATGTACCCCTCGTTCCACCGCCGCTCGCGCGACTTGATTCTCTACTTCCTCAACAAGCACTTTGGCGATAAAGATGCGTGGGTAACTCCTGAAAATCCCGTTGTGTTGGATACGCCAGTCGAAGAACTTGCAGCCGTGCTTTGCGAAACAGATTTCAAGGCTGACTATAAGATTCTCAATACAGAGGTGCGTAAGATGGGCTTTAATATCCCTCCCCTTGTGAATGCTTACATGGGTTTGAGTCCTACGATGCGTGTCTTTGGCACCGCCGTAAATCACGACTTTGGAGAAGTGGAAGAAACGGGTATCCTTATTGCTTTTGAAGAAATTTTGGAGCAGAAGCGCATCCGTCACATCGAGTCGTTTGCCGCCAATCACCCCGAATCCATCGAGATTTTCCGTGGTTATTTCTTGCGTGATATTATGAATAAGGAACAATAACTCCATCCTAGAAAAAGGATAACAGAAAACTAAAAAAGTCCGTAGTGCACATGTGTGCTACGGACTTTTTTGATAATTATTGCTGTCCGGTAAATATAGATAACTCTTTGTTTGATGGATAGTTGTACTCATACAAGTCCCCTCATAGATATTCAACCGAAAAAACGAGAATTTCTATGTTTAAGAGAACACGAATTTCACGAATAACACGAATCTCCATGCGGGATGAATATTTCTTAATCAGAGGCGAATAACACGAATGCCATCCGGACGGTATTCGCTTGCAATTGCTCGCGCGACCTTTGGTTCGTTTGGGATAAGCAAGGTAACATCCCGCAAGGATTTTCTATGTTTAGGAGAGCACGAACCGAAGGTCGCGCAAGTCAATAGCACGAATTCTTATCATCCGGATGGTATTCGTGTAATTCGTATGCGATAAGCAAAGATAACACCCCACAAGGATTCGTGTTATTCGTGCAATTCGTGTTCTCTAAAACACACAGATAAATTTTATCGGATAGTAATATTTGATAATAATGCTTCCTTACGCCCCATCAAATGCGGTACTGCAGTCCCACAGAGAAGGTGAATGAAGGTTTGTATTTGTAGGCATTCTTGTTGCAGAACATATTGCTCCAAAAGGCTTTGGCTGTTCGGTCTACAATTTTTGCTTTGTGGTAATACACATACCCTACGTCAGCCTTCACGGAAACGTGTTTAGCGATATGATACGAACCTTCTAATGTCGTTTTTATCAAGTTGTTGGTGTAAATCTTATGGGAGTTTCCCGCCGTGATAACCGCTGAAAACCGTTCTGCGTCGAAGGGAGAAAGTGCCAATTGGAATTTCGGAGTGACCTGCGTCGAAATCCTGAACTCAGGCATTCCGCGCATATTCAGTTCGTAGTTGATGTGTCCTTTCTTTTTCCACGTGATAAACGGAACTGGGAGGCAGACCACTTCTCCATAACTGGTAGTAGCAATAAGTCCAATTCCTAAATTTAATCCGCTATTGACACGATAGGAGAAGATGGTGCCTGCAGTCAATGAGAGACTGTTTGTACGGATGTAATCAGAGGGTGCATTCAAACTGACTCCGGCAGTTGCAATCATGTTCCATTTTGCTGAAAGGCTGCGTACGTGTGTGAGCATCATTCCTGTATTGATGATTTCCTCTGGATGAACAAATGTAGCGCCACCTTCATGATCCATTGTGGCGTATTTCCCACTAACCGTAAGTATCCATGTGCGGATGCCACGAATGGAGTCCCGCTTTATGGATAGCGGGAGGGTGATGCTTCCAGCAATGAATTGCATATCCCCCTTGCCCACCTTTTCCTTATCTCGATTCTCTAAATCACTGGAAAAGATGTGCCCGTATTCAATGTGCTGTGCGAAGCTCGAAATAGGAAGGACGCAAGCACAGGCTAACAGAATTTTCAGTAGGGTTTGAGTCATTATAATTTTGAAGTGGTGTAGGGGATTGTTACAAAACGAGGAGGTCTTACGCATAAGCCCTCCTCGTCTATTTAGTTATTTCAATACGTCGCAGATTTCTTTATAGATAGCATCACGTGCGCCTGCATTGCTGCGGATGTAGTTGCCCGCTGCGTTGCCTGAACTGCGAAGGAGTTCGTCGTAAGTAAGCAACTTCGTTAAAACATCAGTGAAGTCTGCTACATTGTGAATTTCATACGAACCATGGCAGGCAATAAGGTCTTGTGCCTCCTTAAACTTCTTGTTGTTGGGACCGAAGAGCACGGGACAACCATACACCGCCGCTTCGGGCACATTGTGGATGCCCACGCCGAAACCGCCGCCGACATACGCCACCGTAGCGTAACGGTAAATGCTGGAGAGAAGGCCGTAGCAGTCGATGATGAGGCAATCTGCCTTTGCCGCTTCCTCGGGTGTGGCCTTTGAATAACGCAAAGCGGGACGCTCCAACTTACGTTCGATTTCCGAGAGGTGACCTTCGTTGACCACGTGGGGCGCAATAACCAATTTGAGGTCCTTACGCTTGTTGAAGTAAGGGATGAAGAGGTCTTCATCAGGCGCCCAGGAAGAACCCGCAATAAGCACCTTCTTACCCTTGGCAAACGCCTCAACGATGGGTAATTCCTTGGCTTGGTTCATAATGTCCAGGACACGGTCGAAACGCGTGTCGCCCGTCTTTGTCACGGCAGTGATGCCGAGCTGCTTGAGCAAGTCAATAGAGGCATCGTTTTGCACAAAGAAGTGGGTAATCTTGTGCAAGCACTTTGCGTAACTCTTACCGTACCAACGGAAGAAGATTTGGTCGGGACGGAAGATGCTTGACACA
Organism: Alloprevotella sp.; assembly: GCA_045126825.1. Taxonomy (GTDB): domain Bacteria; phylum Bacteroidota; class Bacteroidia; order Bacteroidales; family Bacteroidaceae; genus Alloprevotella. The sequence goes on from JBGVPF010000038.1 coordinate 8,011, forward strand.
CTATAAACGGGGATATCGTTGCGGTAGAGTGCACCAATGTAATTGGGCCAGAACTCATACTTCACGAAGAACGCCATCTTGACATTCGCCAGGCGCACGAAGCGGCGCGCATTCAAGGGGGTGTCGAAAGGAAGGTAGCAAATCACGTCGGCACCTTCGTAATTCTTGCGCACTTCATATCCCGAAGGCGAGAAGAACGTGAGCAAAATCTTCAGGTGAGGGTGTTCCGCATGGATGCGCTCAATAAGGGGGCGCCCTTGTTCAAATTCGCCGAGCGAAGCTGCGTGAACCCACACATATTGTTGCGTGGGGTCAATCTCACGGTGCAGTTTGTCAAATGTCTCATGCTGCCCCTTAATCATAAGGCGCACCTTCTTGCTAAAGAGCGCCGCAATGTGGGCTCCAAGCGAGTAGAAGAAGATTATAAGCGTGTACATTATTGCAGGTACAGGTTTTGAGGTTTTAAGGTCTTAAGGTTTTGAGGTTTCCATTCGGTCTGCATAGCGCTTAAAACCTAAAAGCAAAGCGACCTCATAACCTTATAACCTAAAAGATTAGGGCAGTTGTTCCAACGCAAAGTCAAAGCGGCGGAGCGTTTCTTCCTTGCCGAGGAATTCAGAGAGTTCGTGCATGTCGGGACCCTTACCTTCACCCACGAGAACAACGCGCCATGCGTTCCAGGGCTTTGCGCCTGATGCTTCTACCCATTTATCTACCGCCTGACGCATAGGTTCGATGGTGAAATCCTCAAGTCCGGCAAGAATTTCGCGGAGCTGTTGCATTTCTGCCTTAGCACCTTCCTTCCAATTCTTGCGTACGAACTTGTCTTCGAGGTCAAACTTTGTGGGAGCGATAAAGAAGAAGTCGCAGAGGGGCCAGAGTTCCTTGATGAAGTTAATCTTCTTCATCTTCATCATACCTACTACCTGCGCAACGCGTTCGATGGGTTGCTCAATGCCGTTCTCGCGGAGGATAGCGTCGAGTGTGGGCGCGAGGGTGAGGTCGTCGGTCTTCTGCATGTATTCGCGGTTGAACCATTGTCCCTTTACATAGTCGAACTTCGCACCGCTCTTTGAGCACTTGGCGAGGTCGAAGAGGCGCACCATATCTTCAAGCGAAAGAATCTCTTGGTCGTCACCGGGATTCCAACCGAGGAGGGCGAGGAAGTTGATTACGGCTTCGGGCAAGTAACCGCTTTCACGATAACCCGAACTTACTTCGCCCGTTGCAGCATGCCATTCCAAGGGGAATACGGGGAAGCCGAGACGATCGCCGTCGCGCTTCGAAAGCTTTCCTTTGCCATCCGGTTTAAGGAGCAAAGGAAGGTGCGCAAACTCAGGCATTGTGTCTTCCCAACCAAAAGCCTTGTAGAGCAACACATGGAGGGGCGCCGAGGGGAGCCATTCTTCGCCACGGATAACGTGAGAAATGAGCATCAAGTGGTCGTCAACGATGTTTGCAAGGTGGTAAGTGGGGAGCTGGTCGGCACTCTTGTAAAGCACCTTATCGTCAAGGATTGAAGAGTTAATCACGACGCGACCGCGAATCAAGTCGTTTACCACGACGTCTTCTCCAGGCTCGATTTTAAAGCGCACAACATACTGCTCGCCTGCTGCAATGAGCGCTTCTACTTCTTCAGCCGAAAGTGAGAGGGAGTTGCGCATGCTGAGGCGGTTTTTAGCGTCGTACTGGAAGTTTTCTACTTCCTCGCGCTTCGCATTAAGTTCTTCGGGAGTATCGAAAGCGATGTATGCCTTGCCGTTTGCCAAGAGTTCATCCACATACTTCTTGTAGATGTCACGGCGTTCTGACTGACGGTAGGGGCCGTAGTTACCACCATAGCT
>JBGVPF010000039.1:0-39273 GCA_045126825.1 Alloprevotella sp.
GCCCGTTATCGTGGGAACAAGTATGTAAAAGAAAAAAGCATTCATCAGAGATGTCGTTAATAGATATAAAGAACAAAATGAGCCCCTCCCCAACCGATCTTCCCAACACTATTTGAATTTTGACAAAATGTCACTTACAAAAGGTTTTTAGAGCGGATCTCAAAAAGTTAATATTTCTTTGGGACAGCAGTGTCATATTATGGCGTCTCCACAGAGAATAGATACAGAAATTCGCCCGTAGCACCATCAAGTGTTACGGGCGAATTGTTATTTTACACAAATGATACGTCCACCAGACTTTACCTCTATATCGTAGACGAAGTGATACGTGAGATGGAGGGTTTGCAATAAAGATTGAGAACTAACAGAGAAAAACCGCCACATCCCTTGTCATTAAGGTGATGTGGCGGTTTTGTGTGTTGATTTCTATAATCGTAGGAAAAACTTGTCAACCAACTGTTGCAAAAATGCAACAGTACAATTACAATAGTAGAAATAAAAAACGTGTTGTCTACAAGTTATCTTACCGAAGCAACAAGAATAATCTCACTATGAAGAAAGTAGTAAAAAGGAAACACATCTTTACATTTTGCTATTTCATAAAGAAAATTCAAGATAGTTATGTTGTATATTGTAAGAATCTATCTATTATCTATAGCACAATCATGCAGTATATATTTTTTAATAGAATATCCTCATAAAACGTCATTAAGAACATCTAGAGTTCTTCATTTGGAATACCTCCCTAAACAAAAAGCCTCTAATAGTCTAATAACTGAAATTACATCGCGAAGGTCACAAACTTCCACTGGTGTATGCATATAACGACAAGGAATACCTAATGAAAGAGTCTTAATCCCTTTGCGAGTGAGTTGTATGCGAGATGTGTTTGTCCCACCTGTTGCATGAGGACGAGCAGATAGTTGGTATGGGATATCCATTTTTTTTGCTAGTTCCTCCATTTGAAGACTCAATGACAGATTACAGTCCGCATTCCTCGGAATGACCACTCCACCTCCTAAAGATACCATTCCATACCGACTGGGCGAACAATCAGGAACATCAGTTGCAAAATCAAGGTCTATTGTAATGGCAATGTCGGGATTGATATTATATCCTGCTGTTACAGCACCCCTACTTCCAACTTCTTCTTGCACTGTCGCCACACCATATATATCTGATTTACGCTGCTGACTCGCTAAGCGCTTAATAACTTGTGATACCACAAACAAACCTATTTTGTTGTCAAGCGACCTACCTGAAATGCGGTGTTCACCTAAACTTATCACATTAGGGGCAAATGCGACCGGATCAGAGACTGACACTTGCTGGCGAACATCAACAGTAGGGAGTCCTGTATCCACCCATAAATGGTATATTTCAATGGTGGATTTTCGCTCTTCAGTTTTCTGTAAATGAATGGGTTTCTTACCAATAACACCTGGTATACGTTTCCCGTCACGTGTTTGTATGAGAACCTGTGAACCTGGTAAGCACTGTTCATCAACGCCTCCATTTCGCCTGACATAGACGTACCCCGAGTCTCCAATATGTAGCACTTGGAACCCTATCTCATCCGCATGAGCCTCAATCATTATACGGGTTGATGCGTCTGAACCTTTCATGTAAGCAACAACGTTACCCATGGTATCAGAGTGAATCTCTGTAACATCCTGTTTGACATAGTCGGCAAAAGAATGACAGACCTCAGTTTCAAATCCAGAAACACCTATCGTATTGAAAAGATTATCAAGATATTTTAAATCAATGTCCATTGTATGTTTGTTATGTTAATGTGATTACTTATGGACTGACGTGTATTTCAATATGACACTGTTCTTCATCATCTTTGCACAATCGCAAAAACTTTTGCATACACAGAACATGTCATGGTTCTCATTGTAATTATATACAGCACACATGTCACAGAAATTCTGCAAGTCACAGTTAGTGCATGTTTTGAAATCGACTTCAGTAACGTTTCTAAGCTGCAATGTCTTTTGACTATTATACCAAATATCCGACAGACTACTACTCATGATATTTCCCAATTTCATACCGTTCCATCCAGGACAGGGATAAGCAGAACCATCCGTATCAATACAAAAGCCTGATGACAAGATACTGCAAACCGTTTTCCTTCTTGCAAATTTCTTGGAGAGTAAATCTTCGAGCGATTTTGCATGAGCAATAGCATCAACATATTCAGGTTTAGTATTGATCATAAAATCTATCATCTGCTGCATTTGATCTTTACTGAGCCGAGTATCCAAATTTTCTTTTCCCCCATTGCACTGAGCCATCATCACATAGTCGAAATACAGGTCAACTCCCAAGGTGTCAGCATATTGGTACAAATCTCCAACCGTGCCAAAATTCTGTTTCATGACAGGACAAGAAATAAGTACGTGAATACCATTATTTACCAACATCTCCAAATTCTTCTTTGTTGTTCGCCATGAACCTTTCCGTTGGGTGATGCTATCATGTATTTGCTCATCTGTAGAATATAGTGAAACTTGAATATTAAAAATATCAAGTTGTTTGAACTTGGTAACCATTTCATATGTCAAGGTTAAAAGGTTACTTTGCAATAGTATTCGCAAATTAAGTTCACGACATACTTCAAGAATCTTGAAAAGTTCTTTATAGAGCAACAGTTCACCACCAGAGAACACAACCTTTTGACCACCCATATCATGAAATTGATGCAATAGACTGATGACAACTTCTGGGGATAACGACTGATTAGTGTTCTTCAATTGATTAGGCAGATAGCAGTGTATACAACGTTCATTACAGGAATTGGTAAGTTCTATCTGCAAATTTTCAAGTAGTGGTTTCTGAATTTGTGTCATTCGAAAAGATATTTTAGCGTATTTTGGTCAATAGTCCAGTTCATCATCGCCTTTTGGGTGATATCTTCAACCTCACGAAGCAACGGATATCGGCATCCTTGATTCAATTCGCAGTGTTCACAATCAAAACATTTTGGTGTGACTATAGCATGCAGCGCATGTTCTGGATGAGCAAGAAACCTGATAGCAATCTTTGCATGATCCGTCTTTTCATCTATCTCTTTGCCTTGTAGAAGTTGTTTTATATCATAATAGTACTTCTTCATTTCCTTACCAGTCTGAAAACAATCCTTTTCGTATGCCAGCAAATGCTCCAAAGCCTTTTTACCTTGGTTTGTCCTAACAAAGAGAATCATCAACAGAAGATGGCGATTTACAAAATTATTGGGGTTGCTGTTATATGTAAACAGACTGATACCATCATCTTTCAATTGTTCCAGATAGTCAATAGTTTTCAAACATTCATCAGTATCTAATGTGCTGAATCTGAATAATGGGTTAAAACTATTTTCTGTCAGTTGCATGTGACTAACCCTTCTGTTGATATCGCAGAAGGTGTAATCAATTTCAGACAAACCAGGAACTACTATATGCAAAGCGGGAAAGTCCAGGAATGAATTATCACGTATAAAGATATCATACCCCTTTTCCATCACCCATTGGCAGATGTTACGTAGATCTTCACGAAAGTCTCGTCCTTCTGGTATTGTCGTATGCCCACAATATGGATATGAGGGAGACTTACTAAAGAATGAACTGTACTGTCTGCCTCTGCCATGCATGAGACTTCTCTTAAATTCATTAAACAAGTCAAGTTTCTCACAGTCATTGACATCGTTTTCAAAACGAAGAGTATCTGCTGTGTAACCTTGGAATATTTCGGTAAAGCATCGTTCCAATGCTATACAAGGATTTAGGTCTGCACCTAAATGCACAATGTATTTCGTCTTGTCGCAGTTGTATAACAATAATCCCAGCACAGGAAACCCCTCACCCAACGAAATATCTTTCACACAGAAGTCCATACCATAGACATCTCGAACATATTCTAGTCTTTTCAGAACATCTGTACCTTCAAATTCGCTTAAGGGAACATCTGGAGGAGTTATCTTGCGAAGATACATTTCTTGAATGCAATAGCGCTCAAATATTTCGTTGAATCCCTGAATCAGAGCTTCTTCCCTTATATTTCCAGCACACATTCCATTTGAGCCATTAGTCCATCTAACCAATGAATATGGAATGTCAATCGTCTCTCCACTATTCACATGATAAAACGGCAGCAATTTACCCTCAACCTTTTGAGCCATTAATCCAGATTCTTGTGAGTAGACTCGCGGAACATACTTCAAAATGTTATCCACGGCCTCTGTGTGGTTCCAGCAATAGTATTTCTCATCAGGGAAAAAGCAGCAAGGCGCATCAATACATGCAGGATTCGGGTAGATAATGACACGATTCTGTAATCTCTCCATGAATTCTGCATAACCACTGGCACGAGCATATACATCATTCATACCCTTTCCGTTGGTCCCTATAGAAGTATCATCATCTCGGGTGATGGCAATACGACATGAACAGAATAATCTTTGGTCACCCAAAGGTATTTCACGAACAGGAACACCCAAATCGGAAATCACCTTCCTAATTCTTTCGACAGTATTCTCAGGGGCGTCAGCTTTGTATGTTTTGTCTATTTGTTTATTCTTCATATCATTCTATCCAATGCGTCCATAATTGCCACACATGTGCCTTCACAAATGGTATCCCATCTTTTTTCAGTTCATAGTCAAATAGAGGGGGCTAAACCATATCCGTCATAGGTGAATCTGGGAACTTTATCAATCATTTCTGATGCCGTTTCAGCAGTTACAAATGCTCTATATCCGTTCTATTGAGAGTGCACATCAACCCAAAAAGAAACACTAACATAATCTTATTTTATATTTTGTGTTGCTATTTCTATGATTTGTTTCTTATAGTTGGCCTTCCAGTCAGGGCATTGTAAATTTGTGCCATGCCGTTTGTCAGGATATAGTGCATTGTGCGGACAACCTCCATTGCAAAGTGGTTGCAACACACAGTTACAGCATGTTTCATTATCCATAGGTGACCATTCCATCCATTTCTGATACCAAATAGGGACGTCAACCTTAGTGTCTCTAGCCAAATTACCACAAGTCCAACGCTGGTCTCCTATCGTATCTAAACATTTGTAAATTAATCCAGAAGCAGAAATGGTTATATCACCTTGGCGTAAACAACCACCAGTCGGAGCTGCATGAGGAAAACCATATGACCACAAACCAAGCTTGTGAGCCATCTGGATAAGTTGCCATTCTTCGCTTGCCCATTCCTCATCATTGTAAAGTAATGGACTGACAGAATCTGGTGTGAAGTTAATACCTATCGTTCGACAGAAAGATATCCCTACTCGTCCTTTAAGTTTACTATTTGCAAGTAAATTAAGAAATTCAGATATATAGGGGCGATTCTCGCGGTCAATAGTCATCCGTAATGTTACCCATCCCCCACAATCAACTAGAGTGCAAATGTTACTCCAGATCCTCTGGAAGGATGTTTCCCCAGAAGCTAAAGGACGTCTCTTATCGTGTATGCTTGCTGGTCCATCTATTGTGATAATGAATCTCTTAACTTTCAAATCATCCACTAATTCTTTACAACGATTGAGAGATAATGCATACCCGTTCGTGGTAATATCCGCCGAATATTCAATTTGATTTTCTTTACAAAACTGAATTATCATTACAGACATTTGTCGCATCTGTCGATAAGCCAACAATGGTTCCCCCCCGAACCAAGTCACACGCAACTTCTTACAGACGCCAGTGAATCGGCCAAGTAGTCTAATAATATCCTCCATAGTGCGTTCACTGATGAACGTATTTTCCTTACCGCCTTCAAAACAGTAAGTGCAACGCATCTGACAACTATGGGTCACTAATATAGTTAGATCTATATATGAGAAATCTTCCTTGCCTTTATGGAATCGTATCTGTTGTTCAGATGCTTCATCTCGTGACGCATCAACAAGGATGCCTAGTTGATAAAGGACATCTCTATCAGATAGGTGAATGTCTTCAACTTTACTATGGAAATTACAGCAATTCATCAATACCGCATTTCTGGTCACAGTATTAAATATCACACACTTCGTGTCACTAATGTTGATAACATCATTCCAGATTGACCATTTAATGCCTATATCAGTCTGTGGATGGTCTGCAGTTCTTAAGACTTCATTGAGTATTTTCATGTGCATTAATGTATTTCTTCATATCTCGAAGATGCTTATACCAGTAGTCAAAGCGTTCTTCCGACATGTTACCAAAGCGTATTGGCGAATCCAACATCCCCAGTTTAGTCCATTCGTGAATGGTCTTGAGATAAGGCAACATGACTTGTTTATTGTTTTGGTAATCCTTTGAACCAGGAATGGGTGAAAATCTGTTGATGGCCAAAGACGTCGGACAGGTTTCACGAATAAGTTGTTCTGTAAGTTCCAAATCAACCTCTTCCTCATCGAAGTAATTAATAATATAACTAGTGTAAAAGGGAATACCGATTTCGTGACACAGACGGGCAACCTCCTTGCATTGCTCTACTGTAATGCGTTTGTTCATACGCTGCAAGATACGTGGGCTTCCTGATTCAAATCCGAAGAACAACTTTATACACCCCGCTTCTTTCATCAATCTCAAAAACTGCGGGTCAACTTGGTTGGCTCTTAAGTTAGCCCACCACCGATATGGAGATCCTTCTGCGATAAGTTTTCGGCAAACGTCCTCCCAAACATTACGAAAATTGCCAATAGAACTATCTTGTATAACAAAATTGCTGACACCACACTGTTGGGATACGCTTTTTATCTTCTGAATAAAATAATCAGCTGAGTGACACCTCGCCTGCAAGAAACAACTATGCGCACAGAAATTACATTGATACATACACCCTCTCCCAAAAGATATTGGCATCGTTTTGTGTAATTGAGTGTTAGAAATCAAAAAAGAAGGTTGGGCATAAAAATCAATGTCAACTAGACTCCAATCAGGAATAGGCAAATCATCAAGTATCTCTACAGGGTCTGCCTTGACTATTTCTGTATCACCGGGAAGATATACCCCTTTCACTTCTCGGGGAGAACACCCTTGTAGCAATTGCAACAACGGATATTCTCCCTCGCCAATGATAAGGAAGTCAAAAGGAATATGCTCCAATGTTAGTTGAGGGAGCAGTGTGGGATGCACTCCTCCCCCAACCATTAAAGGTTTCTTCAAATGCTGACTATCGTAATACTGACAAAGTGCAAAAAAGATATCTTGAACAAATTCAAAACGTGCAGTGAAGAAAGAGAAACCGATCAAATCTGGTTGGAATTGTTGACAGATAGTCCAAAGATCACTCAGGGTCTTTTCGGCAACTCCCTCGTTGGCTCTCAACATACGTTGCATATCAACAACCCTAACAACAGCTCCCTTTTCTTTTAAATAGGTAGCCAACCCTACCACTCCTTCTGGAGCCCTTTCTGGAGCTTCTGAAAATGAATAATTTGTCCCGATATAGAAACCAGACCATGGAATGATAAAGAGCATCTTTTTCATGACGACTTTTTAAATATTGAGTTGATAATCCGCCGTCTTTCCTCCAAACTCTTATCTTTTAAATAGTAGAGTCCTGCTCCTTTACCTTCTATCCATTTGACGATATGATCCCAATACATCTTATTGCTACGACAACGATAAGAATACCCCAACATGAACCGCTCACGGAAACATCCACCATGACAGGTTATAAGATAACGACAAGAGTTACACTCCTGTGGAAGAGGAGCTTGAGCAGCAATACGCTCGCGGGCATCGGAGGAAACAAAATCTTCAGGACTGTCATGCAGGAAATTACCAATCACCGCCTCTGGCACATCAAATTCAGCACATGAAAAGACGTCACCACCAGGACTGAGAGCTAAATATCTTAGGTGACAATCTTGCTCTCTCAAGCAAATAGAAGGTGTCCCTAACAACAAATCAGCAATAAGTTTAACAATATCGGTATTATCAGCTGGCATTGGATCATTCGCCCATATGTCAAAAAATTGAATCATCGCTAGAGCGAACTCTTCATCACTGACATACATGGGTGAATCAAGAGTGTCCTTTTCCGAGATAGGAAACACACGAGACAACCTGACATTCATCTTCCGTTGCTTGTAGAAATCATAGATTTCAGGAATATGCTTCAAATTGTCTTTCGTAATTAGGTTAATAGCTCCGCATTTGATACCAGAAGCAATGGCTTTGTCTATATTACGAACTGCAACTTCAGTGGACACCTTACCTGTCTTAAATTTTCGATAGGAACTAAATAAATCTAAACTCACACCTATATAACCATTAAAAAAATTATGGATAAGAGGATATGTTTTAGGAGTCAACAAAGTTGCATTTGTTTGCGCACTATGAACAATTTTGATGCTCGACTTAGCAAACAACGTGTTAGCATATTCAATGAACTTAGGTAGTTTTTCTGATAACAACAAAGGTTCACCGCCATGCCAACATACTATCATGCTTTTGGCACCAACAGCCAATGCATATCTATGAATAAAATCTATTCCGCTACGTATTTCGTCATCTGTCATTTCAGAACCTATGTAGTCATTATCCCTACCATAGCAGTATTGACATGCCAGATTACATTTTAGCGTAACTTTGAAAGTTACATAGAAGTTTTGATAACTGCCCATAACGGTGAACCTTAAAAAGTTAGTTAGTCCAGAGGTGCGGGATGACCCTGATTGCAGTGGTCACACCATTCTGCTTGTGCTTCACTAACATCCAATCGTGAATCAAGTTCAGCGTAAAGATTTTCTTCTTGTGACATAATAAAATAAATTTTAAACCGCCCCTACTCTATTCAGGTTTTTCGGGATCCACCTATTTATTCTTTCTAAAATACTTTGTAATTATATCGCCATCCAGTCCACTCCATTTGGCACTTTTTTGCCATGTAAAAAAATATCGTTGACAAGACTTTGCAAAGATAGAAATAAAAATCAGTTCAACAAGGAATATAAAAATAAATTAATCTTTAGTCTTTTCCCCCAACCTAAAACTTCTTATTTCTCTCAATATCCAGCTTATTACTCCTGAATCCAAGAAAAGAACAAAGACGAAAATCTGCAAATTCCAATCAAACGTTAAAAAAAAATAAATCTACAGTAGTAGAAATTTATGATAGCAAAATTAAGGATATTTTTTATTTATACAAGTTTTTTGATAGTTGCAAGACTTGCGATTGACAAAGCTCATCGTGTGTATTTAACACCACAAACGGTTTGTTTGCTCTATTTGCCTCACCCCAGTTTGTAACAAATTCTTACCTAATTTGGATTTTTCAGGGACTGGGGGCTGATTTAGGGGACTTGCATTTCGGTCGAAAATGTATTATCTTTGTAGTACAGAAAAGGAGGTCTTCCCCAAGTGGGGTTGACCTCCTTTTTAAGTACCTGATTATCAAGGGGTATTTTTGGGGATGTTTCTGAAAACATACCTATTTTAGGCGAAATTATTCGGCACCTACGAAAAAATATGTGCCGAGTAAGAAAAAATATGTGCCGAATAATTTTTTGGAGGTCCGATGGTGTGTTAATAACTCTTAAACTTTCTTAAATATTCTTAACAACCGCTTCCTAAATTTGCGAAAAATATTGACAAAGTGGATGCGTGAGATTTTGATTTTTTGGAGCGAGGTTGCTGGTCACTAAAAATTCTTGCTTCTTGGCGGTGTTCTGTTGACAGAAGAACATATTTTTATTTTCACGCAGAACTCACGGAACTCACAGATTTTTTGGACAGAAGTACATAAGAGCATATTTTTATTCTCACGCAAAGGGCGAGGAGTTTTTGGAACCACTAATGGACACTCATTTACAACCGAAGGTTGCGATAGTCAATGCATGGTAATAAACTTGATTATCAGGAGGTATAATTTTTATCTATTTATCCATAGATGCGGTCTGTTTGCGGGGATGGAAAGATGGAAGTAATTTTGCAGTAGGAAAGAACAGAGAACAGAGAACAACTACCATCTGGATTGTTGTTAGTTTTTAACTTCGCTCCTCCAATCGTTAACCTCAGAACCTTATAACCTCATAACCTAAAACTCCTATGGCAACAATACATCTCAACCTTGAAGGCTTTAAGCGCCGTGTGGCAAATCCTGAAACGATGATGCAGGATTGGAAATTCTTGGGCAGTCGCCCTGCTGTGATTGACTTTTACGCCACGTGGTGTGGTCCTTGCAAAATGCTCTCGCCCATTATCGACGAGGTGGCAAAGCAATATGCGGAACGCGTGGACATTTATAAAGTGAACGTGGATGAAGAACCCGAACTGGCAGACGCGTTCAACATCCGCTCTATCCCTACCCTTTATTTTATTCCCGTGAACGGTAAACCGAAAATGACGGTGGGCGGAATGTCGAAGGCGGACTTGGTGAAGCAGATAAATGCAATTCAATAGATGCGTACTGCCCACCTTTTGCAAATCTCACACTTCGCAGACTATTTTTATAGAAATAATATAGGTGTTACTTGCGTAACCTTGGTTGTCCACGAAAACTAATTTATTTTATTTTGAGCCACTAATGAACACTAATGGGCACTAATAGCCATCCGGGGTTAAATACTCCGCAAGGCATTAGTGCCCATTAGTGGTTCAAAAAGATACATGAAGATACGAGTCGATACGTGGAGCAATTTTGTGCTGTGCAACGATTTTTGACATAAGAACAAAAGAACATAATGCTCCGCGCCCTTTGCGCCTTTGCGTGAGATAATCTTTCACACGGAACTGAAAGTCGCTGTCCGAACTTGTGAGGGGAAAGCAATACACGGAATACACAGAAAAGTCTCCACGTATCTTCACGTATCTGCGCGTATGTTTTTTAGCCACTAATGGACACTAATTTACACAAATTTTTAGTTGACGAGTTGACGAGGTACGAGTAGACAAGAAGGTTACCGAGGTAAACGAGCGAAATTCCACTTGCAAGGTAGGGACGCACGGTTCGTGCGTCCTCCTCAATGGAAATTTTCCGCAAACATCCACTCGCAACCTCGTATATATCAAGGACGCACGAGCCGTGCGTCCCTACAGGTCAAGTGAATCCCCGCATGCTACCGAGACGCCATAATATGACGTCTCTACGTTCGTTATATGTCCCGCATGGACTACTCACTACTAACTCCTCACTAAAGAATGTCCCGCACGGTTCACTACTACCTACTACTTACTACCTACTACTTTGTTTCACCCCGCATGGACTACTATCTACTACTTACTACTTGCTCTCTGTGTCCTTCTGTCTAAAAATTCTGTGTCCTTCCGTGTATTGCTTTCCCCTCACAAGTTCGGACAGCGACTTTCAGTTCTGTGTGCCCACAAATCTCCGCGCCCCTTTGCGTCTTTGCGTGAGAGATGTTCCGCGTAGATACGTGTAAATACGTGGAGCCTTTTATTCTGTGTGTTTCTGTGCTTTCTGTGTGCAACGATTTCTCACGCGAAGGCGCAAAGTGGCGCAAAGGTCTGCGTGGTTCTGTGTGCAATACTTATGTTTTAAATATAGGCTGCCGTTGTTTTGTCTAAAAAACCGCAAGTATCCCCCTACTCTCAAATTAATAGCGTATCTTTGTAAAATATTGTGTATGTACGACAACAATAATATTCTTCATAATTATGAAAAAGGTAACTATGATTAAGAGTCTTGCCTTGGCGCTCTGCGCCTGGTGTGTGGCAGGGACGGCATGGGCAGATGTGGTGACATCGGGAAATGCTTATCGCCTTGTGCACCAACAAACGGGCAAGGTGGTCAGTAACGGAAACAATGGGGCGAAGGACCGTAAGTTCCTCCTGGAGGTCAAGGACTTGGAGAACGATGGTCAGGAATGGACGCTCCAGCAGTTGTATGCCAACAAGGAGGTATTCTTCGTGTATAACGCGCACCACCGCATGGCTATCGACATGATGCTGAACAGCAATCAGGCGAACCCTGCCCTTGTGCAATGGTACGTAGAGGCGTCGGACAATCAGAACTTCTTGATTCAGGAAGTGGAGGGATTGAGCGAGGTGTACCAATTCGTAGCGGCAGCACAGCCCACCAAACTCTTGAAGGGTAATAGCGACGGCACCTTGCGTATGACGGAAGATTTTGCCGACGAAGCCACCTACTTCGCACTTGAAGCCACGGGCGACAACAATCACATTACCTTCCCCGTGCGCAATGCGAACTTCCGCATTACGAGCGTGGCGCAGGACAAGGTGTTCTCCAACCGCAACAATGGTGCCAACGGAGCGCTGGTTTACCTTGACCCCAAGGAAGATGACAACCTCGGGCAACTTTGGAAGGTGAATCCTTCGGCAAAGGGTAGCGTGATGTACTACCAGTTGATTAACACTACCTATCAGTCGGCAATTGACGCAGCCCTGGAGGGTAAGAAGCAACTCCTGCAATGGACGCCTAACGGCACGAACAACAACCAGTTGTACCTCTTTGAGGAAGTTGCTGGAACGAAGGACATCTACAGAATTAAGGCGGGCAATTTCTTTGTCACCGCACAAACGGACGCTACGCTGAAGATGACTTCAGAAGAGGGCGAAGCGACACACTTCACCTTCGACTTCGTTGTGGGTCCCTCCGACCCCGACCCCAACTATTGGGAAGACGAAACGCGCTACGAAGAAAATAAGGAAGCGCCCCATGCCACATATATGCCCTACGCTTCTGTAGCGGCACTCAAGGCTGATGCACGCTTTGATTATCCGTGGTTGGATGCAGAAGGGGCGAACATGCTTCCGCTCAATGGCGTATGGAAACTGAAGTGGGCACAGGGCGAACCCAAGCAGGTGATGCTCGGTGCTGACGACTTCTACGGCAATGAGGTGAGCACCGAAGGGTGGGACACCATTAGTGTGCCCTCATGCCTTGAAATGAAGGGTTACGGTGTGCCCCTCTATATCAATGTGAACTATGCCTTCCAGAACAACCCGCCCCTTATTCAGATGAAGAATGGGTTGCACAACTCTGTGGGCCACTACCGCCGCGACTTTACGCTCCCCGCGGAATGGAACGAGAAGAACATCTTCCTCCACTTCGACGGTATTTACAGTGCGGCCTTCGTGTATGTAAACGGTCAGTATGTGGGTTACTCTGAAGGGGCGAATAATACGGCGGAATTTGACATCACTCCCTATGCCAAGGTGGGCGAGGCGAACAACGTGAGCGTGGCGGTAATTCGCTGGAGCGACGGTTCGTACCTCGAAGGTCAGGACATGTGGCACATGAGCGGTATTCACCGTGATGTATACCTCTATGCAACACCCAAAACATTCGTTCGCGACCACTACCTCAAGGCGAACCTCAATGTGGGTGCGTGCAGCGGTTCGCTAACGGCACAACTTGAAATGGACAACCGCACAAAGGTGGCTGCACAGAAGCAAATTACCCTCTCACTGCTTAATCCCGAGGGGACGGAAGTGGCAAGCACTACGGCGGTAGCGGAATTTGAAGCGGGCGAAGCGAGCAAGAAACTTTCGTTGAGACTCGACAACTTGACGGACCTCCAGTTGTGGTCGTCGGAAACACCCGACCTTTACACCGTCATCATTGCGCAGGCTGATGCCAACGGAACGGAAGAACATGTGTTTGCTACGAAATACGGGTTCCGCAAGGTGGAACTGAAGAACGGACGCATCTATATCAACAACAAAAAGGTACTCTTCAAGGGTGCCAACACACAGGACACGCACCCCGTTCACGGACGCAGCATTGACGTTCCTACGATGTTGAAGGACATTCAGTTGATGCGCCAGGCGAATATGAACACCATTCGCTGTAGCCACTACCCCCGCCAACCGAAGATGTATGCGATGTTTGACTACTACGGCATCTACTGCATGGACGAAGCGGATGTGGAAGCACATGCCAACTGGGACCAGAGTGCTGCCGCAAAGCGCATTGCGAATATGGACAGCTGGAAGGCGATGATGGTGGACCGCACGGTGCGCATGGTGTATGGACAGCGCAACCACCCCTCGGTAATCTTCTGGAGTTTGGGTAATGAATCGTCGGGCGGTAAGAACTTCAATGCCACCTATGACGCCGTTCGCAAACTTGACCCGCGCCCCATCCACTACGAAGGGGCTACACGCGACTGGACGTCTCCTACCGATATTTTCTCGGAAATGTATCCTACCGTAACGGAAGTCACCAACAACGCAGCAGGCATTCGCCAGCACCACCCCGACCAGCCCTACTTCATGTGTGAATATGCGCACGCTATGGGAAATGCCGTGGGTAACCTTCAGGAATATTGGGACGGCATTGAAAATGGCAAGTATGGCATCGGTGGTTGCATCTGGGACTGGGTAGACCAATCCATCTACGATGCTTTAGATATCAAGGAAGGTAACACCGTTGAAGATGGAGTGCACCGCTACATGTCGGGAGAGGACTATGGAGGTCCTCACCAGGGTAACTTCGTGAACAATGGTTTGGTAAATGCCGAACGCGAATGGTCGGCAGAATTGAACGAGGTGAAGCGCGTGTACCAGTATGTGAAGTTGCAAAACTTTGATACCACAACGAAGCAGGTGACGTTGCGCAACAACTATCCCTTTATGAACCTCGATGCCCTCACGCTCCGCTATGCGGTGCTTCACAACGGTGCGGTGGTTGAAGAAGGTGTGGCAGACGTTCCCGCAACGGCACCCTTTGCAGAAACGACCTTTGAACTCCCCTACACTACTGAACTGGGAGAAGGTGAGTACCACCTGAACATCACACTTGCGCTGAAGGAGGCTACACGCTGGTGTGAAGCGGGACATGAGGTGGCATCGTTCCAACAGGAATTGCAGGCACGCACAACGTTACCCGAAGTGACAACAACGGAAACACTCACGGTGAACAAGTATAGTGGTCAGATTCGTGTGAAGGGTACTGACTTTGAAATGCGCTTCACGACGGAAGGCGATTTGAGTTCTTGGAAGGTGAAGGGAACACCGATAATCGTGCCCGAAGCGGGTCCTGAATATGCTAACTTCCGCTGGGTGGAAAACGATGGTCCTACGGAAAATGCCTGGGGCTACGGTCGCGGCAATGGTATTCAGTCGAAGTCCATCAGCTACAAGAAGGCGACAGACTCTTCTTATGTGACCGTAACTGTAAAGGGTACGGGTTCCAACAGCAATTATGTGTATACCTACACGATCTTTGCTAATGGTATCGTTGACCTCAAGGCGGAATATGCTCCTCAAGCAGAAAACCTCCGCCGACTGGGTGCTACCATGAAGTTTGATGCAGATTTCGAAAATGTAAGTTACTACGGTCGCGGTCCGTGGGAAAACTTCTCTGACCGCAAGACGGGTGCTTACTTCGGACGCTATACGTCTACTGTTACGGATATGTTTGAGCGCTATGCGCATCCCCAAACGATGGGGACGCGTGAGGACCTCCGCGAACTCCGTTTGACGAATGCAGAGGGTCAGGGTATCATGGTAGAGACCGAGGGCGAAGTGAGTTTCTCTGTGCTCCATTACGACGACGAGACACTTGCCAACTGCCTCCACCAATGGAACTTGCCCGAAAATAGCGGTGACATCGTGGCACACTTCGACTACTTCCAGAAGGGACTTGGTAATGGTAGTTGCGGACAGGGTACCGGCACTTTGAGTCAATACAACGTACCTTCGTCGGGCACCTACACGCATACGCTCCGCTTCACACCCATTGGGTTCGGTCTTTCTACAGGTATCGAAAGTCCTGAAGCCGCGGTGGACCAGTTTGAAATCACCCACAACGAAAATACGGTAACGATTGCGGGAACTATCGCCGCAGGCACTTCTGCAACAGTGTACGACATCGCAGGTAAGGCGGTGGCAAGCACAAAAGCAACCAGCACAACCTCGGCACTCACCCTCAACCTCGGTACACGCCCCTACGGTTCATACATCGTCGTGGTGCGCACACCCGAAGGTGAAGTGAGAACGCACAAGATGGTGTTTTAGAAGAGAAATGAAAAAAGGAGAAGTCATGTGCGCAACGACGCACATGACTTCTCCTTTTTGTTACTTGGGGGAGATAAGAGATGAGAGATGAGAGTTTAGAGTTTAGAGAGGAGAGAGTAATACCATGCGGGACACTACTCGTTTATCTCGCTGACCTTCTCATCTACTCGTACCTTGTTTACTCGTCTACTATTAGTGAGTAGTGAGTAATGCCATGCGGGGTGGTAGTCCTCCTCTCTCAACTCTCAACTCTCAACTCTCAACTCTCCTCTCTCATCTCCCCCGTCAACAAATTTCACGTGCCAAATCATTCAAGGCAAGACATTGGGCACGGCTGATTGTCGTTTGATAATTATGGTGCTCCCACGGTGCGAGAATAAGCAGTTGACCTTTGGCGCAAGCCTCAAACTTGGCACCATTGGGTTTCGCTAAATCTGAAAATCCGTTTTCTTGCAGGAGGATGAGGGGAAAGCCTGCTTCAAAGGCGGTGCGCATGATGTGCTTTTCCCCTGGGGATATACAGGGAGACACCAAGACGGCACCAGCACGTGCTTGTTGCAGGTAATAGTCGCAGGCTTCCGCTATCTGTTCGGGTGTCATGCTTCTGGAGCATTGCACTTGTAGGCGCTGCGGTTTGGATAACAGGAAGCGATTGCCAATGGCGGAACATTCGTAGGCGCCTACCTTCACATGGCGCTGCACGCGGAAGTAATCGGGGAACAGGCGCTTAATCAAAAGGCGCTTGGGGTTGTCACGCAGGTAGTTTTTCCAGGTTTCCAGTTGGCCCTTGCGGTCGAGAATGCCGTCAGTATAGCCTTTGCTCCAGAGGAGGCCCTGCTTGGGGGGCGCTTTTGAGGCGGGGGCATGGTTGTTCACTCCACAGCGACACTGTCGCTGTGAAGGGGACGGGGAGGATGACGGGGAAACCGAAGATGAAGCGGGAGGCGATCCCTGCGCTTCCAGGGCGGCGCGGTAGGCGCGATTGCTGGCGATTTTGAAGCCATTGATTACGCGACCGAGGTGGTAGTCGGTGCGTGACGTTACAAACAGGATGCCGTGGAGATGGTCGGGCATGAGTTGCAGGGCGATGACCTTTACTTCGGGGTAGTAGGTGGGGATGGCATGCCATAGGCGCTCTACTTCCTTTCCCAAGGCATTAAGTTCGATGCGTGGAGCATCGGGAGTGTCCGCCGGGGCGTTGGGATTGCCCACAACCTCTCCCAAGAGGGGGCGACGCCCTTCGACGGTCATCGTTATCAGGTACATCTGTCGGGACTCGTAGTCGTGCCCCACACGACGGCGCGTCATAGACGGAATGACTTCCGCCCGGGGGCGGAAGTCATCATGGTGCTTGTCCTTTGTGTCCAAGTTTATTTTCCTTAAGTAAATTTAGAGTCCCTACTTTGTATGCTCAATAGCGGGGTCGGCATATTCTTCCTGAAGTTTTACGAGGCGCTTCTTGAGGCGCTTGGTAATCTTCTCGGTGCCGGGTTGTCCGTAGATATTATTGAGTTGTTGGGGATCGTTTTGGAGGTCGTAGAGTTCCCACACGTCGATGTCTTCATAGAAGTGGATGAGCGTGTAGCGGTCGGTGCGCACACCGTAGTGGCGCTTCACGGCATGCTCTGCGGGGAATTCGTGGAAGTGGTAGTAAAGCGCATCGCGCCAGTTCTTGGGACTTTCACCACGAAGGAGGGGAAGCATGCTCACACCGTGCATGTCCTCGGGAACGGGAATGCCGCAGAGGTCGAGGAAGGTGGGGGCGTAGTCAATGTTTTGCACCATCTGGGGGATGTCGCCGCGTGCGGAGAGTCCGTCGGGGAGGCGCATCACGAGGGGCGTGCGGAAGGATTCTTCGTACATGAAGCGCTTGTCAAACCATCCGTGTTCGCCCATGTAGAAGCCCTGGTCGGAGGTGTAAACGACGAGGGTGTTCTCAAGGAGTCCGGCATCGCGGAGGTAGTCGAGCGTGCGGCCTACGTTGTCGTCGAGCGTCTTGAGCACCTTGGCGTAGTCGCGCATATAGCGCTGGTACTTGTACTCCGTAAGTGCATTGCCCGAGAGTTTGCGGGCGCGGAAGTCGATGGCGATAGAGTCGTAAAACTGGTCGTAGATGGCGCGCTCATGCGAGTCGAGGCGGCCTATCATAGCGAGGTAGTTGGGCGTGAGGCGCGTAGTGACGTTGGCGTCCATCACCTTGACGTCGTAGGCAAGGTCCATATCGTGGTTGCTGGCGATGCTCATTTCCTGTGCCTTGGCTGCGGGGCGGCCTTCGTAGTTGTCGTAGAAGGTTTCAGGAAGCGCGAAGGTCTTGTCCTCGTAGAGGGAGAGGTACTTGAGTTCGGGGAGCCAGTTGCGGTGGCACGCCTTGTGGTGGATGAAGAGGAGGAAGGGGCGATTCTTGTCGCGCTTATTCTCCATCCAGTCAATCGCCTTATCGGTCACGATGTTGGTCATGTAACCCTTGTGCTGGGTGCGTGAACCGTCCATGTTGATAAACTCGGGGTTGTAGTAGTCGCCCTGACCGGGAACGATGTTCCAGAAATCGAAACCAGTGGGGTCACTGATGAGGTGCCACTTACCAATCATTGCGGTTTGGTAACCTGCTGCCTGGAAGAGTTTGGGCATGGTCTGTTGCGAACCATCAAAGACGTCGTACACATTGCTCGTGAAACCGTTGGCGTGGCTGTGCTTACCCGTAAGCATACAAGCGCGTGAGGGTCCCGAAAGGGAGTTTGCCACAAAGCTATTGACGAAGCGCACACCGTCGTTGGCGATGCGGTCAAGGTTGGGCGTTTCTACATAGCGGTTGTCGTAGCACGACATCATCTGTGCCGTGTGGTCGTCGGTCATGATGTAGACCACGTTATACTTCTCCTGCGCTGCTGCGGAGAGGGCGAGGAGGGAAAGGGGGAGATAGGTTTTCTTCATGAATTATAGATAGAGGGGCACAGCGACACTGTCGCTGTGGAGCGAACGGGGAGGAAAAGAGGAAAAGACCGCAAAGCGGGATTAAAGGAGAAAGGAGAAAGGAGAAAGGAGAAAGAGCTGGCGCATTAACGTCCCGCACGGTTATTTCTCCTTTCTCATTTCTCCTTTCTTATTTCACAAAGTGAATTACTTCTGCGTCATCTGATACACAACGTCCATGATTTGCTTACCGAGAGCGTCGGCTTCTTCCATAGACTTCGCTTCAGAGTATACGCGGATGATGGGTTCTGTATTAGACTTACGGAGGTGTACCCACTTATCGGGGAAGTCAATCTTCACGCCGTCAATGTCTGTAACTTCTTCGTTCTTATACATTTCCTTAACCTTCTGGAGCACGGCATAGATGTCAGTAGTAGGATCGAGGTCGATACGGTTCTTCGCAATGTAGTACTTGGGGAATGAGTCGCGAAGTTCTGTAGCCTTCATACCTGTCTTTGCGAGGTAAGTAAGGATGAGGGCGATACCTACGAGGGCGTCACGACCGCTGTGTGAAGTGGGATAGATTACACCACCGTTACCTTCACCACCGATTACAGCACCTGTAGCCTTCATCTTTGTTACAACGTTTACTTCACCTACAGCAGCGGGAGTGTATGTGCAACCGTACTTTTCAGTAACGTCGCGGAGGGCGCGAGTAGAAGAGAGGTTAGAAACGGTGTTACCAGGAGTGTGCTGGAGGATGTAGTCTGCAACAGCAACGAGGGTATATTCTTCACCGAACATAGAACCATCTTCACAAACCATAGCGAGGCGGTCAACATCGGGGTCAACAACGAAACCGATATCGTGGCGGCCCTTACGCATAAGGTTGCGGATTTCTGTGAGGTGTTCCTTCAAGGGTTCGGGATTGTGAGCGAAGTCACCAGTAGGTTCTGCATTGAGGTGAGTAACCTGAGTTACACCGAGCTGACCGAGGAGCTTGGGAATGATTACACCACCCACAGAGTTTACAGCGTCGAATGCTACAGAGAAGTGAGCGCGACGGATGGCTTCAACGTCAACGAGTTCGAGTTCCTTAACGTGGTCGATGTGACGCTGGTCATAGTAGAAGTTCTGTGTGTAGTGACCGAGGTTGTCTACATCAGCGAAGTCAAAATTGCAGTTATTAGCGAGGCGCACTACTTCGGCAGCTTCTTCGGGGGGAAGGAATTCGCCCTTTTCGTTGAGGAACTTAAGCGCGTTCCACTGACGGGGGTTGTGACTCGCTGTGATGATGATACCACCTACAGCCTTTTCCATAGTTACAGCAAGTTCTGTAGTAGGCGTAGAAGCGAGACCGATGTTCACAACATCGAAGCCCATACCCATAAGCGTACCACAAACAGTCTGACTTACCATTTCACCAGAGATACGTGCGTCACGACCAACGACGATCTTCTTGCGGTAAGTACCAACATGCTTTTCACGAAGACTTGCATAAGCCGAAACTGACTTTGCAATTTCAATGGGGTTCAAGGTGTCTCCGGGACGGCCACCGATGGTGCCACGGAAACCTGAGATGGATTTGATAAGTGTCATAATTGTATAGAAATAAAGTTGTGTCTCTGATGAAGAGGGAAGGACTGGACTCCGCGATGGTATCGCGGAGAAGCGAACCTTTTGGGAGATTAACCATTCGCAGGGACTGGACTCCGCGATGGTATCGCGGAGAAGTGAACGTGAGAGATGACTACTTTCGCAGAAGAAGCGCTTATGGTGCAGTCCTTTTCAAGTAGCAAAGTTAAGAACTACTGTTGAATTGCAAAACTAAAATGTCAAAAAAGTATAATTTGAAGTGCCGAAAAACTGGTTTTTCCCGTCTTGTGAGGGTCGGAAAAAGATTTCTGGGTAATTTTGCGGGAGTTTTATAGTCAACGGACAACTGACAACTGACAACTGACAACGGACAACAGTCAACGGACGACGGATGACAGTCAACGGACTACAGACTACGGACAACAAAGTCCCGCATTTAATTCTCATTTCAATATGAACAAGGTATCGGAAAACCCTTTCAAAAACCGAGCAACTTCTAACACGCCTTTGATGTTAGTGACGGCAGTGTTTGCCACGCTCTATCTCGTATCCAATGTTATGGCGGTGAAGGTAATCTGCATTTTGGATTATCCCACCTTCGACGCAGGCACTATCACCTTCCCCTTTGCTTATATGCTGGGCGACGTACTCACCGAAATTTGGGGGTATCGCACGGCGAAGAAGGTGATTTGGATTACGTTTCTTTGTAACATTATTCTTGTGGCGTGCACGCAGATTGGCGTGTGGTTGCCCTCGCCTGACTATTTACAGGAGACGGCAAATGCCTACAATCACCTCTTTACTTACGTACCGCGCATTGTGGTGGGTTCACTCGTAGGTTTCTTGCTTGGCGAACTCTCCAACGCTTGGATTATGGACTGGATGAAGCGCAAGACGGAAGGGAAATTCTTGTGGTTGCGCACCATTGGTAGTTCGATTGTCGGTTATTTCTTCGACACCGTGCCCTTTGTGCTTATCGCCTTTGTGGGCATTGTCTCTACGCGCGACTTGCTCTTGATGTTGGCGACCCAATATGTAATGAAGTTAGGCATTGAAGCCTTCTTCGGCACTCCTATGGCGTATGCCGTAATTGCTTGGGTGAAGCGATCTATTAAAAGGAGGGAACAATGGAACGCTACGCACTAATCCGCACACACCTGCCCCGTGAATTTGTACTGCTGCAAGGCACGGGATGCCGTTGGAAGCGCTGCACGTTTTGCGACTACCACACGGACACAAGTGAAAACCCCTACGCTACGAATGCTCCAGTTTTGGAGTTGGTAACAGGAGAAATGGGCGTTTTGGACATTATCAATTCGGGATCGGGCATAGAACTGGATGAGCAGACGTTAGAACATATTGCGCGCGTCGTTCGGGAGAAGCAGATTCACACCCTTTGGTTTGAGATGCACTACATGTACCGCCACCGCTTGAAGGAGTTTGCAAAGCGTTTTGCGCCCGCTACGGTGAAGTTCAGATGTGGCATTGAGACCTTCTCCCCCACCCTTCGAGGCCAATGGAATAAGGGAGTTCCTGAGAGCGTCACGGCAGCGGATGTTGCCCGCTATTTTCAGGGCGTCTGTCTGCTCTGCGGAACAGAGGGCGACACGCGTGAGCGCATCCTTCAGGATATTGAAACGGCGCGCCGTTACTTTGAATATTTCAGCATTAACTTCTTCTGCAACAACACAACGAGCGTGAAGGCAAATCCCGAACTCGCCCGTTGGTTTGCCACAGAAATCGCCCCCACTCTTGCTCATGAACCCGGCATAGAGATTTTGATGAATAATACGGACTTGGGGGTGGGAGAATGAGAATAGAGTACAGAGAACAGAGTACAGAGTACAACTATTGCATTAAGCAAAAAAAAGAGACTGCGTCGTAGTTGAATTTACGGCGCAGTCTTTTATTTATTATGTTATACAAATGAAAGAACTTACTCAACGATGGTTTCCCACTGCTCACAGAGTTCGTGGAGGGTGGAGAGGACGACGTTGGCGCCTTCGGCTTCGAGGGCGATATTGGGAAGGGGACCTGTGTTTACGGCAACGGTGAAGATGCCGGCGGCACGGGCGGAGCGCACTCCGAGGGGTGCGTTTTCAACGACTACTGCTTCGTTGGCCTCAACGCCGGCGCGGTCAAGCGCCATAAGGTAAGGTTCGGGGTGAGGTTTGCCGTGCTTCACGTCTTTGCTGGAGATGATGCGCTCGGGGCGGAAGATGCCAGGGAAGTTCAGGCGCAAGCGCTCCAAGAGCGAGGGTTGTCCACTGCCTGTTACGACGTAAAGAGCGAGTCCCTTACGTTGAAGTTTCGTGAGGAGTTCCATAGCGCCTGGCATTTGGGCTGCTTCAGGATATTTGTTAAATTCCTGACACTTGGCTTCGTAAATATCATCAATTTCTTGCTGCGTAGCGTCTCGCCCATGGGTGCGCTGCATGAGCATGTTGATGGTAGAGAAACCTGTGCGACCTTCGTTCATAAAAACTTCCTCGTAGGGAAGGTCAAAACCAAACTGCTTCGCCACGGTTTCCCATGACTTAGCGTGGGCAGGCATGCTGTCGAAGAGCACGCCGTCCATATCGAAAAATACTGCGCGGGGAGAGGGCATTGTTAGAGTACAGATAACAGAGTACAGAGTACAGTTATAAACATTTCAACAATAGTAAGAGTACGAATAACAGAGTACAGTTCTCGCTCCGCATGGAGTTGTGCTCTGTACTCTGTTATCTGTACTCTATTCTTTAGATACGTGCCTTAATAGCTTCAGTCTGCGCTTCATAACCGGGTTTGCCGAGGAGGGCAAACATGTTGCGCTTGTAGTCTTCTACACCGGGCTGGTCGAAAGGATTCACACCGAGCACGAGACCGCTGATGCCACAACCGATTTCGAAGAAGTAGATGAGCTGACCTACGTTGTAAGCATCCAACTTTGACATTGAAATGCGGATGTTGGGCACACCGCCGTCAACGTGAGCGAGGAGCGTACCGAGTTCTGCCATCTTGTTTACTTCATCCACACGCTTGCCTTCGAGGAAGTTGAGACCGTCGAGGTTTTCATCATCGTGGGGGAAGAGGAGCTTGTGGCACTGTTCTTCTACAGAGATTACAGTTTCAAACACCGTGCGTTCGCCGTCCTGAATCCACTGACCCATGGAGTGGAGGTCGGTAGAGAAGTCAACTGCTGCGGGGAAGATACCCTTGTGCTGCTTACCTTCACTTTCGCCGTAGAGCTGCTTCCACCACTCGTTCATGTAGTGAAGCTTGGGCTGATAGTTTACGAGGATTTCAATCTTCTTACCGCTCTGGTAAATTGCATTGCGCACAGCAGCATAAAGCGCTGCGGGATTTTCCATCATGGGAACGTCTGCGCCACACTGCTTTTCCATATCTGCGGCACCCTGTACGAGCGCATCAATATCAAAACCAGCGCAAGCGATGGGAAGAAGACCTACGGGAGTAAGTACAGAGAAGCGACCACCTACGTTGTCGGGGATGATGAAGCTCTTGTAACCTTCCTTGTCAGCAGTTACGCGCGCCGCACCCTTCTTGGCATCGGTGATGGCTACGATAACCTTCTTTGCCACTTCCTTACCACGCTGTTCTTCACACTGCTTCTTGAGAAGACGGAAAGCGAGAGCGGTTTCGGTAGTTGTACCTGACTTAGAAATATTGATGACACCGAACTTGCGGTTCTTGAGGTATTCAGTAAGTTCGTAAAGATAGTCTTCACCGATGTTGTTACCAGCGAAGAGGATTACGGGATTCTTGCCGTCGTTAGCAAGCCACTCAAAGCTATTGCCGAGTGCTTCGATAATGGCACGCGCACCGAGGTAGCTACCACCGATACCTGCCACCACGATTGTGTCGCAGTTTTCGCGCAACACCTGCGCTGTTTGCTTGATGTCAGCGAGGTGTTCAGCAGTGATTGAAGAGGGAAGGTGGAGCCAACCGAGGAAGTCATTACCAGCGCAAGTACCAGCTTCGAGCGCCTGTTGCGCAGCCTTTACTTGGGGTTCGAGAGATGCTACTGCTTCAGCAGAGAGGAAGGGAGTAGCCTTTGAGATGTCGAGTTTAATCATAGTTGTTATTGTGTTTTATTTGAATATTAAGAGGATAGCTCTGCGACGGTGTCGCAGAGAAGCGGACGAAGCACGACGATTGTTTCACAGGGGAGCGAATGAAACTCTGCGACGGTGTCGCAGAGAAGCGGACGAGGCACTGCTACTTTATCGCTGAGATGCGAATGAGGGAGCTAATGAGGGAGCGAGCGGGAGGTGCTTGCTTTCGGGTTGCAAATTTACGGGAATTCGTTTGATAGACAAAATAAAGTGAAGTGTTTTTAGTCTCATCACAACGAAGGTCAGCACAATCCCTGCTTAACGTTAGTTATTTGTAAGCTAATAATTTAGGGAAACGGTTAGATGGGTACGGATTCCGCTTCCTTCTCAAACTTTTCCTTTTCCCATTGTGCGATAATCTGCTCACGCAACGTGAAGAACAGACGGATGTGAGCCCCATACATTTTCTTTTCACCGACCTTTGCTACAATATCCTTGAATATCGAAGATGTATGGCGAACATCCTTCACAAAAACACCGTTGTTGATGTGTATGCTTTCGGGAAGTTCGTCGTGATGTACCCTGAACCACTCAATGAGTTCTTGAAGTTCTTGAGGATCGTAAATTTTCTTGTATTCCATTTTTAGTAGACGAGTTAACGAGGTACGAGTAGACAAGATGGTCAGCGAGATAAACGAGTGATGTTCCGCATGGTCTACTAACTACTCACTACTCACTGATAACATCCCGCATGGTATCTTTTATCTTTACTCTTTTATCTTTACTCTAAAAGTTGTACGCTGTCAGCACTATTTTACACAAAAAGCGCCCCTTGGAGTTCGCCATCGGTTTCACTGTATATAATATGGTGGGCACGCTTCATTTTTTCTTCTTCCGGCATTTGCAGCGCCATCCACGCAAGCGCCTTTTCACGACTTACACCATCGCGCTTCATCACGCGGCGCACACGGGTCTCTTGAGAGGCGGTGACGAGAATCACCTCGTCCACCAAGTGTTCGAAGCCCGACTCATAGAGCAGGGCGCACTCCATAAATACACAGTCGTGCACCTTTGTTTGTTCGGCAGCCCATATCTGAAAAGCCTCTGCTACGCGAGGATGCACAATGGCATCCACTTGAGCGGCAAACTCCTTTCCGCGACAGATGAATGCCGCAAGGACGGGTTTCTGAAGGCACCCTTCGGCATCGTAGACGTCATCACCCACCAAGGCAGTGAGTTCACGGCGCACCACCTCGGAAGTGCGAATAATGCGCTTGGCTTCATCATCACAGTAGAAGATGGGATAGCCTGCCGCTTCGAGTTGTCGGCAATAGAAACTCTTGCCTGAACCTATGCCACCAGTTATAGCGTATGTCATCACTCGTTAGACTTTTCGATTAAGAACTCCACTTCACTCTGACTCAAGCGCAAGCGGAAAGCCGCAGCGGGTTGCTCCACAATGCGCACAGCGCACGTATTTGCCGTGGCGTCCGTCAAATCATTGGCATCAAGCACCAACTTAAAGTCAGCCTCGGTCACATTGCGGAACTCCTTCATGCCCACCTGGAAGGTCACATTCACCTTCATGGGGAAAGTGCGCAGGCGCACATCCTCGGGGAAGTTAAGGGGTTGCACAGGCAAGGCGAGCGTTTTTTCAATAAGGCGATCCACCTCTACCGACAAGCGCACGGTATCGGGCAAAAACTTTGCCCCTTTCACGTCTTGCAGGTAAATCAGCGTAGAGATACTTTTCGTCAGGTCTGTTTGATAATAAGGCAAAGTGAGTGCCGCAGAAATCGTATCGAGTTGGCGCTCCGTAGCATAGACGGTAGCTAATGCGGGGTGAAGTTCCTGACGCACAATGTAGTAACCATCAGCAGGAGCAAGTTTACCCTGCAAACGCGTTTCTACAGTTTTGGACGTACCATAGTTATAGAAATACTCTAATGTGTCAGGGCGCAAACCGAGTAGTTCGGTAGAAGTCTCAAAGTTATTCTTCAAACCACGGCGCACATCTTCTTTAGGCAGACGGACGTGGCAAGAGGGATTGGCATAGTGTGAAAAATCAATTTCCACAGGCGCCATCGTTTGGAAGTAACGGTAGAAGAACAGCGAGGAGTTTTTATCACGCAATGAGATACGCACCTCCTTGGGCAACTCCGTTGTGACCACCACATTTTCAGGCACATTCGTCAAACGCAAGGGTACAGAAATCTCTACGGTACTTACTTCCTTGAACGCCTCAAAGCACCAGAATGCCGTTGACAAGGTCAGGAAGAATAAAAAGGTCAAGAATGACTTGCTCCTCAGCAGGACCAAGACAGTCTTGACCTTTTCCTGAATGAAGGGTAAAATCTTCATTTGGGGAAAGTGCTTTTACTTGTTGTCACCCACGGGAGAAGCCACGGGGTTGATACCGTCCTTGTGTACACGAATCTTTACGCCAGAAGCAATTTCAAGTGTTACAACACCGTCCATATCAACATTGCGCACTGTGCCGTAGATGCCACCGATAGTAATCACTTCCTGACCTACAGTAAGAGAATTACGGAAGTTCTGAGCTTCCTTCTGCTTCTTCTGCTGGGGGCGAATCATAAAGAAATACATGATTGCGAACATCGCAACGAGCAAAATGATCATGCTCCAACCGTTGCCCTGCTGAGCAGGAGCTGCCTGTAAAAATGCAAATAACATAATAGTAGTCTTGATTTAATTATGAGTTTTTGTTGGGATAGTTTTATTCTTTAGTCTGTGGCATCTTGCGCTTGGCGGAAACCTTCATCAACACGCGGTCCTTATGCAACTTGCGGCAGATGGCATCGAGTTGTCCGTTAACGAATGCACCACTTTTAGGAGTGCTATAAAGTTTAGCAATTTCAACATACTCGTTGATGCTTACGTTCAAAGGAATATCCAAGAATGTGAGAATTTCCGTCAAAGCCGTCTGGATAATCACCTTATCCATAAGCGAAATGCGGTCGAAGTCCCACTTCAAACTGTTCGTGCGGAGATGACCCAACATTTCTTCGCCGCGTTCAATCGTCTGGCGGAAGAGTTGGTAGGCAAATGCACGATCTTCATCAGAAGTAAATTCAGGAAGCAAGGGCATTTCGGGTTGTGATTCCCCATTGAAGACGCTCAAGGTTTTAATCACAAATTGGTCTACGATGATTTTATCGTCGTTCCAGTAGATGCTATGGTCCTCAAGTGTACTTTCGAGCAATTCGTTTTCAAGAAGGAATTCCTTGTAAAGACGGCGAATCAACTCGCGGTCGGCCTTAATACTGAAATCGCCTTTGTGGATGTACTCGTGATAGATCGAACTTTCGGTAAACGACTTATAGATGTTTCGAATCAAAGCATCATCCTCCATCCATTCCTGCTTTTCACTGGAAAGGTAGTTGAGCAACACATCATTCTGCGCCATCTTTTGGAGGAGTTTATTTTCCGCCAAATACTTATCGAGCAGCAAAGCATCGGAGTTGATGCCAAGGCGTTCGGCACGCGCGATACGAGCTTCCTCACGGCGATCAGCAGTGCGCTTCACCTGAACAAGGAGCGAAAGAAGGAACTTGTAAAGTTCGTAAGTCTTCGTAAGACTAAAATCAAACTCCTTTTCCGCAGCATCAAGGGACTTATCTTCATTCTGGACATAGGCATATACCAACTGCACCACCTTTGTCCTTATGAGTTCACGATTAATCATTGTTTAAGTCTTTTTATAAATCTCGGCAAAGATAATAATAAATATGGAAATACCCCCGTGCGACTGTCCAAATTCTACCACACGGAACACGAAAAGCGTTCTGCAGAAAGTTTTTTATACAAAATATTGCACATGCGCTTGGCAGTTTAGAAAATTCGTTGCAATTTCGTCGGCGAATTACATCAATCACTTTTGAAACAGATAAAACAGATGAACGGAAAAGTTGAAAACGACATCCTCTTTAGCAAGTCAGTAAAGGCTGGCAAGCGTATTTATTACATCGACGTGAAGCGTGACCGCCACGACGAACTCTACCTCTCACTCACTGAAAGCAAGCGCGTGAAGGAAGGCACAGAAGAATTGCGCCCCGTATTTGAAAAGCATAAGATTTTCCTCTATCGCGAAGACCTTGAGAAGTTCCTCGAGGCATTCACCGACGCTGCACAGTTTGCTATCGAAAAGCAACCCGCACAGCCCCGCTACTCACGCTACGAAGAACCTGTGGCAGTTGAAGAACCCGCTGTAGCAACACCCGAAGCTACAGACGTGGAAGACAGCGAAGAAATTAAGCTTGGCGAACTGGAATTCTAAAGATTCAGTTCCCCATCCTCTCCTAAATAGAGAGACGGAGTTGAACGAAAATAAAAGTGTGTGAATCAGCAGGTTCACACACTTTTATTTTGTATACCATCTTGAAATCAAACAGAAAAGCACTCCCATTGTTCCGACTACTTATCTTTGACAACGTCTATATTACGTAATTACCAGTTCCGCACTTTCTTGCGGAAGGTCATCCAGAACATCACCCCTGCACTGGTTAATCCAAGGGGGAAGGACCACCAGATACCGAAAAGTCCTAAATCACAGACAAAACCGAGTATGTAGGCCGCGGGCAAGGAAATGACTACGTAGGCAATAAACGAGATAAGCACTACGGATTTCACTTCAGATATTCCGCGCAGGGCATTAGAGTATGCGCATTGCAGACCGTCACCAAATTGGTAAACCACAAAGGGAATCACCAACGATGACACCGCAAGAGCGACTGCTGAATTGTCCGTAAACCAGAGTCCGATAACTTCGCGGAAAGTGAACATAAAGACAGACACGCCTACACCCATCGCAAGGATAATTCGGAAACCTGCGGTTACGGAACGCTGCAAATTAGCGTAATCATGCACACCTTGGAAATTACTTGCGCGCACCGCTATTGCTGCTGCCATGCCGTAATAAAGCATAAAACCAAGTTGCCCCACGGTGAGCATCACCTGATGTGCCGCCAAAGCGAGTGTCCCAAGCCATCCCACCATGACTGCCGTCAGACTAAAGGAAGCGGTTTCCAATGTCATCTGCAACGCAACAGGGAGTCCCAGTTTATTCACAGTCAATAAGTCGGAGCGGGTTACAGAGGATTCCATAAACCCTTGAGCATAAGCACGGAAACGAGAAGCAAAAAAGAAATAACCCGCAAAGCAGACCACCATCAAAATACGCGAAACGAGGGTTGCCATTCCTGCTCCGAAGAGTCCCCATTCAGGGAAACCGCAGTGCCCATAAATCAGCAACCAGTTGCCCACGATATTCAGGAGATTTCCTCCCAAGAGTATCCACATCGCCGTGCGGGTGTCGGTAATACCATCAGCAAACTGCTTGAAGGCGTTGAAGGCCATTACAAACACTACCGACACCAATAAAGCTAAATAATAGGGGCGTATCAATGGAAGAAGTTCTGCAGGCTGCCCCAACCGATGAAGATTAATATAAAGAACAGTCATCCCCAACGTCAACAAGAGTGCCATGAGCAAGTTGGCAAAGAGTCCGTTCTTCAACTGTCCGCCAATAGCGGCATACTGACGCGTGCCAAACAAACGTCCCACAATGGGAGTGAGTCCATAAGAAAACCCAGTAGCAAACATGATGACGAGGTTGAACATGTTATTCACAAAACTCGCCGCCGCAAGTTCGTCAGTACCATAACGCCCCACCATGAATGTATCAGCAAGACTCAACACAATAATGCCCAACTGTCCGATAACAATGGGGAGGCCTAATTTCAGCAAAGCGCCACAGTGGGTTTTATGAGATAGCAACTGCATGAACAAGTTCTTTTTTTGTGGTATGCAAATTTCGGCATAAAATCGTAAATGCAAGAAGGTTTTCCTTGTTTTTTACCTCATGAACCGCCGAGCAAGACAAACGAGAGCGTCAGCAGCAAACAAAGCCCACCAAGAATTGCAAAGAAATGTTATTCCACCCATTGCACCCCTTACATCCCAAATAATATTGCTAACTTTGCGCAAATTTGTTGCTTGAAATGAGAACACTTATCGTCATACTCACCTTTTGTGCTTGCTGGCTGAACGCCAATGCCCAGTTACACTTTATCCCTGCCGAAAGCATCGTCACATGGGACAGTGATGTAGCGAATTTAAGAAATACAGCTTTAGAGGCGAGTGCGAACCTGACTCCTCAATACATTTCGGCAGACTTTTCACAAGGAAAAATGCTGCAAACTTCCTGGGAGAAGGAGGTGGGCAAGCATAACATGAATCCCTTTGCTATTGCCAACCGATTTACACTTGCGGCAAAACTGTTAACACTGACAGCCGACGCTAAATATGCGTTAGAAATGGAGCAACTGATTTACAAGGCACTGCTTCAACAGGCATCTACTCCCACTTTGAGTGCAGAGAAAGTCACTGCCGCACAAACACTGCTGAACGCTGTTGGAACCATGCTCGCAACACAAGGGGATACGTTGTATGTTAATTACTACGCCAACTCAACGGCAACCATACCAACCAGCATGGGAAGTCTCCAACTGGACATCGTCACTGGAATGCCCTTTCATGAACGCGTAAAATTTCGCTTTGCACGCATGACGCAGTCCAAAGGTATGCAGGTCACCATTTGTCTGCGCTTACCCGAGGGAGCATGGAATGACACCTCCTTTCCCATCTATTGCAATGGACACGACACCCCCTATCACATTGAGAAGGGATACGCCGTTATTACCAACACATGGCGCCCAGGGTTTGAAATTTACTTTGACTTGCCTGAACCGCTTTTGAAGTTGGAATAGTTTTTAGTAGACGAGTAGACAAGGTACAAGAGACGAGAAGGACACCGAGATAAACGTTTGTGCGCACCGCGCACGAGAAGGGAGGAATGAGGAGTGAGGAGTTCTTCAGAGTGAGGAGTTCCTCAAAGTGAGGAGTGAGGAGTGAGTAGTGAGTAGTGCCATGCGGGGTGATAGTCCTAAACTCTAAACTCTAAACCCTAAACTCTCATCTCTAAACTCTAATCTCTCCCCCCTAATCCCTAATCCCTAATCCCTAATCCCTAAACTCCCATAACATGTCAGTTATCCGCTTTTGCCTGCTCATACTGATTTGCGTTGCGAGTTCTGCAAGCGCACAAACCGTTATAGACTTGAATAACGGCGGAAGTGTGCGTTCTAAAACGCTACACGATTATGATAGCGAACTGAAAATAAAGATTGAGCGTGAAGACTCCACGAGATATGCGGATTGCCTAAAACGGGCATTCAGTGCATTACACTGCGATTCTCTTAAGGAGGCTAAAAAGTACTTTAATGAAGCCTTGCAACTTCGACCTACGGCTGGCGGGAACTATGTAATAGAGCAACATCTGGGAGAAATTGCTGAGGTGGAAGGACTACTGAATGAAGCAAAAGCGCATTACACCCAAGCCTTAAAAATCAATCCTGAACTACACCATGTCAGGAGTGCACGAGCCGTGGTAGCGGTGCAACTTCACCACTTTGAGGAGGCTCGAACGGACTGCAATACATTGCTATCCCTTTCGCTAAAAAAAGAAGAACGCATACGCCTGCTCTTTGTGCGCGCAACCGCATTAATGGGAATGCGCCTCAACAAGGAAGCACGCAGCGATTTAGAAGAACTCTGCTTTCTTGCCCCCAAGAACGAGAATATCCCCGTAATGCTCGCACTCTCCCTTCACGACGAAGGGCGTTCGCAGGAAGCCATAGAGCGACTTAATGCGCACCTGCGCATCAACCCTGAAAATGTAGAAGCACTCGCCTTGCGCGCAGCAATCTACAGTTCACAAGGTTTGCTTGATTTAGCACTATTAGACTACAACGAAACCCTACGCCTCAACCCTGAAAACGCAGATCTTTATATAGAACGCGCAGCATGCCTGGAGAAATTAGGCAAACGAGCGAGCGCAGAAAAAGACCGTTTAACAGCACGAAAGTTAAGAAGATAGTGCAGAGTACAGGGTGCAGAGTACAGAGTACAACCACCATGCAGATCAATTTTGACAATACAACTACACTACATGGCGTGCGACTTTTAAGACTTCAAACCTTAAAACCTCATAACCCTTTAGTAAACAAGTTAACGAGGTACGAGTAGACAAGATGGTCAGCGAGATAAACGAGTGATGTTCCGCATGGTATTCCTCACTCCTCACTCCTTACTTCTCACTACTAACTTTCTCACAACCTCACAACCTCAAACCTCAAAGCCATCACACAAGTGAATCACAAAATTAGACTAACAAACCTCCTTTGCTGCTTGATTTTATGTTGTTGCAGTTTGGGAACTTTCGCCAACCCACGCGAGTATCGCGCTGTGTGGCTCACAACTTATTTAGGCCTCGACTGGCCCAAGAAACCGGCAACCACTCCGGCGGGGGTGGAGCGCCAGAAAGAGGAACTCCGCCAGATGCTCGACCAATACGTAGCGGCAAATCTCAATACGGTATTTGTGCAAGCACGCATGCGCTCTACTACGGCCTACAACTCTATGTACGAACCCTGGGACGAAGCATTTACAGGCACTCCAGGAAAGAAACCGCTATATGATCCCTTGGCATTTGCCGTAGAAGAATGTCACAAGCGCGGATTGGAATGCCATGCGTGGGTAGTAGCTTTTCCCGTATGTAAAGTGCCGACGGAGAAGAAATTAGGCAGTCGTGCACTTCCCCGAAAGCGCCCCGATTTGTGTCAACGCTGTGGCGACATTTGGATGATGGACCCGGGTGTACCAGGTACGGCAGACTATTTAGCAGCGATTTGCAAGGAGATTGTACAGAACTATGACGTTGACGGCATCCACCTTGACTATATCCGCTATCCTGAAAAGGAAATTCGCTTTAACGACAACAAGACGTACAACACCTACGGCAAGAAGCAGAACAAGGCAAACTGGCGCCGCGCCAACGTAACCCGCTGTGTGAAAGCCATACACAATGCAATAAAGTCGGTGCGCCCATGGGTGAGACTCTCCTGCGCCCCCATTGGCAAGCATGCCGACCTGCCCCGACAAAGTAGTTATGGTTGGAATGCCTATAGCGCTGTGTATCAAGAAGCGCAGGAATGGTTGCGCACGGGACTCATGGATGCACTGTTCCCCATGATGTATTTCGACGGCAAGCATTTTTATCCCTTTGCTGTAGACTGGCAGGAAAGTTGCTACGGTCGCCCCGTTGTTCCTGGTTTGGGCATCTACTTCCTCAATCCCCAGCAACGCGGTTGGAGTCTTGAGGTCATTCAGCGCCAGATGAATGTTGCACGTAGTTTGGGCATGGGCGGACAAGCCTTTTTCCGTTCCCAATTCTTGCTGGACAACGAAAAGGGACTTTACGACTGGGTGCAGCGCTACTTCTATAAGGAGCCAGCAATGACTCCCGCAATGACATGGGCGGACAACACGCCACCAGCAACGCCAAAAGTTCGTGCCACCTATGGGCATCGCACACTCATATTAGAATGGGAACCCATTGCGGACGCTACGCCCATATATTATAATGTGTACCGCATTGATACTCCAGGAGGATCCCCCAAACGATTGGCACATAAACTACGCACAACCTCTTGCCTCTACTCCCCAGCCCTACCTGTGTTGATGCACTCCCAATATGCTGTAACGGCAGTAGATGCTTATGGCAACGAGTCGGAACTCCAACCCATCGGCGCCCCATTTTCTGCCGCAGAAGCCGAAAAACGCATTGACGACAAGGTAAAAAAAGCGTTTAATTGCTTGTCGGGTAAGAAATAAAGTCGTAATTTTGCACCCGATTAGAGTCCAACGGGGCAAAACAAGTGAGTCAGAACGACTACGCCTCCTGGAAAAATCCGTTTAACATATTTATAAAATGTACGCAATCGTAGAGATTAACGGTCAGCAGTTCAAGGTGGAAGAAGGCAAGAAGCTCTTCGTAAACCACATTCAGAACGCAGAAAGCGGTCAGGCTGTTGAATTTGAAAAGGTGTTGTTGGTAGACAACGACGGTCAAGTAACTGTAGGCGCTCCCGTAGTTGAAGGCGCTAAGGTAGTATGCGAAGTAATCGATCCCCTCGTTAAGGGTGACAAGGTGCTCGTTTTCCACAAGAAGCGCCGCAAAGGTTACCGCAAGTTGAATGGTTATCGCCATCAGTACACTCAGTTGACAATCAAAAACGTTATTGCTTAACCCCTTAAAAAGTTAGAAGAAAATGGCACATAAGAAAGGTGTTGGTAGTTCTAAGAACGGCCGTGAATCAGCTTCACAAAGATTAGGTGTTAAGATCTGGGGTGGTCAGACTTGCATCGCAGGTAATATCATCGTGCGTCAGCGCGGTACAGTACACTACCCTGGCAAGAACGTAGGCATGGGTAGCGACCACACGCTCTATGCACTCACAGACGGTGTAGTAACTTTCAAGCGTGGTCAGCGTGACCGCAGCGTTGTAAGTGTTGAGCCCAAGGCTTAATCAACAAGCACACAAAGATTACAAATAGGCAATCCTCAAACGGGGATTGCCTATTTGCTTTTAGGGGTATCAAGCAAACATTTTCATGCGCCAAACATTACTCATTTTTGCAATTTCTGTGCAAAAAATAGGTTGATAGTTTGGGCCATTCCATAAAATACTTGTAACTTTGCACATAGAATGTGGGTGTGCGTAATTGTCACATACGCCATATTCCACAACAACCCTCAACACCGCTCTATTATGTCTATATCAAAAACGCGAAACCACCTTGTAGAATGCGCGCGTGAACTTTTTGCACGCAAGGGATTTGAAGCCACTACGATGAATGACATCGCCTCTGCTTCAAACAAGGGGAGACGCACGCTTTACACCTACTTCAAGAACAAAGAAGAACTCTATGAAGCGGTAATTACCTCCGAACTTGAAATTCTGTCAGAGAGACTTGATGAAACTGCCAACAAAATTATTTCTCCAGAAGAGAAAATTATTGGCATCATTTATACTCACCTCTCTGTCATCAAAGAAGTGGTCACAAGAAATGGATCTTTACGTGCCGAATTTTTTAGGGATATCAGAACAGTAGAACGCGTACGCAGAGCATTTGACGAAGAAGAGCGCAGTGTGCTGCGCCAAGTGCTTCAAGAAGGGGTAGACCGCAATCATTTCAAAATTGAAAGCATCCCCCTCGTTGCTGACATCATCCATTACGCCATCAAGGGTATGGAAGTGCCGTACATCTATGACAAAGTAGCCAAAGGACTTTCCAGCGACGACAGCAAACGAATCGTTTGCGACATTCTCAACAAGGTGCTCAAGTAATTTCGTTTGAGTACCCCCAATCAAGTATAAGTATAACAACCCTTAAGAATAAATCAGTAAAATGGGACTTTTAACAGGTAAGACTGCCCTCATTACAGGCGCAGCACGCGGTATCGGTAAGGCTATCGCTCTCAAATTTGCACAAGAAGGCGCAAACATTGCGTTCACAGACCTCGTAATCGACGAAAACGGCAAGCAAACAGAAGCTGAAATCTCAGCACTCGGCGTAAAATGTGTTGGTTATGCCAGCAACGCTGCTGACTTTGCTCAGACCGAAGAAGTTGTAAATGCTGTAAAGGAAGAATTTGGTCAGATTGACATTCTCGTAAACAACGCAGGTATCACAAAGGACGGTTTGATGATGCGCATGTCTGAAGCACAATGGGATGCAGTTATTGCCGTAAACCTCAAGTCTGCCTTCAACTTCATCCACGCTTGCACCCCCATCATGATGCGTCAGCGTAGCGGTAACATCATCAACATGGCTTCTGTAGTAGGCGTACACGGTAATGCAGGTCAGAGCAACTATGCTGCTTCTAAGGCTGGTCTTATCGCTCTTGCCAAGAGTATTGCTCAGGAACTCGGTTCTCGCGGCATCCGCGCAAATGCGATTGCTCCCGGTTTCATCGAAACAGCAATGACTGGTGCACTTCCTGAAGAAGTACGCAAAGAATGGTGTGCGAAGATCCCCCTCCGTCGTGGCGGTCAGGTAGAAGACATCGCAAATGTAGCGACATTCCTCGCTTCAGACCTCTCAAGCTACGTCACTGGTCAGGTATTGCAGGTTGACGGTGGTATGAACATGTAATAAATGGGTTACACATATACAATATAGTGTGCTAATACATAAAAAGGACCGGGCACTGCAAAATAACCGGTTCTTTTTCTTTTGTATATCCCAACAATACTCCTAAAATGACTCCACTTTACGAAGACAACCATATTATTATCGTAAACAAAGCGCCAGGTGAAATTGTACAAGGCGACAAAACGGGAGACACTCCGTTAAGCGACATTGTAAAAGCCTACCTCAAGGAAAAATATGCCAAACCTGGGGAGGTATTTCTCGGTGTCGTTCACCGATTAGACCGTCCCGTAAGCGGAGTTGTAGTATTTGCCAAAACAAGTAAGGCGCTCACCCGCCTCAACGAGATGTTCCGCAAGGGAGATGTGCATAAGACATACCATGCAATCATCCCCAAGGTTCCCACTTTGGTGAAAAGCGAACATCCGACGCTACTCACTCATTTCCTTACGCGCAACGAAAAGCAAAATAAGGCTTACGCATTTGCCAAAGAAGTACAGGGCAGCAAAAAGGCAACATTGGATTACCAAGTAATAAACACCAGCGACAGGTACGCACTACTACAGGTAAATCTCCACACCGGGCGCCACCATCAAATCCGCTGCCAACTGGCCACAGCATTGGCACCTATCAAGGGGGATTTAAAATACGGAGCTCCTCGCTCCAACCCCGATGGGAGCATCTGTCTGCATGCTAGAAAAGTCAGTTTCATACACCCCGTTTCCAAGCAAGAAATAAATGTAACTGCCCCCTACCCTACACTGTCTGTATGGGATGTATTTACTTGTTAAAATACGTTTTTTTGCATGTCGAACGTACAAAAACGCCTTTTATTGCAAAAATCAAGAGAGTTACACTATTTTTTTTGCACAAAATCTCTCTAATATTGGGGAAATGCCTATATTTGCACCAAATATTGTGTGCTAACTCCTCACAAGGAGGATTTATGGGTGCAGAATATTAACAAACAGATCAATAAGCAAATAAATTTTTAATCTCACTATTTACATTACAACTATGAAAAAGTTAATGTTGGCCCTCGCTTTTGTAGGTTTCGCAACTGCTGCAACTGCACAGGAAAATGTACCTGTTAAGAAGCACAGCGTTTCTACTAACAGTTTCTGGTCAAACTGGTATGTAAGCCTTGGTGGTGCTTACAATGCAACTTACACTTCACAAGAATTGGACGTTAACGCTAACCCCTTCGGTCACATCCGTGGTACATTCAGCGGTAACCTCGCTCTCGGTAAGTGGTTCACTCCTGGTATCGGTCTCCGTACTGTTGCTGACCTCGGTTCTTTGAGAAACGTTTACACAGACGATCACAACAATCACCCCACAGTGAACTTCCTCCAGGTTCGCGAAGATGTTATGTTCAACTTGACTAACCTCATCTGCGGTTACAAGGAAGATCGTATTTGGAATGTTAGCCCCTTCGTAGGTTTCGGTTACATCCGCAATTTCTCTGACGATCAGGCTTCTTTCTCACTCAACGTTGGTATCCACAACAACTTCCGTTTGACAAAGCGTTTCTCTGCATTTGCTGAACTCGGTTTCATGGCATGCGGTGATAAGGTTATCGGTGTTGGTGGTCAGACTGGCAAGAACTTCGAATCACGCGCTTGGGATAAGGTTGCAAGCTTGAAGCTCGGTGTTACTTACCAGATCAGCAAGACTTGCACTTGGGAAAAGACTCCCGACCTCGCTGCTATCATGGCAATGAACCAGGAACAGCTCGACGCTGTAAACGAACAGCTCGCTGCTGAACAGCAGGAAACTGAACGCCTCCGCGTGCTCCTCGCACAGGCTGAAGCTAAGGAACCCGAAGTTCGCATCGTTAAGGAAGTTGAATTCATCGGTACTTCTGCATCTGTATTCTTCAACACAGAATCTGCTCGCATCGCTTCTCGTAAGGACCTCGTAAACGTTAAGGAACTTGCTGACTACGCTAAGGAAAATGGCAAGACTATCGTTGTTACTGGTTATGCTGACAGCAGAACTGGTGCTGCTGACTACAACCAGAAGCTCTCTGAAAAGCGTGCTAACACAGTTGCTGAAGAACTCGTTAAGATGGGCGTTGCTCGTGAAAACATCGTAGTTAAGGCAGAAGGTGGTGTTGACGCTATCGCTCCTTACAGTTACAACCGTCGTGCTACAGTTAAGGTTCAGTAATTGAATTATAAATAAGTAGACTCATAAGCGAGTAGACAAGTACTTGTCGGAAGCGAAATCTCCGTACAGACTTGTCTACTCGTTTTACTTTAAATATGCTTAGAGCATTAAGTAAAATTATTTACTATTCAAACTTCAATTCCTCAATATTAAAACTAAACAGATGAAACATTTTTCCTCAATCCTATACTCAATACTTTTGAGCACAGGTACGTTGACAAGTGTAGCGCAAAACTATCAGGCAGTTAATCAGAACGAAGTTGAAGAAGCATCTATTCTAACACTCTGTGACGGCACCGACACCAACAAGAACGTACCCTTCTATTTCTACTATCTTGATACCAAGGGCACTACAGGGCAAGTAATTTACCCCGAAAGCATGCTGGAGTCAATGGTAGGCAAGCAGATTACCGGAGTAACATTCTACAATCAAGGTTACCCCAATTCTTGGAGCATCGAACAGATGGGCGTTTCTATGGCAACCGTTGACTACGCCACACTTCCCGAGGATGCAGAAAACGC
>JBGVPF010000040.1:0-58909 GCA_045126825.1 Alloprevotella sp.
GCACGAGCCGTGCGTCCCTACAGGTCAAGTGATTTCCCGCATGCTAATGAGACGCCATAATATGACGTCTCTACGTTCATAATACGTCCCGCATGGTATTACTCATTACCAATTCTTTTAAGTTGACAAGTTAACAAGGTAGACTCTCTAGACCTTCTATCACACCTTCCCCTTACTCCAAATTCAAGTGGAACTCTACCACCGCCTCAATGCCCTTGCGGAGCATGTCGAGGGGGAAGTTTTCGTTGGGCGAGTGGATGGCATTGCTTTCAAGACCGAAGCCCATGAGGATGGTCTTGATGCCGAGTACGCGCTCGAAGTCGCTGATAATGGGGATAGAACCGCCGCGGCGCACTGCCAAGGGGCGCTTACCGAAGGCCTTCTCAAAACCTATTTCGGCAGCCTTATAAGCGGGTAGGGTGATGGGGCATACGTAGCCCTCGCCACCGTGCATAGGCGTTACCTTTACTTTCACGCTCTTGGGAGCGATAGCGGTGATGTAGTCGATGAAGAGTTGCGAAATCTTCTCGTGTTGCTGATGGGGCACAAGGCGGGTGGAAACCTTGGCGTACGCCTTTGAGGGGAGTACGGTTTTTGAACCTTGACCTGTATAACCGCCCCAAATGCCACACACGTCAAACGAGGGGCGACAACTGTTGCGCTCAATCGTTGAGTAACCTGCTTCACCGCTCACTTCGTCAATGTCGATGGCGCGCCTGTATTTCTCAAGGTCAAAGGGAATGCCCGCAATCATCTCGCGCTCTTCCGCCGAGAGTTCTTCTACATCATCGTAGAAGTGGGGGATGGTAATCTTACCGTTTTCGTCTACCACCTGTGCCAACATCTGGCAGAGCACATTGATGGGGTTGGCTACGGCGCCGCCGAAGTGACCGGAGTGGAGGTCGCGGTTGGGACCCGTCACTTCAATTTCCCAGTATGCCAACCCGCGGAGTCCTGTAGTGAGCGAGGGGAGGTTGGCGCTCAACATACTGGTGTCGCTCACAAGGATTATATCGGCTTTCAGGAGTTCTTTGTTTGCTTCAAGGAAACCTCCGAGTGAGGGACTGCCAATTTCTTCTTCACCCTCGAAAATAAACTTCACATTGTGGCGCAAGAGGTTGTGCTTTACGAGGTACTCAAACGCCTTTGCCTGAATCATTGCCTGACCTTTGTCGTCGTCGGCACCGCGGGCGTAGATTTTGCCGTCGCGCACTTCGGGTTCAAAGGGATTGCTGTGCCACAGGTCGAGAGGTTCGGCAGGCATCACGTCGTAGTGAGAATAAATCAGTACCGTCTTGGTGGCGCCAGGAATCATTTTCTCGGCATACACCAAGGGATTGCCGGCAGAGGGCATGACCTCCGCCTTATCCACACCTGCTTCAAGCAAGAGTTCTTTCCAGCGTTCGGCGCAGCGCAACATTTCGTCTTTCTTTTCAGGCAATGCGCTGATGCTGGGAATACGGATGAGCGAGAAGAGTTCGTTGAGGAAGCGCTCTTCGTTTTGGGCGATGTAGGATTTGATAGTCATAGTGAGGAGGGGTAATGAGGTTAAGGAGTTTATTTGAGAAAGGCCGAACAGGCAGTAACGGGTTGTGACAGGCC
Source organism: Alloprevotella sp. (assembly GCA_045126825.1). Lineage (GTDB taxonomy): Bacteria > Bacteroidota > Bacteroidia > Bacteroidales > Bacteroidaceae > Alloprevotella. Next base: position 1,603 of record JBGVPF010000040.1, read on the forward strand.
GTAACAACCTTGCGGGGTAAATGTCTCGATAGCATTGTCGATTAAGGTGTCGTCGCGCCAATTTGTTAAGGCCTGTTAGGCTTGTTATTGCCTGTTGTGGCTTGAAATCCTATTAGGCCTGTTAGGCCGTTCTCCGCCCACTTCACGGTCAATTCATTCTGCGCCGCCTCCTCGCCGTTGAGGAAAAGCGTGTAGTGCGCAGTAAGTGTTCCGCTAATGGGAGTGAGGTTGTGGTGAAGGAGTGTCGTGTGGATGCCGAGGTCGAAGGTGCCACCGGGGGTGTGGTAGGGACTGTGTGTGGTGGCATTGGGGAGGAATACCATCTGGGTGGTGAAGGTTCCTTTGCGGACTATGCGCACACGGTCTTCGGTGATGAAGATGCGGGTGGCACCCAATTCGGGATCGTCGTAGGTGAGGAGGGTAAGTGCCCCTTGTTGCTGGAGAGTGCCCTGAAAGGTTTGAGTGATTTCTTCAGTCCCGTTGGTCGTTTGGGTAATAAGGGTGGTCGTGATTTGCATGGTGGAAGTAGTAGGTGGTGAGTTAAAGACCAGCGCGGTGAGGGGAAAACAGGCCTGACAGGCAGGAGCAGGCCTTAACATGAATGGCGCGGTGGAAACTCAATCGAAATTATCGCCCGCATGGTTGTTAAGGCCTGTTCGGGTTTGTTAAGGCCTGTTCGGCCAGTTACCAATTATTCTTTCCCGCTATCACTTGCTTCTTCTCACCCCTCACATAAATCCCCCGCTGTGTCGGGCGTCCATTCAGTCGGCGACCGTCAAGCATGTACCAGTCGCTATCGGACTGTGAAGTGACAGGCGACGCAATACCATCGGTTGTGGGTGTGGTGAACGTTATCTCATGCGCTACGGTCCACTTGTATTTGACCTTGAAGGTGTAGGTTGTTGCTGGTTTGAGGTTGCGGAAGGTGACCGTGTCGGTACGCGCATCACCTGGATGGAGGTAGAGCACTTGAGACTGCTGGTAAGCACCCGTGTAGTCGCGACACACGGGACCTTCATCCAAGAAATGTTGTTGCAACACTCCCGTTCGAGCGAGAGCGGAACGACTGTTTTGTGCTGTCACAACAAATTGCACCTCATGCGGTGACGGGAAAGTGGGGGGACTAACCGTGTAACTCAATATGGAACCCACGTAGGGAAGCACTTCCACATCTGTCGTTGCAAGTACTTGAATATCATCGGGCGAGATGCGCAACTGGCGGTTGCCCGTTTCGTTGAATTGTGCATCAACGACTACTGTACGCGCTTCTCCTGGGGTTAAAGTAACACCTGTCAGCGCTATGTAATCGCCCTGTTCAAATACCAACGTGTCGGTAGGGGCATTGGTGAGGAGTTCGAAGGGTGTGGTAAGTGTCTTGTCTGAACTATTCCTAACACGTACCGCCACTGGAGTGTACATCCCTGAATAAGGTTGTGTTAAGGGGTAGATGCTGTCTACGACGACTTCCAAACCTGTGCGTGAGAGCGTGTCGGGGAGGGTCGGGAGGATAGGGTCGGGATGGAGTAAGAGCGCTTCTTGGTTGCAGAAGAATCCCTGTGCTGCCTGTTCATCGCGCTTCCCCTCGTAGTCTTCGTAGAAGGCGAGGATGTCCAAGCGGAAATAACCGTCGTAGTAACCGCCGTATCCCCAATTCACATGGAACAACCCCTCGGCATCAATGCCGTCTACCACAAAGGCATGTCCCTCCATGAACTGCGTGTATCCCGCGTAAAGCACGGGGCGCCCTGCGCGCACTTCCTGGGCTATCATCTTCACCCACTCGGCGGGGGCGTACCGGTAACTATCTGCGTAATGTACAAACCCACATCCGAAGGCGCGCTTCAGGGGTTCTACAAGGCGGTATACACTGGTGCCGCTCTCTTCAAGTTCCCAATTCATCTGTGCCGCCATGCCGCAATAAAGGCTCAAGCGCGCTACGGCGTCGATTGCTTCGGGTGTGGCGGCTTCGGTGTCGTAATTGTTGAGAATCAGGCGGGTATCTACGTGCGTACCCGGAAGCACATCGGCAATCTCATAGTGGTCGGTCTTCCACCCGTGGAGCGTGTCTTGCAACACGATTTCGCGCTGGTAATAGGTGAGAATTTCTTCCAAAGCCGTAGCTACGCACCCTACTACGCAACGCTCGTCGCTCACCGTGCCGTCGTCGTAGGTGTAGTAGGGGCATGCGGCGTTGTAGGGCGCTTTCTGGTGGCGCACCATGGGGAGCAACGGACCAGCGGGTGCTCCGGGTTGCAGGAAAATGTCCGTCTGTGACGTGCGGGGCGTAGCGCTGTGAAGCAGCGTGGCGAGGGCAGGAGGGAGTGGGGTTCCCTCTTCGGGGTTTGTGCCATAGCCTAATGCGATGGGGGTAACATCGTTCCCCCCTACAACAACAAAGGCATCGGGAGCGGTGAAGACGTATCCCGCAGGGAGCATTGCTGCGCACTGCAACGCATCATTAACTCCGCGGGCGGTAGGGGTGCGGAGAAAGTCGGCAGCAAAATCGCGGGCAACTGCTTCGCTGAGGCGCTGTGCCGAGAGGGCGGTGATGCCCAAAAGAGTTATGAGGAAAAATGCAAGTCTGAATTTCATATCCGCAAAACTACATAAATATTTTCGGATATCCCGTGTTGCTGACGGGTAAAAGTCTGTTGGTATCAACTTGCGGAGAGCAATTTCTATTTGATATAAGAACATATTTTGTTTTCACGCAAAGGCGCAAAGGGCGCGAAGCGTTATGTCCTTTTGTACTTCTGTCAAAAATCGTTGCACGCAGACTACGCAGAACCACGCAGACGCTTTGCGAAACTTTGCGCCTTTGCGTGAGAAGGAACCCCTCTCAAAAAAGTGAAAATAAGTTAGAAAAAACAAGGTCAAAAAGTGGTGTTAACAAAAGTTAATGGATTTGCATTTCGCTTTAAAATGTTGTATCTTTGTGTTGCGAAGTGGAGAAAGCCCCTGTGTAACGGGTTTTCTCCACTTTTTTAGTGCATTTTTTGCTCCAAAATGGGTAAAATTATTCGGCATGTAAGAAAAAATATGTGCCGAATAATTTTTTTTATTCGGCACCTTGTGTTCGCAACATGGGAAATGCTCGTGAAAGGAGCGCCTTGAATGTTAATGTATGTTAAAGTTTTTTTCGCTAATCGTTAGAAAATTTGCAAAAAAGTGAAATGAAAAAATGTCAATATTTTTCGCCAAAACCTTATATGCGTTTTACCTTTTTTTTACAATTGATGTAAAAAACTTACCCCTCCTTATATAATATATATAAAGAAATTCGTAATTTTGCAGTCCAAAACCCAATACCCCCCCCCATGGTTTTGGTTAAATGCTTGAAAATAAACAACTAAAATAACAACTTAAAATTTTTAATTATGAGAAAACTAATGCTTTTCTTTACTGCGCTGATGTTGACCTTGGGAGTGAAGGCGCAGGAAGGTTCTACGGTTGAAGAGCGTGGAGCAGCTAAGGGTTATTACCCCTTTGCAGCAGAGGTGACAGAGGTGGAACAAATTACATCTCTCAACCAGTTGACGGATGGCATGGAGATTATGATTGAACAAAATGGTTTGTATCTCACAATTTATTCACTCCCAACTTACGCTTCTGCTCACATGGTGTTTATGCAGAATAAACCCGTCGGTGTGGGTGTGTGGACAACTCAAGCAGTTGATGCTAATGTAGGAACATTCAATCTTAAGTCTGCGCACATGGTGATAACGAATAGTACATGTCTTTTGGGAAAATTGGGTTACAACTATACAACTCAATCTACACTAGCTACTACTGGATATGAAAATTATGCAGGGATTTATAAGTTTGTGCCACTAACTGATGGTAGTGGTAAATGGAGAATTCAGTGTACTAATAGTGATTACCAATCATATTTGTCAGTTGATGGAAAGGGCGAAATTACTGAATTAGGTTACACTAATGCTAGCTGCTACTTCAATGTTTACCAAGTTAAAAAGAAGTCAACTGCAGAGATAAAATATGTTGAATGTGATGTTACATTGACAGCTCCCAGCGGTAACATGTTTACTATGAATCAAAAGGGATGGAGTGACTTTTATGAGTTTTATACTTTGCCAAAGGATACAATTAAAAATGGGGTGTATTTGCCTAATAACTACGGTGTAACGCTCTCTAATGTATTCTATCATGAAACTTCAAATGAAATTACTGGGCGTGTGCAATTCCCATTCAAGGTTTCAGGGGTATATACTAAAATTCCTGTGCATCTAAATGTTCCAAATAATCAAAATAAACGATTAACTGTAGGTGAGAATAACGCGGTTGAATTTATTGAAAAACCCGAACCTGAATCTGCTGAGTGGGAGAACTGGTATAATAACCAAAATAACCAATGGTATATTTTCCCTCGACTTGATGAGAAAAGATGTTTTGAATACTATATTCAGAATGTTAAAACGGAGAAATATATTTACGTTAATGCTTCTGGTGCAGTAACATTGAGTGAAACGCCTACGTATTTTAAACTCAATGAAGGAGCTGCAACAGGGTGTGTGAGATTCGCTACTTCTTACTCTCTGAATAATACGGTATATTTAGGTAACCTTCATGAATCTAATGGCGGGGTGAAAGTTTCAAATGAATATGGCTCAAATAAGAGTTTGCTTGTGACCACAATGTCGGGCGATGAATTAGGTGGTGAAGATGCAATTGGTTTTGTTAGAAGATATACAAGAGGAACTTCTTTCTGGGATGGTGGGCAGATTAATCCAGAAGATGCTCCTGTAGAATTGTTGGAGGTTTTCGAAAGTCCTAACCACGAAGGTAAGGACTCAAATGGTAGTACTCACCTCTTGTACTGTGCAGAGACTGGTATTAAGGTAACCAAATTGGGTGCTGTCACTGCGACATTTGAGTTCACGCTTGGCGCAGGTGACCAATTGGCTATTTTTGGTGTTGATATTGTGAATAATTTTGGTGAAGTTGTTGAGGCAGATTATCACTTTGGTACAGCAGGTCTTAACCCCCAAAATAATACGTATACCATAGAGAATGTTTATCCTGGAGATTATACTATCCGTTACTGGGTGTGTCACCGAACAGACTATGAGGATGGTAAAAACCATAACTTGGACAATACGAGCGGTAAGATTACTGTTGAAGGTGCCGACTACCGCATCATGTTCTCTCAGCCTCTTGTGAATGGAACTTTTGCGGCACAGACAACTTGGTTCCGCTTGCGCCTCAGCGATGACTTGGAAAAGTACATCAGTGCACAGCCTGCTTACATGGATGCAGAAAATAACTTGATGGTGACAAACAATACGCCCTCTAACGACTATGCTGGTTTGTGGGCAGTTATTGGTGATAAGGAAAATGGTTATAAGTTCTACAACCGCGCTTGGGGTCCTGAGTATGCAATGAAGACCGTAGGTAAAGACGGTGCAGCACGCACATATATGGTTCCCGCAGCTGAAGCCTCTACGTATGATATTGTACAGCGTGACCGCAGCACGAAGGACTATAAGTTCTATGTTAAACTTCATGGTTCTGAAAATAACTATCTTCAAAACTATAATGGCGCTTATGGCACAGGCCATTTGTCAACATGGAATAATTCAGCAGCCCTCGGTGATGCCGGTTCTGTCATGACCTTTGAAACCGTCTATATGGAAGGTTGGGATGAAAGAACTGAAACTATTAAGAATGCCTTGGCTGAAAAGTGGATGCCTTGGGCTGCAGAACCCGAAGTTGCTCCTATTATTGGCGACTTTGCTCAGTTGATGTTGAACCGAAATTCGTTCGCCCTCTTGGACGGTAAGGTGTTTAAGTTTGCAAACCAGGGCAACAATAATCGCACAGGCAAACTCTTGGGCGTAAATGCAAGTAATCAAGGTGCTGGTCTCACTGCTACAGGTAACTCAGAAGACTACATGCAGTTTATTGACAATGGTGATGGTACCTTCAAGTTGTTCCATATTGCGACTGCAAGATATTTGGGCGTTCCTAATGATGCTGTAACTACTACGAAGTCAAGCGAAGCTGCTGCTTATACTTACACATTCCAGGACGCTACACAGAAGGAACAACTTACGTTCCAGACTTCAGGTCAGACGCTTCACTTGCAGAACTCTTTTGTCTTGATGAACTATGGTAGTAATGATGCTGCATCACGTTGGATTGTTTCGTACGACGAAAATGCACAAGAGTTGGGTGCTGTAGCGATTGAAGCGCAAGAAATGTTGGAAGAAATCACTTCTGATGCGTATCTTGCAAATGCAGGTCAGCAAGGATATGCGTCACCTGCTCAGATTGAGGCGTATCAAAACGCAATTCAGGGACTTTCTGGTAAGAGTGTCGCTGAGGCGATGAGCGCTCTTGAAACATCGATGAATGCTATTGAAGATGCTGAGAAGAATATTCGATATATAGATAATCTTGGTCTGATTAAAAATACGAATATTTATGGTATTCACTGCGCACGCGGTCCTCTTGCGTATGTAGCTGGTAATTCTACTACACACTTGTCTACGCCTAAGTTGAATCGTGCAGAAGACATCACAGCGAATGTTGTTGCTAACGCGAACGAGCAGTTTGCTATCCTCCGCACAGAAAATACGCCCGCAGGTTGGTATTACCTCTACAACATCACTACGCAGAAGTTCGTAAGCAAGGATTTCACCCTCACAGAAAATCCTGTGTGTGCTGTAAACTTCCGTGACATTAGCGGTTATGATGCTGATTATCGTTGGGAAGTATGGTTCGGTGAAATCATCGATGATAAAAAGGTAGATACGAAGTTGAATGTAAACCAAAATGAAGGTTTGGCACTCAATAGCTATGTTGATATGGATGCTGGTAACAAGTTCCGCATCGAATATGCAGAAACAAACGAAGCAAAGACTGCACCTGCGCTTGCTTTGATCAATGCTCTTGAAACAGCAAAGGCAGACGCTACTGCATTACTGAATAGTGTTCAGGGAAAAGTTGGGTATCCTAATGCTGATGCATGTACGAATTTGCAGAATGCTATCACTGCCGCTACAAATGTTGCTGCAGTTGATGCTGCGGTGCTTGCCTTTAAGGGCACTTCTAATGTGAATATGCCTGAGTCTGGTAAGGCGTATATCTTGAAATTGAAGTATATAGGTTCAGGTCGTCAGGGATATAAGTATATGAATGTAGGTGATGGTGACGCCATTACATTCGTGGCAGATGCTGAAACTTATCCTGAATCGGCTTACTTCGTTTGCCGTAAGGATGAGGCGACTGGTCGCTATTATTTCGTGCCTGCAAAGAATGGCGGTTTCTTGAGTTATCAATCTATTGCTACGACCCACCTTGTTTCAACTTGTGCTTGGGCGGTTACACCGTTGTATCATTATACATATAAGGATAATATTAATGATAAGTCAGTAGATAATCTTTGGGGACATTTCTGTATTAAGATTGATTCTCGTAGTGCCTCTAATGATGCCTGGGCGCTTATTGTCAATGAGTCTACTGATGAATTTGACAATTCTTCAGAACCTTACTTGAATGGTTCATATACCTCTGCTGTACAGTTGGTGGAAGTGTCTTACACACTGAATAGTGTTAAGATGAATGCCCTTGGCGACGATGACGACCAGCTCTTGACGGGACTTGAAACGGGTATGTCTATGAGTACGTTCAGTGCGCCTTATCCTACGGTTACTCCTGAGGGTATTACGGCTTACTATGCTGAAACCATTACTGAGGGTGACAGCAAAGTGGCTACGCTCAAGAAGATGAGAACGGCAATTCCTGCAAATCAGGGTGTGGTGCTCGTTGGTGAAGTAGGAGTATCTGGTAATTTCAAGATGCTTCCTGCTGCTGCTGAACACGTGCCCGCTGAACTTAACAATCGCTTGAGTGCTACTGGTGCTCAGTCGGTAGTGATGGGTCAAAGCGGTGTAGATTATATCCTTGGTAGGGGTTCTAAGGGCGCAGGCTTCTACAAGGCAAAGGCGGGTTCTACGCTTGCTGCTGGTAAGGCATACTTCCACTTCGACAATCAGGCGCAGGTACGCAACTTCGTATTGCGCTTCGGTGGTGAAACGACGGACATTGAAGATGCTGTGCTTGCTCCCGCTACGGACAACGATGCGATTTACGACCTCAGCGGACGCCGTGTAAATGAGGTGACGAAGGGCGGTATCTACATCAAGAATGGTAAGAAGTTTATCGTGAAGTAACACATGACTGTTTAAAACTGAATGACTTATGAAAAAGATATATGTAGCTCCCACTCTTGAAGTGTTTGAATATATTCCCGAAGGACAGTTGCTGATGCAAAGTGATTAGGAAGCAGAATTTGATGACAATGAACAAATTGGAGGCGAAGACGGTTGGACCAACAAGCGCCAACCTGAAGCGCCTTGGGGTAAGTCACCTTGGGAATAAGACCAACGAAAATATGTATTGATAAAAAGAGGCGTCACGTGGTGGCGCCTCTTTTTGTCAGTTAGTAGTGGGCTGGCGCGGCTGTAAGAGGTAGTAGGTAGTAGTGAGTAATAGGCTGGCGCGGTGGTTTCAGGCCTAACAGGCAATAACAGGCAGGGGCAGGCCTTAACATGGGCTGGCGCGGTGGGTGACTCAATCGAAGTTGCTGTCCCGCATGGTTGTTAAGGCCTGTTACTGCCTGTTAGGCTTTCAATCCTGTTAGGTTAGGGAGTCTTGTTAGGCTTGTTATTGACAGTTAAAACCAGTAAATCCCTACAATTTTCAGAAAATTCTCCGCCCAAAAACTAAAAATCTACCCTCTTTGTTTGACGTTCTCCCTAAAACCCTGTACATTTGCTTAATAACCTTAAATGAATTTAGGCTTATGAGTGAAACGAAGTTTCTGCCTCAAAAGGGGAATTATCAGGATTTGTTGTGCTTCAAGAAATCGGTGTGCGTGTTTGATGTGACGTACTACTTTGCACATCGTTACTTGGCGAAGGGCGACCGCACGATAGACCAAATGGTGCAGGCGGCTCGCTCTTGCAAGCAGAATATTGCTGAGGGCGTTGCGGCTTCTACGACGTCGGCAGAGACAGAACTCAAATTGCTGAATGTGGCAAAAGCAAGTTTGCAGGAACTCCTCGAAGATTTTAAGGATTATCTGCGCGTCAGAGAGTTGGTGCAGTGGGACGTTAAAAGCGAGAAGCACCAACAAACGCGCCGTGTATGTAAACAGCATAACGAGCCCGACTTCTATGTTCAAGCAGCAAAGGAGCGCTCCGATGAAACTATCGCCAACATCGCTATTATCCTTATTCACCAAACCGACTACCTTTTACGTCTCTATTTCGATAGTCGCAAGCAGGCGTTTGTGGAGGAAGGTGGAATTAGGGAAGCGATGACACGAGAGCGGTTGAAGTGGAGGGGGAATTCAGGGAGTAGGTAGTAGTTGACTGGCGCGGTGGTAGCAGGGCTTAATAATCTTCAGGCCTAACAGGCAATAACAGGCGGGGACAGGCCTTAACATGGGCTGGCGCGGTGGTGACTCAAACGAAGTTACTGCTCCGCATGGTTGTTAAGGCCTGTTATGGCTTGTTATTGCCTGTTAGGCTTGAAATCCTGTTAGGCCTGTTGGGCTTGACTCCTGTTGCTGCCTATTGGGCTCGGTCGCCTGTTATTTTCTAAAAAATTTGCTCTTCTAAAAAATCTATATTATCTTTGCCACGATAACCAAAGTATAACCCACATGGACGACTATTACGCGGAAAATTATTGCGATTGATAGGCGGGTAGGTATTGCGAGAGGCTTTCCCCCGTCGTAACGATTTCTTTACTTTCTTGAAAGGTCACGCGATACCTTACTCATGCGAACTTACTGGAATTATAACAAGGCGCTGCGCACACTGGAAGAGTGGCAGCCCGACTGCTGGGTGCAGGTGACTTGTCCCACACCCGATGATGAAGAGTTCCTCGTGAATGAACTCAATGTACCTTCCTATTTCCTTGACGACATTCGAGATAAAGACGAGCGCTCGCGTTTTGAATACGACGAGGGTTGGCAACTTATTATTCTTCGCATTCCCTATGTGAAGGAGGTGCGCTCGCGTACGCCCCATACGACGATTCCCCTGGGTATCATCTTGAAGAAGGGCGTGTGCGTAACGGTGTGCAACCACGAGACGAACATGATGATCGACTTCGTGAGCTACCAGCAGAAGCGCAATATGGGATTTACTGACTCCGTAGACTTGGTGTTCCGCTTGTTCCTTTCGAGCGCCGTGTGGTACTTGAAGCGCCTGAAGCAAATCAATGTGCTCATCGAAGAAGCAAAACAGAACTTGGACCGCGCCATTGATAACGAGGACTTGATCAGCCTTTCACGCTTGCAGGATAGTTTGACGTACTTCATCACCTCCATCCGTGGTAATGAAACGTTGCTCTCGAAGTTGAAGTTCAAACTCCCCGTCGATGAACTCGATGCCGACCTTATTGAAGACGTGACGATTGAGATGAACCAGGCGCGTGAAACGACAAACATCTACGCCCACATCCTCGACTCGACGATGGAGACCTACGCCTCTATTATCAATAATAATATGGCGAGCGTCATGAAACAGATGACGTCCGTTTCCATCATATTGATGTTCCCCACGCTCATCGCCAGCATCTTTGGTATGAACTTGATCAATGGCATGGAGACTTCTTGGTGGGGCTTCCCCTTGGTAATCGTTTCCTCCATCGTAGTCACTGCCACCTTCTATTGGTTGTTTAGACGGAGGAGCTGGGTGTAAGGGAAATGACGAACGAAGCAAGAGCAGAGGACAAACTTGTTTGTGTTATGCCTTGCAAGGAGGAAGACAAGACTGCGGAGCAGGATTAAAGGATTAAAGGAGAAAGGAGAAAGGAGAAATAGGCTGGCGCAGTGATATCCCGCATGGTCTTTCTCCTTTCTCCTTTCTGATTTTTCCTTTAAAATTTGCTCGTGTGCGAGCAAATTTGTAACTTTGCACCCGAAATCAGAATGTGGAGAGATTTGGCTGCTTGCAACCACTATAAAAAATGCTAAAATAGAGGGACGGCTTAGAACAGCGCCTCGGTAAATTGAGCCTTTAGCGCAGGAAGGACCTGCGTTGCTCTACATTCTGCTTTCGCGTAATACGGCGCGATGGGCAGATTTTTTTTATGCTGGAGTTTTCAAGCCTAATAGGCAATAACTGGATTTCAAGCCACAACAGGCCTTATAGGATTTCAAGCCACAACAGGCAATAACAAGCCCTAACAGGCTTCAACAACCATGCGGACAGCAACTTCGATTGAGTCACCCTCCGCGCCAGCCCACTACTACCTACTACTTACTACTTACTACCTACTACAACCTCAAAACCTCAAAACATATATGTCTTATCTTTTTACTTCAGAATCTGTATCGGAAGGACATCCCGATAAAGTAGCAGACCAGATTAGTGATGCTGTGCTTGATGAATTACTCGCTTACGACCCCACTTCGAAGGTGGCTTGTGAAACATTGGTGACTACGGGTCAGGTAGTCGTTGCTGGCGAAGTGAAGTCGGAAGGTTATGCTGACCTTCAGACCATCGTGCGCCGCACCATCAAGCGCATTGGTTATACGAAGGCAGAATATAAGTTTGATGCCGAAAGCTGCGGTATCCTTTCTGCCATCCACGAACAGAGTGCCGACATCAACCGCGGTGTGGAACGCGAAGACCCCATGAATCAGGGTGCGGGCGACCAGGGTATGATGTTTGGTTATGCCAATAAGGAAACAGATACGTTCATGCCCCTTCCCTTGGCGTTGGCACACGAAATCTTGATTGTGCTTGCCGAAATTCGCCGTGAGGGTAAGGTGATGACTTATTTGCGTCCCGACTCAAAGAGTCAGGTGACGATTGAATACGACGACAACGACCGCGCGATGCGCATTGATACGATTGTTGTTTCTACGCAACACGACGACTTTATCACTGCTGAAGAAGCGGGCAGTCAGGAAAAGGCGGACGAGATGATGCTCCGCAAGATTAAGGATGACGTGATTACCATCCTCATGCCCCGCTTGATTAAGGAGCGTGTGAAGACACCTGAAATTCAGGAACTCTTCAAGAACTCAACCATCAAGTACCATGTGAACCCCACGGGTAAGTTCGTGATTGGTGGTCCTCACGGTGATACGGGTCTTACAGGTCGTAAGATTATCGTGGATACTTACGGCGGTAAGGGTGCACACGGTGGTGGTGCCTTCTCGGGTAAGGACCCCTCAAAGGTGGACCGCTCGGCAGCATACGCCGCACGTCATATTGCCAAGAACATGGTAGCTGCAGGTGTGGCAGACGAAATGCTCGTGCAGTTGAGCTATGCAATTGGTGTGGCTGAACCCATTTCGGTGTATGTTAACACGTATGGCAAGAGTCACGTGAACATGACCGACGGTGAAATTGCCAAGAAGGTGCAGGAACTCTTTGACCTCCGCCCCAAGGCGATTGAAGAACGCTTGAAACTCCGTCAGCCCATCTACGAAGAAACAGCTTCTTACGGTCACGTAGGTCGCGAACCCCGTAAGGTGACAAAGACCTTTGGCGGTAAGTTTAGCGAACCCAAGGAAATTGAAGTAGAACTCTTTACTTGGGAAAAGTTGGACTATGTGGATGCCGTGAAGGAAGCGTTTGGTTTATAAAAGGCAACTTTTTTAGAGTAAAGATAAAAGAGTAAAGAGTAAAGATGCCTTGCGGGGTGAGGGCAAGCCTTAACAAGACTGACGTGTTGGTGTCCCGCATGGTCTTTCTCCTTTCTCCTTTCTCCTTTCTCCTTTCTCCTTTCTCCTTTCTCCTTTCTCCTTTCAACATGAACATCACAGTATACGCCGCTTCAAGCGGTCAAGTACCGGCAGCTTATATTGAGGCTGCCGGTATTTTAGGAAAAATCATGGCCGAGCGTGGTCATACCCTCATCAATGGTGCGGGTCGCACGGGATTGATGGGTGCTACTACCGAGGGCGTATTGGCGCACGGCGGTAAGGCGATCGGTGTGATTCCCCAGTTTATGATTGATCAGGGGTGGCAGCACAACGAAATGACGGAACTCATTGTCACCCCCGACATGCACAGCCGTAAGGAAACGATGGCGCAACGCTCGGACGCCTGCATTGCCTTGCCCGGTGGGGTAGGGACACTGGAAGAGTTGTTGGAAGTGATTACGTGGAAGCAACTCGGACTGTACCTCAAACCCATCGTGATTCTCAACCTTAACGGTTACTACGATGCCCTGCTCCAGCAATTAGTGCGCGCTACCGAAGAACGCTTCATGCGTCAGGAGCACACGCAGATTTGGAGCGTCGCCACAACCCCCGAAGACGCCGTAATGCTTTGCGAAACCACTCCCCTGTGGAGCAAGGAGGTGCGGAAGTATGCGGCGATGTGAGGGGGGGGCTAACAGAATTGAAAGCCTAACAGGTCATAACAAGATCGAAAGCCTAACAGGCATAACAAACCTTAACAGACCCAAGCCTAACAGGCAATAACAAGCCCTAACAGGCCTTAACAACCATGCGGGACAGCAACTTCGATTGAGTCACCACCGCGCCAGCCCATGTTAAGGCCTGTCCCTGCCTGTTACTTGCCTGTTAGGCCTGAAACCACCGCGCCAGCCTATTACTCACTACTACTTACTACTTACTACTTACTACTTACTACCTCACTTCTTCCCATGCCCTACCTCCTTCGCAACGATGACATGATAGTTGCCGCTTTCCTGTTGAGTTTTATACTCATCGTGTGGGCGGTCTCTCGTTCGTGGGCCTACCTGGAAGGGTGGTGGACGGGTTTCTTCAATGAGGAGGGGAAGCGGAAAATGTTTACGAAGCACTTGGATGTGCAACTGAATGGGGTGGTGCCAATCATTGTGAGTGTAAGTGTCCTGATGGGGATTCTCTTCACTGGGGATATTCAGCATGCTACTCCAGAGGTTATTGTGGAGTATACTCCCGAGTTGGTCTTTGCAGGGTGTGTGGGTTGGACGTTACTATTCATATTGTTTAAACTACTGCTGTACTTCTGTGTGAATTGCACCTTCTTTCGTCGAGAGCAAGCGGTAGAATGGTCAAAGACTTATTTGGTAACCCTGCTGCTTGAGGGGTGCTTACTGCTTCCCCTGGTTATCGCGGGAGTGTTTCTCGACCTCTCTGTAGAGGTACGAGAATGGTGTATACTCTTGATTCTTCTATTCGTGGAGTTGGTGCGCCTTATAAAATTGAAAGTCACATTTTTCCGCGGTGCGCTCGGCTATGTCCATATTTTTTTGTACTTTTGCACACTGAATTTAGCAACTGCGTATGTTGCGTTGCTGATACTGGTACACATTCAACGAATACTAGACATTGTAAAGTGATGATTAAGAAGATTTTAATTTCTCAACCGCATCCAACGAGTGAGAAGTCACCATACTTCGACATAGCAAAGAAGCACAATGTGGAATTGGTGTTTCACCCCTTCATCCGTGTTGAGGGACTTGCGCCCAGAGAATTCCGTGCGCAGAAGGTAAATGTATTGGATCATACTGCCGTAGTCTTTACTTCACGACATGCTATTGACCATTTCTTTATGCTCTGTAAGGAGATGCGTGTGGCGATTCCTGACGATATGAAGTACTTCGCTATTTCGGAGGCGATCTCGCTTTACATTCAGAAGTATGTGCAGTATCGCAAGCGCAAAGTATTCTTCCCTGCTACGGGTAAGTTTGTTGACCTTCTCCCCTTGATGGTGAAGCACAAAACAGAGAAATATCTTGTTCCGCTTTCAGACGTACACAACGATGAGGTGAAGGAACAGATGGATGCGCATGGTTTGAAGCATACGGAATGTGTGATGTATCGCACTGTAGCAAACGATCTGCCCAAGGACCTTCCTTTCGACTTTGATATGGTGGTGCTCTTTACTCCTTCTGGTGTGCACTCGTTGATGAAGAATGTACCCGATATTAAGGAACGTGGCGTGCGTATCGTTTCATACGGAAAACCTACCGAGCAGGCAATTGCAGAAGTCGGACTTCCCCTCGAACTCGCCGCACCTACACCCCAGGCACCCTCAATTACGGGTAGTCTTGACCTTTATCTCTCTAAAGAAAACGCATAGCTGTTTACAGCTCCTCCATAGAATTTGTGGAAATATGGCAACCACGGCCGTTCGCTCGGCGCAGAACGGTTCCCATATTTCCACTTTTTTATTTCTCACGTATGTTTACTAATAGGTTTCCCAAGGCCGAGCATCTCTGCTTGCGCAATGACATAGACAACCTCTTTGCTGCTGGAGCGAAAGCGCTGACGGCATATCCCTTGCGTATCGTTTTTCGCGAGGTGAAGCATCGTGAGGGTCCACAGGTAAAGGTGTTGCTCAGTGTGCCCAAGCGCAAGTTGCGCCATGCTGTAGACCGCAATCGTGCGAAACGCCAATTGCGTGAGGCCTATCGTTTGAACAAAACCGTCCTCCTTGAAGCGCTTCTGCCCCATCAGGGGTTACACCTCGCCTTTATGTGGTTGTCAGACAAACCCGTGGAGTCTGATGTTGTGACGAAGAAAGTGATCAACCTTCTTCGTCGTGCTGTAGAGCAACTCCGTCAAGAAACGCCCACCTCGCCCACTGAATAAACTGTATGCTCACCCGCTTGCTCATCCTTCCCATACGCTTTTACCAAAAGTTTATATCGCCACTCACCCCTCCCGCCTGTCGCTACACTCCGACGTGTTCGCAGTATGCCGTTGAGGCGATACAGAAACATGGTCCGTTCAAAGGACTGTGGCTCGCCATTCGCCGCATCTTGCGCTGTCATCCCTGGGGTGGACATGGGTATGACCCGGTGCCGTAGGGGGTAGAGTACAGAGAACAGAGTACAGAGTACAACTACCTCAGAATAGAGTACAGAGAACAGAGTACAGAGTACAACTACCATCCGGAGTGGTGCCTTTGGTTGTTTTCTGTAGTTCCTTTCTCCTTTTTCCTTTAATCCCGCTTTGCGGTCTTTTCCTCCTTATTCGCTGACGCTCATCAAGCTTCGCAAGTCGCACCTCGGCAATTCAAGCAAGCTTGATTGCACTCGGTTTGGCGTCGGTTCTCCTTTAATCACAATGAACTTCCACACCCATGACCTCACTGCTCCCATGCCTGCCATCATCAACATGCCGCAGGAATGGTTGTTGCATCCTGAAGGGGCGCAACTGAGGGCAGATGCTACGTATTCCGTAGGGATTCATCCGTGGTGGACGGCAGATGCAGCATGGGAAGATTTAAAGGAAGGATTTTATCTTTGGGCACAGCATCCGCAGGTGGTGCGCATTGGCGAATGCGGTTTGGATAAACTGAAGGGTGGTGCTTTGGACCTGCAGGAACAGGTGTTTCTCATACACGTAGAACTCTCGGAACGCCTCGAGAAACCCTTGACCATCCATTGCGTAAAAACCATTAATCGTCTTCTTACTCTTCGTAAACAATTGCGACCCACCCAGCGCTGGGTAATTCACGGTTTCCGTGGAAAACCCGAGCAGGCGCAGCAACTCCTGGCGGCAGGTTTTGACCTTTCCTTTGGGGAACACTATAACGAAGCGGCTTTTGCCCTTTGTCCTCCCACCCGCAGGTATCGCGAAACTGATTGAATCCCCCGTTCGCTTCACAGCGATACCATCGCTGTGTTTCCCTCGCCGAATAATCTTCTCCCACGCCCCTTATAATAGAGCAGAAATAACTATCTTTGCAGTTACAATTTAGAAACAATAATACGCACAATATGAATTTTGTAGAAGAACTCAAATGGCGCGGCATGCTTCACCAGATGATGCCGGGCACTCAAGAACTTTTTGAAAAGGGCGAAACTGTTACAGCGTATGTAGGTATCGACCCCACAGCTGATTCGCTTCACATCGGTCACCTTTGTGGCGTGATGATGCTTCGCCACCTTCAGCAGGCGGGTCACAAGCCCCTCGCGCTTGTAGGCGGTGCTACAGGTATGATTGGCGACCCCTCGGGTAAGAGCGCAGAGCGTAACTTGCTCACTGAAGAAGTGCTCCGTCACAATGTGGCATGCATCAAGGAACAGCTCGGTCGCTTCCTCGACTTTGAAAGCGATGCTCCCAATGCTGCGGAACTCGTGAACAACTACGATTGGATGAAGAATTTCACCTTCCTCGACTTCGCTCGTGAAATCGGTAAGCGCATCACCGTAAACTATATGATGGCAAAGGACTCTGTAAAGCGTCGCCTTAACGGTGAAGCCAGCGATGGTCTTTCGTTCACCGAATTTACTTACCAGTTGCTTCAGGGTTACGACTTCCTCCACCTCTACCGCGAAAAGAATTGTAAGCTCCAGATGGGCGGTTCTGACCAGTGGGGTAATATCACTACGGGTACGGAACTCATTCGTCGCACACTCGGTGGCGAGGCAGAAGCATTCGCACTCACTTGTCCCCTCATCACAAAGGCAGACGGTAAGAAGTTTGGTAAGACCGAACAGGGCAACGTATGGCTCGACCGCAACCGCACAACGCCTTATGCGTTCTACCAGTTCTGGCTCAACGTAGGCGATGAAGAAGCAAAGCGCTACATCAAGATTTTCACATCGCTCACACAGGAAAAAATCAATGCCCTCATTGAAGAGCACGACCAAGACCCCGGTCGCCGCGTGCTCCAGCGCCGTTTGGGCGAAGAAGTAACACTTCTCGTTCACGGTAAGGAAGACCTTGAAATGGCGATTGAAGCGTCTAACATCCTCTTCGGTAAGGCGACTAAAGAAAGCCTCTTGAAGTTGGATGAAGCAACACTCCTCGCAGTGTTTGACGGTGTGCCCCGCTTCGAAGTTTCTCGCGACCAAGTAGTAGGTGCCAAGGCGGTAGACCTCCTTGCAGAAACTACGAAGTGCTTCCCCTCAAAGGGCGAAATGCGTAAGCTCACACAGGGCGGCGGTGTAAGTTTGAACAAGGAAAAGCTCGCTGCCTTCGACCAGGAAATCACCGAGAACGACCTCATTGACGGCAAGTATCTCATTGCGCAGCAGGGTAAGAAGAAGTACTTCTTGATTATCGCGAAGTAATTTACAGCGAACAATATATTATCGTTATACACAAAATCAGCGGGAACATCCTTAAAGGGTGTTCCCGCTGATTGGTTTTGGGAGGGGCTCTAGATGCTCTAGATATTCTAGATATTCTAGATTTTCTAGATTTTCTAGATAAACTAGATGTTCTAGACTATCTAGAGACTCTATGCCTTACTCATCAACTCGCGAGCGCGGTCGAGCGCCACGTTGATGTTGGGACAAATGTGGTCCTTGCCAATGAGGCGGTAGAATCCGGCACGTTCAAGCGTTTGCTGAACGGCGGGTGTAACGCCTGAAAGTACGATATCTGTACCTTCACGCTGCGACATATCGCAGAGGTTCTGAAGGTTGTGGATACCCGTAGAGTCGATGAAGGGTACACGGCGCATGCGGATGATGCGGACACGAGGATTGTTGTCCATCGAAGCCATCATTTCCTCAAACTTATTGGCGATACCGAAGTAGTAAGGACCGTTGATTTCGTAAACTTCTACGCCTTCGGGAATCTGAAGGTGTTCTTCAAGTACCATATCGCTTTCGTCGTTAGCGTCGATTTCATCTGTGAGCACCTTGATTTGTGTGCTTTCTGTCATACGCTTCATGAAGAGGAGGCAGGCAATGATGAGGCCTACTTCAATCGCTACCGTGAGGTCGAAGATGACGGTAAGCAAGAAGGTGATGATAAGCACGCTGACATCGCTCTTGGGGTTGCTCAAAAGTTCGCGGAACGTGCGCCAGCCACTCATATTATAAGAGACTACTACCAACACACCTGCCAAGCAAGACATGGGGATGTAACTAGCCAAGGGCATGAGCACGATGAAGATTACGAGGAGCACAAGGGCGTGAACAATACCCGCGATACACGTGCGACCACCATTGTTGATATTGGTCATCGTACGCGCGATAGCACCCGTTGCGGGGATACCGCCGAAGAAGGGCGTAACGATGTTGGCAATACCCTGACCAACGAGTTCCTGGTTAGAATCGTGGTGATGACCCGTTACACCATCGGCTACCGTTGCTGAGAGGAGCGACTCAATCGCACCGAGTACGGCAATCGTGATAGCTGTGGGGATGAGTGTGTTGATCATTTCCCAAGTGATGCCTCCTTCAAAAATGCTCAATGCAGTGATTTCAGGAAGTGCTGCCTTGATTTCGCCGAAGCGGTCACCAATAGTTTCAATCTTGGTGATTTCAAATGCGTTGAGGAAGTACACCGCAACCGTTGCAAGTACAATAGCCACAAGTGAACCAGGTACCTTTTTAGAGAAGCGGGGCGTAATAGCAATGATGATGATGCTCAAAATACCCACGATGGTCGTTGCGAAGTCGAGCGTCAGGAAGTTCTTACCATAAGCAATCCACTTCTCCACAAATTCCGCAGGTACAGCGTCAATTTGGAGGGCGAAGAGGTCCTTTACCTGAGTGGTAAAGATGGTTACTGCAATCCCGCTGGTAAACCCTACGACAATGGGGTAAGGGATGAACTTAATAATCGTTCCGAGGCGGAATACTCCGAGGAGTACAAGGAAGATACCAGCCATAATCGTGGCGAGCATCAAACCTGTGAGGCCAAACTGTGCTACAACGCCGTAGATGATTACGATGAAGGCACCTGTGGGACCACCAATCTGCACGCGGCTACCACCAAGGGCGGAGATGATAAAACCAGCGATGATAGCGGTGATGATACCGGCTACGGGACCAATCGTGTGGTTGGCATCGCCACCAGGACTTGCCGCAATGGCAAAGGCAATGGCGAGGGGAAGTGCAACAATACCTACGATAAGACCTGCCATCGTATCGGCAGCAAGTTTGCTCTTGTTGTAGTTACGCAAGTCGCGCACAATGCGCGGGTTAAATTTAAAGCGTTCCATTTGTGTATGTTAGTTTGCGTGTTGTGAAAGGAGACTATAGAATTTTAGAAATTGTAGGGACTATAGACCTCCACGAGGACGTTCTTACTTCTTAATAACCTTGCGTGTAATGTTTGCTTTCGCTGTTGTTACGTTGATGAGGTAAACACCAGCGGGGAGGGTTTCGAGTGAAACCACAGTTTCTTCACCGCGCTGTGCCTGCTGGAGAGCCTGCTGTGCTACGAGGCGACCGTTAAGGTCGGTAACGCGGATGTTGGCGTACGCTTCAGAGTTGTTGAAGAGGATGCGCCAAGCGTTGTTGCTCTTCTGGAAAGAAACGGGAGCGTCGGTGTTATGAATATCATCGATGTCGGTAGCTAAAAGAAGGGCCTTCTTCAAACCTTCGTAAGCATTAATTTTACCATAACCCCAAGCAGCCTGACCACCTTCAGCAGTGAATTCGTCGTTGATAGACGTTTCCGCAATGATGTCCATAATCTGCTGATGTGTGAGGTTGGGATTTGCCTGATACCATAAGGCAATCACACCTGTTACGAAGGGTGCTGACATAGAGGTGCCTTGGTTGGCTCCGTAGAAAAATTCCTTGATGGGTGAAGTCTTTACAGACGCAAATACATCTTCGTTGTTCTTGTTAAAACCAGAAGTGTACTTGTTTAAGGCAGACATGATTACCGCACCAGGAGCTGCAACGGTGGGCTTAATAGCATTTTCTGTGAGTACGGGACCGCGGCTGCTGAAAGCACTGATTTCACCAGCAGTTCTATAGGTAGAGTAACCGACCTCAGGACCTCCCTTGAGGGGCTTCCAGTATGCGCGTCCAGAATTGTATGAACCCACTGTGATGGCCTTTTCTGCAGTACCACCATCCATGACGAGGTATTCGTTGTCGGGCACAAGAACCTGTGCTTTCTTCACACCGCTCACTGGACTTACAGCAGGGGGCAAGTAGAGGTCATCGAGGTTTGAATTGTTCCAGATGTGTACATACGCACCCTTCTTACCCGTAATCTTCAAACCGAAGAAAACGTCAGTGGCACCGACTTCCTTCTTCAATTCTTCTCCAAAACTGATGGCGCTGAAATTCTGCTTCTTAGAGTAAGAGTCGATACCAGATTGAAGGGTTGTAGAAGCTCCGCGACCTGTAGAAAGGGGCTTGATCATCTGTCCTGTAGTTCTGTAGTAGCAAGGTTCTATGGTGATGTGTTCCTTGCCGTCGCCTGTTTGTTCCCAGATGCTCATGTAGACATAAGAAGCGGTATTGTTGGCAAAGACATAGCGCACCTCATTATCTTCCGTGAAGGTATGTGACGTGTGGTTCTTATTGTTACCATCATTACCCGCAGCACAAACGAATACGCCGCTGTTGTCGGATATAATGTCGTTGAGGGTGCGGTTGTAAAGACTCAAACCGTCGTGGCTTCCCAACTGACTACCGAAACTCATGTTAATCACATAAGGTTTACCTGCCTTCTTCGCCAAGTTCTTGATGTAGCGCACATCTTCAATCACTTCGTTGCTGTCAAAGGTAGAAGGAATCATCACGATGTCAGCTTCGGGAGCAACACCATGCAAGTTACGTTCGTCGATTTTAGAACCCGCTGCAATGCCCGTTACGTGTGTGCCGTGACCTCCACCAGTAGCCTGACCGCTGTCGGGAATGTCGGTAACGGGTTGTCCGTCGTTGGGGTAGTCTTCGCGATTCCAGAGTGCTACAACGCGTGATTTGCCATCCTTGTCCAAGAAAGCAACATGTTTGTATTGGAAACCTTGGTCGATAATACCCACAATCACACCCTTACCAGTGAAGGGAGTCTCAAATTCGTTCTGTGCGTTGGTGTGGGCTGCATCAATGCCTGCAATGGCGCGTGCCTTATCCATGGTGGGCTGCATCATTACAGGACCGTTGAGGAGTAAAACTTCATCAAGTGCTGCCAACTGTTCCACGAAGTTGATGGGAATAATGGCGGTGATGACCTTGTCGGTGATGAAGGTGGTCTTGTAACCTGCCTTTTCGATAAACGCCATTACTGCGGGAGCATCCGTTACTTCAATTGCTACAGAAGTAATGCCGCTACCTGCACCGCGCGTTGCGGGAAGTAAGGTGGGCTGTGTGCCCTGCATCATGCGCTCAAGGGTGAAGTCCCACTTGGGTTGCGCTGTTTGTGCCATTGCTACTACCGAAAAAAGGAGGGCGTTGGCGAGAAGTAGAATTTTTTTCATAATGTGATGTTTTTTTGTTGCTAATTCCGGGAGCGGCTTTTGGTGTGTTGGATGCTTGGGGGGAGCTGGATTGTCTAGATGTTCTAGATGTTATAGATGGTCTAGATGTTCTAGAGAAATGATAGAGACTTAAATGCTCTGTGTGAGTGATTTACACCAAAATGCCGTTATTCGTTAATTTTCAGCGTGCAAAGTTACGAATTTTCTGCGAATGCGTGTAAATTTTAGGGTGGAAAAGTGGTGGAATATGCGGTGAATGTGTAACGGTTAAGGCGGTAAAGCTGAAGGGGAAAGGAGGTGGAAAATGGTTTTGGGATAGGGGTAAAATAATGAGGGTGTGTCGAAATGCAAAATTTCGGCACACCCTCTTGAGTTGTGTAAGAGTGAGTAAAATGCAAGGCGCTGAAATTGAGGATGACGGGAGTGTACTGAAGTACATGACCAATTCCGATATTGAGGAGCAACGCAGCAGTTTGCTCATTATGACACAACGCCAGTTGGGGTTGTTTATCCGGGTGTGAGGACCTTTAAAGTCTTTAAGGTCATTGCGTACTAACTGTTTGTTTGCTTGTACCTTGTCAACTCGTCAACTAAAATAGTTTCAACTTCACCACCTTGATATAGTCCTTTAATTTGATGGGACCTTTGCCGAAACCTGCTTGTGAGTCGTTGACGAGCAAGAGGGTTTGTGTGCCGTCGTTGAGGCGGATGCCGAGGCACATGCCTTCGTAGTTTGCCAAGTTATATTGCACGGGTGTGAGGCGCGTTTTGAAGTTTGCCACCAATGTCTTTATCATAAAATGATTGGGGTCAAGACGGTCAAATTTCGTGTAACTATCAATCTGATGGCTCTCTAACGGGTTAATCATAAAGATTTTACACTCTACGTGCGAGGCGAAATAGTTGGGCGAAACGCGTATCTCGCGTTCCAATACGAGCAGGCGACCATCGGGGAGGGCGCAGAGGGCGGGGACTCCGTGGTTGTGAGAACCCGTCTGCTTGGGCTTCTTGGCATAGTCCATACGGTAAGCATATTGTGCCAAGGGCTGGAGGTCTTCACCGAAACATTGCAGGCGAAGCAGGTTGGGCTGCTCCGTTTGTTTCGGACTGTTGGGAGTGCCATCGCTGCGCAACGGACCTTCGGTGATGGTCCAGAAACGATGTGTCGAAGCGCTGTACGCCAATGCTTCAAAACCGAGATTGTGGTAGATGTTGGCGGTCGAAAATTCCTGGGGAATGTTCAGTTTACGTCCTGTGGGAACTCCATTAAGGGCGTACTCCAAAATCTGTTGGTCTGCCTCGCCACTGATAAACACCGTATTTGCTGTGGGGTGGTAGATAATCCCTTCAGTGTCGCGCATGGTAGCGCCCGATTCCGTTTTCGTGGGTGAAGGGTTGCCAAAATAACCTTCGGGAATCACCTTTGTAACCTTTCCAGAGTTTGGGTCTTGGAGAATCTGGACGATGTAAAAACCGTCCGTCTTTTCTTTATCGCTCACCAAGGCATAGCGGTTGTTGCCCAGGGGGGTAATGCCGCTATAATTTGCGGGTGTTACTCCCCAACGTTTCATGCTGCGTTGACGCAAGGGTTGAGCGAGCGTGAACAGGGGGATAAGCAGGAAGATGAATAAGGTTATTTTACGCATGAGCTATGGAACGGGATGTTTAGAGTTTTGTGAAGGGAATAGTTTGGGTGTTTACAGGTTTTTCAGGAGTCCGAGCAAATCCATGCGCCATGTAAGCCCCGCGGTAAGCATGAGTTGCTTGGGTTGCACGGCATAAGTGGCGGGCGTGTCGCCCAAGGAGTAGTGTCCAGCAAGGTGGAGGCGCAGGTCGTTGCGGTTGTCCTTGAGGGGGAAGACTTCGATGCCCGCCCCGAGGCGTGTGATTTCGGTTCCGGGAGGCACGCTGCCGTCGCCGAGGGTTTCGCTCTTGTTGACGTCGTAGGTGCACTTGCCCCAAAGGTTTACTTTCTCGCAAGGCATCCAGTCGATTTCGCCCATGATGGAGAAGTCGCGACCGAGGAAGCAGTGCCCACCAGCGGTGCGGTTCATGAGGTCGAGCGTAAGAGTTACGTCGCCCAAGTTCAGGCGGTTGCCGAGGGCAATGTAGTTGAGGAATTTCCCGGGTTGGTATTCCACCATATTCACAGAGTAGATGGTTTCCCAACAACCGTGCTTGCCGTTCCACATAAGGTTGTAGGCATAGATGTCGTCGACACTTGTGCTGAAGGGACTTTCACATACTTGCGCCGTTAGCTTATCGTTATCGCCCAGGTTGTAACCCACGCTTGCCCCAAAGGCATAGGAGGTGATGTTGGTGCAGAAGCCCGAGAAGTAATAAACGTCGATGGGAGCGAGGTCGTATTCAAATCCGCCGATGCCGATAACCTGTTTACCGCCCGAGAAACTCCAGTTGTTTTTGGTGTAGGTAAGGTAAAGCCAGTCGGTAGCGTCGAAATAGCTCATGTCCTTGTGGGGCTTGTTGAGGCGTTGGCGGTACGAGTAAGTGATGTTATCGCCAATCTGTCCGTCGAGGCGGATGTTGAGGAACTTGCCCTTGAATCCCGATTCGGCATCATTTTGGGTACCGTCGTCGTAGAAGCGCTGGTAATCGCCGCGTGCTTCGAGGCGCAAGGTGTTGAGCTTGTGGGTTTGCGCGAGGAGGGGGGCGCAGGGGAGGAGGAGCAGGAGGAGGGAGAGGAGTTGTTTCATGTGAAAGAGGAGGGGGATTGCCCAGCGACACTGTCGCTGGGAAGGGAAAGTAAATAGAATGAGGGGATACGACAGACCCCCTGCGGGAGGGGGTCTGTGGGAGTAAAATGAGCGTTGAGAGAAAATCTTTTAGGACAAGACTGTTGTCCGTCGACCGTTGTCTGTTGACCGTTGATTGTTGTCTGTTGTCCGTTGTCTGTTGTCCGTTGTCCGTTGACTGTTGTCTGTTGTCCGTTGTCTTTACCCCTTGGCTGCTTCAAGATTATACAGCGGGTTGGCATACATCTTTAAGATGCATTCGCGCAAGAAGGGCACGTCCTTGTTGGGAAGGTCGATAAGGTCGATGCGGCTGTTGAGGTAGTTCTCAAACTTTGCCTTGTCCTTCGCTGTATAGTTGGCAGCGTAGGTGCTTGTTCCGCTCAAGAGGTCGGCAGCTACGTAGTTGCCGGGATAAATCATGTAGCGGCTGTGGATTTCCTTATCCATGCGGCGCGCAATTTCGGGGAAGAGCTCATTCTTCGGCAGGTCGGCGAGTTCATCAATCCATGTGTTGATGCAGGGTGCGCAAGCGTAGTGCACGCGTCCCTTCTGCCCCTTGATACCCGTAGCCATGTTCTTCATGTCATCGGCCTTCGACTTCTTAAACGTCTTGTCGTCGCGCTTCTGTTGGAATTCCTGTGCCTTGAGATAGTCGCAGGGGTCGTACTCATACGAGATGGTGAGCGGAACTATATTCAGTTCTTTAAGGCTCTCAATCACATTACCGTCTTTGCCCAAGGCGAGCATCTTCAGTACGGACTCTTGTGTGCGGTCGTTAGAGTCTTTCGCACGTCCTTCGCGCTGTGCAATCCAAAGGTGTTCCTTCTTCTGCGTCACCGCAAAGTGCATGTAGCGGCTCATCGTCTTGCTGGCCTCCAACATTTCGCGCATGGAGAGCGAGCGTTGTACGATGAACGCTTTGTTTACCCTCACGATGTCCTTAATCCAAGGTTTGATGAGGAGGTTATCTCCAATGGCAATTTCAACGGTAGTCTCGTAACCGTTCTTTACCAAAAGGCAACTCAAGTAAGCCGAGTCGAGCACGATGTCGCGGTGGTTAGATACGAAGGTGTAACGCGCCTTGCGGTCGGGGAGGGCTGTGGCGTCGAGGGTGCAACCTTTTGTGGCGCTCCACCAACTTAAGTAGATGATGGGTTTGATAATCTTGAGCTGGAACTCAAGATTGGTCTTACACGACTTTACATACTTCTTAATGAGGCAGTAAGGGATGAAGGGAAGCGTTTTCTTGATGAGCTTCTTCAAGAACTTGTCTTCCAAAAGTCGTTCAAACACCTCGGGGAGTTCCTCCGGAGCGTACGGGCGGATGTTATCAAATTCTGCGGGTATCTTCATGGCGGTAAGGGGTGTTGGTTAAAGCTTCATTTCAATAATATCGGCAAGCACATCCTTGATGTCCAAGCCTGCGGCGCGGACCTGTTGGGGAATAAAACTGGTGGCGGTCATACCGGGCGTAGTATTGACTTCAAGAAGGTTGATTTCTTCTTCGCCGGGAGTGCCCGAAAGGATATAGTCAATGCGGATAATGCCGAAGCAGTCGAGAGCGCGGTAGATAAACTTCGTCATCTCGCTCACGCGCTGTGCTGTAGTGGGGGCAATGCGGGCGGGTGTGATTTCTTCTACCTTACCGTTATACTTGGCATCGTAGTCGAAGAATTCCTGGGTGGTTACAACTTCCGTGATGGGGAAAGTTACGACTTCGCCGTCCTTACGCTTGTAACAACCGCAGGTGATTTCTGTGCCCACCATGAGTTTCTCAATCATCACCTCGTCGCTCTCGTTCATCGCCTTCTCAATGGCGGGAGCGAGGTCGGCTTCGGTTTTTACCTTGGTTACGCCAAAACTACTGCCGCCCGCATTGGGCTTTACGAAGCAGGGGAGTCCGAGGCGCTCAATGATTTCAGCATCCGCAGGGCGCTCAAGACCTTTGCGCACTACGTAGCTGTCGCTCACATGGATTTGAGGAAAGGCGCGGAGGTAGTTGTTGAGGGCAAACTTGTTGAACGTAAGTGCTTCTACAAACACACCGCTCGTAGAGTAGGGCATGCCGATGAGGTCGAAATACCCTTGCAGGATGCCGTTTTCGCCGGGTGTGCCGTGAATGGTGATGTAGGCGAAGTCAAAGGTGAAGGTTCCTTCGGGGGTAGCGAATGAGAAGTCCGCCTTGTTCATCGGAAGGCGCTCTCCGTTGTAAAGCGCAAACCACTGCTGCCCACGAAGTTCTACAACTACGGGGTTGAATTTCTCCTTATCCATAAAGGAGAGGATGCCTTCGGCGCTGCGCAAGGATACGCCGTATTCAGAGGAGTCGCCGCCAGCGACGATTGCGATATTTTTCATTGAGAAAGTCTTAAAGGGGGGATGGATGAGGTCTATAGTATCTATAGTGCCTATAGTTTCTACAGGGGCTATAATAATTATAAGTCTTTATTTCCTAATGCTCCTGCTGTATAAGTGCGCCACTTTTCAAGGAGTGCCGTCATGTCGGGAGGGAGGGGAGCATAGAAATCCATCTCTTCGCCCGTGCGGGGATGCTTAAAACCGAGTGTCATGGCGTGAAGCGCTTGACGGGGACAGGTGGCGAAGCAATTACGGATGAAGCTGTTGTAGGTAGAACTCTGCGTGCCACGCAAAATCTGGTCGCCACCGTAGCGCTCGTCGCAGAAGAGGGGATGCCCCAAGTGCTTCATGTGTGCACGAATTTGGTGCGTGCGCCCCGTTTCGAGTACGCATTCCACAAGTGTTACATAACCGAAGCGCTCCAGCACGCGGTAGTGTGTCACGGCGTGTTTGCCGATGCCAGAGTCGGGAGGATACACCGCCATCTGCATGCGGTCTTTCTGGTGGCGCCCAATGTTTCCCTCTATGCGCCCTTCATCCTCCTGGAAGTTGCTCCATACAAGGGCGTTGTAGCGGCGGCGCGTTGTTTTATTGAAGAACTGCCATCCGAGGTGGGTCTTCGCATCTGGAGTCTTTGCTACGACCAAAAGACCAGAGGTGTCTTTGTCAATTCTGTGCACCAATCCAACGCTGGGATCGTTAGGGTTGTATTTGGGGTTCTCACGAAGGTGCCACGCAATGGCGTTGACAAGTGTGCCCGTGTAGTTTCCGCAACCGGGGTGCACCACGAGACCCGCAGGCTTGTTGATCACCAACAAATCATCGTCTTCATAGACCACCTCAAGGGGAATGTCCTCGGGAAGAATGAGGTTTTCGTAGCGCGGGCGGTCGAGTAGGAGGGTGACCACGTCGTTGGGTTTAACGCGGTAGTTGCTCTTGACGGGCGAACCGTTTACATGTACGAATCCCGACTTTGCGGCAGCCTGAATACGGTTGCGCGAGGTGTCGGGCATCAGGTTCATCAAGAATTTATCAATGCGTAGCAGTTCTTGACCCTTATCTGCCACAGCACGGAAGTGCTCATAGAGTCCGCCACTCTCTTCTTCCTCGTCGGTGTCCTCATCGTTCAAGAGGGGAGCGGTAGGTATTTGTTCTTCGTCGTCTTTGAGGAAAGTCATCTTTATAGGTTGTAAGGTTGTGAGTTTATGAGGTTGTAAGGGTGCCATTCGGAAGGCACGACATTGATGCTTAAACAGCGACTCATAAACCTCTAACCTTTGTCGTTTAGTTATTGAGATTGCTTAGAAATCTTCGTCAGCTTCAAAATCTTCCTCCGTACCTCTTCCCACTACAAGCGTAATGGGCAAGTCAATAGGGATTTTCTCGCCAGCCTTTACGTCACGTCCGCGCACTTTCACGGCATATACCCAGTCGCGGTCGCCTGAAATGAGTCTGTGCTCGGTGAGTGTAAAACCGAGGGTGCGGAGTCGTGCTTCAGCTTCGCGCACAGAGGTGTTGTTTGCCAAGTCGGGAATCGCCATGGGGCGTGCTCCGTTGGCATTTATCGTGAGATTGACGGTGCGACCCGTCTTTACATGTTTGCCAGGGGCGATAGACTGGTCAAGAAGTATGTACGGCGGTTGGGACGTCACATATCCCGTGTCGGTCACCACGCCTTTGAGTCCCAAGGCTTCCAGGCGCATCATGGCTGCTTCGGGTTTTTGACCACGCAAGTCGGGCACCTCGATGCTTTCACCGTGGCGCGTATAATTATTGAGGAAAATCATGAGTCCTGTAATGACTACAACAAGGAAGAGTGCCATTGCAAGGAAATTTCCCCAGACGATAGGGCTGATGAGTTTTTTGCCGATATTCTTGAAGTCCATAAGTTGGGAGATTAACGGTTAACGGAGAGGGGTTAACGATTAACGGGGATTTGTTGGAAGATTGTCCCGCATGGTCTTGTACCTCGTACCTGTAAACTTGTTTACTACTTTGGCAAAGTTAAAATAAAAAAATGAGAGAAGTAAGATTTCTTGGAAAAACCTACTTCTCTCACTATTTCTTGAAACCTCGTCGCATGTAGTCTCTCGACTACGCAGAGATTTACTTCTTGCCGTGAACTTCGTCAGATACGGTCAACTTCTTGCGGCCCTTAGCGCGGCGAGCTGCCAAAACGCGACGACCATTTGCTGTCAGCATGCGCTGACGGAAACCATGCTTGTTGTTTCTCTTGCGGTTGTGAGGTTGGAATGTTCTTTTCATTGTCTTATATTATTTTCTTGTTAATCAACGGATGTGGGTTTTCGGGGTGCAAAGTTAGGAATAATTTTTAACCCTGCAAAATATTAACCGTCTTTTTTAAGAATTAACTACCTAAAGTCTACGGAAGAGCGTCGTCAAACAATAGTTGTACTCTTTCAGTTGTACTCTGTTCTCTGTGCTCTGTACTCTCTCTTACTGTCCCGAGAAGCGCTTCACCTGTTCAGCAATGAGTTCGGCATCGTCGAAGTAGTTAATCTTCATGGCGCGACGCACATCGTCGAGTGTTGCTGCGGCAACTTCACGTGCATCTTCGCAACCGCGCTTGAGCATATCGTAGATGGCGGGGATGTCCTTCTGGAATTCCAAACGGCGCTGGCGGATGGGTTCGAGGGTTTCGTTGAGGATGCTTTCAAGGAAGCGTTTGCACTTCACGTCGCCGAGTCCGCCACGTGTATAGTGTTCCTTGAGTTCGTTGAGGTTGGCATAGTCCTTCCAGTAGCGGTCGAAGTGTTCGTCGGTGCAGAACGCATCGAGATAAGTGAACACAGCGTTACCTTCTACGTGTCCAGGGTCGCTTACGTTTACGTGTAAGGGGTCAGTGTACATCGACATAACCTTCTTGCGCATTTCATCCGCAGTTTCAGAAAGGTAGATGCAGTTGCCCAATGACTTTGACATCTTCGCCTTACCGTCAGTACCAGGGAGGCGGAGGCAAGCCGCATTTTCGGGGAGCATAATCTGAGGTTCTACGAGCGTTTCGCCATAGATGTGGTTGAAGCGGCGCACGATTTCAGTCGCCTGCTCAATCATGGGGCGCTGGTCTTCACCTGCGGGAACGGTTGTTGCACGGAAGGCAGCGATGTCGGCAGCCTGAGATACGGGGTAGGTGAAGAAACCTACGGGGATAGAACTTTCAAAACCGCGCATGGCGATTTCAGTCTTCACCGTCGGGTTGCGCTGCAAGCGACTCACGCTTACGAGGTCCATGAAGTAGAACGAAAGTTCGCAGAGTTCGGGAATCTGACTCTGGATGAAGAGCGTCACCTTTTCAGGGTCGAGTCCGCACGCCAAGTAGTCGAGCGCCACTTCGATAACATTCTGACGCACCTTTTCGGGATTGTCAATGTTGTCGGTAAGTGCCTGAGCGTCGGCGATAAACACAAACATCTTCTTGAAGTCACCTTCATTCTGAAGTTCAACGCGGCGACGGAGTGAACCTACAAAGTGACCAATATGGAGGCGGCCCGTAGGACGGTCGCCCGTAAGGATAATCTTTTCGTTTGCCATAAGGAGCAGAGTGATTTAGCTGTTGTAGTAGGAGACTTGCGCGGAGCAAACTCCTACGGAACTGCAAAAGTACGAATTTCTCTGCACACGGCAAAGCAAAGGGGCGGTAGAGAAACCTACTTATTGAAAATAAAGTCTGACTTATTTCAAACTACTTGGAACTTCGTTTGAAATAAGTCAGACTTTATTTTGTTATCTCTTAAAAATTAGAAACCAAAAGTGATACCCGTTGACCACGATTGGAATTTCGGACCCTTTCCGCTCTCAAAGACGTTGCAAGGACTGTACTTTACGTACAAACCAAAGGCGCCGTACTTCAAATGTCCCATGAAGTCCACTGTTACGGGGTTTGGGTGGAGGTGCGTATCCAGTTCCTTCACGCTCTGTCCCTCAGACATGGTGTAACGTGTCTTTAGCGAAGCATAAGTGTTGAAGTTCACGATGCTTGAAGCGCTGATGCTCACTTCATCTGTCAGATAGCATTTTACCTCAAAGGGAACCGTCCAACTAAACACCTTGACGCGTGAAAAACCTATGTGTACGCCCTCTGGATAACCCGTTAAAATGGTGTTGCCATTGGGATCGCGGTCGAAGCGCACCTCGTCCGTCATGCGGAAATTCTTCCAGTTCGTACCCACCCCGAATCCGTAAGAAAAGCGGCTCATGCGTGGCTGGTACATAAACATCAAGCGGGGACCAAGGAACTCATACGAGTCAAACATTTCCGTGTGCATGCCCTGAGGTGTGTTAAGGCTGGCAACATAACCGACGCCAAACAGGCCGAGTCCAATATTCAACTGCGGAGAAGCGTTTTCCCATCGGTGCTTTTTGATGCTATTGCCGTTATTGCTTTTAGAAGTCTGCGACTTATTGGAACTAAAGAACGGCATTTTGAAGTTCCACTCCGTCTCTGACTCGTTGATGATAACGGGAGTAGTCTTGCCGAGCGGAATTACCTGACGATAAGCGAAATCAGGGTTCCCCTCCTTTCCTTTAATACTAATGACGCAAGCGCTGTCGGTGTTGATAACGCTGACATGAGAGGGGTTGGTTACGGTGAGCGTGTCACTTTGAGTTCTGGCAAATGCAGTGGGTGCGGTGAGTAATGCTGTGACCGCAAGGAGTAAAGTGCGTTTCATATAATTAGTTTTTGAGAATCGTTATTTGAATATCTTTTTAAGTTCAGCGGGCGAAGCCTTCCCCTCAATATAGACAAGCATGATTTCTTGAGGTTTCGCCTCGGGCTTCAGGCAGTTGTTGCGGTAGAAAATGTAGCGATTGGTCTTCCCGTCTTTGGGGGGCAACACGTAGAATCCGTAATAAAGTCTGCCGCCTATCATAGCCACCTCTTTCTTCGTGGCATGTTTCCCGTCTTCAATGACGCGCTGCTCCATTAATTTTCTTGAAACGTCAGGCGTACTTTCAGGCGTGAGGCGAATACTGCGAAACAGGGAAAGGTTGTAGGAAACGAGGTCGTTGCCCTCAATATGAACGTGCGAAAGTCCTTCTGTTTCTAAATAAGGTTCTGAAAAGTAGATGGCTATGTTAAGCCCCTTTTGCGCTGTTGCCGATATGAGGCAAAGGCAGAGGGTGGAGAGTAAGAATATGCGTTTCATGGTCAAAAATTATTCTTCAGAGTTCAGTGTGTTGAGTAAGTCGCTCATGCTTGCTTCCATGGTGCTGGTAGGCGTGTCGGCATTGATGTCTGCCATAACGCTGTGCATCTGTGCGATGACTTCCATTTTGTTGGTCGTTCGGCGTCCGTCGATGTAAGCAACGTAGGTCGTGCGTGGCATGAGGTGAAGCAATCCTACGCCCCCAAGAATCACGAGGCACGCGGCAGCACTCCAGCGCACCACTTCGGGACGGCGCCAAAGGGGAACGACTTTCTTTTTGTGCTCCACTTTGCCCATGGCTACGTAACCCATGACGGCGCGGAGCTCTTCAAAGTCTTCCGTTTGCGCCATCTCTGTGGTGAGAAATTGGCGCAGAAGGCGCTCTTCTTCCTTCGTGGTCAGTCCTTCAAAATAGCGTTCCTCAAGGGCTTTCCAGTATGTCTTATCAGTAGTCATAACTGCCTCCTTCCTTTTTGTTTTGTTCTTGGTAAACGGTGCGAATCCTTTTGCGTGCCCTCGACAACTTCATGCGCACGGCGGCTTCCGTGAGGTGCATCATCTCGGCAATTTCCTCAATGCTGTGCCCCTCATATTCCTTCAGGTGCATCACGCGACGCTCTGAAGGCGAGAGTTCGGCTTCGATAATGGTTTCAACCTGCTCGAAGCGCTCGCGGATTTCAATTTCTTCTAAAGCGGAGCGTTGCAGAACCGTGTCGCGCTCGGTGTCAAGGGAGAACTGCGGCCGTACTTCCTGCTTGCGCAGTTCGTCAAGTGAGAGATTTCGGATTGTGGTGCGCGCCAGTGCCTCCGCCTCGTTAGTTGATTTCAGCGTGTAGTCACTGCGCCATAATTTGCAGAAGGCATCTTGTACGACATCCTCTGCATCCTCTTCCGAAGCGAGGATGCGCTGTGCCTGCTTCAGGAAGTTCTTCCGCAGGGAGGTAAATACAGTGGTTAAGATGTCTTTGCTCATGAGTTTGTTGCCTTTTACAATAGGGTAAACGTACGAAGTGCAAATTTGTAACAAGAATTTTGAATTTTTTTTAGTCAGAGGCTAAAATTTTTCCTTTAGGGTGGCATATAACAAGCGAACGCTGAAAAGTAGTACCGTTTTCTGAAAAACAAATAGGGAGATAGTTTCAACAAATCGGCACTTCGTTTGAAATAACTGCCGATTTGTTTTTGTTATTTTTGGGGGGGCGGGGAAAGCGTCTCCCGTGAAGCGGCGTTTCTTCGTGGTTCTTTAGAACGAAAAACCGTCCGCAACTCCATGTTGTGGGAGGTTGCGGACGGTAGTTGGGGTGTATTGTACCGATTGCGGTTGCCCTTTAGAAGTAGGGCGCATTGTTGAGCATCACTTTCTCTTCGCCCTCATCGTCGATGAAGATGAGTTTGTCCTCGCGGGCTAACCAACCGAGGGCTTCGGCGAGTTCTGTTTCCGAAAGGTGGGAGAGGGTGAGCAATTCGGCACGCGTGTGCATGCAGTGGCAGTTGAGCAGGTTCCAAACAAGACCTGCGTTGTGGCCAATAGAATCTTTTTTCATAGTGGTTTAGTTTTTAGGTTTTTTTATTTGAATAACAGTCTGCAGTTAATGTTGACTGTTGTCCGTTGTCTGTTGTCCGTTGACATTTGTTTACTTCACCTCAATGACGAAGGTAAATTCCTGGTCGGCGTATGGGATTAAGTACTTTCCGAGTGGCCATGCGCCCCATGAGTCGATACAACCGAGACCCATTTGGCGGTCGGCGATATGTACGACGGTGAAGTCGCGAGGTTTGAGGTCGCCCGAGTGCATGTGCTTCGCTTCTTTGCGCATGCCGCCGTCGAGGTCTTCAGTGAGGAAGTTGAGGGTGCTACATTCGAGGGGCGCAGTGCCGTAGAAACGGAGTCCCTTGCCTGCAACGTCGGTTACATTCCAAGTGCGGATGTCGGTTTTGTTACCGCTTTCTTGCGGACGCACATAGCCCCAATATTGGTCGGCAACCTTTTGCTGGTAAGTGCCGAGGAACTGTGAATCCTTGCGGTCAACGTAGTTTTCAATCGGACCGCGACCGTAGTAATTGAGGCAGCCGTAATCCTTGGACATGACTAACTGCATTCCGAAACGGGGAAGTTGGGGCTTATGCTTGGCATCGGGATTCACCTGTAACTTTTGCGTCACGATGAGTCGGCCTTCGGCGGTAAAGACATAGTTCATGGTGAGCGTAGCATCCACTGAGCGCAGGTCATAAACCGCTTTCACGTTGTAGTCCTTACCTTCGGGCGCAACAGCAAACTCCTTGAGTTGCATGTGTGGGTGTTTCCACGCACCAAGTTTCTGCTGGATACTTGCACCATAGTCATTGTCGGTCGGCGCACGCCAGAAGTCGGGTTTGAGTGAGTAGCCGTCTTCAAACATAGGCTTGCCGTGGCAATCAAGGTAGTCAATCCAACCCGTCTGTTTGTTAAACGTCACGTCAATTCCTGCTGCCGAGAGCGTGAGACACGCCAACTGTTCCTCCTTCGTCACTTCGCCCTTAACGGATGCCGATGAACGGAGCGCTTCTGCCTTGGGGAAGGTGTAAGGTTGGACGATGAACTGCTGACGCGCAATGTCGTAACCCGTGGGTAAGAGGGGCGATGCCACCTTTTCCTTATACGCAACATTAAGCGTGAGTTCGCCCTTCGACTTGGGGAGGTTGTACCCTTCAAGTGCGACAAGGGCACGCTGCTGAGGCGCTACGTTCAGGTCGTTTGTGCCACTGGCAATGCGCTGTCCATCTTCAAAGAGTTCCCATACCATATAGACGTTGCTGAAGTCGGTAAAGAAGTTTTCGTTATAGACTTCCACCTTACCCGCCGTAGTATCCACGAGCGAGGTCCAGATGTTTTGATGATAGTAACGCACTTCCGCCGCATGAGGATTGGGCTGGCGGTCGGGACGAATGAGTCCGTTGCAATTAAAGTTGTGGTCCGTAGCGGGATAACGGCCGAAGTCACCACCGTAAGCAAAGATGTAATTGCCATCAGCGTTTTTCACGCGCAAACCTTGGTCAACGAAGTCCCAGATAAAGCCTCCCTGATAATTAGGATAGTGGCGGATGAGTTCCCAATAGTCGGCGAAACCACCCATAGAGTTACCCATAGCATGGGCATACTCACACTGAATCAAGGGTCGGTCGTCATTG
The DNA here is from genome assembly GCA_045126825.1 of Alloprevotella sp. Classification (GTDB taxonomy): domain Bacteria; phylum Bacteroidota; class Bacteroidia; order Bacteroidales; family Bacteroidaceae; genus Alloprevotella. The sequence goes on from JBGVPF010000040.1 coordinate 37,183, forward strand.
CCTTTACAATAACCATGCACCCAACCAAGATGGGCATACATGGGACAGTAAATATCTGTGGCGCGCTCGGTTCCCGCACGTTCGTACTGCACGGGGCGTTTTGTGTCGTAGGCTTTAATCCAGTCGTAAACCTTATCGAAATTCACACCATGCCCTGCCTCATTACCCATACTCCAAGTAACGATTGAGGGATGGTTTTTGAACGTAAACACATTATTCTTATTACGCTCCATGTGGGTCTGCTCATAGAGGGGCACGCGTGCCAAAGTTGTTTCGCCATAACCCATGCCGTGGCTTTCAATATTGGCTTCGGCAACAACGTAAAGACCGTATTGGTCACAAAGGTCGTACCAGCGGGGATCATCAGGGTAATGGCACGTACGCACAGCGTTAATGTTGTGCTCCTTCATGATGCGGATGTCCTCAATCATGCGTTCGACGCTCACAAGGTAACCTCCGTCGGGATCCATCTCGTGACGGTTGGCACCCTTAATGAGTACGGGCTGACCATTCACCAAGAACTGACCACCCTTAATCTCCACGTTGCGGAAACCCACCTTTTGCTGGATGCACTCCAAGGCCTTGCCGTCCTTGTCCGTGAGATTCACGCTGAGGGTATAGAGATAGGGCGTTTCGGCTGTCCAAGCGTGCGCCTTATCAATGGTAAAATCAAACTGTTGTGTGCCTTTCGCCACGGCGGGAGCGTTTGTCGAAGCAACGACTTTGCCCTTGGCATCGGTGAGTGAGAGACTTACGTTCTTACCCTTCGCATTCGCAAGGTTGAGCGCCACAGAGAGCGCACCGTTTGTGAAATTGTCGGTCAAATCAGCCTCAATGCGGAGGTCGGCAATCTGACTCTTGGGACGCGAATAGAGATAGACCTCACGAGCGATACCTGTGAGGCGCCAGAAGTCCTGATCCTCGAAATAAGAACCGTCACACCAGCGCATGACTTGCATAGCAATGAGATTCTTTTCGCCCGGTTTGAGATACTTCGTAAGGTCGAATTCAGCTGCCACCTTGCTGTCTTCTGCATAGCCCACTTCCTTGCCGTTCACCCAAAGCGTGAGGTTGGAAGTTGCCGAACCGATGTGCATATAAATCTGTTCGCCCTTCCAATCTGTGGGGATTTCAACCACCTTACGGTAAGAGCCTGTGTAGTTGTTCTTCTCCTCAACATAGGGAGGGTTCTTCTCAAACTGCGTTGCCCAGGCGTAACCAATGTTCTTGTAAATGGCGTCGCCATATCCGTTGAGCTCGAAAAGTCCAGGCACGGGGAAGTCCTCCCAAAGGGAATCGTCGAAATCCGTAGTGTAGAAATGCTTCGGACGGTCGTAATGGTGCGTCACAAACTTGAATTTCCACATACCTTCCAAGGAAAGGTAGCGTTCGGATTGCGCTTTACAACCCGCAGCTGCCAGTTCGGCAGACTCGAAAGCGAAGAAGGGCGAACGGGGCGCCTCGCAATTCACGCGGTTTACCAAGGGATTCAACCAAGGTTCCTTTTGGTCCTGCGCGGTGCCGAAGAAAGGGGTAGCGCAAAGCAGGGAAAGGGTAAGTTTTTTCAGCATAGGGGTAAATAGATTCAGGTTATTATAGTGAAGATTCGCAGCTGCAAAAAATGAATCGGATGTTGGACAAACTAATTAGGAGTTAGTTTAATTTAACTCGGAGTTTGTCGCAACTAACTTGGAGTTAGTTTTTGCATCCTCGGATGGTTGGTTACAGAAGCTTTTTATTTTTTCATTTCTACAATCGTCGTAGCGGGGAGTTCGGCGTTGCGTCGCTCTGTCTCGCGCACCACATTCTCGGCAAGTGTGCGGAATGCCTGCGCCGTCATCGTTTCTGTGTTGATTGAGATGGGCGCACCCTCATCGCCGCTCTCGCAAATACTCTGTACGATGGGAATTTGACCGAGCAAGGGCACGTTCATCTCTTCCGCCAAGCGCTTTACGCCTTCCTTTCCGAAAAGATAGTACTTGTTTTCGGGGAGTTCGGCAGGAGTGAACCACGCCATGTTTTCCACCAACCCGAGAATGGGGACGTTGACCTTTTCATTCTGATACATGTCAATGCCCTTGCGCGCATCTGCCAAGGCTACCTGTTGTGGGGTTGACACAATCACAGCTCCAGTAATCGCCAAGTTTTGGAGGAGCGTAAGATGTATATCGCTGGTGCCGGGAGGGGTGTCGAGAATCATGTAATCGAGTTCTCCCCACTTGGCATCGGCAATGAGTTGCTTCAGGGCGTTGCTTGCCATGCCGCCGCGCCAGAGTGTGGCAGTCGTAGGGTTGACAAAGAAACCGATAGAGAGGAGTTCTACACCATATTTATAGGCGGGGATGACGAGTTGGCGACCTTCTACCATTTCAGCGAAGATGTCCACCTGCTCCAACTGGAACATTTTGGGTACAGAGGGACCAAAGATGTCGGCATCGAGAAGTCCTACTTTGTACCCCATAGCCGCGAGTGATACAGCGAGGTTGGCTGCTACCGTACTCTTACCTACACCGCCCTTACCCGAACTTACGGCAATCACATTCTTCACCTGTGGCAACATCTTCCCAGGTTCGGGGCGCGCAGCCTGAGTGGTCTTTACGCTTACGGCAACGTTGACGTCCTTACTCACATACGTGTGGATGGCAGCCTCGGCAGCTTTCACCACAGACTTAATGAAGGGGTCGGTGCTCTTTTCAAATATGATGGAGAAGGAAACGTTCATGCCGTCAATGCGGAGGTCGTCTTCCAACATCTCAGCTTCTACAATGTTTTTCCCAGTTCCAGGGTAGCGCACGTTCAAGAGTGCGTCGGTAATGAGTTTTGGATAGAGTGTCATTTGTGTTGTGGGGTTATATGGTCGTGAGGTTTTGAGGTTTTGAGGTCTTTAGGTCTTTAGGTCTTTAGGTCTTTAGGTTTTTAAGGACAATTCTCCTCATATGCTAAAAACGAAGCGTCTTCATAACCTTATAACCTCTTAACCTTAGCGCAAAATTAGCAAATAATCTCGACTGAGGATAGTAGTTTTCTGCATTTAAGGTAATTTTGCACTATTAAATAAGTGTGTCGGTCCGCATGGTTCTTAAAACCTTACAACCTCAAGACCTTACAACCTATTCGTTATCCAATGAAAACTTATTCTACAAAACAGATATTTCAAATCGCCCTGCCCATCCTCATTAGTGTCTTGATGGAGCAGCTGATAGGGATGACCGACGCAGCATTTCTTGGGCGTGTCGGCGAAGTTGAATTAGGGGCGTCAGCCTTGGGCGGTATTCTTTACATCTCCCTGTTTATGCTGGCAGTTGGTTTTGCCACAGGGGCGCAAATACTGATGGGGCGGCGCAATGGTGAGGGAAATTATACGGCAATAGGTTCTATCTTTTACCACGGCATTGTGTTTCTACTACTGCTTGCCGCTGTAGTTACAGGTGCTACTTTGATGTGGGGAGAAGGGTTGATGCGACTGATGATTAAGTCCGACGCAGTGGCGGAGGCGGCAACAACCTATCTGAACTGGCGCGTTGTGGGCTATGGAGCGGCTGTGATTTGCGCCATGTTTCGTGCATTTTATGTGGCAACTACGAACACGCGGACGCTGACCTATAATTCTATAATTATGGTGGGCGGAAATATAATCCTTAATTATGCCCTAATCTTTGGAGCGCTTGGCATGCCAAGGATGGGCATCGCAGGTGCCGCTTTTGCCTCTTCGTTGGCGAGCATCCTTTCAGTAGTATTCTTTATTGTTTACACACTGTTGCATACGGACTTCCGGAAATATGCGCTGAACAACTTCCCGCGAATGAGATTGAATACCTTGCAAAGTGTTTTGGGGGTAGGCGTGTGGACCATGATTCAAAATTTCCTTGCCCTTGCCACATGGTTTGTTTTCTTCCTTGGTGTCGAGCACCTTGGGGAATCAGAATTGGCTTCGTCCAACGTGTTGCGCAACATCTCGGGTTTCTTCTTTATGAGTATGGCGGCACTGGGTGCTACGGCAAGTACGCTTTCGAGTAACCTCATGGGACAGAAGGAAACGAGCAGTGTTATTCCGCTGATGTGGCGCATCGTGCGCCTCTGTTACTTGGTGATGGTGCCGTTCTGCCTATTAGTAGCGTTTTTCCCCGAACCCGTAATTTGGGTGTTCACTACAGATCCTGCCTTGATAGAAATGAGTATTGCGCCCTTGCGCATGCTGATTTTCTCTTACCTCTTTGGGATACCTGCTCAAATCTTATTGCACGTAGTTTCGGGAACGGGTAACACCCGAACCTCGCTCTGTGCCGAACTTGTTACGCTCGTTGCTTACGCCCTCTACCTTGTTGTCGTCGTCTTCGGATTCCGCTGTAATCTGACCATTTGCTGGGCAAGCGAAGTGCTTTATTCTGCAGGTCTTCTCCTTTATTGTTGGTGCTACCTCCGTTGGGGAAATTGGAGCAGGCGACAGATTTAAGAATATATGTAGGTTTCAACCTCTATCAAACTCCATGCTCTTTGTGTTTCATAGTTTCTACAGTATCTATAGTGACTATAGTTCCTATAACACTCATTTCATGAATACTGAAAAAGAATTAGGGCGCCCGAAAGGAGCGCCCTAATTTATATATGTGTGGTAAGATTACTTAGCCATCAAAGCGTCGAACTTCTTCACAGCCTTGTCGTAAGCCTTCTGAGCCTTTTCTACAGCCTTCTGAGCCTTCTTTGCATCCTTACCTTCTGCCTTCTGAGCAGCTTCCTTAGCAGCCTTCAAAGCATCGTAGAGTGCCCAAAGGTTAGTAGCCTTAGTAGCTTCAATGTTCTTAGCAGTGTAAGCTTCAGCAGCAGCTTCAGTAGCAGCTTCAGCAGCGGGTTCAGCCATAGCGTGCTTGTAACCCTTAACGTCGTTCCAGTGACCACGAGTGAAGTCGGGGAATGCTACAGCAGCGCAGTTGTTATCCATAGAGATAGTACCGAGTTCTGCGAGTGAGCACCATTCAGCCAAGTCATAAACGTCCATATCGAGGGGAAGACCGTTCTGGAGGCAGTAAACGAGACGAGCGTCCATTACATAGTCCATACCTCCGTGACCCATCTGACGACCCTTTTCGATGTACTTTGCAAGGATGGGGTGATAGTACTTCTTCAAGAGAGCGTCACGCTGTGCAGCGGGCATAAAGCCGTGAGCGTTGAGGTTGTCCATCTGAGGAGCGTCAGTACCCTTGAGTGCTTCACCAGAGAGTGCCAATTCGGGAGTAGGATACTTAGTAGCGTAACCCTTAGTACCTGTCAACTTGAACAAACGGTTGTAGGGCTGGGGAGTCATTACGTTGTGCTGGATTTCGATAACCTTACCCTTAGCAGTACGCATGAGAGTAGTAGTGTGGTCACCGTTACGGAATTCCTTACATTCCTTACCAGTCTTGTTTTCTACCCATTCCTTACCTACGAAGCTTTCAGTATCCATAGCGATGAGCGTAGTGAAACGGTCACCACGGTGGATGTCGAGACACTGTGCTACGGGACCAAGGCCGTGAGTAGCGTAAACGTCACCACGATTTTCCTTGTTGTACTTCATACGCCAGTGGAGGTTGTCAACGTCATTATCGTTGGGGTCCTTCCAATAAGAATCCCAGAACCATTCGAGACCGTGGATGTAAGCACCTTCAGCGCGAATTACTTCACCGAACAAACCGTCCTGCTTCATAGCAAGAGCTGTCATTTCGTACTCGTCGTAGCAGCAGTTTTCGAGGATGAAGCAGTGGAGACGCAACTTTTCAGAAAGGTTGATGAGTTCCCAGCACTGTTCGAGGTTCATTGCAGAAGGAACTTCGATAGCAGCGTGCTTACCGTTCTCCATAGCGAACTTAGCTACGGGGAAGTGGTGGTTCCAGTCAGTTGCTACGTAAACGAGGTCAACATCGGGGCGCTTACAAACTTCTTCGTAACCCTTTTCACCGTAGTAGATGTCAGCGGGAGCAAGACCTGCCTGGCGGAGGTACTTCTGGAAGCGTTCAGCACGGGGTTCTTCGTAGTCACAAAGCGCAACGATTTCTACACCGGGGATGTGAGCGAAACGCATTACAGCCCATTCACCACGCATACCGAGACCAACGAAAGCAACGCGTACAGTCTTGATGGGATCTACCTTCAAGCCGAGAGCGTGCTGCTGACCAGCAGGGCGTTCGGGTGATTCAACTACGATTGTTCCCTTGTCCCAGTGCCACTTTGTAGAGGGAGAAAGTGACTGCGCAGAAGCAGTTACTGCAGAAAGAGAAACCAATGCCGCGAGGGCAATTGAATAAATCTTCTTCAACATAATAAAGAAATTTAGGGTTTAAAGTTTAGTGAGAATAATCCTCTGCAAAGTTACTCCATATATTTTATATAAACAATTTTTTAAACTTAAAATGCTAACTATAGTTTCAGAAATACTTTTTAGACGCATCTCCCCAATCGTTCTGCGAGGGGAGGTAGTTGTCGTTGTGGGGTTTTGGGAAAAACGTTTGTGTATGTCATTTTTTTTTGCGAATATTGCAAACTAAAACAAACGTTGCGACGGCGGTAGTTTGTAAAGGTATCATGCGATGCTTCAAGTTTTAATCTGTACACATAATGAGGGGATTCTTGAGGTTCCTTCCATTCTTTTGCCAGAGGCAGAAGGGGTGGGGTATGTCGTTTCGATGCAATTTTCGGAATATCGTTATTTGGAACTCATCCCCAGTGTGCTGCGCCGTAGACCAGATGTGTCGCTCCACACGATTGAGGGGAGTGGACTCTCCGCCAATCGCAATCATGCAATAGCACAGGCCTCGGCAGAAATCTGTGTGGTGGCTGATGATGATGTGCGTTATACGCTTGACGATTTTCGTCGTATTGAGGCTGAACATATTGCGCATCCAGAGACAGATGTGTTGCTCTTTCAAGCGCGTGACCCCAACGGTGAACTGATGAAACCCTATCCCGCTCACCCTTTTGATTATAAGCATCAACCCCGAGGGTATTATCCCAGTTCTATAGAAATCACCTTTAAGCGTGAGCGCGTGAAGGATGTGCCCTTTGACTTGCGATTTGGTTTGGGATCTGGACAAATTGCTTGTGGCGAGGAAGAAGTGTGGCTCCATACGCTTTACCGAAAAAATAAGTGCACGATAAAGTATCTTCCTTATCCCGTAGTACAAACCATGGACCTACCACAAGGTGGTGCAAATTTTGCGACACGTCCTGAAATACAATGCGCAAAGGGTGCAGTGCTTTATTATATATATGGGTGGACAGCTTGGTTACGTTGTCTGAAAGTCTGCTGGACTACCGCTCGTCTACTGAAGCACGCTCGTTTCTTCACGTTGCTTCGCAACAGCGCGCGAGGTATTCTTTACATCACGAAAACTGGTAGATAGTATGAAGACTCAAAAGTTAGTATCCATCATAGTTCCCGTCTACAACCGGGCACATACGCTACCACGTCTCTTCGCCTCGCTTCAGGCACAACTCTACCGTCCCCTTGAGATTGTTCTTGTCGATAACAATTCTACAGACACCTCTTTGGAAATTTGTCAAGCATTTGCACAGGCGAATGCCTTTGATGAACTTTCGATTCAGGTAACACAAGAAAATACTCCAGGAGCGGCAGCCGCGCGAAACAAAGGATTTAGTATTGCGAAGGGTGAGTACGTCAGTTTCTTTGATTCCGACGACGAAATGTCGCCCGACTTTATCTCGTCCATGTTGGCAGCACTGCTTGAAAGTCCCACCGCAGCATTTGTTGCAGCACGCTCACGAATGGTCTTTGAGAATGGCACGGAGCAGGTGCGAGAAGGGTTAGAAGGTTTGTCCCTTTCGTCCCACATCCTCTCGGCGGCACTTTCTACGCAATCATTTCTCGCCCGCACAGACTTCATTCGGCAGATTGGTGGATGGAATGCTGACGTGCCTATTTGGAATGACTACGAACTGGGAATCCGTATGCTCCAGAGCGCTCATTCCTTCGTGACGCTCGACCGCACCTTCCACCGCATTTATCAACATGCCGACAGCATTACGGGTGCCTCACTCGGTGCCTCGTTCTCCAAACTGCAAGTAGCGCTACCTCTCATAGAGCAACAAATACTCACTCCTTGTGGCGCATCGGAGTCTCCCCAACGTACATCCGTTATCGCCCTCTATTTTCGCCTTTGCATACTTGCGGGAAAATTACAGGCAGAAGGAAATCGTGATGCGAATTTATGGATTACGCAACGGGCAAAGAATGTTGCACAACAACCGGCCGTGAACAAACTCAAGCAACTTATCGGCAGCCTTCTACGCACCTATTCAGCACACGGAGGCAGAGGGGCTTGGCGCATAGCCGTTAAGTGTCTGAACCTTTTAGTAAACAAGTTAACGAGGTACGAGTAGACTAGATAGTTTCCAAGATAAACGTTTGCTGTCCCGCATGGACTCCTCACTCCTCACTTTCTCATAACCTTTTAGTAAACAAGTTGACGAGGTACGAGTAGACAAGATAGTTTCCAAGATAAACGATAGCCGTCCCGCATGGACTACTAACTACTCACTCCTCACTACTAACTTTTTCACAACCTCATAACCTCAAACCCTTATGAAGAAATTTTACTATTACTTATTCCCTCTTTTGTTGAGCAGTGGTTTCTTGACTGCTTGTAATAGCGATGATGACGAGATTTTGCCCCCCGATGCGCCTGAAAATCCTAATGCCAGTGTGGCGTTGGGTTCTACACCGCGTTTCCCCGAGAAGGACAAGTCTACGAATTTGTCTTACACCAATCCGCAACTCGCCGTAAATAATCTCTTGAAGAAGACGGGACCTGAAATTGACCGTGGCTTTGCGAGTTTCAAAATTACAGATGCGCAATACGAGGAAATTAAGACCTTCACCGATGAACTGGTGGCAGATGCCTCTTCTCAAAGTGCAACTTACTCAACCATTTTTAAGTGGGTTGTCAACAACGTACGCTATGAGTGGGGAGATAACGATCCCTATGCTGTATTTAAGAACCGTCATGCCGTATGCCAGGGTTATGCAAATCTTTTGAATGTGATGCTCCACACACAGGGCATTCCCGTGGTTAACATCAACGGTATGCTTGATCCGATTGGTGGCCATGCATGGAATTATGTGTATTACAACAGAAAGTGGCACGTCAGCGACCCCACAAACAATTCGCAATATACGATTACTTCGTACGACGACTATCCACACCTCGTTCCCCTTTCTATTGATATAGACATCTTCCCCACAGAAGCATCTGTATGTAAATATACCGAAAAGCGCTTCACACTTGCCCGTGTGCGTCAGGCGGAGGATATGTATACAGTGCCTTATAGTGAAGGTGGCATTCGCATTACCAGTTTCAGTCCCGACAGTTTGCTCCCTGCAAACGTGCGCGAAATCTGTTTAGGTACAAACATCGAGAGTCTTGGCGAAGAATTTATCGGTTTGAGTCACAATGCTCCCAATCTTGAGTTCGTACACGTAGATGCCGAAAACACCAAGTTAAAGAGTCATTGTGGTGTAGTTTACAAGAAGGCAAATTCGGAATTGGTATATATTCCCAGTGCGATGCCTGTTGTAGAATTGCTTCCTATTGAGGAAATGGGTAAGAACTACGTGTATAATGTGTTGGGTATGGAAACCCTCATCATTGCTCCAGGTACGAAGAAGTTGCATGCTTACGCTGTTGAAAACTGCCCAAAACTGCGCGTTGCTTATGTTCCTGAAGATACAGAGATAGATCCCAAGGCCTTCTATTCTGTACATCCCGACTTCCAGGTCATCCGTGGTGACCTCACCTGCATTCCTGAAATCACGATGTAAGAACTCCTTATACAACAACTGCGGTTGGTTCCGAGTGGACCAACCGCAGTTTGTTGTATGTTATTGCTGTCCGGTAAAATTTGTCTCTTTATTTTAGAGAACACGAATTGCACGAATAACACGAATCTTTGCAGGGTGTTATCTTTGCTTATCGCATACGAATTACACGAATACCATCCGGATGATAAAAAACGTGTTATTGACTTGCGCGTCCTTCGGTTTGTGTTATAAAATGCCCCGCACGGTGATTCGTGTTATTCGAAAGCGATTAGCAAAAAAATATCCCGCACGGTGATTCGTGAGATTCGTGAGATTCGTGTTCTCTTAAACATAGAAATTCTCGTTTTTGGGGGTTGAATATCTATAAGGGGGCTTGTATGAGTACAACAATCCATCAAACAAAATTTACCGGACAGCAATAAAAGGCAATATTATCGGAGTCGCTTGCGTGACCTTTGGTTGCCCAACTTACTTTATACAACAAACAGCGGTTGGTTCCGAGTGGACCAACCGCTGTTTGTTGTATGTGTCTAAATGAGCATCGCTATCTGATGATAGTAAGCATGCCCACTACACTGGTGTTACCATCTGCTGTGGCGATGAGTACATAGTAGATGCCTGCACCGACTCTTTCACCGTTGAAGGTTCTGCCGTCCCATTGCCATGTGCCACCCGTAGATGTTCCAGCTGCAACAAGTTGACCACCCGAAGAGGCGATTTTTATATCGGCATCCATCGTGAGTCCGTTAATGGTAATCGTTCCCTGATGCTCTGGGCGCACGGGGTTGGGGAAAATCTGGATGTTTCCTTCCGAGAGAGATTCAGCGGGTGTCGTGGCATCGCTCTGATAGGATACAAGTCCCGCTTCCGTACCCATCATAACTTCGCCTGTGCGGGGGTGGATGGCGATGGAGTTTACGGTGTTGGAGGTGAGGGGTGAGTTGTCGGTAGTAAAGTGGTGAATGATTTCTGTGCCGTCAGCACTTACGAGGTACACCCCATTGCCTTCTGTTCCTATCCACTTGCGGTTAGCACCATCTACAGCAATGGCGATAATGGGCATTCCGTAGAGTAGGTAGTCAGCAAGGTTTGTGCCATCATTGCGAGGCACCTTCACCTGTGTGATGCGGAAGTCGTCGTTAAACCATTCGTCGGGGTTGTCAATGACAAACAAACCTATGTTACATCCCATCCAGAGGCGTCCATCGTGGTCTTCGGCAAGACTCTGCACACCTTCCAACTTGTAGGACGTCCCATCTTGGTTTGTGACATGCGCACGATAAGAGGTGACATCGTCATCTTGATTTTTGATGGTGCCGTTGTAGTCAATTCCCATAAGTCCCCCATCGTGATAATTCACTGTGCGTCGTGAACACACCCAGAAGCGTCCCTTGCGGTCGAAGAGGGTAGTGGCAAGCGTGGGTGCCATATCCAAAGGTTCGTAATAGAGGCGTTGCCAACTGCCGTCCTTCATGCGGATGGCAATGACGGAGTCTACCTGATTGTTAACCATCCACAGATTGCCTTCATGGTCGTATTGAAGTCCGTCTGTGCGCACATAATTTTTATTTACTCCCGCAGCCGAAACGAGTGGGGAGTTGTCAACGGAAGCATATCCCGTGTAAGCACCATTCTTGTAGTCGAAAAGTCCTACGCGTGCTGCCGAGGTGGTATGCATTGTGGGGTCGGAGGGGTGTTGGATGATGCAAGTTAGGTCTTGATACTTACCGCCACTATGCTGCTCTATTCCTTCTTCCTGGAAAATGGTCCACTCGCCATTCTCATAATACATTGCTGTCCCTGGGAAGTGCTCACGGTCGTAAGGGTCCAATCGACCTCCCGCTATAAGTAATCGTTCGCCCGCATAGCGCAGGAAGTAGCAGAGGTCGCGTTTGGGACCAAATTTACCCATGTTGCGTCCGTCGGGTTGTAGTGTGTTGTTTACCGCCTTATAAGCATGAACTCCTTCAAATCCTTGAGCACTCCAAATGGTGCCGTCTTTTGCGCGGCAAAGGTAGGTCGTTGTTGCGGGTAGCGTTACGGAAGGCTTCACCTGAACGGGGCTTTGTGCTGATATTTCAGTGTATGATTTTGTATTCCCGAACAGGATGCCCGTTTGGTCTGCAAAATAGTATGTTTGTGATTGTGCGATGAGTTGGCGGGGATTAGTGCCTCCAGGTTCTAATACATATACCCCTTTGTTTTCCGTTCTTAAGTAGAGGTGCCCACTTTGTGTAATCAGTTGGCGCGCAACGAGAGAACTGCAGACCGACCAATTGGCATGGTCAAGCGGGTTCTGTTCCAAATTACAGCGGTATACCCCACTTGCTGTAGTTGCATAAAGGAAGTCCTCACAAGTTGTTGCACTGAAAATAGGTTCGTTCAAGGTGTAGAACCCCGTAATTTCAGCATTCGCAAGGTTGAGGTGCACAATACCCTCGCTGGTTGCCAAAAAAGCCTGACTTCCAACGACGGTAAGGTCGTTGAGTTGGGTACCCACATATTTGTTCTTGTACTGGGGAAGATTCTCAATCGAACCTTTCTTGTGAAGGAGGTCTATATTCCCATTGCTATATACCATGACGGTTTTCTGCTGTGCTTCACAGTAGCGCATTAAGGAAATGTTTTTCTCGCTCAAACCGTCCAATTTCGTGGGGGTAATCACCGAGTTGTCTTCCGTATCGTAAACCAGTAAATTCCCGGCATACAAGGCATAAATGCTGTTCCCCACAGGAATACAGTGGGTTGCATCTTGATACGAGAAGTAATAGGTCCACTCACCGATTGCTGCCGCTTTGCTGAAAGTGGGTAGCAATGTTAGGGATAGGAATAAAGCGTATTTTACAGCGTTTATGATGGAGCGCATAAGGCGGTGATTTTGATTTCGTGAAGTTATGCCGATGGTCTCAAAGGATTATTGTGCATTCCCTTTGAGGAATTCTGCAAGTTTGCGTACAGCACGGGCGCGGTGACTGACTTCGTTTTTTACTTCAGGTCCCACTTCGGCAAACGTTTTTCCTAATTCTTCGGGAGCAAATACGGGGTCGTAACCAAACCCTTCCGTGCCACGCTCCTCGGTGGGGATGGTGCCTCGAACGATGCCTTCGAAGAGGTGTTCCTTGCCGTCAAGAATGAGTGCGACTACCGTGCGAAACTGTGCGGAGCGGTCGGTCGCACCTTCCAATTCGTGCAACAACTTTAAGGTGTTCGCCTTTGGGTCGTGGCGGTCAGCATAGGCGTAACGTGCAGTGTGCACACCCGGACCTCCGCCAAGCGCAGTTACTTCAAGCCCCGTGTCGTCCGCAAAGCAGTCTACTCCGTATTTCTCATAAATGTAGCGTGCCTTCTGAAGGGCGTTGCCTTCAAGTGTTTCGGCGGTTTCTGGAATGTCATCGAAACAGTTGATGTCGGCAAGGGTGAGGAGTTCTATTTCATTGCCAATGATGGCACGAATTTCAGACAATTTATGTGCATTGTTGGTAGCAACAACTAATTTTTTCATCGTTGGATATTTTAAGTGTGGAGGTATTCTTATAAAAAACGTAATGAACCGCCTATTATTGTAGTATGAAGGCGTGAGGGTAAAAAACAACAAGGCGGATGGTGTGATTAAATAACTACACCATCCGCCCTGCGCAACGAGGTTGATGGGTTGCGTTATGCGTTGTTAGTGAGGTTCTTTCCCTCTTTATTCTTCTTGGCCTTCACCTTGATGCGGTCAAAACCTTCACCAAAGACACCGAGCACCTTACTCTGACTGACGAATGCCTTGGGGTCGATGGCTTGAATGACACTCAAAAGGCTGGCACTCTCGCGCTTGCGGGCAAGGACGAGGAGCACCTTCGAGTCGTTCTTCGTGTACCAACCCGTGCCGTTCAAGACGGTCACACCTCTACCCATCGAGTTGATGGTAGCGGCAATTTCTTCATATTCACGAGAGATGATAAGGAACTGCACCGACTGGCGACCGCGGTCGATGATGTAGTCCACCGTAATGTTGAGCAACAAGAGAATGGTGAAACCATAAAGCAAACTGCTCAAGTTGCGGTCGGGGAGCACAAGGCAAGAAGACACGATGATCACATCGCAAAGCATCATCATCTGACCCAGCGTGATGTCCTTATACTTGTTAATCATCGCTGCGATGATGTCCGTACCACCCGTAGAACCGTTGTTCAAAAATACCATGCCGAGACCGATACCTTCAATGCCTGCAGCATAAATGGCAGCCATGAACGCATTGTCGCCCACGAGGAGGGGAAGTCCCTTGACAAAGTTGTTCTCCAACAATTCGGGGTGAAGCGTGCCGTAGTATTCCATCGCTTGCTTTACAAGTCCCAAAAGGAAGGTGAGCATAAACACACCATAGATGGTCTTTAAGCAGAACTTCCATCCCAACACCTTAACGGCAGCAATGAGCAACAGACCGTTGATGATGAAGAAGGTGTATTCTACGGGGAAACCAGTGCCGTAAAAAATGATAGACCCCAACCCCGCAACGCCTCCACCTGTGAGACCGTAGGGGATTTGGAAACAGTTGAAACCAATGGCATAGCAGAGCAAGCCAAATGTAATGATGAGGTAAGACTTTACCTCTTGGAAAAGGTTTATTTTAAGCGGTTTCATAGTCGTGTGAAGAGTAAAGTGTAAAGATAAAAGAGTAAAGATAAAAGATACCATTCGGAGTGATACGCCGCACGGTTCTCTTTACTCTTTTTCTTTTTTTATCTTTTCTCTTGTGAAGTTTATTTCACCACAATATTAATAATGCGACCCGGCACAACAATCATCTTGACGATGGTCTTTCCGTCGAGGTACTTCTTTGTTTGTTCACTTTCAAGTGTAGCCTTCTCAATGTCTTCCTTCGTGGCGTCAACGGGGAAGTCAAGTGTGAAGCGTGTTTTACCGTTGAAGGAAACAGAGAGCGTAACGCTGTCTTCCTTCATCTTGCTTTCGTCGTAAGCGGGCCATGTGGCGTCGCAAACGCTACCTTCGTTGCCCATGCGGTTCCAAAGTTCTTCCGCAATGTGGGGCGCAAAGGGCGCAAGGAGAATAACCATCGTTTCGAGCACTTCCTTGTTATTACACTTCTGCTGTGTGAGTTCGTTCACCGCCACCATGAAGGCTGCTACAGAGGTGTTGTAAGAGAATTCATTGATGTCTTCCGTCACCTTCTTAATCAACTTGTGAAGCGTCTTGAGCGAGTCCTTTGTGGGTTCACCAGCAACGACACAGAAGTTATCCTGCTTGTCGAAGAAGAGGTTCCAGAAGCGGCGCAAGAAGCGGAAGCAACCGTCGATACCGTTGCTGTCCCAAGGTTTGCTCTGGTTGATGGGGCCGAGGAACATTTCATAGAGACGAAGTGTGTCGGCACCGTAACGTTCTACAATCTTATCGGGATTTACCACGTTGAACATTGACTTTGACATCTTTTCAACCGCCCATCCGCAGATGTACTTGCCGTCTTCGAGGATGAATTCCGCAGTTGCAAATTCGGGGCGCCAAGCCTTGAATGCTTCAATATCGAGCGCGTCGTTTTCAACGATATTTACATCTACGTGCAAGGGCGTTACGTCGTACTGCTCCTTAAGACCGAGGCTCACAAAGGTATTCGTGTCCTTAATACGATACACAAAGTTGGAACGACCTTGGATCATACCCTGATTTACCAACTTCTTGAAGGGTTCTTCCTGCTTGCTGATGCCGAGGTCGAAGAGGAACTTGTTCCAGAAGCGCGAATAAATCAAGTGACCCGTAGCATGTTCGGAACCACCAATGTAAAGGTCTACATTCTGCCAGTAATCGCCTACCGCTTCGCTCAACAAACCTTCATTGTTATGGGGATCCATGTAACGGAGGTAGTAAGCCGAAGAACCGGCAAAGCCAGGCATCGTAGAGAGTTCCAAGGGGAATACCGTAGTATTATCAATCTTTTCGTTTTCAACAATGCAATTGTTCACAGTGTCCCATGCCCATTTCTTGGCATTACCAAGAGGAGGTTCGCCCGTTTCTGTAGGCAAGAACTTATCCACCTCGGGAAGTTCGATAGGCAAGCAAGCGGCGGGCACCATTTGAGGCATACCGTCCTTGTAATATACAGGGAAGGGTTCACCCCAGTAACGCTGACGGCTAAAGATGGCGTCGCGCAAGCGGAAGTTTACTTTTACACGGCCGAGGTTGTTTTCAGTCACAAACTTCTTGGTCGCCGCGATTGCTTCTACAACAGAAAGACCGTTGAGCGAGAAGCCCTTGAGCGTTTCCTTGCCCGCCATGGGAGAGTTCATGACCGTACCTTCTTTCGCATCGAAACTTTCTTCGCTCACATCTGCGCCTTCAATAAGGGGAATGATGGGAAGACCGAAGTGCTTTGCAAAGGCATAGTCACGAGAGTCGTGAGCGGGTACCGCCATGATAGCGCCCGTACCATAACCTGCGAGCACATAATCTGAAATCCAAACGGGGATGCTTTCTCCCGTAAAGGGATTTACAGCATAACTACCCGAGAATACACCCGTCACACGGCGGTCGGCAATACGTTCGCGCTCGGTGCGCTTCTTTGTGGCTTCGAGGTAAGCTTCAACAGCAGCCTTTTGTTCGGGAGTAGTGAGCTGCGCAACGAGTTCGCTTTCGGGCGCAAGTACCATAAAGGTTACGCCAAAGATTGTGTCGGCGCGCGTAGTAAAAATCGTAAATTCTACATCCGAATCCTTTACGCGGAACTGCATTTCTGTACCTTCAGAACGGCCGATCCAGTTGCGCTGTGTTTCCTTGATTGAATCTGTCCAGTCGATTGTGTTGAGGCCGTCAAGCAAGCGCTGTGCGTAAGCCGAAACGCGCAAGCACCACTGCTTCATCTTCTTCTGTACCACGGGATGTCCGCCGCGTTCGCTCACACCGTCAATAACTTCATCGTTGGCAAGCACTGTGCCAAGGGCAGGACACCAGTTTACCATCGTTTCGCCGAGGTAGGCAATGCGGTAGTTCATCAACACTTCCTGCTGTTCCACGCTGTTCATTGCCTTCCATTCTTCGGCAGTGAACTGGAGTTCTTCCGAACAAGCAACGTCAAGACCGTGTGCAGTACCCTTTTCTTCGAAGAGGGCAACGAGTTTTTCGATAGGTTGTGCCTTTTGGCAGGTGTTGCAATAGAAAGAGTTGAACATCTGCTGGAACGCCCACTGTGTCCAATGGTAATAACCGGGCTCGCAAGTGCGCACTTCGCGACTCCAGTCGAAGCAGAAACCAATCTTGTCCAACTGTTCGCGGTAGCGGTTGATATTTTCAGATGTGGTAATTGCGGGGTGCTGACCCGTTTGGATGGCATACTGTTCGGCGGGAAGACCATAGGCATCGTAACCCATGGGGTTCAACACGTTGAAGCCGTTCAAGCGCTTGTAACGTGCGTAGATGTCAGAGGCGATATAACCGAGGGGGTGTCCCACGTGAAGACCCGCACCCGAGGGGTAGGGGAACATATTCAATACGTAGTACTTGGGGCGTGAGCTATCCTCACCCACATTGTAGGTGCCGTTCTTCGCCCAAGTCTCGCGCCATTTCTTTTCAATGTCAATAAAATTGTATTCCATAGTTTTTTTAGTTAACGAGTAGACAAGTAGACGAGTAGACGAGAATGTCAGCGAGATCAACGAGCGGTGTCCCGCATGGCATCTTTTATCTTTACTCTTTTATCTTTACTCTTTAAGTAGACGAGTAGGTTACAAAAACCTAAAGGGAATTCTATGTACTCGACTTGTCCAACCTTCTTTATATGTTTAGTTTTGAGTTTGCTTTATATTTATTCTCTTTCGAATGCCCCCTGCAATAGCAACCAGGAGTAATACAATGATACCCCCGATGGCGAAGTATGCAATGCCGGTAGTTGTTGAAACCGATGTGGGGCGGAACTCCATCTTGATCTCATGCGTACCTGCGGGAACGCGGAGTGCGCGAAGGACGTAGTTGACACGACCAAGTTCAGCCTCCTTGCCATCAATAGTTGCCGTCCAACCGGGATAGTAGATTTCAGAGAAGACAACTACACCTCCCGCTTCGCTTTGCACCTTGTAGTGCATTTCGTTGGGGGCATATAGTGTGAGTTCTACGGTACCTTGTCCGAGCGTCTGCGTTTCAAGTGCGCTACGGAAGCGCTCATCTGCCACTGCCTCGCGCTTGGTATCCATACCATGGAGCGCAGCCATTTCTTTGTCGGCATTCGGTACGAAGTCGAGTTTGTCAACAAACCAACCGTTGCCGTTATGGTAGATATTTTCCACCGCAAACGCCTGTTGCTTCTGACCAAAGATGAAATACTTGGTGTTGAGCATGTTCAAGACGGGAGCAATGGAGTCCATATTGATGCTGGTAATGTCTCCAGCAGCCGCACCAAGGGCTTTCGTGAAATCAGCAAGTTCACGGTTGAGGTGATGATCAATGAGGTCTTGGTAGCGGTGAAGTTTCGCTGCATGATAACCGCCAATGCTCTTATGGTAGTAACTTGTTTCGTTGGTTGTTTCGTTAAACGGATTGCCTGCGCCCAAGTTTGCCACGCGATAACTCAATGTAGTGTCGGCAAGTATTTGTACGTCCGCAGGGGTTTTCGCAAAACCACTCATGCGTACTACTGGATCAGAGAAAGAGTCGTTGTTGAGGTAGTTCTTGTTGACCTTCCACATGTCCACAAGGGTTACAACGCCGATGATTCCCACTACAGCCCATGCAGGTACGCGTTTCTTGGTCCACAACCAAAGCATGATGCTTACGGCAAGGCAAATCAATCCTGATTTCAGCGCAGAGGCCGAAAGGATGTCGTGGTGCATGCTCACGATTGCCGTCTTAAGTCCGCTGGTAAGTTGAGGCGGGAAACCCCAACCGTTCATGGCACCAAGCGTATGGGCATCGTTTTGTGAAAGGCAGTCGCCAGCCACGCTGGGCACGAAAGCAATCAGCAGGCAAAGTCCTGTTGTGAGTACTGTTGCTACACCCATACCGATGCGACCCTGTTGGGTGCCAAACAATGTTTCGGGCGATTTTAATACTTTCGCCAACGCAAGCATTGCCAATAGAGGGAAGGTAAATTCTGCCACAACGAGTGCCGAACTCACGGTGCGGAACTTGTTGTACATCGGCAAGTAGTCGATGAAGAAGTCGGTCACGGGCATCAAGTTCTTACCCCAAGCAAAGAGTAAGGAGAGCAGGGTTGCCAACACCAGTGCCCATTTCACGGGACCGCCTACGTAGAACATCCCCAAGACGAAGAGGAAACAAATTGCCGCACCTACGTACACGGGACCTACAGTAAAGGGTTGGTCACCCCAATATTCCATGATTCCGGGGGGATAGGCTTGTCCGCCTGTCATTTGTTGGAACTGGTAAGCGTTGTTGCGGAATTCATTATAACCTTCTAAATCTTCCACACCTTCACGGTCGAGAATGCTACGCGAACCACCGCCCTTGTATTCGGGTATCAGGAGGGTCAAAGTTTCATCAATGCCATAACTCCACTGCGTGATGTAGTCGCGGTCAAGACCTTCTGTCGCTTTCTGTCCAGAAGAAGCGGGCGGCGTGAGTTCTGCTTTGCCACGCATGGACTCCTTGGAATAGGTGTATGTGTGGTAGAGGTTGGGGAGGTTTGCTAAAACACCCAGGATCCCCGCAAAAGCGATAACGCCCGTTGCTTTCAACCAACTCTTAACGGTTAACGATGAAGGGGTAACGGTTAACGGGGAGGAGGTAGCGGTTAACGGGGAGGCAAAATCTTTCTCCTTTCTCCTTTCTCCTTTCTCCTTTTTTAGGAGTGCCGCAACGCCAAAGCAGATGCTCAAGAGTGCCATCAGGAAGAAGAAGTAGTACGACATTTGAACGTGGTTGCTCAAAATCTGCAGTGCAGTAAACAACGCTGTGATAGCACCTCCCCAAAGCAATTTACCACGGTAGCAAAGCACCATCCCAGCAATGGTGGGTGGAATAAGTGCCAGCGTCATTGCCTTCCAGATGTGCCCCGCGGCTATGATGATAAAGAAGTACGAAGAAAAAGCCCAGGCAATGGCACCCACTGCTGATAACCATGGTTTGATATTGAAGGCGCGCAACAGGATGTAGAACCCTAAAAGGTAGAGGAATACGTAATTCAGAACGCCTGTTGTGCCCAAACCATAAATGTAGTACAGGAAGTCCAGTAATTTCCCGGAACTATAGGCAGGTGCAATCTGGTAGGTGGGCATGCCCGAAAACAAGGTGCCCGTCCAGCGGGTGCGCTCTCCTGTTTCCGCCATGTGTTGCAACTGTTCTTGTCCACTGCCAATAGAAGCGACAGTGTCGTGTCCGCCCAGAACGAGTCCCTCGCTGATGGGGGTGGCGAAATAGGCAAAACTGATTACAAGAAAGGCGATGATTGCTACTGCGTCAGGTGCAATATTTTTCAAAAACTTTGTCATGGGTGGTTTCTTTCTTTCGCGTGGTGACTTTTTGTACGCGCATTATCGTGGCAAAGTTAGTTAAAAATCTTTTAATAATGTGTGTGTTTTCTTGTGAGTTTTTATGACACCCGTTTTTAGCACTGTATTTCAGCAGGAAGAAGGTGGTTGCAATCTCGTGTTTTTTTGCCAGTCTTACTGAAAAAAAGCGGCAATAATATCGGAGTTACTTGCGTGACCTTTGGTGGTCCCATCTGGAATTTAGGCTTGCATAGTCCTTCTACAGTTTACCAAAAATGAATTTTTAGGGGTAAATCAAACAAGTTCCTCATTCTACGGGAGTTGCGTCTTAAGAATAAGGTGAAAAAGCGTTGAAAAAGTGAGGTAATGGACCGTGGCTGCGTTATTTCAAGTCGATAACACCATGCACTGAAAATAACGCATTCTCAGCAAACCAAAGGCGCATTTTTAGGGTTGGAAGGTCGGCAAAACTTTAACTTTTATTAAGAAGATTTAACACTCCGACCGACCTACAGAAAATTATTCGGCACCTAAAAAAGATTATTCGGCACCTATTTTTTACAAGGTGCCGAATAATTTTTGCCAAAATTAGTGTTTTTTTAGAAAGCACCCAAAAATTGCATACTGATAATCAGGCACTTAAAAAAGGAGGTATTACCTGTCTGGGTAACACCTCCTTTCCTGCAATGCAAAGATAATACATTTTGACGCGAAATGCAAATCGCTTTTTTTACGTCGCGTGCGCTTTTGTGCGAAAAATGTTGACAAATTTAAATCCTCAAATAAGTCGGTAATAACATTGCAGTTGCCTTTTTGGAGTCATTACTGTCCGGTAAAATTTGTCTCTTTATTTTAGAGAACACGAATTGCACGAATAACACGAACCGAAGGTCGCGCAAGTCAATCCTTGCGGGGTGTTATCTTTGCTTATCGCGTACGAATTACACGAATACCATCGATGGCATTCGTGTTATTCGCCTCTGATTAAGAAATATTCATCCCGCATGGAGATTCGTGCAATTCGTGTTCTCTTAAACATAGAAATTTTCGTTTTTTCGGTTGAATATCTATGAGGGGGCTTGTATGAGTACAACTATCCATCAAACAAAGAGTTATCTATATTTACCAGACAGTTCCCATTGCCCAAAGGCAAACAAAAAAGAGAAATAACAACTGGTAGTTATGCGTGCATTGCCCCCGTAGGTGGGCACACTTGCATAACCGCTGGTGAACGCAGTGAACCTGCGGTGGTTGACTACAAGCGAATAAATGTATCGGTCCCCGTAGGAGGACCCACAACAACCAATGATAGCTGTCTGACTAGATATGTGAGGGGAAAAGTAACAGGATAAGTAAAACAATCTTATAGCAAATCCAAGTGCTGTGGGTCCTCCTACGGGGACCGATAGAACTACACAGTTGTTATCCCTAATCCGCAGGTTCGCCTTGCTCACCCGCGGTTAAGCAAGTGTGCCCTCCTACG
>JBGVPF010000041.1:0-15174 GCA_045126825.1 Alloprevotella sp.
CCGCTGGTGAACGCAGTGAACCTGCGGATTAAGAATAACAGTTGAGTTTCTCTATCGGTCCCCGTAGGAGGACCCACAACACCTGGATATGCTACAAATGGCTTTAACTTATCCGGTCGTTGTGGGTCCTCCTACGGGGACCGATAGATTTATTCGTTCGTATAGTACCACCGCAGGTTCGCCCTGCTCACCCGCGGTTAGGCAAGTGTGCCCTCCTACGGGGGCATTTCGGATGGTTAAATCCTCTGACGTAAGTTTTTTTTAAAAAAACTATATTGGGGTCAACTGCTATATTATTGCCAAAAATCTGTGGATAACCCTGTGCAAAAGTAGGGGATAACGCAGTGGAGAAGTTTGTGTATAACTCCAGCAGTGTGAATACTCTCGCCACTCTTGAGTTATCCACCTTTCCCCACTTATCCTCAACAGTTCCCCACAAGCTTTTCCACAGTTTTCCCTATCTATAACCTTCTGCTAAAATCCTTAAAAACAAGCTGCAATAAACACTTCTTAACAGTTATCCCCACCGTCCACAGCCAATAACAACCATCATAATTTTTCTATATTTCTTTCCTAAAGAAACAAAAGAGAAACGAATAGAGTATATATGTGAAGGCTGGGGATTGGGGAAAACTGTGGAAATTCTGAAAATCATCGGTGATGATGCACTGTAAATATGTTCCTTATTTCTTTTTAACTTCAAAAGTTGGGTGGGTCGGAAAATAAGGGTTACCTTTGCTACAGAGTACTTTTTAGAGTACAGATAACAGAGTACCTTTTTAGAGTACAGATAACAGAGTACCTTTTTAGAGTACAGATAACAGAGTACCTTTTTAGAGTACAGATAACAGAGTACAGAGTACAACTACCGTGCGGACTATCACTCCGCATGGGTTACTTACTACTCACTCCTAACTACTAACTAACCTCAATCCCTATGTCAAAAACTATTAACATTCGTTGTGTAAATACCGGTCGTGTACATAAAGTGCCCATGGGTTTTAACCTTGAAGAAGTGTATGAACTCCTTGAACTCAAAATGCCGTTCGGACCTACGAGTGCGAAGGTAAATAATAAGGTAGAGGGGCTTCACTTTGTGCTCTTCAACGACAAGGATGTAGAATTTTTGGATATCACTTCGCCTTCGGGCCACCGCACCTACACCCGCTCTGTCTTCTTTGTGCTTTACAAGGCGGCGCATGACTTGTTCCCTAATGCCATGTTGCGCATTGAAAATCCTGTGAGCAATGGGTACTACTGCCATATAGACTTGCCTGGTGGTATTACTCCAGAGCAGGTGGAGCAACTGAAAGTGCGCATGCAGGAAATCATAAACGATGACCTTCCTTTCCATCGTTTGACAGCGCATACGGATGAAGCGGTAAAGTTGTTCCGTGATGCAGGACTGGAGAACAAGGCGAAGTTGCTGGAAAGTTGTGGACGCCTTTATACACATTATTATACATTGGGCGATGTGGCGAACTACTTCTATGGTTCGCTCCTCGTGCGCACCTCTCAAATATACCTTTTCGACCTCATCCCCTATGGCGATGGTTTGCTCATCCGTTTGCCTGATTCTAAAAATCCTGGGCAATTGCGACCCATGCGCGACCAGCCGAAGATGTTTGACGTGTTCCGTCAGCAACACAGTTGGCAAAAGATTTTGGGAGTCACTACCATCGGCGAACTCAATGCGGCGTGCGCTGCGGGATATGCCAACGATATTATCAATGTGAGCGAGGCGTTGCAGGAAAAGATGATCAGCCGATTGGCAGACCGTATTGCGGAAAATCCTAATCTAAAGGTTATTCTCATTGCTGGTCCTTCTTCAAGCGGTAAGACAACCACTTCGAAGCGCTTGAGTGTGCAACTCATGGCGTGCGGAAAGCGTCCCGTGCCCATCTCAATGGACGATTACTTTGTGGATCGCGAAAAGACGCCTTTAGACGAGAACGGGGATTACGATTTCGAGAGCGTTTATGCCATGAACATCCCGCTCTTTACCGAGCAGATGAATGCACTTATCAAGGGGGAAACTGTAGAACTACCGCGCTATAATTTCCAAACGGGGAAGAGCGAAATGAGTGGCAATGTGGTGCATCCCACTCCGCAGACCATCTTTATCCTCGAAGGTATCCATGCGCTCAACCCCGCATTGACAGAAAATATCCCCGATGCTAATAAATTTAAGATATATGCGTCGGCATTGACCACCATTCTGCTCGACAACCATAACTATATCCCCACGACAGACAACCGCCTGTTGCGCCGCATCGTTCGTGACCATAAATATCGTGGTTGTTCGGCGCGCGACACGATTGCCCGTTGGCCCTCTGTGCGTGCAGGTGAAGAAAAATGGATATTCCCCTTCCAGGAAGAAGCCGATGTGATGATCAACACCGCTATGCTCTTTGAATTTGGAGTGCTTCGCGAACAGGCGCTTCCGTTACTTGAGGAAGTTCCCGAAACAGCGCCGGAATATAGTGAGGCAATTCGCCTGCGCAAATTCCTTTCTTACCTCAATCCTATCTCTATTCAGGCTCTTCCGCCCACATCATTGTTGCGCGAGTTCTTGGGGGGAAGTACGTTTAGATATTAAGGGGAGGTTATAAGGTTTTGAGGTTTAAGGGCGCTTCGCTTTAAGGTTTTAAGGGGTAAGGTTTTGAGGTTTAAAGGTTGTGAGAATAGTCCGGATGGCGCTCTCCCCCTGTTTATAGGGGGAACCGACGCACGAAGTAAGGACAGAGGATAAACTTGTTTATACTATGTCTTACGAGAAGGAGGAAGATGAGCGTAGCGAAATCAATCGGGACCACGTAGTGGTGAGGGGGTGCAAAAAAAGTGAGTAGTGAGTAGTTAGTAGTTGCCATGCGGTGCATTTCTTGCACCCCCTCACCAGCAGAGCTGGTCCCCTCCCCCTATAAACAGGGGGAGAGCGCCGTCCGGACGGTAGTTGTACTCTGTACTCTGTTATTTATACTCTAAAAACATTTATCCTTTCTCCTCTCTCCTTTTTCCTTTTTTAATTGTACCTTTGTGCGGACAAAAATATAGTACAATGATCAAATCATTTTCTGCACTTATAGCGCACCTCTCGGAGGCGCGTAATCCCAAGCGTTTGGTGGTTGTTTATCCCCACGACGAACATTCGATGGAGGCTGTCTTTATGGCGCTTCGCGAAGGTTGGGTGAAGTTGTTGTTGGTAGGAGATAAAGATAAAATGCCCCTTCCTGCGGATTGGGAACAGTATGCTGACAGCATCGAATTTGAATATGCTGCCGACGCTATGGAAGCTGCGCGCTTGTCGGTGAAGGCGGTGCGCGAGGGACGTGCTAATGCGATGATGAAGGCGTTGGTAAATACCGACGTGTTGCTTCGTGCTATCCTCAATAAGGAAGAAGGTATTTTGCCCAAGGGACGTGTGATGTCGCACATCGCTGTGATGGAAGTGCCCAAGTTAGAGCGCTTCCTCTTAATCAGTGATGCTGCTGTACTTCCTTACCCTACGGAAGAACAACGTGCTGCCCAGATTGGTTACATCACTGAAATGTGCCGTCGCTTGCAGATTGAAACGCCCCGCATCGCTATGCTTCACTGCACAGAGAATGCCAGCGAAAAGTTCCCGCATTCTATGACCTACGCACCCCTTATTGCGCGTGCCCAGCAGGGAGAATGGGGTAACTTACTCCTTGATGGTCCGCTCGACCTCCGTTGTGCGCTCGACAAAGAGGCATTGGACATTAAGGGCATCAAGAGTTGTTTGGAAGGTGAGGCAGATGCACTGCTCTTCCCCGACATTGTGGGAGCGAATGCCTTTTACAAGACCATGCCCTTCTTTGCAAATGCCGAAATTGCGGGAGTACTGCAGGGCACAGACTGTCCCGTGGTGCTTTCCTCACGCGGCGACAGCGTCTTGACCAAGTATTATAGCATTGCTGTGGCACTTGCGTAATTATAGACAACAGACAACGGACTTACCATCCGGAGCTTGTATGTTGACTATAGACTTTTGTCTGTTGACTGTTGACCGTTGACTGTTGTCTATTAATCGTTGTCTGTTGTCCGTTGACTATTGTCTGTTGACTTAAATAAAATTCAATGAGAATCCTTGCTATTAACCCCGGTTCTACGACTACAAAAATTGCTGTCTATGAAGACGAAAAGAAGGTTTTTGTAGAAAGTATTAACCACCCTGAAGAAGAACTTTCACACTTCGTTCGTGTAACCGACCAATACGATTACCGTAAGAAGCACATCTTAACCTGCCTCTCTAACCACGCCGTTCCTTTTGAGTTTGACGCTATTATCGGTCGTGGTGGGTTAGGCAAACCCACGCGTGGGGGTGTTTATGAAGTAAATGCACAACTGCGCCTCGACATGCTCAATGCGCAGCGCAAGCATGCCTGCAACTTGGGTTGCTTAATCGCTTACGAGTTGGCACACATGCTTCCCGATTGCCGCGCCCTCACTGCCGACCCCGTGACGGTGGATGAAATGGAAGACGTTGCCCGCCTTACGGGTTCTACACTTATGCCTCGTCGCTCTATTTGGCATGCCTTGAATCAGCGCGCTATTGCTTTCCGTTTTGCAAAGGAGCAGGGCAAGAAGTATGAAGACTTCAACCTCATCGTTGCTCACCTCGGCGGCGGTATTTCGGTAGCAGCACACCAAAAGGGTAGGGCAGTTGACGTGAATAACGCACTCGATGGCGAAGGCCCCTTCTCTCCAGAACGCGCAGGTACACTCCCCACTTCTGACCTTATTACGCTTTGCTACAGTGGCGTTTATACGAAGAACGAAATCATGAAGCGCATTGTGGGTAAGGCAGGTGTGGCAGCCCATCTCGGCACAAGCGACGTGCGCAAGGTGATGGAGCGCATTGAGAATGGCGACCGCAATGCGAAGTTAGTGATTGACGCACTCTGCTATCAGGTGGCAAAGAGCATTGCTGCCCAGAGTGCCGTGATGTATGGTAAAGTAGATGCCATCCTCCTCACTGGCGGATTGGCATATTCCGAATACATCACCAGCAAAATCGCAGAGCGCGTAGATTTCCTCGCTCCCGTTCACGTATATCCCGGAGAAGACGAAATGCAAGCCATGGCCGACAACGCTTTTGCCGTATTGAAGGGCGAGCGTGAGGTGATGACGTATTGTTAAATAGTTGACGAGTTTATAGGTACGAGTAAACAAGAGGGGTACAGAGATAAACGTTTGTCTGTACCGATGATTTTCACTCTTGGTATATCTAACTATCTCGTTTACTTGTCTACTACAAACTTGTTTACTCGTCTATTACAAACTCGTCTACTAAAGGTACTCCTCTAACTATCTCGTTTACTTGTCTACTACAAACTTGTCTACTAAAATTATGACCAACTATAAAGAAATGTTTGAAGCCTATCATTGTGCTGAATTCAATGATGAACGTGTGCACCATGAAGTAATGAAGTTGCTTGAAGAAAAGCAGGCGCTTTATAATACTGATGAGGTGAAGAAGCAGTTGTTGCGTGCCGTAGAACTCACGACGCTCACGGTGACTGACTCACAAGAATCGGTGTTGAAGTTTACGGAGAACGTCAACAACTTTTATGAAGCACACCCCGAACTTCCTGCAATGGCAACCATCTGTGTCTATCCCAACTTTGCCAAGATTGTGAGCGAAAGTTTGGAGGTAGATAAGACGGAGATTGCTTGTGTGAGCGGTGGGTTCCCCTCTTCTCAAACCTTCCTCGAAATCAAGACTATTGAGACGGCACTTGCGGTGAAGGACGGTGCTACGGAAATCGACATGGTGTTGAGCGTAGGTACTTTCTTGAGTGGCGACTACGAAACTTGCTCGGATGAAATTTCTGAAATCAAGGCTTCTTGCGGCACTGCGCCCTTGAAGGTTATCCTCGAAACGGGTGCGCTCCTCTCGGCTGAAGCAATCAAGAAGGCATCTGTGCTTTCGATGTATGCCGGTGCCGATTTCATCAAGACTTCTACGGGTAAAATCAGCATTGCAGCCACTCCCGAAGCGGCATACGTCATGTGTAAAGCCATTAAGGAATACAAGGCGCAGACGGGTCGTTGGGTAGGTTTTAAGGCAGCTGGCGGCATCAAAACTGTAGACGACGCAGTGGCATATTATACTATTGTCCGCGAACTCCTCGGTCAAGAATTTATTGACAAAAACCTCTTCCGCATCGGCACCAGTTCGTTGGCAAACAAGTTGGTCAACGAAATCCTTGGTGAGGAAGTTAATCCTTTCTAACAGCACTTTTATACAATCAGAATATGCGGACGCACGAACCGTGCGTCCCTACCTATCAATCGTTCATTTCGCTTGACAAGTAGGGACACACAATTCGTGCGTTCATTGTTCATAAAATTCACATGAATATTTTTCCCATCACCACTACCTCTCCTTACTATAACGATGTGGAATCTTTGCTCAAAAGAGTTTTTCCGGAGAGTGAGCGTCGCAATTTGGAATTGCAACGCAAATATGTTGATGAACATCCAAAGTTTACGGTTTATGCCGCTTGTAACGGAGATAGATTGGTGGGATTTTTTACACTTTGGACCTTCGAAGAATTTAGTTTTGTAGAGCATCTTGCAGTAATTCCTGTGTTACAAGGTAGAGGATATGGTACTTGCATTTTACAGTATATCAAAGAAATAGCAAAAACTCCATTATTTTTGGAAATAGAAGTACCTTTTTCTGAACAACAAGAAGCGCGCAAGCATTTCTATGAGAAAAATGGATTTGAAAAATTGGATAAGTTTTATTATCAACCTCCTTATACCGAAGGTGGAATTTGTATTGTCATGCACTTGATGAAGTACGGTAATATTGTTGCTGATTCTTGTGTAGAAAGTGATGTAAAATTGTACTCCTACGTCAAGCAAATATATGCTGAAGTTTACTCGTTTGTTTTTGAAGGACAGGATTTAAACATAGAATATAAACTTGAGTAGATACTTTTCAAAGTATTCCGAATTTTTACTGAATATCAACCGGAGAGTGCGCTAAATGCACTCCCCGGTTTTGTTTTTTATATGCAAGGGTAAAAAATGTGTGGGGTGCCGTTATTTTCAAGATATTACCCTTTCCCCTTTTCCTTAAAAAACGTATCTTTGCAAGGAAATATATAAACCATTCAAATTTCGCAAGGGCTCAACTTGTTAGGTGATATGGTTTTGAGGTTTTGAGGGGCCATTCGGACTGCATAGTCCTAAAAAACTTCAAGCGAAGCGCCCTTATAACCTCATAACCTAACGAAACTGAAACTTGCGGAAGTTGAGTAAACCATTATCCTACCACATTATGATTTTGTTTTTTAAGACAAAGGAGCAGAGTGTGATTGCTACTCAGGTAAATCACCAGCTCACACAGGATGAAGTAAATGAACTTTGCTGGCTTTACGGCGACGCTACGCTTCTTGAAGGCGAAACGCTCGAGGGTTACTTCGTAGGTCCCCGCCGTGAGATGATTACACCTTGGAGTACGAATGCTGTGGAAATTACACAGAACATGAACCTCCAGGGTATCTCGCGTATTGAAGAATATTTCCCCGTAGCAAGCAAGGATGCGGACTACGACCCCATGCTTCAGCGCATGTACTCGGGTTTGAACCAGGATATTTTCACCATCAACCTTCAGCCCGCGGCTATTCAGCAGATTGACGACCTCGAAGCGTACAACGAGCAGGAAGGTTTGGCACTCTCGCCCGAAGAAATCCAATACCTCCACAATGTTGAGGCACAGCTTAACCGCAAGCTTACTGACTCTGAAGTATTCGGCTTTGCGCAGCTCAACTCTGAACACTGCCGTCACAAAATCTTCGGTGGTACTTTCATCATCGACGGTCAGGAAATGCCCTCTTCGCTCTTTGCGATGATCAAGAAGACTACACAGGAAAATCCTCACAAGATTATCTCTGCTTACAAGGATAACGTAGCCTTCTCTGTAGGTCCCGTTGTGGAACAGTTCGCTCCCAAGGATCACTCAACCTCTGACTTCTTTGTCATCAAGGATATTGAATCTGTGATTTCGCTTAAGGCTGAAACACACAACTTCCCCACAACTGTAGAACCCTTTAACGGTGCTTCAACAGGTACAGGTGGTGAAATCCGCGACCGTATGGGTGGTGGCGTTGGTTCTTGGCCTATCGCTGGTACGGCTGTATATATGACTTCTTACCCCCGCTTGGACGGCGGTCGCGATTGGGAGGATATTCTTCCCGTTCGTCAGTGGCTCTATCAGACTCCCGAACAGATTTTGATTAAGGCTTCTAACGGCGCAAGCGACTTCGGTAATAAGTTTGGTCAGCCCCTTATCACGGGTTCAGTACTTACTTTCGAACACCAGGAAAATGGTGAAAAGTATGGCTATGACAAGGTAATCATGCTCGCAGGTGGTGTGGGTTACGGCACAAAGCGCGACTGCCTTAAGGGTACGCCTCAGAAGGGCAATAAGGTTGTCGTTGTCGGTGGTGATAACTATCGCATCGGTCTCGGTGGTGGTTCTGTTTCTTCAGTAGATACAGGTCGCTACAGCTCAGGTATCGAGCTCAATGCCGTACAGCGTGCAAACCCCGAAATGCAGAAGCGTGCGAACAACCTTGTGCGTGCTCTCTGTGAAGAAGATGTAAATCCCGTTGTTTCTATCCACGACCACGGTTCAGCAGGTCACGTGAACTGTCTCTCAGAATTGGTGGAAGAATGCGGTGGTGTTATCGATATGAAGAACCTCCCCATTGGCGACCAGACACTTTCGGCAAAGGAAATCATTGCCAACGAAAGCCAGGAGCGTATGGGCTTCCTCATTCAGGAAGAACACATCGAACATGTGCGTAAGATTGCTGAACGTGAGCGTGCTCCGATGTATGTTGTAGGTGAATGTACTGGCGATGCTCACTTTGCTTTCGAGCAAGCGGATGGTGTGCGTCCCTTCGACCTTGATGTGGCGCAGATGTTCGGACACTCGCCCAAGACAATCATGGTGGATGAAACCGTAGAGCGTAAGTATGAAAATGTTACTTACGATGTTAAGAACCTCGACGAATATTTGACCAACGTACTCCAGCTTGAAGCTGTGGCTTGTAAGGACTGGTTGACGAATAAGGTAGACCGTTCCGTAACAGGTAAGGTAGCGCAGCAGCAAACGCAGGGTGAACTTCAGTTGCCCCTTGCTGACTGTGGTGTTGTAGCACTTGACTACCGCGGTAAGGCAGGTATTGCTACTGCTATCGGTCATGCTCCTCAGGCAGGTCTTGCTGATCCCGCTGCTGGTTCTGTTCTTTCAGTGGCTGAAGCACTCACGAACCTCGTTTGGGCACCTCTCGCTAATGGTCTTGACAGCGTGAGCCTCTCTGCAAACTGGATGTGGCCCTGCCGCTCACAGAAGGGTGAAGATGCGCGCCTCTATCGTGGTGTAGAAGCACTTTCTGACTTCTGCTGCGCTCTTGAAATCAACGTGCCTACTGGTAAGGACTCACTTTCAATGACGCAGAAGTATCCCAACGATGAAAAGATTATTTCTCCGGGTACTGTAATCGTCAGTGCAGGTGGTGAAGTGAGCGATGTGCGTAAGGTAGTAAGCCCCGTAGTAGTAAATTGCGAAAAGTCTGCCCTCTATCACATCGACTTCTCATTCGACACACTCCGCCTCGGTGGTTCTGCATTCGCACAGAGTTTGAATCGCGTAGGTAGCGATGTTCCTACAGTTCAGAATCCCGAATATTTCCGCGACGCCTTCAATGCTGTTCAGCAGTTAATCGAAAAGGGTCTCATCATGTCAGGTCACGACATTTCTGCGGGTGGTATGATTACTACGTTGCTTGAAATGTGCTTCGCTAACACAGAAGGCGGTCTCTGCATCAACCTTGACAAGTTTAAGGAAGCAGACCTCGTGAAGATTCTCTTCGCAGAAAATCCCGGTGTTATCGTACAGGTGAGCGATAAGAATAAGGCTGCGTTCAAGGCACTCCTTGATGAGGCTGGTGTAAGTTATCTCAAGGTAGGTCAGCCCACTGACGAGCGCCACATCTTGGTAGAAAAGGACGGCGCTACATATCAGTTTGGCATCGATCACTTGCGCGAAATCTGGTACGAAACTTCTTACCTCCTCGATACGAAGCAGAGTTTCCACGGTTGTGCTAAGAAGCGCTTTGAAAACTATAAGCAGCATCCCATTGAGTACAACCTCCGTCCCGAATTCAAGGGTACTTTCGAAAGCCTCGGCATTACTCCCGAGCGTCGTACTCCCAGCGGTGTGCGTGCAGCAATCATTCGTGAAAAGGGTACAAACGGCGAACGCGAAATGGCATATGCACTCTACCTTGCAGGCTTCGATGTGAAGGACGTTATGATGACCGACCTCATTACCGGTCGTGAAACGCTCGACGATGTAAATATGATCGTCTTCTGCGGTGGTTTCTCTAACTCCGACGTACTCGGTTCTGCAAAGGGTTGGGCAGGTGCCTTCCTTTACAACCCCAAGGCGAAGGCAGCCCTCGACCGCTTCTATGCGCGTAAGGATACGCTCTCACTCGGTGTATGTAACGGTTGCCAGCTCATGGTAGAACTCAACCTTATCAACCCCGACCACAAGAAGCGTACGCACATGCTCCACAACGACTCTCACAAGTTTGAAAGTGCGTTTGTTGGCGTAACGGTTACTACAAACCGCAGCGTAATGTTTGGTTCTTTGAGCGGTGACAAGCTCGGTATTTGGGTGGCTCACGGCGAAGGTAAGTTCAGCCTTCCCTATGCTGAAGACAAGTACAACGTAGTGCTCAAGTACTCTTACGACGAATATCCCGCTAATCCCAACGGTTCTGACTACAGTGTAGCAGGTATTTGCTCACCCGACGGTCGTCACCTCGCAATGATGCCTCACCTTGAGCGCGCCTTCTATCCCTGGCAGAACGCTTACTATCCCGCCGACCGCCTCGCGCAGGATGTAACTCCCTGGATGGAAGCATTTGTAAACGCACGCAAGTGGGTTGAAGCTAACAAGCAGGCCTAATATTAAAAGAGCGAACTGAAGATGCAAGAATCTTCGGTTCGCTCTTTTTTATAAGGTATTTATTAAAAAGGGGCAGACAAGAAAATAGAGAAAAGAAGCAGCGTACAACTAAAGTCCGTATGTGTAGCGTGTTTTCAATAGATGTATTGACAAGCACGTTTGACCGTAGTTGTACGCCGTTACTTATGCTACGAATCTGTTACGTTTTAAAAAAATTCTATTACTTCAAAAGTAAATTCTATTACTTATGCGTAGTGTTCTGTGTGTTACCCTTTTACTCCCAAGAGTTCCAAGAACTTCCACATCACAATGCCTGCCGTGACAGAGACATTGAGCGAGTGCTTTGTGCCATACTGCGGAATTTCGAGGGCATAGTCGGCAGCATCTACTACGGTTTGCTGCACCCCCTTCACTTCATTTCCCATCACTACGGCATAGCGCTTTGTGGGGTCGAGCGTAAGAGCGGGCAGGAGCACACTGCCTTCCACCTGTTCTACGGCAAAGACGGTGTAACCCTCCGCCTTGAGTGCCGCAACGGCGTCGGTGGCGTCATTGTAATACGTCCAATCCACACTGTCTTCCGCCCCAAGTGCCGTCTTATGGATTTCAGCAGAAGGGGGGCAGGCGGTGATGCCACAAAGCACAACGCGCTCCAGGCGGAAAGCGTCGGCTGTGCGAAATACACTGCCCACATTGTGCAGACTCCTCACATTGTCGAGCACAACTACGAGAGGTAATTTTTCAGATTGCTTGAACTCCGCAACGTCCATACGCTGGAGTTCTTCTATAGTGAGTTTACGCATAAAATTTAGAGTACAGCTAACAGTGTACGGAGTACAACTGCCGTTCGGTCATTATTAACTAAAAGCTTTCCGCAAAAGTAAACAAAATTTCGTAATTTTGCCCCAATAACTATACGCTATGAAGAAACTTTATATAGAAACATACGGCTGCCAGATGAATGTGGCAGACAGTGAAGTGGTGGCTTCTGTCATGAAAATGGCGGACTATGAAACGTGTGAATCATTGGATGAGGCGGATGCCGTTTTCTTGAACACGTGTTCCGTTCGTGACAACGCCGAACAGAAGATTATCCACCGCTTGGAGGCACTCAATGCCTTGAAACGTAAGGGTAGAAAGCTGATTATCGGAGTGCTCGGTTGTATGGCGGAACGTGTGAAGGAAGGACTTTTGAATGACCACGGCGCCGACCTTGTTGCGGGACCTGATGCCTACCTTTCGCTTCCCCATCTCATTGCTCAGGCGGAGTTGGGCGAGAAGGCAATTGATGTTGAACTCTCATTGACGGAAACTTATCGCGATGTTGTGCCCCAGCGTGTGCATGGCAATCACCTTTCGGGCTTTGTGAGCATCATGCGTGGCTGCAATAATTTCTGTCATTACTGCATCGTGCCTTATACGCGCGGTCGTGAACGCTCACGCGATATTGAAAGCATTCTCACAGAGGTGAAGGACCTCGAAGCACGCAATTATAAAGAAGTAACTCTACTCGGACAGAATGTAAATTCCTACCGTTGGGAAGCGAATGGTGAAACAATTGCCTTTCCTGAACTCCTGCGTCGTGTGGCGCGAGCAGTGCCGGGAATGCGTGTGCGTTTCACGACTTCTCACCCCAAGGATATGTCCGACGAAACGCTTTATGTGATTGCCGAAGAACCTAATGTGTGCAAGCAAATTCATCTGCCCGTGCAGAGTGGTTCTAACCGCATTCTCAAACTCATGAACCGCAAGTACACACGCGAATGGTATCTCGACCGTGTGGCTGCCATCCGTCGCATCATCCCCGACTGCGGACTTTCTACCGACATCTTTGCGGGCTACTGCTCGGAGACGGAGGAGGACCACCAGGAGTCGCTCTCGCTCATGCGTGAGTGTGGTTACGATTCCTCGTTCATGTTCAAATATTCCGAGCGCCCCGGCACTTATGCCTCAAAGCATCTTCCCGATGATATTGACGAAACCACAAAGGTGCGCCGACTTGAAGAACTCATCGCCCTGCAAAACGAACTTTCGCTTGCTGCCAACACGGCATGTATTGGTAAGGAGTATGAAGTGTTGATCGAAGGCACCTCCAAGCGTTCGCGCGAGCAACTTTTCGGACGTACGGAGCAGGGCAAGGTAGTGGTGTTCGACCGCAAGGGACATCACACGGGACAGACCGTGCGTGTGCGCATCACCTCTGCATCTTCAGCAACCCTCAAGGGGGAATTGGTTGAATAAGGTTATGAGGTTATAAGGTCGCTTCGCTCTTAGGTTTTAAGAACTGTGCAGACCGAATGGCCTCTTAAAACCTAATAACCTCAAAACCTAACACCTTTGTTTATGGTAGTCAACAAGAAAAACCCCTTCGCCCATAAAGCCAAGGCGGCAACGAAGAAAAAATCTACGGGTAAGCGCATTGGAAAGTCGAAACCCGAGAAGGCTAATAACCAGCGCAATAGGATTATAAAGTAAAGTGGTAGAAATACATTTAGGGCTGACTCCATTATCGTGAAGTCAGCCCTAAATGTATATTATTAAGTACTATAAGTTGAGGCCTTTTTCCTTTACCCCTGTATCTCCTCAATGCACACCAATTTATTGGCTATGGCATAAATAATAAGTCCTGCGGTGGAGCGAATTTGGAGTTTGCTGGAGATGTTTCGGCGGTGGGTGATGACGGTGTGGACAGAGAGGAAAAGATGGTCGGCAATTTCCTTGTTGCTCATGCCTTTGGTGATGCAAACGATGATTTCCTTTTCGCGCTCGCTGAGGGTTTCCAGTTTTTCCTTTTCAGCGGTGTCTCTCTCTGTATCATCAGCATACACAACAGTCCCACTCTTTTGAAGTTGTTGTTCAATCAGCTTTACGGCAGGCACAAACAACAGGTCTTCTATTCCGCAATGCGTTGATAAATCCTGTTCGCAGAGAATGATATCCAGCAATACGGCGTTGAGCAAGTAGTTGTTCTTTTCGGGATAGTAGCGGATGATGATGTCCTTCAGTTCGTTGAGTTTGTATTCAATAGGTGCGTGCTTCCCAGCGAAAGTCGAGATGGAGAAATTGCGGTTGAGGTAGCCCTGCGAGAGTTGTTCGACATAGGTAAAGACCACTTCATTTTCATACTCCATGTGCTTTTTCACCTCTGCTACATATTCGTCGTAGAACTTGAGAATCAGCAGCGCCAGTTCGTTTTTACCTGAACAATCAATGGCTTCAATGAGTTTGCGACGGATATTGGGAAGGTTAAATTCCAAATAATATTCATGGGCTTGCTTAAGGTAGCCGATAAGTGAGGGTAGCGAGAGGGATTCGTAACTGTATTTCCTGTTGGAAACGAAATTCACCACCTCCAGAAACGTGTTTTCATCCACGCCATGAGTGCGACAGACATCCCTCACCGTCTTATCGCCAAATCCCAAAGATATTCCGAAGCGCCCCATGACCAGTATGAGCGAACTGTGTTCCCTCACCAAGTCGCGCATCTTATCCGTGTGCTTAAAACCTATTGCGTTATTCATTACCATCATCCGAAAAATTGTTTTGTACTTGCAAAGTTACACATCTCTTTGGATTTAAACAATCCCCAAAAGTTATGAGAAATGGTGGGTGTAGGAGTGGTAGAATACCTAAAGTAGGGTAGCGCTCATCGAGTGGTTCGCATAATTAATTACTATATATAAATGTGCGAGGGTTAAAAGATATTTATTTTCAAAGATTACTCGCCTTCCTATTATATATATAATGAGTATAATATCTGCCCCCTCCGTTCCCTTCGCTGCGACAGTCGCAGTGCTCATTTGATTCCTCCCCTCCCTTTGTCTTTCCTTTTTCTTCCCTCTTACTTTCTCCCTATTCCTCCGTCCCCTTCGCTGCGACAGTGTCGCAGTGCTCATCCCTCCCATCTTCCCAAAATCCATACTGCAATCCCCGC
Source organism: Alloprevotella sp. (assembly GCA_045126825.1). Classification (GTDB taxonomy): domain Bacteria; phylum Bacteroidota; class Bacteroidia; order Bacteroidales; family Bacteroidaceae; genus Alloprevotella. The sequence continues at coordinate 14,952 of JBGVPF010000041.1, forward strand.
TTTTGCAACTCTCAACTATCATTCTCGCTCTACAATTCCCCAAAAATCCCCCAAAAATCAATTTTTCTTAAAATTTTTCCCAGAAATATTTTGTCAGAATGATTTCTTGTTCTACTTTTGCACTCGCTAACGAAACGAAAGCGTTTAGCACACGATCTTTGAAAGATTTTCATAAACTTTTTGTAGAGAAGTACAAGAAACAAACATTGCAACGAAAGTAGCA
>JBGVPF010000042.1:0-8617 GCA_045126825.1 Alloprevotella sp.
ATATATACGAGGTTACGATTGGATACTCGCGAAAATTCTCCATTGCTATGGACGCACGAACTTACAATTGGGTGCTCGCGAAAAATCCCCATTGATGCGGACGCACGAGCCGTGCGTCCCTACAGGTCAAACGAATTCCCGCATGGACTCCTCACTCCTACCTACTACTTACTACCTCCTACTAGATGATCTAGATTGTCTAGAGAGCCTTAGAGCATCTATATTTTCTATAGACACAAAGGTTTCAATCATGTCATCCTAAAATTCCTATGCCTTCCAAGCGACTTGGAAGGCATAGGAATTCTTTTTACCCCTCAAAACCCTCTATTTTGCCCATTCCAGTTCACAAAATAGCCCGATTCTTTTGGTAGTTAATATATAATATGTAACTTTGCGTATTATTCGTAGTGTGGGCAATTGTGTCATCACGCCAGAATGGGTGGATTTCAATCGGTATCAAGTTAATCAGGTACGAGTAGACAAGTAGACAAGTAGACAAGAAAGTTACCGAGATAAACGGGGGATGTCCCGCACGGTATTACTCACTACTCACTACTCCCCCCCTCCCCCCCCCAACGTGAACATTCCGCTGGAAATAAAAATATCACATATTATGTTTAAATTATCAACAAAGGGCTTTGTTAAAGCCGTAGCTACATGCTTATTCGTTTCTTCTTTTGCCTTGAGCAGTTGTAAGGAAGAAGTGGACGATTCAAACTTTGCCATCAAGACAGACCAGACGCTTGCTGACATCATGGACAGCGATCCCAGTCTTTCAATGGCGCGTGATTTGTTCAAAGAAGTACGCTTGGGTAAGAAGGGTAATTCTTCTTCCATCTACAGTGTGCTTTCAGCACGCGGTAACTACACTGCGTTCGTCCCCGATAATACGGCTATCGAAGCATACTTGAAGAAGTTGGGTTTTAACAGCATTGACGAACTTCCCGCTGAAACAAAGGAACTCATCGTTTACAGTTGCGTTATTGACAACGGTGACCAGGAAGCTTATCAGTCTACAGAATTCCCCAGTTCTGGTACGTTCAACCTCTCAAACCTCTACGACCGTTTGTTGACTTGTGCGGAAAACCCCACAGCTACCGACACCGTAGAACGTGTGAAGATTGACCCCCTCACGCTCATGCCCGAAATGAAGGACGGTGACACCGTGAAGGTAAAGTACCCCATCTTCTACAACATCGAAAAGACTTGTGGCGTGATGAGCTATGACCACCAGGCATCAAATGGTTGGTTGCACATCATGGCTGAAGTTATTGCCCCCACCTCTGACTATGTTTACCAAATCGTGCAGGACGCTCCCAACATGAAGATTATGGGTCGCTTGCTCCAGGAAACAGGCATCTGGAAGTGGATGGACAGAGAACGCGACACTTACTATGAAGAACAGGAACTCCCCGAAAAGCTCGTAGCACAGCCTGGTACATTTGAAGTGCCCGAAAAGCGCTACTTGGCATTCACTGGTTTTGTAGAACCCGATAGCATCTTCGAACTTTACGGTGTACCCACACCCGTTACTAACGAAGATGGCGTCATCACCAACTGGGACGAAGTGCTTCAGGGACTTAAGGGCGTATCAAAGATCACGACTGCCTACGGCACACAGGATATGGACGACCTCACAAGTCCTAACAACCCCTTCTACAAGTTCGTGAAGTACCACTTCATCGATGGTAAGTATGCTCCTGGTAAGTTGGTGGTACACTACACTGAATTCCAGTACCAGTATGGTGCCGACCAGAAGAATCCCCAAACACGCGTATTGCCTATCGACGCTTGGGATTACTACACAACTATCCACCCCATTGACAAGGTGGAAGAACGTGAACCTATCAAATTGCTTCAGTTGGGTTCAAACGGTCCTATCGGCGAACGCTACGAAGGCAACCCCATCTTCATCAACCGCTTTGCGGAATACGATGATGGTCCTACAGGTAAGTTCGAACAGATTGCTGTGAAACCTGGTGGTGAAGGTGTGATGATTCAGGAAGACAAGAGCATCAGTGCTGCCAATGGTTATGTTTACCCCATTGACGACCTCCTCGTATTTGGTCCTGCAGAACGCAACCTCATGGGTCTTGAACGCATGCGTATCGACTACGCTACCATCATCCACGAATTGAGTTCTAACAACCTCCGCTTGGGTAAGTACTCTTTGTTCCCCGCAGGTTACTTCGAAAACCTCCCCGTTCAGAACTCAAGTTCTAACGTGCTCTACCTCTTCTGTGCATACTCACCCTTGAGTTCAACAGGTTGGTGTAACTTCGAAGGTGACGAAATGATGATCCTCGGTCTCTACGACGTAACCTTCCGCATTCCTCCCGTACCCGTTGCGAAGGAATACGAAATCCGCCTCGGTGTGTCACACAACAACCTCCGCGGTATGTGCCAGCTTTACATCGGCGAAGACATTAACCGCTTGAAGCCTGCTGGTCTTCCCTACGACTTGCGCCAAAGCGCTCCTTCAGTAAACATTCCTTGGGTGGCAGACATCGAAGACGATGAAATCACCAACGCAGAAAACGACAAGAACATGCGTAACCAAGGTTACATGAAGGGTCCCCAGTACTTCGGTTGGACTGATGGTAAGGGTACTTTAGACCGTATGTCACGCAGTTATAGCGGACACCTCCGCCGTATCGTGACTGTAGAACGTTTGGAACCTGGTAAGAGCTACTACCTCCGTTACAAGTCTGCCCTCAAGAAACTTGACTCACAACTTCAGATTGACTATATCGAAATTGTGCCCAAGGAAGTATACAGCGGCAGCGAACCGGAAAATATTTGGTAAGAGAGATACGGTGAAAGGTTAACAGTAATAGATATTGAGTTAGGCAATCCTAGGGTCCCCTAGGTTCTCCTAGGATTGCTCACTCTAAACTCTAAACTCTCCCACCCTACCCCCTAACCCTCCCCACTCTCCACTCTTTTACCTTCACTCATAAAAGAAGGCCTATGAAACATTTTACACTTATACTTTCCTTCTTTCTCGTTGCCTTGACGGGTGTTACAGCCCAGACAAGAGCAACGGTGAATACAGAGGACTACCCCTTCATTCTCACTACTGACCCAGAGCACCCCGCACTCTATTATATATATAGTGGTCGCGATGGCAATGGTGAAGCAGGTGGTTGTGTATTTGAGAACAGTATTCCTTGGGGGGAAACTGAATATAAAGTTCAGTTGATGTACCCCAACCCCAACAAAGCGGAACTCACACAGTTGTGGTATTTCATGGAAGAAGACGGTAAGATTAAAATCATCTCTGCAGCAGATGGTCGTATGATTACCGTAGCGAATACTTCTGACGGTGCCCGAAAGGCATATACCCAGACGGAAGAAGATCGTACCCACGCTTACTACCTTTGGACACTTGATAAGACGGGCGGTTACTACGCCTTCAAGACGTCGGACGGCAAGTCATTCCTCTCACACAACGGCAACTGGTCAACAGGTAAGTCGATGATGGGACTCTACAATGCCGATGGCAGCCGCGATGAAGGTTCACGCGTGTTCTTTGAACTCCACAACGACGCTACAGGCATCAGCGATGTAAAGCCCGAACGCGAATTCCGCCACGGCATCTTTACCATCACTGGTAAGCGCATTGAAAAGATTACACGCCCCGGCATTTATATCGTAAATGGTAAAAAGCACGTAGTGCGATAGGCGCACTGACGCTCGCTTCAATACGTAGACACAAAAAAGCATCCCGCAGGTAAACTGCGGGATGCTTTTTGTATTCTGGGGGGGGGGGGGAGGATGATCTATGGGGTATTGAGATTCTGGTTTTTCTAGATGATCTAGAAAGTCTAGATGGTCTAGATAGTCTAGATAATCTAGATGGTCTAGAGATTCTATGAAGAAAAGAAGCTTCTCAACTAACTGTACGCCAGCAGGAGCTTAACGCTCCCTGTAAAGGTTATTCCTTTACCTCCTCAAAATCTACATATTCGCCTTCGTTCTGCTGGAAAATTTTAGTGCCCTTCCTATGCTTACGGGAATGCGCAGATTTCGCATGCGAGCGTCCTTCACGAGACTGTTGGTGTTGCTGGTGGTATTGCTGGGAATCATTACCTGCGCTCCCCCATTGCTGGGAAGTCTTATTGCTCTTTCCGCCTAAAAAACGACGCACAAAATTAAGCAATATGACAGGAGCAAGCATTAGGAGCACCACCACCAAAAACAAGAGAAGGGTAAAGCATCCTATGATGTGCATGATAAATTTGTGTTAAGTCTGTTTTGTAAAATAGTTTCGTTCAGTTAGAGGATAGAGACCTTAAAGACCTTAAAGACCCTGAAGACCTTAAAGACTTTAAAGCATTAAAGACTTTAAAGTTCTAAAGACCTTACCCTCCTCTTACTTATTCAAAGCGTTCGCCACCAAAGAAGTAGCGATATAAAGGAGAATCACAAAGGCAAAGCCTGTCCAGCCTGCAACCAACAAGAGGGCTGCGCTGGCAAGGATAAAGCCATAGCGGAGTTTGTTGTGTGCCAGAGAGTAGTCCTTAAACTTCAAAGCAAACATGGGAATGTCTGCCACAAGAATCCATGACGAACAGATAATGCCGAGTAAAAGGGCATAAACGCTCCATGAACATGTTGCGACCCACTCATTTGCCCCTACTGCAAGAGCACTCCAGAAGAGCGCATTAGCAGGCGTGGGAAGACCATAAAAGGTTGTTGATTGGCGCTCATCAAGGTTGAACTTTGCCAAGCGCAACGCAGAGAATGCGGCAATAATAAAGGCCACATAGGGCAACAACAATGTAAGATATTCATTGGTTACGGGAAGGGGCGCAAGGCGCAAAAGGCCACTTACAATGGCTGCAGGCGCAAAACCAAAGGTAATGCAGTCCGCCAATGAGTCCAACTCCTTACCAATGGCAGAAGATACATGCAAGAGGCGCGCTACAAAACCATCGAAAAAGTCGAACACGGCGCCCATAACAATAAATGTCATGGCCATAGAAAAATCGCCCTTGAGGGCAAAACCTGTAGCGATGCAACCGCAAATAAGGTTGCAACATGTAATCGTGTTGGGGATGTGTTTTTTCATAAACTTTAAGGTTATGAGGTTATGAGGTTATGAGGTTGTGAGGTTATGAGGCGCCATCCGGTCTGCATAGGTCTTAAAACCTAAAAGCGAAGCGACCTACAACCTTTTAACCTTAATAAAAAAGGTGTGTTCAAACTTCTTTGACACACCCTCCTATATATGTTATTTTAAAGCTCGGGGAGTTTAGCAATTACGGTTTGGTTACCCGTTGTGCGCTGCCCAATTTCACAAAGGACCTCTGTACCGAGTGGCAAGTAAACGTCTACGCGCGAACCGAACTTAATAAAGCCCAAGTGTTCGTCGATAACGCAATCTTCACCTTCCTTTGCATAAGTTACGATGCGACGTGCTACAGCACCTGCGATTTGGCGCACCAAGACTTCGTCACCCTCGGGTGTTTCAATCACCACCGTTGAGCGTTCATTTTCTGTGCTGGCTTTGGGAAGCCATGCCTTATAGAAATTACCATTATGGTGGCGCACCATCTTGACAACTCCTTCTACAGGGAACCAGTTGGCATGAACATTGGTCACGCTCATGAAGATGGAAATCATCAAACGGCGGTCATGGAAATATTCATTCTCATCGACTTCTTCAATCACCACAATCTTACCATCGGCAGAAGCGACAACCGTGCGTTCTGTATCGCCTTCATAGTGGCGCAAGGGGCAACGGAAGAAGTTCACGATGATTGAATAGAGCAACACACTTACGGCGGCTACGGAATAAAACAACCAAATGCAACAATCACGGCAAAGCCAGTAGAGGGCAGCATTAAACACAGCCAAAGAGGCGCCCATTACCAACAATGTCTCATTACCTTCGTGATGCAGACGGATGTTTTTGATTTTACGAATTCTTTTTCCCATATATAAATGTGTTAGAGATATAAGGTATATCCACAATTTGGGGGCAAAGTTAGCAAAAAAAACTTATCCCACAAAGTGTTACGCCAGAATAGGAACTCTTGTTAGTTCTTTTTACGCTCTTTCAGGGCTGAACGAATGTAGAGTTGCATCATATTTATGGCGCGCTCGTTTGTGCCACCATTAGGAATGATGATATCAGCAAACTGCTTGGTGGGTTCGATAAACTCATCGTGCATTGGCTTCAAGACATTGCGGTACTTCGAGATGAGCATATCCAAGGGATGGTCGCGCTCGGCGATATCTCTGACGATGACGCGCAACAGACGCTCATCGGGTTCGGCATCCACAAAAATCTTGAGGTCCATTTGGTCGCGCAGGGACTTATCGTAAAGCGTCATGATACCCTCAACAATAATCACATCCTTGGGTTCCACATGCACCGTTTCAGGAAGACGCGTACAAGTAATATAAGAATAGGTGGGTTGCTCAATGGCGCGACCGGCCTTCAGTTCCTCGATCTGATGTGCCAAAAGGGACCACTCAAAGGCATCGGGATGGTCGAAATTCGTTTGCTTGCGCACCTCCAGTGGCAAGTTACTTTGGTCGTTGTAATAGGAGTCCTGTGGGATAACAGCCACAGAACTTTCTGGAAGACTTTCCAAAATTTTGCGGACTACAGTAGTTTTTCCAGAACCTGTTCCGCCCGCTATTCCGATGATGATCATAGGGTTGAGGTATGAGGGTTTGAGGTTGTGAGGTTTTAAGGTTATGAGGTTTTAAGGTTATGAGGTCGTGAGGTTGTGAGGACTTTAGGACGCGTGTAGGTTCTTTAAACTTTACGGACTATAGCGTGTAAAGACCAATTACGATTACCTTACAAAGGTACTCGTTTTTTATATAACATTCCGTAAAACTTCACCTAAAATATTTGTGCACTGACGACACACTGCATTTTTCCATGCACCAGACTTGGCGAAACCAATAGTTTTTCCGAATATTGCAGAATATTACTCCCGATAAAAATGTATCACGTTCGTTGAGGTTCTGCACACAGAAGCACAGAAATGACACAGTACTTGCTCACAGTTTTTTTGACAGAATAACATAAGAGCATATTTATGTTCACGCAAAGACGCAAAGGGCGCGGAGCGTTATGCTCTTTTGTTCTTGTGTCAAAAATCGTTGCACACAGAAATCACAAAAATACACAGAATTTGCTCCGCATGCTTCTGCGAAAGTCTGCGCCGTCTGCGTGAGACCATAACACTCCGCAAGGATTCTGTGTCTTCCGTGTCTTCTGTGTGAGACCACCCCACGCAGACTACGCAGAACCACGCAGACGCTTTGCGAAACTTTGCGACTTTGCGTGAGAAAGAAATATCTCCTTCTGTCAAAAAAGTTGCACACAGAAATCACAGAAATACACAGAATTTTGGTCTGCAGTTTACCTATTTAAGTCAACAGATTTAACAGATCCCCGTCCTGCACAGCAAACCGTTTCGGTGTAAACACATTTGGGCGCTACAAAATTTTCACTCTATAATTCCTCACTAAAAATGTCACCCTACATCCTCAAATACTACCCCGAAGACACCCCACTGCGTCGTTTATTGATTCACCACAGCGAACAGGTGGCGGCACGCGCATTAAAAATCTGTGATGCACATCCCGAATTAGGACTCAACCGTGATTTCCTACGGGAGGCGGCACTGATTCACGACATTGGGATTTTCCTGACGGATGCCCCAGGTATTCATTGCCACGGCACGATGCCCTACCTCACGCATGGAGTGCAAGGGGCGGCACTGATGCGCAACGAGGGGCGAGAAGACTTGGCGCGCGTCTGTGAGCGCCACACGGGGACGGGACTCACTGCAGCAAATATACGCGAACAGGGCCTTCCCCTACCCGAGCGCGACTTACTACCCGAAACTCTGGAAGAACAGGTGGTGTGTTACGCCGACAAATTCTATTCCAAGAGTCATCCCGAACGCGAGCGCACCGTGGAACAAACCGCCAAGAGTTTGGAAAAATTTGGTGCCGAAGGCGTAAAGAAGTTCTTAGCCTGGGCAGCGCTTTTTGAGTGATCTCCTTGCTCCAAAATGACTGTTGAAGGCGAGGGTTAGCATTGCTCTTAAAACGAAACCACTTTTGCGCGTTACAATTAGTAACTTACGGCGCACAATTAAGTTGTTGATGGTTAGGTAAGAAAAAAGCAGTTGGAAAATAGAAGGAACGTAAATCCTTTCTATCTTCCAACTGCTTTTTTAGGTTCTTACAGAAAAAATGGTAATAATATAGCAGTTGACTCAAATATAGTTTAATATTGCTGTCTGGTAAATATAGATAACTCTTTGTTTGATGGATTGTTGTACTCATACAAGCCCCCTTATAGATATTCAACCCCAAAAAACAAGAATTTCTATGTTTAAGAGAACACGAATTTCACGAATAACACGAATCTCCATGCGGGATGAATATTTCTTAATCAGAGGCGAATAACACGAATGCCATCCGGATGGTATTCGCTTGCAATTGCTTGCGCGACCTTTGGTTCGTATGAGATAAGCAAGGTAACATCCCGCAAGGATTTTCTATGTTTAGGAGAACACGAATTTCACCGAACCGAAGGTCGCGCAAGTCAATAGCACGAATTTTTATCATCCGGATGGTA
>JBGVPF010000043.1:0-7174 GCA_045126825.1 Alloprevotella sp.
ATCCGGTCTTAAATGCCCCGCAAGGCATTGACTTGCGCGACCTTCGGTTAGTGTAAATTAGTGCTCATTAGTGGCTACAATAATAAGAGTACAACATCTTTGATGTAAGGATGATTTGTGGACATCTGCTATATTATTACCAAAGATTGCACCCACGGTAATTGAAAAAAATGAAACAACCGTGGTTTTGTTCTCCTGCCTTTTCTTATCTTTGCTCTCAAATGTATAACCTCCACGAACTCCGTAAGGAAAACATATCTCGCCTTGCCCTACGCCTGTCTGGGCATCCCAATGCCGCCTTTCTGCTTCGCCAAGTAGAAGGTTGGCAGCGCCTTTCCGTGAAAGTACCTTCGTGGGCAGCGGTTGAGGAACTGCATTATCCCCATCGCTTGGCGTTGGAGCAATGTTCGGGCGAGGCGGCTGCACGTTACAAGGCGGAACTCGTCAGTCGCCTGTTCCCCGATGGTGCTGAGGCTATGGCGGACTTGACGGGCGGATTGGGAGTGGATTTCTCCTTTGTGGCGCCCCACTTTAAGCAGGCTGCGTATGTGGAACGGCAGGAAGAACTCTGCGCTTTGGCTGCGCATAATTTTCCTTTGTTAGGAGTGACGAATGTTTCGGTACATCATGCAGACGGTGTGGACTTTTTGCGCCAGATGGAGGCAGTTGATTTGCTCTTTCTTGACCCTGCGCGGCGCGATGCGGCAGGACGAAAGACGGTGCTCTTAGAGGATTGCGAACCTAACATCGTTGAACTCCTCCCTTTGCTTTTGGCGAAGTCAAGGGTATGTGTCTTGAAACTTTCAACGATGTTGGACCTTCACCAGGCGTTGCAAGCGCTCCGCTGTGTGGCAGAGGTGCACGTCTTTGCGGAACGCGGTGAGTGTAAAGACTTGCTCTTGGTGGTGCATAAGGAGTGCAATAATTCCGATGTTTCTCCCGTTATATATTGTGCGGATGATGCCCATCGCTTTGCCTTTACGGCGGATGAGGAAGCGACTGCCACGCCCGCTTATACGTCAACCCTTGGCGCTTATCTCTATGAACCCTCGGCGGCGGTCTTAAAGGCGGGAGCGTTTAAGAGTCTTGCCCAGCGTTTTGACGTGAAGAAACTCCACCCGAACAGTCATCTTTACACCTCTGATACGCTTCACACCGATTTTCCTGGACGTGCGTTTAGCGTAGAGCGCACTTGCGGATTCGGAAAGCGCGAACTCAAGGTCTTCTGTGCCGACACGGCGCAAGCAAACCTCACCGTACGCAATTTCCCCGCCTCTGTAGCAGACCTGCGCAAGCGTCTCAAACTCCGAGAAGGCGGTTCGGACTACTGGTTTGCCACAACGCTGGCAGATGAGTCTCACAGCCTCATTGCGTGTCGGAAGGTCAGTAAAACAAGTTGTTAATAGATAACAGAAAAACGTTACTTACGAGAAACTCATTCCGCAAGGTCTTTCTCCTTTAACCATTCATCGTTCACCGTTCTAAAAATGAAATTCCTTACCCTACTCTTCTCCCTCCTACCCTGCCTTCTTTTTGCGCAGACCTACCCTTCTGTTTCCCCTACTATGCACATCATTAACGAAGATGGCGTAGAAGAGGAGGTGACAGAGTATGATGGTGATGCGCCCTTGAAAGCCTTTTTCCGCGCTAACGCAAAGGATGTGGGCGATTACCAACCCGTGTTTGAATGGACCATGACAAAGGCGGGCGAAACCGACCCTATCATCAAGCGTTTCGCGGAGGAAATAGATTATGAGTTCCTGCAAACGGGCACGTTCTTTATCGAACTCCGCACCACCTTTATTCAGGGCACGGACACATTAGACTTTGCGATGGACACACCTTTCTCCGTCACGATTACTGAATCCAAACTGGAGGTTCCCAATGCCTTTTCGCCGAATGGGGATGGTATGAACGATGTATTGAAAGTGAAGGAAGGCTATCGCAGTATCGTTTCCTTCTCGGCGGCAGTTTTCACCCGCTGGGGTAAGAAAGTTTACGAATGGACCGACCTTGATGGCGGTTGGGACGGACGCATGGGTGGCAGTTACGCCCCCGACGGTGCCTACTTCCTTAAGATTGATGCCAAAGGCGCAGACGGACGCAAATACGAGATTCGCAAAACGATTACATTGCTGAAGGGGTATAAGGAGAATATAGATTAGTAGAATTGTATCTAATGAACCATAAAATAAACAGACGGACAAGTCAAATTCATTGACCTGTCCGTCTGTTTTTGTAAGTGCATATCTTTCTGTCCCACGTTTTAATATTATTGGTGTCCGGTAAAATTTCTCTTTATTTTTTTAGAACACGAATTTCACGAATAACACGAATAACCATGCGGGAAAAATTTGCTAATCGCATACGAATTTCACGAATACCATCCAGATGGTAAAATTCGAGGTATTGACTTGCGCGACCTTCGGTTTGCGTTATCATAACGCCCCGCATGGTGATTCGTGTTATTCGAATGCGATTAGCAAAACATATATTCCGCACGGTGATTCGTGTTATTCGTGAAATTCGTGTTCTCTTAAACATAGAAATTCTCGTTTTTTTCGGTTGAATATCTATGAGGGGGCTTATATGAGTACAACTATCCATCAAACAAAGAGTTATCTGTGTTTAGCGGACACCAATATTTTAATATAGCGCAATGCGATATCTACCGCTTATGGGAGTACCATCATTTAGGAAACCTCGGAAATAACCCTCTACATAGACCTCATCGCCATAATCCTTAATGGAGGTAACGACGTGTTTGCCCTCTTCGCTGTAAAGGTATTCGCCATAGTATCCGTCATCGTATTCGTAACCTATTGTTAAATCGAAGTTTTCAACACCATATACATATCCGAATCGGTATTCTCCTGGGGAATACTTGGCAACTCTTCTCAAATTACTATGGTAGGCCAACTCCAAATCAATAGGATAGGTGTCGCAAGTTTGGACAAAACTATAACCACCAGATGCTGAAACAGATGTGAATTCAACTACCTTCCTAATGGTTCTTCCATCAACAGTGACTTCAAGATATTCTCCGCGATGCCCCCCTCCAAACCAAGAGTCTTCATCCTCGGTACACGATGTAAAACCATATATGAATACGGTTAGGAGCAATGCTAAAAGTTTGTGAACAACTTTCATAATATGCGTAATTAATTGGGTTACTTGAAATTAACGAAGGATAATTTTTGAAGAAAGTCGACTCCTATATCCTTACCTTTTTAATGCGCCTCCAACCAATTCTCCCCTACTCCACATTCTGCCACAAGTGGCACTTGCATGGTGTAGGCATGCTCCATTTCTTCTACGACAATATTGCGGACGGTGTCAAGTTCTTCGGGGAGGACGCTGAAGTTGAGTTCGTCGTGTACCTGTAGAATCATCTTCGACTTTATGCCCTCACGGCGCATGCGGTCGGCAATGCGAATCATGGCGATTTTGATAATGTCTGCCGCCGTTCCCTGAATGGGCGCATTGATAGCATTGCGCTCGGCATAACCTCGGACCACGGAGTTGGCAGAATTGATGTCTGAAAGATAGCGTCGGCGCCCAAAGTCGGTGAGGATATACCCACGGTCGCGCGCAAGGTCGATGCTCTTGTCCATGTATTCCTTCACGGCGGGATAGGTGAGGAAGTAGTTTTCGATGAGTTCCTTTGCCTCCGTGCGACTCACGCCCATGCGTTCCGCCAAACCAAATGCTGAGATGCCGTAGATGATACCGAAGTTCGCCGTCTTGGCTTTACGACGCTCGTCTTTGGTCACTTCCTCCAAGGGTTTCTTAAATATCTTCGCGGCAGTGGCAGCGTGGATGTCATTGCCCTCACGGAAGGCCTCAACAAGATTTTTATCACCCGAGAGATGCGCCATGATGCGCAATTCTATCTGGGAATAGTCAGCAGAGAAGAATACGTGACCCGGTTCCGGCACAAAGGTGCGGCGGATTTCCTTTCCGTCGTCATCGCGGATGGGGATGTTTTGCAAATTAGGATTGGACGATGACAAGCGCCCCGTGGCTGTAACAGCTTGATTGAACGAAGTGTGAATGTGTCCCGTTGCGGGATGGATGAGCTTGGGGAGCGCTTCGATGTAGGTGGAGAGCAGTTTCTTGAGTCCGCGGTGCTGCAAAATCTTCTCCACAATGGGGTGCTTTGACTTGAGTTTTTCAAGTTCTTCTTCCGAAGTTGAGTACTGTCCCGTCTTGGTCTTTTTCACCTTCTGCGCCAAGTTGAGTTCTCCAAAGATTACCTCACCCACCTGTCGGGGCGAAGTGATGGTGAAGGGGTGTCCTGCGAGTTCGTAGATTTCACTCTCAAGCTGTGCCAAGCGTTCAAGAAAAAGTTTTCCTGTTGCCTCAATAGCGGCGGTGTCGAGCACTACACCTGTTTGCTCCATCGTTGCCAAGACGGGCATGAGGGGCATCTCGATAGTGCGGAACACGCGCTCTACTTCATACTTTTGCATCTCTGCCTCGAGTAGGGGTTTCAGTTGCAAAGTGATGTCGGCGTCTTCACAGGCATAGTCGCAGATTTCCTGTGGCGTGAGGTCGCCCATTGAGCGCTGTCCCTTTCCGCGGGCACCGATGAGTTCGTCGATATGGATAGTCTTGTATTTCAGGTAGATTTCCGCCATGTAGTCCATGCCGTGGCGCATTTCGGGTTGCACCACGTAGTGCGCCAACATGGTGTCGAAGAGCGGTCCTTCCAATTTCACGCCATACTGCTTCATGACGAGGATGTCATACTTCATGTTCTGCCCGACCTTCTCAATACGCGGTGCGGTGAAGAAGGGCTGGAAGATGTCCACACGGAGCAGTGCTGCTTGGCGATCGGCAGGGATTGCCACATAATAAGCGGTGCCGGGAGCCGTGGCGAAACTCATGCCCACGAGGCGGGCGTCAAGAGCATTGAGCGAGGTGGTTTCGGTGTCGAAAGCCACACATGAGTGCGTCAGCAATTCTCCCACGAGCGCCAAAGCTGCTTCGTCGGTGTCGACGAGTGTATATTGGTGTGGCACATCGGCGAGTGTCTTCAGTGAAGTCTCAAAGAGGTCCAACTGCATGGGCGTTTCCGCTTCGGGTTGTGCAAATAAATCCTGCTGGATGGGAGCCGCCGCTACGGGATTTCCAAAGAGGTCGAGCTGCACGGGAGCGTTGGACGCGGGTGTGGGAGTCGCTTGTTTCTTGGGTTCAGCCGCAGACGCGGGAGTGCCGAAGAGGCGCTGACTCAAGGCGCGGAATTCCTGTTCTTCAAAGATGCGTTGCAAGGCAGCGGCATCGGATTCGTGGCGCACAAGACTTTCCAAGTCGATTTCCATAGGAACGTCCGTCTTGATGGTCACCAAGAATTTCGAGAAACTGATTTTCTCGGCATTCTCCGCCACCTTCTTCTGCATCGCGCCCTTCAACTGGTCGGTGTTTGCCAAGAGGTTTTCCACAGAACCGAATTCCTGAATCAACTTCGTAGCAGTCTTCTCTCCAACACCAGGACAGCCGGGAACATTATCCGCCGTGTCGCCCGTCAGTGCGAGATAGTCGATAACTTGCAAGGGAGACGTGAGACCATACTTCTCGCACACCTCAGCAGGTCCGAGAATCTCCATCGCCTTTGCCCCATTGCCAGGACGGCACATCAGAATGTGTTCCTCCACCAACTGTGCGTAGTCCTTATCGGGCGTCACCATGCGTACGTCTACCCCCTGCGCGGCAGCATGTTTCGCTACGGTGCCAATAACGTCGTCGGCCTCGTAACCCATAACCTCAAGGATGGGAATGTTATAGGCACGAATCACCTCCTTAATGATGGGCACGGAGCGGCGAATGTCTTCGGGCGTCGCCTCACGCTGTGCCTTGTATTCAGGATAGACTTCGTGGCGAAAGGTTGGACCAGCGGGGTCAAAAGCAATGGCAATATAGTCGGGGTTCATCGACTTGAGAATATCCTCAAGCGTGTTGATGAAACCAAAAATAGCACTCGTATTTTCGCCTTTTGAGTTGATGCGCGGAGCACGAATAAGGGCGTAATATGCACGGAAGATGAGCGCGTAGGCGTCAAGCAGGTAAAGCGTCTTCATAGGGATGGTGAAGTTACAATTTCTGTTAGTAGCGGATAAGCGAAGGTGACATCGCACACTCACACACTACAAATTTAGCGAGAAAGTTTGGGTGAAGCAAATTGCAGGGCAGATTATAAGAGCACAACATCTTTGGGGTGCGGTTTATTTGTGAACATCTGCTACATATTACTAAACCTTAAGACCTCAAAACCTTTGCAGGTCACAAAACCGATTTTTAAAGGGAACCACGAACAGAAGGTCGCGCAAGTCAATAACCATCCGGTCTTAATTCCCCGCAAGGTATTCGTGTGCATTAGTGCCCATTAGTGGCTCAAAAAAAATACGAGAAGATACGTGTATATACGTGGAGACAAATGCCGAGGAATTCCGTTTGAACTGTAGGGACGCACGGCGCGTGCGTCCGTGATACAGACGAGGTTAGCGATTGAGGACACGCGGAAATACCCTTTGAGGCGGACGCACGAGCCGTGCGTCCCTACAGGTCAAGTGGATTTCCCGCATGGTTCACTACTACCTACTAATTACTACCTACTACTTTGTTTCCCCTCCGCAAGGTATTCGTGTTCATTAGTGCCCATTCGTGGTTAAAAAAATACGAGAAGATACGTGTATATACGTGGAGACAATGCCAAGGATTTCCGTTTGAACTGTAGGGACGCACGGCGCGTGCGTCCGTGATACAGATGAGGTTAGCGATTGAGGACACGCGGAAATACCCTTTGAGGCGGACGCACGAGCCGTGCACTGCTGTCCCAAAGATTTTCGCGAACCATCTCGTATTTACTAAAATATCAACAACTTATAAAGAAAAATGTTTACGGAGGATTTTAGAATGGAGTATTGTGCTAATTTCATACAAACTTTCATTTTGTCACAATATGCCTCAAATTCCTTACGTATTTACTCAATTGTCTTTGTTTATAGATAGAGATTTTTTTGAAACATTAGTAGCCCGTTATCGTGGGAACAAGTATGTAAAAGAAAAAAGCATTCATCAGAGATGTCGTTAATAGATATAAAGAACAAAATGAGCCCCTCCCCAACCGATCTTCCCAACACTATTTGAATTTTGACAAAATGTCACTTACAAA
>JBGVPF010000044.1:0-11367 GCA_045126825.1 Alloprevotella sp.
ACCGCCGTAGGCAGACACAATACCAAGGCAACGAGTGCCAAAATGATTTTCTTTGTCATGTGGTTGATTATTAGATAATGATAATAGATTTGCGTAGTCACTTTAGGGAATACCACCCCACAATATGCAAAGGTATGAATATCTTTGGGAATGAACAAGACTTTGGGAAATGAGAAAGGAGAAATGAGAAAGGAGAAATGCCCTGCGGAGTGATTGTCCGGATGGGGTACAGACCGGATGGCGGAAAAGAACCGGATGGCGCTCTCCCCCTGTTTATAGGGGGAGGGGACCGCCTTGGCGGTGAGGGGGTGCTTAAATAAGTGAGTAGTTAGGAGTGAGTAGTTAGTAATAGCCATGCGGTGCATATTCAGCACCCCCTCACCAGCAGAGCTGGTCCCCTCCCCCTATAAACAGGGGGAGAGCGCCATCCGGACCTTTCCCACCATCCGGAGTTTCATTCCGCAAGGGTTACTCACTACTCACTCCTCACTACTAACTAAAGAAACCTACTACCTAAAAGAAAGCAGTCCCAGCGCAAGCCAGGACTGCTTTCATTATCAGTGTGGGGATATTATTCCCAAGTGTGGTTCCAAGGATTCTTCTTGTTGCTCATATCAGCGTCACCCAATTCACCTTCTCCGTTATTACCTTCTCCTTCAGGTTTATCATATACATCGACATTTGTGTTAGGAGAAGTTGCGATAATATTTTCAGTTTCTAAATAGAATACTTCAGCAGTAGGAGCAGTATAGATTTTTTTGTTTGTCATAGTTGTCATTATTTCAATTATGTTATTCTACTCCGTTTTAGAAAATCACCTTCTTACCATTCACAATGTATACGCCCTTCTCTGCCTTTTCAACACGGCGACCAGAGAGGTCGTAAATCGCACCGTTCATGTTAAGCACTTCTGTGGGCACTTCAATGATTTCTGTGGTGCCATTGTTGTTGACGAAACGGAGACGGATAGAAGCAGCAACACCACCAGGAACTTTCAAGTATGCCTTGTTGTTAGACACATTGAAATTGTAAGATTTCTTGTAGAAACCAGCGTTACCATCCACTACGGTGAGGATGTAGTAGCTATGAACACCGTCAAGTGTTACTGCCTCCTTAGCGTTAGGACCAGCGTAACCAACCATCAAGTTGTCTGCAACAGTTTCCTCATTCGTTGTAACACTTGTGAATGTGTAAGTCTTAGGTTCACCCTTGACGATTACCCCTGTGTGTGCAGGGATAATGTCTTCAATCAATGTCATTGTGATAACGCCTACATTACCATCCATTTCAGGTTCTGTTGTTGCAACATAAGCGGCAACTCCTTCAGGAATTGTCATCGCACCATTCGCATAGAAGGTACCAATCTTGTACTCACCGATGTTGCAATTAAGATTCACTTCTGCTTCTTCTAAGATGAGGTCGTGTTCACCGTGGCCGCCATCTTTGTCACAGTGGTCAGTGAAGTAATTGCTATTACTACTATTCGCGTGTACGAACGAACCGACCTTGACATTGTACTTACCTTGTGCACGTGTGCTAGCGCTGAATTCAACGTCTGTCTTAGTGTCCCATAAACCGCGGTCATTGCCATGTTCGCGCAAGTACTTGCCTGCATAGTAAGAATAGAGGCCACCATTATAGTAAACCCAAACAGAAGCATCTCCACCATCTGCGGTAAACTGTACTCCCTTAACGCTTGATGCAACACCCTGCATGTAGAGCTTGCCCACATTACCACCGTAATCGTAAGCTACGCGGAAGTACTGACCGTTTTGAGGCTTGTTCAAATTGGCTCCAGCAAGTAAATTTCTATACGCAATCAAGTCGTTCAACTTCACTGTGTTGCTGTTCTGCATCGCAGTCTTTGCCTCTTCCACAGTTTCAGCATTAGCATCAGTTACAGTATACTTACCAAGACCTGTTCCAATAAGAGACAATACATTGTTTACTTCAGCAATCAATTTCTCGAAATTATCAACTTCGGCAAAAGTCAAGGTACCACCTGGATGATTGTATTGTTCAAAGTGTGTTGCGAAACCGTAACCAGCACTTGTACTGCAGAGATAACCATCAGTACCACCCACATTTGCCTTCACAGCATAGAAGTTGTTTGATGTGGGGATAAGTTCAAAGACTGTTGCATCCGCATCATTAACATATTTAACATTCTGGCTCTTGTCCGTAGCTACGCTTGTTGCCTGAATAAACTTGCTTGTAAGTTTGTTCTTGAATTTAAAGGCGAAACCATTGCCTGATTGATATACCGCCCAACTAATCTTGTCTGCATGTTCAAGAGTGTTAAAGCTATTATCGCCATATTCTCCTGCTACATTATCCTTACAAGTAGCCACAAATTCATCTGACGCTGTTGAAGCAGACAAATATACGGGGTAGTTGACTTGATTAATCTTATTCGACAAGAAGTAAATATTATGCCAAACCGTAGTTTCGCTATTACTTACTCTGAAGGGAAGCATAAGAGTGTTGCTATATGTATATGCCGTGCCGTCATAAGTCAAAGAAACATTATCACCCAAAGTGATGAAGGGATACTTTTCTTGCAACTTTGTAGCCACTTCTCCTACCTTACATTCAGTTAACTGATCCTTATAAGTGTTGCCTTCAGCATCGGTAAGTGTTACATCAATCGTTGTGGCAGCTTCAAGGTCAGTGTCCTTGCTGAAGTAATTACCCTTAGTGATGGTTTCAATCGTGAGGGGCGTGTAAACCATGCAGTAACCCTTTTCATAGTTGTCGGCATAGCAAGGAGCTTCTTCAAAGAAGAGAGCAATCTTACCGTTGGGTTGCATGGTTACTGCGCTGTACGAACTCAGCTGGTGGCTCACCTGCAAACCTTCGGTCCAGTTGTCCTTAATGGTTGCAGTGGTGTAAGTAGTATTGGCATCAATTTCCTTGTACCAAATGGTTACATCCTTACGATCGTACTGACTGCCACCACCCTTGGGTTGTGACTGCATCAAAAGCTTTACAGCAGTGCCGTCAACCTTCTTCGCATCTACGCAGAAGATTTCGCCGTTTGTAGCATTGCTACCGCCGTTACTGCAACCATTTGCGGCGGTGTCCCATGTGCCTGCGTTGTTCGCCTTATTTGTGTAAGTAAATACGTTAAATACGCGACCGCCACCACGGCGAGCGCTGAGCAAGATTTGACCGTTGGGCAGAATTTCCACCTTAGGTTCGTCACCACCAGCAACAGGTGTTTGACTTCCACCAAGGATAGCCCAAGTTTCTCCCAGGTCGTCAGAGTAGACTACGTAGTTGTTGTAGTTGCTGTAATCTTCGTTGACATATCTTCTTACCAACAACGCGCCATAGATACGCGCCTTACCAGAACCATTGAAGTTGGCATCAACTACCATTTTACCGCTACCAAAGAATGCAGCCACACCATCGGGGATAAGCCCTGTTTCTGTGTACATCTTAGTAGTCATTTCTGTAATCGACCAAGTCTGACCATTGTCGCTACTGAAGATGCGTGCCATCTTGTTTGGACTTGCTGTTGTTGCATAAGGATACATCTGGTCACCTGCAGCTGCCATCACAACAATATTCTGTCCAACTGCAGCAATTGCGGCATCACCGAAGGCACGGAGGTAAGAACCCGTCTTTGAGTTGTCACCTGCAGCGATAGTCTGTGTTTCACTCCAAGTCTGACCATTGTTGTCGCTGTAGCGCATCACAAGGTCAATGCGCATTGTACCGGTACTGTGCTTATCACGACCGATATCATCAAGGTTGTGACGGTAGTCGCTCACCGCAACGATGCGGCCCGTACCTGTTGTAGTAATAGCAGGGATACGATAAGAGTAGGTGTCATCATCGTAGAAGAGCGTCACTTCATCTGTTGCAGTGAACTTCGCAGTGAGGGGATTCGCGTCTGTGATGCTATTCTTCAACGCTTCTGTGAGTTCAAAAGATTTACCCAAACTTTCTTCGCCAACATAGAAACCTTGGAAGTCGAAACCACGGTAGGGGCGTGTGAATGTGATGATGTCACCAATGTTATTGTACATCATATAGCCCACGTTCATATTCTTTGTGGTGAGCTTTGTGGTAGATACCGTTTCACCCAGTGTGGCTGTTACATTGCCGAAATGCGTATTGGGGTTGTTTGCTGTCCACCCTTCTACGGCAACTTGAACGGCAAGCGCCTTGTCATAGTCCTCTACGATGCTTGCAATCGCTTCCAGTTCGGCATCTGTCAATGTCTTAACAAGCATTACCTTGTGGTTGCTACCGGCGTCATCGAGTTTGTTCCATCCACCACTCCAAGCAAAAAGTCCAGAATTAGCATTCTGACTCACCGCATTCGTGTTGTCAGTAGAGAACATGATGGGGTAGTTGGCATCAGAACTATTCTTGAACGTGAGTACTTTGCTGTCAGGAGCATCTACGAATGGGAATACACCATTGCTTGCAGCACCCAAGAATTTCTGCTTACCAATGTTGTAGAGGTAGTAATTGCCGTTATTTGACTTATAGACCGTCCATTGGAACATTGCATTGCTTGTAGAGGGAGCAGGAGTAACCGAAGTCTTTACCGTACCAATTGCGTTGTCGCCATCATTTGCACCGACCCAACCGCGGCTCGTGACAAAAGTGTACACGCCACCATTTACGAAGTCAGCCTCGCTTTTAACAAATTCAGCTTCAAGAACAACATCTAAACCTGAAATCGCAATACCACTTGTACCTGAAACATTGTAGTTTGTCAAGTCAATCGTGATGGTGCTAATTCTGTTAAGTCCAGAAATTGTTATCTTTGAATCAGATGTATTTTGTTGAACACTCTCCGTTTGACCTTCTGCAGTAGTATAAGTGAAGGTGTCTTTATTTCCACTTGTTGTAGCTTGCGTTGTCAAAACGTAACCTGTGAAACCATAACCTTCAGGTGCAGTAATGGTGTACTTATGCCCAGCTTGCAATGCGGGCCATCTTCCTGAAGTTTTTGTATACCACCCCATTACATTCTGCCCTTCAGGTGCTTGGATAGTAATAGCTGGAGTCGTGTTATTTGTCACAAGTTTGTTTGTCCAACCACTTGTTGCTACACTTCCCTCTGCATTGTACCAAGTGGCTCCCGCAAATTTGGATAATAACGACAACTCAATAGTTTCCACTTGAGCGCCAAAAGCTTTGCATGCCATCCCCAAAAGGAAGAGGCACAACATGCTTTTTGATAAAATGAATCTTTTCATTTTTAGAAATTTATGTTATTAATTAGTGATTAGTATTCCAAGTATCACAGATGGGGAAGAATAGATTATGTACACCTCTCCATTAGTGGGCAAAAATACTGATTTGCTTTTACTTATGGCGAAAAAAAAGGATTTAATAGAAGCGCTGGTGTGTGTTCCGTTGAGTTACCCCCCCCCCCATTTGATATGTAGAGATTGCAGAAACTTGTTAAAATAAGTGAGTAGTTAGAAGGGAGTAGAGAGTAACCCATGCGGGGTGAAACTCCGGATGGCGAAAAAGGTCCGGATGGCGCTCTCCCCCTGTTTATAGGGGGAGGGGACCAGCTCTGCTGGTGAGGGGGTGCTTGAACACGCACCGCATGGCATACTCCTAACTACTCACTCCTAACTACTCACTGTATTCGGCACCCCCTCACCGCCAAGGCGGTCCCCTCCCCCTATAAACAGGGGGAGAGCGCCATCCGGACCTTTCGCGCCCTCCGCACGGCATTCGTGTCAATTAGTGCCCATTAGTGGCTCAAAGATACCTGCAGATACGCGCCAATCCGTGGAGAAATTCTATGCGTGAGAAAAAATATGCTCTTATGTTCTTTTGTCAAAAATAAAAACTATGTCATTAAACCAAAAAGAGCCTCGGCACACGCCTCGGCTCTTCTCATATCTGTCATGTCATTTAAAACAGCACCTTCTTGTCATTTACGATATACACTCCCTTGGTGGCTTTCTTTACGCGCTTGCCAGAGAGGTCGTAGATGGTTTGGGGTTTGTTGTCTGTGGGGACTGTGGATACGCCAGTGGTTTCGTCACCCGTGTAGGTTACGGTGATTTTGCCGTTTGCCTTGTCCACCACTACTTCTGCAGTGTAGTGTTCAAATTCCTTTGCTGCTACGTCGGCTGCGGTGAGGAATTCGGTAGAGATGAAGGATTCACCGTTTGCGTAGTCCTTACCTTCGAAGGTGAGGGCGCCTTCTTCGTAACCGAGAACTTCAACGGCATATTCGAGGGTATAGACGTTGGGGTTCTCAATGATCCAGAGTATAGAACCGTGGTCACTCCATGTCCAGTTGCGCACCGCTGCCTGTGCTTCGTTGGTTACGATGCAGGCGAAGTTGGTAGAACCCTCGCTGTAACCACCACCTGCGTGGATGCCGAAGGTACCTGCGTGGTCGCCAGTGTTCGAACGGATGCCGTCCAAGGCTGTCTTTGTTTCCGTAAACTTATAGTCGCGACCGTTACGTGTTACGTACGCCTTTCTTTCGGGTTGGTAGAGGTAGTACTTGCCGTTTTCTTCAATAATCTGCCACACTACTGTAGCGTCAAAGGGGTCAACTGCTTCCTGATAAGTAGCCTTTACGCTTTCATTGCCAGGGAGGTTGTTGTAAGAATAATTAGTCACACCGCGCAGACTCACATACGCATCCGTAATGCTGCTGTTAAAAGCCCAGTAACCTTCGCCACTCTTTGCTGCAATCTGATAGAGCTTGTAGTTCTTTACTTCGTCGAGCGAAGCAATCTGCTTGCAGGGTTGGGGACCAGACTTGTAAGTCACGACAATCACGCGGCCTTCGAGGCTTACAGAAGCGCTGCAACCTTCAAGAGCGATGGGTGTAACCTGTTCGAGCGTGAAGAACTGCGTAGCGCGAACGGTGCCACCGTCCAACGTTTCGATGTTCGCATAAACAACACCGCCCTGACCTTCAGCGCCTACAACCTTCACGGTATAGAGCTGTTCCTGCTGCATGTCGCCCTTGATGCTCACCTGACTACCGCGGATGTTTGCACCGGGGATGGTGTAAGTACCGTCGCCTGCAATAGCAGTGTAGGGAACGTTTACTTCAATCCAGTTGGGGTTGCCGTTTTCATCCAACTGTTCAGCTGCATTTACGTTGTAACCGTACTTCAACAAGAAACCATACTGTACAAAACCAGGAGCGGGAATATCCTTCACAGTCAAGGGAGCGCCATAGTTGGTGGTATAATTCTGCAAGGGACTTTCGTCAGCAGCGAGCACGATGTCACCGTTGAGCTGAGAAGCATTTACTGTTACCTGATCACCGTGAACGTCGAGCATGATGTCTACATAACCACCGCCGTCAGATATGATAGTGCTACTACCTGCGGGATCAAGGCTGTTCCAGTCTACCTTATAACGCATGCGGTAAAGACCTGCGGGAGTGCCTGCGGGAACGGTGAACTTGGGCACACCGCCACCGATGGTGTTACCGTTTGCAGTAGTCGTACCGTCGCTCTTATACCATGTGCCGTCAATCTGCGCAGCGCTGTAACTTACGATTTCGCTGCCAGGAGCGGGAGTACCGTTGGCATTAACGCCATATTCAAACTTACCGTCGTTGTTCCAGTCTACATATACATAAGCGCTCATCCAAGCACCTGAGTAGTTGAACTTGGGTTGTACTTCTTCACCCGCCTTTGCAGAGAATACGCTCAATGTGGTATTGTCAGAATACACCTTCTTCTCCGCTGTTTTAGAAGTCTGTTCGCCATCTGCAGAAACGAGGCCTACGCTGTTGAGTCCGCGGTCGTTGCGGGTGCGGTTAGCGTCCTTATCATAAGTGAGGGCATACTTGTCGGTAGAGAAGCGCTTGTCGGGATTGTTGTCCACCACGATTTCGTCGAAGTAAGCGTACCAGTCGGCAGCGTCAGCATGGGGCGAACGCACGTCGGGAACGATGACGAGCGAGTAGATGTCAATACCGCTGTTGGCATTTTCTTCCTTGGAATAAGAGAAACCCTTGAAGCTGACAACGATGTCCTGCCAACCTTCCTTGGCCTTTACCTTGGTGCCAGTGACTGCCCAGAACTGTTCGTCTTCGCCTGTCTGCCAGCTCCAGCTTTCTTCAAGGCGCTTACCGAGACCGATGACCATCATGCGGCTGTCGGCGGGTTTGTCCTTGAGGTAAGTCATGATGTGAATGTACTGCAACTGCTTGGTCACGCGGATGGGCTCCTTAAGGTCGATGCGCACACCAAAGGTGTTACTACCGTGGCGGCTGCGGCGCAACTTCACCACCTTTTCCGTGCCGTTGGGGGCAGCGCCAAGGATGGGGTCAACTGCAGTGTCGGGGTTTTCAACTACACCCGCTTCAAAGTCAATAACGGGCGTTTCAGCGCGGAAGGGACTGCCTTCCCAAGCGTCGTAAACGCTGATAGCCTTATAGTCCTCGCTATCAAAGGATATTGTGGTTTGTGCCTGTGCGGTGAGTCCGAAGAACAGCAACGCGGCAGAAAGGATAATATTTTTTTTCATAAGGAAAGTGGGGTTAAGAGTTTTGGGAGAGGAGGCTAGGTGATTTTAGGCATTCCTAGGTTTTTCTAGGCATTCCTAGGTTCCCCTAGGCAATCCTAGGCGATCCTAGGATTCTCGTCAACTCGTCAACTCGTTTACTCGTCAACTAAATTAATATACACTCAAGTTAGAGAGCAAGGGACAAGCGCGGCTATCGAGGATGGTGATGCGCAACTGCTTTGCGTTGTAACCATTGCCGAAACTTTCGGATGTCTTGCCGTTGAGGGGAATAATGCGCTTGTAGCCCACGGTTGTAGTTTCCAATGAGGGGCAGAGTTCTTTCCAAGTAGCGCCGTCTTCTGTATATTCAATCTTAAAGTCCTTAATGCGCTGACCCAACTTGATGGGTTCCTGCATTACGAGGTAGCGGAGGGTCTGGGGAGTGTCCCAAGTGAGGGTGATGGTAGCGTTGAGGTTGCCATCGTTAGTTGCCCAGTAAGTTTCCTTATCGCCGTCGGTGAGGTTTGCTGCTTCGTACTTACCGCCTGTACGTGTTTCGCTCACTTCAATCGTTGCTGCCTTTGCGAGGTCAGTCGCTTCAGTTGTTTCGTCAAGTCCGTAAACGGGAACTGCGAGGCGTTCGTGGAGCATCTTACCCAACTTCACCAATTCATTCACGGTGTTTTCGGGGAGCACACCGTATTGGTTGGGAGGACAGTTGAGGATGAGCGTAGCGTTACGACCTACCGTTTCGAGGTACATCTGGAAGAGGCGTTCTGCACTCTTCATTGATTCGCCGTTGTGCCAGAACCAACCAGCGCTTGTAGCCTTGGCGTCACTTTCACCGGGGTTCCAGAACCAACCGTTGATGTCGCCTTCTTCGCGCACTACAGTTTCTGACATGTAGTCGGTCATCGCCCAGTTGGTATTACCTGCATAACCTGATTCGTTACCAATCCAGCGGGCTTCACCACCTACACCCCACATCACGCAGTTGGGGGCAATGCGGTGAACGCGTGCACGAAGGTTGGGGATGTCGTAATAAATTTCGGGGTCGATGTCGCGGTTGCCACCTTCGCCGCCGTAGAAACCGTCACCACCGCGGGCACCGTCGAACCACATTTCAAACTGGTCAGAACCATATTCTGCCAATTCTTCACACTGCTTGAGGAATACCTCTGTTACGTAAGTGTCCTTACCGTAGTGTGCAGAGTTGCGGTCCCAGGGAGAGATGTAGAAACCGTACTTCATATTGTGCTTCTGACTGGCCTGCGCAAAGAGTTGGGGAATGTTTGCCGTACGACCGTTTTCATTTCCCGCATTCGCAATGCTGTGTGTCGTTGTTGCTGTAGGCCAGAGGCAGAAACCATCGTGGTGCTTCACCACGGCGATACCACCGTTCATACCCGCAGCCTTCACTGAAGTCACCCACTGTTCGGGATTGGGCTTTGCCAAGGGGGCGTACTTGGATTCGGGTTCATTACCGAAACCCCATTCCAAACCCGTGAAGGTATTCATACCGTAGTGGAAGAAGGCGTAGAACTCCGTTTCATTCCACAAAATCTGGCGTTCGCTGGGAACGGGATGACAAGGCGCAGGCGCATTGTCGGGGTTGGGCAAGTCGTAATTCTGAGCAAACCCAACAGCTGGCAGTGCCAAACCAAGAAGTAAAGATTTTACTTTCATAAAATAGTGATTAAGATTAGTGATTTGTTTTCTTACTTTGATAAAATAGTTTCGTGCGAAAAGTGCCCTCCAAAATCTCTTTCTAAATGACTAATTTTCAGGGTGTAATCCGCACATTGCAAAATTAAAAAAACTATCGGTATCGGCAAATAAATTGCGGGGAAAATGTGGGGGAAGGGGAAGTTTTTTTTGGGGGGGGAATAAGTAGTAGGTAGTAAGTAGTAGGTAGTAGTGAACCATGCGGGATATATAACGAACGTAGAGACGTCATATTATGGCGTCTCATTACCATGCGGGATATTCACTTGACCTGTAGGGACGCACGGCGCGTGCGTCCAAAATCAATCGTGTATCTGCCGTATGCTCGGTTTTAACTTCGTATGTATTTCGGACGCACGGTGCGGGTCCAAAATCAATCGTGTATCTGCCGTATGTTCGGTTTTAATTCGTATGTATTTCGGACGCACGGACCGTGCGTCCCTACATTTCAAGTGGGACTTCGTTTGTTTATCTCGGTGCTTTTCTCGTCTACTTGTACCTCGTTAACTTGTCTACTGAAAAACGTGAGAAAAAGTGAGAAAATTGGTCGCTCTTGAGCGATTTGCATTTCGCTGAAAAATGTATTATCTTTGTATTAGGAAGTGGAGATGGTCCTGTAAAGGGTTATTTCCACTCTTTTTTTGCGATTTTGCGCCCTAAAAATGGGTGAAATTATTCGGCACATGCGAAAAAATATGTGCCGAATAATTTTTTTTAGGTGCCGAATTATTTCTCCGAGAAGGGATGTTGTTTTTATCCAAAACTTTTTTTGTCCCGTCTTGCTGAAAGTGTGTCCCATTCTACCGGGTAAATTCTTCAAAAACATGCAAAAAAGTGAAATAATGACTGCCAATTTGTCTTCATTTTTCGCCACGGATTGCGCGCGTTTACATTTTTTTTGAGCCACTAATGAACACGAATTTACACTAAAATGTTCTTGCTAAAAGTCTCACACGGAACTCACGGAAAAACACAGAATTTGCTCCGCAGGTTTTTAGACATAAGAACATAAGAGCATATTAGTGAGAAGTAGGTAGTAAGTTGTAGGTAGGAGTGAGGAGGTTTCTTTAGTGAGGAGTGAGTAGAGAGTAACCCATGCGGGGTGATAGTTTGGATGGGGTACAGACCGGATGGCGCGAAAGAACCGGATGGCGCTCTCCCCCTGTTTATAGGGGG
>JBGVPF010000045.1:0-5718 GCA_045126825.1 Alloprevotella sp.
GTTCGTATAGTACCACCGCAGGTTCGCCCTGCTCACCCGCGGTTATGCAAGTGTGCCCTCCTACGGGGGCATTTCGGATGGTTAAATCCTCTGACGTAAGTTTTTTAAAACTATATTTGGGTCAACTGCTATATTATTGCCAAAAAAGAAGTCCATGCGCTCCTTACGGAGTGTATGGACTTCTTGGTAATATGTAAAGTTTTTGTGTTGGTTAAAGGGGGAGTAACAAAAATTTTCCTCCCTCTTTAGACACTGCAAAATTACGGTTTTTATTATTTTCCGACACAAATTTTTAGCACTTATTTTTGCTTTAACCCTATGAAATGTAGCATTTTAGCAATTTTTTACAACAGGCTATTATTATTTGCAAACTGAAGAATACAAATAAAATATTACTGACGGAAGCGAGCGCCTACGACATTCCAATCTACGATGTTCCAAAGTGCCGTAAGATGATCGGCACGGCGGTTGGCATAGTCCAAGTAATAGGCATGTTCCCACACGTCAAATCCGAGCAGTGGCACCATACCGTGCCTTACGGGATTGCTACCGTTGGGTTCTTGCAAGATATGGAGCGCACCATCTTGGTCTTGTGCGAGCCATACCCAACCTGAACCGAAGAGCGCCAGGCCTTGGGTTTCAAATGCCTTTTGGAACGCCTCGAAGCTGCCCCACTCTTTCTGTATCGCCTGTGCGAGTGCACCTTTAGGGCGACCGCCACCATGGGGCGAGAATTGCAGGAAGTAGAGGTTGTGATTGAGCACTTGCCCCGCATTATTGAAGAGCGTGCCCTCTGCCTCCGCTACAATTTGCGTGAGATGCTGATGGGCGTGGGGCGTACCGACAATGGCTTTATTGAGATTGTTGACATAGGTCAGCAGATGTTTACCATGATGGTACTCAATCGTCTCACGCGAGATGTAAGGTTCGAGTGCGTCGGTGGCATACGGGAGTTCAAGATGTTTAAAACCACCACTTTCTTCGGTTATGCTGCCGCAAGAGAGGGCAAGCAAGAAGGGGAATATAAGAGTTGACATAGTTTTTGAGGTTTAAGGTTATTAGGTTATTAGGTTTTGAGGTGGGGAGGTTAGGGAATCCTAGAAGCGCCTAGGTATGCCTAGAAATGCCTAGTTTCACCTAGGCCCTCCTATCCCTCCTTAAGTATCGCTATAAAGTTATCCAAAGAATAACGCCCTGGTCCTGCAACGAACATCATAACGAATACTACAAAGTAGATAAGCGAGAGTTCACCATCTGGCATCAATGCGCCGTGCCAAGAGAAGAAGGCTACTCCCATGGCAAAAATCATGGGCAGGAGGGAGAGGCGGAACAGGAAACCTGCGACAAACGCCATCGCGCAAAAGACTTCGGCTAAAATTACGAGTGTCAAACTCAAACTCGCGCCCATGCCCAAAGGGTCAGGAAAGACAGCAGCGAGCACTTCGTAGTCCATCAGTTTCTCATAACCATGCGTAATGAACAGCACACCAAATAAGAGACGCATGCCTAATAGAAAGCGGGAGTAGACTGGACTGGGATAGTCCTGGGGAAAGAAAAAGTTTTTCATGGTCATAGTTGTTAAGTGTTTAGTTTATATATAGAGAGAGTACAGAGTACAGAGTACAGAGAACAACTACCTTGCGGGATGCTTTCCCTGAAAGGGATTTAATCCACCAGCGAAGGGCAACGCTCTGGATAGAGGACAACTACCTTTCCTTGCGGACTAAATACGTTTACCATAGCGTGCACTACTTCCCAGCACTTCCTCTATGCGCAAGAGTTGGTTGTATTTCGCCAGGCGTTCGGATCGGCTGAGCGACCCCGACTTGATCTGACCACAACCCGTGGCTACGGCAAGGTCAGCAATGAAAGTATCCTCCGTTTCGCCCGAGCGATGGGAGACGATTGCTGTGTAACCTGCGGCATGCGCCATAGCGATGGCATCAAGCGTTTCGGAAAGCGTACCGATTTGATTGAGTTTTATCAGTATGGCATTCGCACACCCTACTTCTATTCCCTTCTGAAGGAAATGTGTGTTGGTCACGAAAAGGTCGTCCCCGACAAGTTGACAACGATTTCCCAAGCGTTCCGTAAGGAGTTTCCACCCCGCCCAATCATCTTCCGCCATGCCGTCTTCAATGGAGTCTATAGGGTAATGATTGATGAGTGCCTCAAGATATTCCACCTGTTCTGCCGAAGTCAGGCGTGCACCCTTTTCTCCTTCAAATACCGTGTAATCATACCTACCGTCCTTGTAATATTCTGAAGCAGCACAGTCCACAGCGATGGTGACGTCTACCCCTGGTTGATATCCTGCTTTCTTAATGGCATCAACAATGCAGGAAAGGGCATCTTCCACATTATGAAGTGCTGGAGCAAAACCGCCCTCATCGCCCACAGCGGTGTTGAGGGAGCGACTCTTGAGCACGGATTTCAGCGAGTGAAACACCTCTGCCCCCATGCGCAAGGCTTCGTGGAAACTTTGAGCACCGACAGGACGAATCATAAACTCCTGAAAGGCTATTGGCGCATCAGAGTGGGCACCGCCATTGATGATGTTCATCATCGGAACGGGAAGGGTGTGAGCACCGACACCACCCAGATAACGGAACAAAGGTACTCCCTGCGCCAAAGCTGCGGCACGCGCTACGGCAAGTGATACACCCAAGATAGCATTCGCTCCAAGGCGCTTCTTGGTGGGAGTGGCGTCCAAAGAGATGAGACGCTCGTCTATAGCACGCTGTTCAAAGACACAAGTGCCTTTCAGTTCCGTAGCTATAAGCGAGTTGACGTGTTGCACCGCACGCTTCACCCCGCGCCCGCTGTAACGACGTGGGTCGCCATCACGCAATTCTATAGCTTCATTTACTCCCGTTGAGGCACCCGAAGGCACTGAAGCGCGACCTACAAGTCCATTCTCAAGCGTTACATCTACTTCTACTGTGGGATTGCCACGTGAATCCAAGATTTCACGAGCATATACATTAGTGATTCGCATAGTCATTCTTATTTGTTAATAGCACCATCAACCTTGATAATGCACTGCAAAAATAAGACGACTTTTTAATATGAAACAAAGAAATACCTATAATAAATATTTATGAGAATATAAGAATTATCAATAAGTGTTTCAGGATGTTAAGCAGTTCTCTGCAGTATTCCGGAGGAAACACATTCATACAATATCAGGGAATAATATAGGTATTGTCGACGAAAACTCGTTTGTTTTTATTGCTTCTATATAACAAACGCTTATTTCAGGGGTGAATCCGCTATTGATTGATCATAATGTCTCACAGAAAATTCCCCACGGATTGGCGCTTATCTACAGGTATTTTTTGAACCACGAATGGTCACTAATTTACACTAATGCCATGCGGAGCTGTATCAGTGAGTAGTGAGTAATGCCGTGCGTCCGTACTTTTCAAGCGGGTCCCGCTCGTTTATCTCGGCAAGCATCTCGTCTACTCGTACCTCGTCAACTCGTCAACTAAATAAGTTAATGCCATGCGGAATGAAATAGACATTGGTGAGTTTCCCTGAAAGGGATAAAGTACATAGCCCAGGGCAAGGCGAACGGAGTGAGGCGACACCCTGGGTAGACTTCACCCGCATGGTGCGCCCTAATAGGGGTAAAAGTAAAAAAACACCCTGCTTGCCACATAGGACTTTTGC
This sequence comes from Alloprevotella sp., assembly GCA_045126825.1. Lineage (GTDB taxonomy): Bacteria > Bacteroidota > Bacteroidia > Bacteroidales > Bacteroidaceae > Alloprevotella. The sequence continues at coordinate 3,676 of JBGVPF010000045.1, forward strand.
CCTTTACAGGGCGCAATTCACTCTCATCACCCACCCAAGGCGTCGCTTCTAAAGCCGCTTGCCATTGGGCTATGGACTTTATCCCTTTCAGGGAATATACGCGTGACAACACGACAACGAAAAGCGCGTGTGACAGGAGGTACGGACGCACGACCTTACGTCCGTACCTGTCAAGTCCGTTGGCGGGGAGCTAATCTTTGTATACATTTTATTTCAGAGGTAAAAGGTTGCCTCGAAGAAGCAAAAGCTAATAGCCCCGGGCAGGTTGCCCCTTTAGGCCGCCCGAGTTGAGATGTGTACAAAGATTAGGGCGGGGAGGGGGTATGAAATGCAAGTTTGAGGCAACTTCTATATCGTTGTCTTTTTTAACTAACGAAATACTCGATTACGGATGACAAATGAACCGAGGCATAGGTACAAAAAAAAATTGATTGTCATCCCGACAACCAATCTTTACTAACCTTAAATCTAATACCATGAAAAACTGGTGCAAAAGTACACCCTTCTCGGATTTCAACCAAGATTTCGACGTAAAAAATGACAATTTTATTTAATTTTTATAATATTAGAAATCTAATTGTCAACCGAATTTTGCATTTACTTAACTTCTTGTTAATCATGTTTGTTACGAGGAAAATAGTTGAGCACTTGTTGCTTCAACATCGAACGGTCAATATGAGTATAGACTTCAGTGGTAGAAATCTGCTCATGCCCCAGCATCGCCTGAATCACACGCAGGTTTGCGCCTCCTTCTAAAAGGTGAGTTGCAAAGGAGTGGCGTAGCGTGTGAGGAGAAATCGTTTTCGTTATTCCAGCACGTTCGGCATAAAGGCGGAGGTTATGAAACACTGTGATACGCGATAAATGCTGGCGGCGACGCACAGAAAGGAACACATAATCCTCCTCACCAGGTTTAGGTATAATCTCGTTACGCGTAGAAAACCACAAATGCAACTCCTTCACTGCTTTCGGAGAAATCGGTACTAAACGCTCCTTATTTCCCTTGCCTATAACACGTACAAAACCTTCATCAAGGAAAAGGTCATGCATCTTCAAATTGCACAGTTCGGAAACACGCAAACCACAACTATAAAGCAATTCTATAACCGCCTTATCTCGCTGTCCTTCCGACTGACTAAGGTCTATGACCGAAAGTATGGCATCTATTTCCTCTGTAGACAATACTTCAGGCAAATGCACCCCCTTCTTTGGGGACTCCAGAAGTGCCGTAGGATTCTGTTCCATATACCCCTCCAACAAGAGGTAATGATAAAAGGAGCGTAATCCAGAATGTATACGGGCGATAGAACGTGCGGAGATGCCTATTTCATGAAGTTGCCAGGTAAACTGATGCAACAACTCCAACGTTACATCACGCACTGCCACACCCTCCGAATCCAAGAATTCAAAGAACTGCTTCACGTCACGCAAATAAGCCTGACGTGTGTTTTCTGAAAACCCGCGTTCCAACAGAATATAACGTTTGAAACCTTCTAATAAATGCTCCATAAATAAAATAATATCTCCATGCACACGGAACCTCTACAAAGTTAAAAGATTTCTATTAAACAACAAAGCCGAGTTACTACATCGGGTATTAAAAACAAGTTACTTTTTTGTCTTCTCGACCCATGAACTCATCAAGATACAAAACAAAAAAAGAGGTCCTTCAAGATTTTGAAGAACCTCTCTGAAAAGTGGCGGCGACCTACTCTCCCGCTATACGCAGTACCATCGGCGCGGACGGGCTTAACTTCTCTGTTCGGAATGGGAAGAGGTGGAACCCCGACGCTATAACCACCGGAAATAAATTTAGACATATCTTACAATAATCTCTCTACTCGCTAACCTTTCTTCTTTCAGGTTTCCGATAAAGCAACGCTTTAAGTAAATTCACCATTTCTTGCGGCGAAAGTTTCGGGCAATTAGTAGTGCTCGGCTATGATGTCACCATCTGTACACCTGCACCCTATCAACGTTGTCGTCTACAACGACCCTCAAAGGAAATCTAATCTTGTGGCCGGCTTCGCACTTAGATGCTTT
>JBGVPF010000046.1:0-26432 GCA_045126825.1 Alloprevotella sp.
TACCGAGCGGTGACGCCTTCAGCGTCATTTAGCGAGTGAAATTCTTAAAGTTACCGAGCGGTGACGCCTTCAGCGTCATTTAGCGAGTGAAATTCTTAAAGTTACCGAGCGGTGACGCCTTCAGCGTCATGAAACTTCAACTTGGGTCAACTGCTATTTTATCTCCAAAGTTAAAGCCATTTGTAACATATCCAGGTGTTGTGGGTCCTCCTACGGGTACCGATAGATTTATTCGTTCGTATAGTACCACCGCAGGTTCGCCCTGCCACCCGCGGTTATGCAAGTGTGCCCTCCTACGGGGGCATTTCGGATGATTTAATCCTCTGACGAAAACTTTAAAATAGGGTCGACTGCTATATTATCGCCTAAATTATTAGCGCATGTTACCCCGTATTCGCAATATTTTCCTTAATTTAGTCGGCGAATTGTAGACAGCAGTCAATAGTCAACAGTCAACGGACAACCGACGCCAAACCGAGCGCAATCAAGTTTACTTGAATTGCCGAGGTGCGACTTGCGAAGCTTGATGAGCGTCAGCGAATAAGGAGGAAAAGACCACGAAGTGGGATTAACGGTCAATGGACAACGGACAACAGTCAACAGACAACGGTCAACAGTCACCTCATACCCTCAAAACCTTGTCACCTCAAAACCTTATAACCTTGTCACCTCAAAACTTAACTATCATACTAAATACTATGGAACACACATTATTTTGGCTCATCCCAGCGGCATCTTTGCTGGCATTGTGCTTCGCGTGGTTCTTCTACGCACAAATGAAAAAGACTTCTGAAGGTACGGAACGCATGGCGTATATTGCCGCAGCAGTACGTTCGGGGGCAATGTCTTATTTGAAGCAACAATATAAGGTTGTAGGTATTGTATTTATCTGCCTTGCCTTGTTGTTTGCCATCATGGCGTATGGTTTCAACCTCCAAAACGCTTGGGTGCCCGTGGCCTTCTTGACGGGTGGTTTCTTCTCTGGTTTGGCTGGTTTCTTGGGCATGAAGACGGCAACAGCTGCCTCTGCGCGCACGGCTAATGCCGCTCGCGAATCACTCAACGGCGGATTGCGCATCGCCTTCCGCAGTGGTGCGGTGATGGGCCTCGTAGTGGTAGGCCTCGGTTTGTTGGACATTTCTTTCTGGTACTTGCTCCTTGATGCCTTTGTGGATATTGATGGAAATTCTACGGCGAAGTTGTGCATGATTACCACTACGATGCTCACCTTTGGTATGGGTGCTTCCACACAGGCACTCTTTGCGCGTGTCGGCGGGGGTATTTACACAAAGGCAGCCGACGTGGGTGCTGACCTTGTGGGTAAGGTGGAAGCAAATATTCCTGAAGACGACCCCCGCAACCCTGCAACGATTGCCGATAACGTAGGTGATAACGTGGGTGACGTAGCTGGTATGGGCGCTGACCTTTATGAAAGTTATTGCGGTTCAATCTTGGCAACGGCTGCGCTCGGTGCTGCGGCTTATATGGCAAGTGGCAATGTGGATATGCAGTACAAGGCGGTGATTGCGCCGATGTTGATTGCGGCAGTGGGTATTGTGCTCTCATTAGTGGGTATCTTTGCGGTACGCACCCATGAAGGTGCGAAGATGAAGGACCTCCTTCGCGCTTTGGCGGTAGGTACGAACTTGAGCTCGGCACTCATTGTGATTGCTTCGTTTGGTGTACTTTATTTACTCGGTTTGGAAAACTGGTGGCAGATGGGTTGCACCGTAGCAGTAGGTCTTGCCGTAGGTATCACTATCGGTCAGGCAACAGAATATTACACTTCACAATCTTACAAACCCACGCAGCGCATCTCTGAAAACGGTTTGACGGGTTCTGCTACCGTAATTATCTCGGGTATCGGCGTAGGTATGCTTTCTACAGCCATTCCCGTGATTGCCGTAGTGATTGGTATCATCGCTTCTTACCTTCTCGCAACAGGAGGTGACATGAGCAACATCTCCATGGGGCTTTACGGTATCGGTACAGCCGCTGTAGGTATGCTCTCAACCTTGGGTATCACCCTTGCTACCGACGCCTACGGACCTATTGCCGACAACGCTGGTGGTAATGCCGAAATGAGCGGACTCGGTGCTGAAGTGCGCAAGCGTACCGACGCCCTCGACTCACTCGGTAACACTACAGCTGCCACAGGTAAGGGCTTTGCCATCGGTTCTGCCGCTTTGACAGGTCTTGCCCTCTTGGCTTCTTATATTGAAGAAGTGCGCATCGGTCTCGAACGCATTGGTACAACACAATTAAATATTGACGGCAGAATCGTAGAATTGCAACAGGCAACCTTTGCCGACTTCATGCGCTATTATGAGGTAACGTTGATGAACCCCAAGGTATTGGCTGGTATGTTTATCGGTGCGATGATGTCCTTCCTCTTCTGTGGTTTGACCATGAACGCTGTAGGTCGCGCAGCTGCCAAGATGGTGGAAGAAGTGCGCCGTCAGTTCCGCACGATTAAGGGTATTCTTACGGGTGAAGCAGAACCCGACTACGAACGTTGCGTCATGATTTCTACACGTGCGGCGCAACAGGAAATGATTGTGCCTTCGCTCATCGCGATTGCCGTGCCCATCTTGACGGGTGTTGTGTTTGGCGTATCAGGTGTGCTCGGTTTGCTCATCGGTAGCTTGAGTTCAGGTTTTGTACTCGCCGTATTCATGGCAAATGCCGGCGGTGCGTGGGACAATGCCAAGAAGTATATCGAAGAAGGCAACTTCGGCGGCAAGGGTAGTGATGCCCACAAGGCAACGATCGTAGGCGACACTGTAGGTGACCCCTTCAAGGATACATCAGGTCCTTCGCTCAACATCTTGATTAAGTTGATGAGCATGGTAAGCATCGTGATGGCTGGTCTTACGGTAGCTTGGAGTTTGTTGTAAGAGTAGTTAACGAGTTTTTAGTAGACGAGTAAACGAGATGGTTTGAGTAACCCCTCTTGTTTACTTGTCTATTCGTCAATTTGTCCACTCATATTTATTTACTATAATTGCTAACGAGTTTTTAGTAGACGAGTAAACGGGTTGGTTTGATAGTCCTGCAAGATATCCTGCACGAAGTTCCAAACGTTTATCAGTCTGCCCCCTCTTGTTTACTTGTCTACTCGTCAACTTGTCCACTCATAAAAATTATGACCTTAAAATCCATTATTACCGCCCTTTGTTGCGGAGCCTTGTTATCGTGCGCGCAACGTGAACAGGCGAATTATCAGGTGATTCCGCTTCCTCAAGAAATAAACTTGACGGAAGGTAAGAATTTTGTGCTTGATGATAAGGTGCGTATTGTCGTACCTGAAGAAAATCCGCAGATGATGCGTAATGCAGAAATGCTCGCGGAGTATGTAAAGGAAGCGACGGGTATTGACTTGTCGATAACTACTGATGAGACGGTGACACCCGCAATTCGTTTGGCTCTGGGTGTGGAAAACGAAAATAAGGAAGCCTACCTAATGACGATTGATGAGCATCAGGTGGGTATTACGGGCGCATCTGAAGCAGGCGTATTCTACGGCATCCAAACACTCCGTAAGTCGCTCCCCAAGGCTACGGCAAGTGCTGTTGAACTTCCTGCGGCTAACATCTACGACTACCCACGTTTCGCTTACCGTGGTGCACACTTCGACGTGTCACGTCACTTCTTCCCTGTGGATTCTGTAAAGCGCTTCATCGACATGCTTGCGCTTCACAACATCAACCGCTTCCATTGGCACTTGACCGACGACCAGGGCTGGCGTATTGAGATTAAGAAGTATCCCGAACTCACTACGGTGGCTGCCTACCGCCCTGAAACGGTAATTGGTCGCAACAGCGGTGAGTACGACGGCACTCCCCACGACGGAAATTACACTCAGGACGAAGCGCGTGAGATTGTAGCTTACGCCGCTGAACGTCACATCACCGTTATTCCCGAAATCGACCTCCCAGGTCACATGCAGGCAGCGCTTACCGCTTATCCCCACCTCGGATGTACGGGTGGTCCGTATGAAGTGTGGAAGATGTGGGGGGTATCAGAGAATGTGCTTTGCGCAGGCAACGATGAAACCCTTCGCTTTATCGAAGATGTGTTCACGGAAATTATTGACATCTTCCCTTCAGAGTACATCCACGTCGGCGGTGACGAATGTCCGAAAGTTCGTTGGGCTTCATGTCCCAAGTGTCAGAAGCGCATCAAGCAACTCGGCATTAAGGGTGATGAGAAGCATACGAAGGAAGAATACCTCCAGAGTTTCGTAATCAACCATGCCGAAAAGTTCCTCAACAGCAAGGGACGTCAGATTATTGGTTGGGATGAAATTCTTGAAGGTGGTTTGGCACCCAATGCTACGGTGCATGCATGGCGCGGATTCGGCGAAGCCATTGAAGCCGCTCGCCAGGGTCACGATGTAATTATGTCGCCCACGACATTTATGTACTTCGATTACTACCAAACTAAGGATACCGAGGGCGAACCTCTCGCGATCGGTGGTTATCTCCCCTTGGAAAAGGTATATGAACTTGAACCAGTTCCTGAAGTGTTGACTGCCGAAGAAGCAAAGCACATTATCGGTGCACAGGCTAACCTTTGGACAGAATACATCCCCACTTACAGCCACGTGGAATACATGGAACTTCCCCGTATGGCGGCACTTGCTGAAGTGCAGTGGACAATGCCTGAATTGAAGAACTACGACAATTTCCTCCAGCGCATTCCCCAGATGGTGAAAACCTACGACATGAAGGGATACAACTATGCGACCCACGTGTTTGACGTAACCGCTTCATTTGATCCCGACACCGTGAAGAATGCGTTGATGATTACGCTCAAGACGATTGACAACGCTGACGTTCACTACACCCTTGACGGCACAGAACCCACTTCAGCATCTCCGCTGTATAAGGAACCCATTGCAATTACGGATTCTTGCACCTTTAAGGCGCGTGCCGTTCGTGGCGAAAAGTTGGGGCGTGTGATTAGCGAAAAGATTAAGTTCAATAAAGCAAGCATGAAACCCATCACCATGCTCAAACCTATCAATAAGCAGTATGAATTTGGTGGCGCTCCCACATTGGTGGATGGTTTGAAGGGTAATGGCAATTACAAAACCGGACGCTGGATTGCTTTCTACCGTAACGACATGGAGGCAGTGATTGACCTTCAAAAGGAAATGGAGATTAGCAAGGTGGGCATCAGCACTTGCGTGGAAAAAGGCGACTGGGTATTCGACGTAAGCCACTTTGCCGTAGAGGTTTCTTCAGATGGTAAGAACTTCACCGAAGTGGCAACAGGTGATTTCCCCGTTTTGACGCTTGAAAACGCCAACGGCATTTACGACCACGAAATGAATTTCACACCAGTCACTACTCGTTACGTTAAGGTTATTGCCGCTCCCGAACACTCGCTTCCCGAATGGCACGGAGGTAAGGGATATCCAGCCTTCCTCTTTATTGACGAAATCGAAATTCAATAACCATTTGTCCCTGTGAGGATGAATTGAAAAATAATTGGCAATGACAGGAATGTTGTCCTTCAAAACAGGCACAACAGCTGTCATTGCCAAAATTATATCTATTGTGGTGAAAATTATTAGTAACCTATTTTAAATTTTCTTATATTGCTGTCCGGTAAATACAGATAACTCATTGTTTGATGGATCGTTGTACTCATACAAGCCCCCTTATAGATATTCAACCGAAAGAAAATGAGAATTTCTATGTTTAAGAGAACACGAATCTCACGAATAACACGAATCACCGTGCAGGATATTTTTTTTGCTAATCGCATTCGAATAACACGAATCACCGTGCGGGGCATTTTATAACACAAACTGAAGGACGCGCAAGTCAATAACACGTTTTTATTATCCGGAGGGTATTCGTGCAATTCGTATGCGATAAGCAAGGTGACGCCCCGCAAGGATTCGTGTTATTCGTGCAATTCGTGTTCTCTAAAATAAAGAGACAAATTTTACCGGACAGTAATAAATAAAAAAGGTGTGCAGTCGGTTGACTGCACACCTTTTTTTGTGATATTGTAGTGATGAATTACTTCAAAACACCGAGTTCCTTACCTACCTTGATGAAGGCAGCGATACACTTGTCGAGCTGTTCGCGGTTGTGACCTGCAGAGAGCTGTACGCGGATGCGTGCCTGATCCTTGGGAACAACGGGATAATAGAAACCAGTTACGTAGATGCCTTCTTCCTGGAGCTTCGCAGCATAAACCTGTGAGAGCTTAGCGTCGTAAAGCATTACTGCGCAGATAGCACTCTGCGTGGGCTTGATGTCGAAACCAGCTTCGATCATTTTAGAGCGGAAGTACTCTACGTTTTCAGCGAGGCGATCGTGGAGTTCGTTAGACTCTTCAAGAATCTTGAACATTTCGATAGAAGCACCTACGATAGAGGGAGCGAGAGAGTTAGAGAAGAGGTAAGGACGTGAGCGCTGACGGAGCATGTCGATGATTTCCTTGCGACCAGTTGTGAAACCACCCATTGCACCACCGAATGCCTTACCGAGCGTACCTGTGTAGATATCTACGCGACCGTAAGTGTTGAAGAATTCGCTCACACCGCGACCTGTAGCACCTACAACACCTGCAGAGTGGCTTTCGTCAACCATCACGAGGGCGTTGTACTTTTCAGCGAGGTCACAAATCTTATCCATGGGAGCTACGTTACCGTCCATTGAGAACACACCGTCGGTAACGATGATGCGGAAGCGCTGTTCCTGAGCTTCCTGGAGGCAACGTTCGAGGTCTGCCATGTCAGCGTTAGCATAACGATAGCGCTTTGCCTTACAGAGGCGCACACCGTCGATGATAGAAGCGTGGTTGAGGGCATCAGAGATGATAGCGTCTTCAGCAGTGAAGAGGGGTTCAAACACACCACCGTTAGCATCGAAACATGCTGCGTAAAGGATAGTATCTTCAGTCTTGAAGAACTTAGAAATAGCAGCTTCAAGAGTCTTGTGAGAGTCTTGAGTACCGCAGATAAAGCGTACAGAAGACATACCGTAACCACGCTGGTCCATGATATCCTTCGCTGCCTTCACAAGGCGGGGATGGTTAGAAAGACCGAGGTAGTTGTTGGCACAGAAGTTCAACACTTCCTTGTTGTTAACCTGAATCGCAGCCTGCTGAGGACCTTCGATCAAGCGTTCGTTCTTGTAAAGACCAGCCTCCTTAATGGCTTCAAGCTCATTCTGGAGAAATTCTTGGAAATTTCCGTACATAGTGCTTAATTTATAAATTGGTTTATATGTGATTGCTATTCGTACTGCAAAGGAACAGTTTTTTTTTGAAAAGAAGAATTTTTTGGCGGACAAGATTTAGAAGGAAGCCCCCTCCAACCTCCCCCTAAAGGGGGGTAGTTAACAAGTTGACGAGGTACTTTCTTTAGTTAGTAGTGAGGAGTGAGTAGTGAGTAACGCCATGCGGGACTATACTCGTTTATCTCGGTAATTATCTTGTCTACTCGCCCCGCATGGACTACTACCTACTACCTACTACTTACTCTCTCATTCCGCATGGCATTACTCACTACTCTCTACTCACTCCTCACTACTTCCCCCTCCTGCCTTCGCCTCATGTTCTTTCCAAATCAAGCGGTGGGTGAGATAGTACACTGGGAACCAGGTGCTGACGATGGACACAAGGAACACGGTGATGAGAATAACGATTAAGTCTAAAACCTTGATACTTATGGGATAGGCGTCAATTAGGAAACTGCCGTCACCGTTGCCTAAGGTAATCCATTCAAAATGGAGTTGACCGAGACTCAGCAATACTCCCAAAATGATACCGACGATACCACCCATCAGGGCAATAAGGCGCGCTTCTATAAAGAATATCTTGCGCAACATAGCGGGAGAGGCACCGAGCGCGTAAAGGGTAAGCATATCTTCACGTTTCTCAATAATGAGCATCGAGAGACTCCCAACGATGTTAAACATCGCAATAAAAAGAATGAAGGCCAAGAAAGCGAAGGACACGAGTTTCTCCACATTCATGATGTTGTACACATCGGCTTGCTGCTCCATCTGGTCCAGCACTTCAAAGCGGTCTCCAGCAATCTTGCGCAATTCACGCTTGGTAAAAAAGAGATTGGCATCTTCTTTCAAACGCAATTCCACCGCGGTGACCATTCCTGGTTGGTCAAAAAGGCGCTGTGAGAATCCCAAGGAAGTTAGGAAATAATTCTCGTCATAAACGGGTTGGTTGACCACAAACACCTGCAGTGGAGAGGTTAGTATACCCGTATTAAAACTCTCCGCAGGGTTGACCATATTGATGCGTTCTCCCTTTTTGGGGGCACAAATCTGAAGCGAACCGTAATTGTATGAACCACAAATTTTAAACGCAAGGGCTATTCCGGGAATGCCATACTCCGTATTGCCTTCCTGGAGTACAAAACCATTGCCACCGCGCAAGATTTTCTCAATATCGCTCGTCTTGCTAAAGTTATTGTCTACCCCCTTTATCTCTACCAGCAAGGGATGACCGCTAAAAAGGATGAGGGCATGATCCTGAAGGACATGCGTTGCCGCCGCCACATTCTCATGGTTGCAAATCGCTTGTAACACACTATCATTGGACGCCACCATCTTTCCCCGCTTGGGAATCACCTTTATCTCGGGGTCGAAAGTGGTATACAACCCCTCTATAACGTCATGAAACCCATTGAAGACACTCATAATACACACCATCGCCAAGGTAGCCAACGCCACCCCCGCCACCGAAATGGCAGAGATAATGTTTATCGCGTTATGACTCTTCTTTGAGAACAGGTAACGCAGGGCGAGACGGAATGAGAGGGACATGGGGGAGAAAGGAGAACCAACGAATGAAGCAAGAGCAGAGGATAAACTTGTTTATACTATGCCTTGCAAGGAGGAGGTCAAGACCACGAAGTGGGATTAAAGGAGAAAGACCTTGCGGAGTGAAAAAGATTCTAGAGATTCTAGAGGTTCTAGAGCATCTAGATTATCTAGAAAATCTAGACCGCCCCTCAAAACCTTAAAACCTTAAACCTCATAACCTTATAACCTTAAAACCTTAATTTACTTTTTCAACAATTCATCAATATGCTCAATGTAGTCCAGCGAGTCGTCCACGAAGAACTTCAACTCGGGGATGATGCGCAACTGATGGCGCACACGGTTGCCGAGTTCCAAGCGCACCTGCTTCATATTATTGTTGATATTCGCAACAATTTCAGCACTGCGCTCTGAAGGGAACACACTGAGGTAGACACGACACACACTCATATCGGGAGAAATGCGCACGGCACTTACCGATACGAGCACACCGGGCATAGACTTGGTTTGAAGTAAGAAGATGTCGCAAAGTTCCTTTTGAATAAGGCGAGATATCTTCTGTTGACGGGTTGTTTCCATATAATTAGTTTTTTAGTAGACAAGTAGACGAGAAGAATTCCGAATTAAACGATAGTCTGTCCCGCAAGACAGTTGTACTCTGTACTCTGTAAGTTGTACTCTACACAGTACTCTACACAGTACTCTCGTTTGCAAAGTTACGGATTTATCCCCTCACAATGCGAGTTTCGCTAAGAAAAGTCACTACTTTTTATGCCTCAAGGAGGAATAATCCAAGTTCTTGTTGTACTTTTGCCATAGTGTTAACCTCATAAAACCTGGTTTCTCAAACTTATGAAACTCTATATCATCAACGGTCCTAACCTCAACCGCCTTGGAACGCGTGAACCTTCTATTTACGGCACAACCACCATGGAGCAATGCCTCAACGACCTCCGCCTACAATACGGTGGTGCCGTAGAACTGGAATATTACCAGAGCAACGTCGAAGGTTTCCTCATCGACGCCCTTCAGGCTGCCGACGATGCGGGTTGTGACGGTATCGTGCTCAACGCTGGCGCCTACACCCACACTTCTATCGCCCTCCGCGACTGCATCAAGTCGCTGCGTGTGCCGGTCATTGAAGTGCACCTCTCCAATGTGCATGCCCGCGAGGAATTTCGCCACAAGTCCATGCTTTCAGCCGTGTGTAGGGGCGTGATTGCTGGTTTTGGCATGGACTCTTACCGTTTGGCGGTGGAGGCTTTGGTAAACGCTAATGGCTAACGCTACGACGATGCTCAACGAATATATCCTCTCCCACATTGCTCCCGAACATCCCTACCTCTACAAACTCTACCGCGCCACAAACACGCAACTCATTCGTCCGCGTATGGCGTCTGGACATTTGCAGGGGCAACTGCTGAAGATGCTCACGGAACTCATCAACCCGCAGACGGTCGTTGAAATCGGCACTTACTCGGGGTATTCTGCTTTGAGTATGGCACAAGGTATGCGCCCTGGTTCGCGCATCGTAACCTTTGAAATCAACGATGAACAGGAGGATTTTACGCGCCCGTGGTTTGACAACTCGCCGTTCCCTCCTAAAATAGACATGGTCATCGGAGACATCTTCAAACTCCTTCCAGAAATGAACCTCACAATTGACCTTGCCTTCATTGATGCCAACAAGCGCACCTATGCAGAATACTACGAACTCATCATGCGCTACCTGCGCCCCGGAGGTTATATACTGGCCGACAACACCCTTTGGGACGGACATGTTGTGGAATCGGAATACGACAACGACCCTCAAACCATCGGAATAAAGCGCTTTAACGACCTCGTGGCAGAAGACCCACGCGTTGAAACATTCATCTTCCCCCTACGAGATGGACTGACGCTGATTAAGAAGTTGTAGGAAGACGGTCAACGGACAACAGACAACAGACAACAGACAACGGACGACAATACAAAAAAGCGATAATATAGGTGTTGACCCATCTAAAATTTATGAATGCATTGCCCCCGTAGGAGGGCATTTCGGATGGTTTAATCCTCTGACGAAAGTTTTTTAAAACTATATTTGGGTCAACTGCTATATTATTGCTCAAAAAAAAAGCGGCACTTAATTCGTACTAACCAATGCGTTAGCAGAATTAAGTGCCGCTCTTGTTTCAGGTGGCAACGAGAAACTTATAAGAAGTAGCGTTCTAACACGCGGAGAACTCTTGGGGTGAACCAATGACTACCTTTTTTATATCCTGCCTTCAAAAGATCACGAAGCAAAATAGGGTCATGCTGTATCCAACGGTGAAAACGGGCAGTGGAGACCGCAAGCGTAGCCGCAGGGAAAATTAAAGGCACAATGTCTTTTCTGGCACAACCTTGTATTGTCTTAAATTGTATTGGAATCATGTTAAGGAGAGTAAAGATAAAAGATAAAAGATAAAAGATAAAAGATGAGAGACGAGAGATGAGAGATGAGAGACGAAGGGGGAGCGGGACGAGTCACCCCTATCTTGGGGAAGGTTGGAGGAGACTTTCTTCTCGCACCTCGTCACTCGTCTACTAAGAAATCAGACCTTCTTGTCTACCGAATATCAAATGTCTGCCGCACGCGCTCAATATCCGCTTCGGTCAGGTGAATACCTGACTCTTGGCGTGCCATGGCTACGACGAAGCGGTTGAAGAGTGTTCCTTCTGTGGGTAAGGGATGGTCGGGATGCACATCTGCTCTACCGCAGACGCATTGGATGTAGAGTTCCGTATTATTTTCCGTGGGTGGGGCCCAACGGGTAATAATTTGCCGCGGCGTGACGCATCCACGTTTACGAATGTAATTCAGCAACAAAATAATAGCGGCTCTCAAACCGTAGTCTACGCAGTCAAACTTACAGAATCCCTTTACATTGGGAGTTGTTTTTGAGAGTCCAAGCCACTTGTTCTTTTCCAGATAACGAATGTTCAAGGGATTGTGATTCCTCACACCAAGCGATGGCTCACGGCGCATAAAAAATCCTCCAGCCTTCACCTCGCTCTTTTCGTTCAGGAGCATTGTGCCCCCACTGTTTTTAAGCATTAGTTTTTCAAGTAATAGGGTGAATACTATAGTTTTACCCCGGGGAGATAAGGCATCTGCCTCTCGGCAGAAATTCCTCTCTTGTCGACAGTGCAAAGGTACGGAGGTAAAGTCCGACTTTTTCGGATGCAGAGAAAAAAAATGCGTCACGATCCACCTATTTTTTAGGCAACAATATAGCAGTTACTTGCGTGACCCTTGGTCGTCCACAAATAATCCTAACCCCAAAGATTTTTGTGCTCTTAATATTTTAGCAACGCCCACCTTTTCTATTATAAACCACGAATTTCACGAATTTACACTAATGCCTTGCGGGATATTTAAGTCCGGATGGATATTAGTGAAAATTAGTGTTCATTAGTGGCTAAAAATACTTATTGGCAACTACCACCTTTTCCATTATAAACCACGAATTTCACGAATTTACACTAATGCCTTGCGGGGCATTTAAGACCGGATGGATATTAGTGATAATTAGTGTTCATTGGTGGCTCTAAATAAAACAAACGAGTTTTCGTGGACAACCAAAGGTCACGCTAGTAACACCTATATTATTCCCATTTGTTGATTCCATAACAACACCTTCGCCCATTTGTTATACCACATTTTGTTCACCCCTGGAAAGTGTGGACAATCCATCACACCACTCCGAAGATTCTTAGTGAGGATAGAGGAGTGAGGAATAAACCATGCGGGATGGATAATACGGATGCTGGTACCCCTCTGGCACCCCAACAAAAAAAGTGCGCTAATACCGAACGTATTAGCACACCAAACGAGTACCCCCAAGGAGAATCGAACTCCTATCTAAGGTTTAGGAAACCTCTATTCTATCCGTTGAACTATGAGGGCATCCAGCGCAACTTTCATGCTGCGCATTTGAGTGGCAAAGATAGCAAAAACTTCCCACACACAATTTGTTTTCACAAATATTTCCTCGTAAATGTCGGGTTTGGGGTTTCGTAAAAGATAAAACTTGTGAAAATGCTTTGAGGAGTCAAGAAAAAATAATTTCTTTGCAAGTTGAAACATATATTAATATAAGGTTTTAAGATATAAGGGCGCTACGCTTTGAGGTTTTAAGACCTTGCGGAGTGAAAAAGATTCTAGAAAATCTAAAGGTTCTAGAGATTCTAGAGATTCTAGATTAATCTAGAACATCTAGACCGCCCCTCAAAACCTTACCCCTCAAAACCTCCCACCTCAAAACCTCTCCCCAAAGAACTATCTCAAAATTAATTCATAAACTAAAATCCAAATGATTACTTCAATTATCATTGCGGTGTTCGTTATCGGCTACGCTTGTATTGCCCTCGAACACGGTACAAAGATTAACAAGGCGCCCGTAGCGCTCTTGATGTGCGCAATTTGTTGGACGCTCGTAACAGTTGGCGTGAACAGCGGTAGTATTCTTCTCCCCCACGGAGAACCTATCACTGAACGTATGCTCCACCACCTCTCTGAAACTTGCGAAATCATCGTGTTCTTGATGGGTGCGATGACCATCGTAGAAATTGTTGACGCGAACGGTGGTTTCAACTTCGTGCGCTACCGCCTTCAGACTGCCAGCAAGCGTAAGCTCATGTGGCGCATGGCATGGATGACTTTCTTCCTTTCTGCTGTGCTCGACAACCTCACAACTTCTATCGTGATGATCATGGTGCTCCGCAAGCTCGTGGCTAACAAGGAAGACCGTTTCCTCTTTGCTGGTCTTATCATCTTGGCTGCAAATGCCGGCGGCGCGTTCTCACCCATCGGTGACGTAACAACCATCATGCTTTGGGTACGCGGCATGCTTTCTACACAGGGTGTGCTTCTCGAAGTATTCCTCCCCTCTGTTGCCAGCTTGCTCATCCCCTGCCTTATCATGCACTTCCGCATGAAGGGTAACATCGAAGGTGTGAAGATGGAAGAGTATGTAGAAGCAAACCAGGAATTCTCAAAGAAGGAACGTAACATTGTGTTCTGCCTCGGTGTGGGCGGTTTGCTCTTCGTGCCCATCTTCAAGTCATTGACTCACCTCGCTCCCTACGTAGGTATCCTCCTCGTACTCGGTGTGCTCTGGACAGCCGTTGAAGTATTCTTGGCACGCAAGAAGAACCACCACCTCATGTCTACGCACCGTGTGACAAACATGTTGCAGAAGATTGACATGACAACTATCCTCTTCTTCCTCGGTATCTTGATGACCGTTGCAACGCTTCAGGACACTGGCGTGCTCACCGCATTCGGTCAGTGGTTGAACGAAGTAACTGGCGCTAATCACTATGCTATTACAGGCGTTATCGGTGCGGCTTCTGCAATCGTTGATAACGTGCCCCTCGTTGCTGGTTGTATGGGTATGTATCCCATTGAAGCTGCTGGTGCTTTGGCACAGGACGGTATCTTCTGGCAGCTCCTCGCTTACTGTGCCGGTGTCGGCGGTTCAATGCTCATCATCGGTTCTGCAGCAGGTGTAGTAGTAATGGGTCTTGAAAACATCTCCTTCGGCTGGTACTTGAAGAACATCTCTTGGCTCGCCCTCGCTGGTTACCTCGCTGGTATCGTGGTATATGCTATTCAGCACCCCATCTTCCAAAGTCTTGGTCTTATCCAATAAATAACCCATCCTCAGTCGGTTGGAAGTTCAATCCGACCGACTGAGGTATTCTACCCATCCACAAAATAATTGTAATTATGAAAAAGATTCTTCTCACACTCGTAGCAGCACTCGTAGTAACATCTGCTTCAGCATTCAGTTTTAACTGGGGTATCACAGGTGGTTTGAACTATACAAAGATGAAGGTTTCAAACTCTTCAATCTCAAATCTTAAGAGCGGCGACAGCCAGGCTGGCTGGAATGTCGGTGTGCGCGCAAATGTAGGTCTCATCGCAGGTTTCTCTGTAAACGGTGCGTTGCTTTACAACCAAAACAAGTTGGTACTTGAAAAGGATATGGTAAAGGAAACTGAAACAGAACGTTCATTCTCAATTCCCTTGAACCTCCGCTATAACTTCGGTATCGGCCAGACTGGTGTGTTCATCGGTACAGGTCCCCAGTTTGACTTCGCTTTGGGTAGCACAAAGTGGAACAAGGCGTTGGGCAATGCCTCAAGCACATTTGACAAGGAAAACATGGCTACATCTTGGAACGTAAGTGTGGGTGCCAAGGTACTTGGTAAGTTGGAACTCACTGCGGGTTACACATTCGCACTCGGTGCGATTGGTAAGGCTATCGCAGAACAAGGTGGTTTTACCATTGGTGGCGCGGACATCAAGCGCAACATGTTCCAGATTAACGCTACATATTATTTCTAAAGAATTTCTGGAGTTAGTAGGACTTACCGCTACAGAGAAGCAAGGTAGGGTCTGCTAACTCCTTTTCACACCATACCAACACTATGGAAAAGAAACTAAACTTAGGCACACTCTGCCTGCATTCAGGATATACGCCCAAGAAGGGCGAACCTCGTCAGCTTCCTATCTATCAGAGTACCACCTTCAAGTATGAAACAAGCGAGCAGATGGCTCGCCTCTTCGACCTTGAAGACTCTGGTTACTTCTATACGCGCCTTCAGAACCCCACCAACGACGCTGTAGCGGCAAAGATTGCAGCACTCGAAGGCGGTGTGGCAGCAATGCTCACTTCTTCGGGTCAGGCGGCGAGTTTCTACACCATCTTCAACCTCTGTGAAGCAGGCGACCACTTCATTTCTACCAACAACATCTACGGCGGTACTTACAACCTCTTCGGCGTTACGCTCAAGAAGTTGGGTATTGAATGTACGTTTGTGGATCAGGAATGGAGTGACGAAGAAATCCAGAAGTACGTGCGCCCCAATACGAAGTGTTTCTTCGGTGAAACCATCTCCAACCCCGGTTGCACCATTTTGGACATCGAACGCTTTGCCAAGTTGGCACATAAGAACGGTGTGCCCCTCGTTGTGGACAACACGTTTGCAACCCCCATCAACTGCCGTCCCTTTGAGTGGGGTGCAGATATCGTGACACACTCTACCACAAAGTATATGGACGGTCATGCTACTGCCGTAGGTGGTGCGATTATCGACAGCGGTAATTTCGACTGGGAAGCATCCGCAGAAAAGTTCCCCGGACTTTGCACTCCCGACGAAAGTTACCACGGTCTTACTTACAGCAAGGCGTTTGGCAAGAATGCCTTTATCGTGAAGGCCACAGCGCAGTTGATGCGCGACCTCGGTTCGATTCAGTCGCCCGAAAATGCCTTCTTGCTCAACATCGGTCTTGAAACGCTCCATCTCCGCATGAAGCAGCACTGCTCAAATGCGCAGCGCGTGGCAGAATATCTCAAGGCGCACCCCAAGGTAGCGTGGGTAAACTTCGCAGGTCTTGAAGACAATCCCTACTACGCCCTTGCACAGAAGTACCTTCCCAACGGTATTTGCGGCGTAATGGCTTTAGGTTTGAAGGGCACTCGTGAAGACGCCATCAAGTTTATGGACAACCTCCGCCTCATCAGCATCGTGACTCACGTGGCAGATGCCAAGAGTTGCGTGCTCCACCCCGCAAGTCACACGCATCGCCAACTTTCAGAAGAGCAACTTAAGGAAGCTGGCATTGCCCCCGACCTTATCCGCCTCTCTGTAGGTATCGAAGACGCAGAAGATATTATTGCGGATATTGAACAGGCGTTGGAAAAGATATAAATTTTTAAGGTTTTGAGGTTTTGAGGGCGCTTCGCTTTAAGGTTTTAAGGAACCTGGCGGAGTGGGTAGATTTATAGAAAATCTAGAGGTTCTAGAATATCTAGAAAATCTAGAACATCTAGAACATCTAGACCATCTAGAGCACCCCGAACGCCCCTCATAACCTCAAAACCTCCCACCTCATAACCTCACTCATAACCTCATCCGATATGAAAATCCTCTTACTTGGCAGTGGCGGCCGCGAACACGCCCTTGCTTGGAAAATTGCTCAGAGCAGCAAAGTTGAAAAACTCTTTATCGCTCCCGGTAATGCTGGTACTGCCAACGTAGGCGAGAATGTGCCCGCATTGAAAGCCGACGACTTCGACGGCATCGCCGCTTTTGCCGTGAAGGAAGGCATTGATATGGTTGTAGTAGGTCCTGAAGATCCCCTCGTAAAGGGTATCTACGACTACTTCCTTGCTAACGACGCAGTAAAGCACATCCCCGTAATCGGTCCCTCAAAGGCAGGTGCCGTACTCGAAGGTTCTAAGGACTTCGCTAAGGCATTCATGATGCGCCACGGCATTCCCACGGCGGCATACGCTACTTTCGACGGCACACAGGTTGAAGAAGGTTGCAAGTTCCTCGAAACCCTCAAGGCACCTTACGTACTCAAGGCCGACGGTCTTTGTGCAGGTAAGGGCGTACTCATTCTCGACACCCTCGAAGAAGCACAGAAGGAACTCCGCAGCATGCTCGGCGGTATGTTCGGCAATGCCTCTTCACGCGTAGTGATTGAAGAATTCCTTTCAGGCATCGAGTGCTCGGTATTTGTACTTACCGACGGCAAGAACTACAAGATTCTTCCCGAGGCCAAGGACTACAAGCGCATCGGTGAGGGCGACAAGGGTTTGAACACCGGCGGTATGGGTTCGGTAACCCCCGTGCCCTTCGCTACTCCCGAATGGATGAAGATTGTGGATGACCAGATCATCCGCCCGACCGTTGAAGGTCTCGCTGCGGAAGGCATCGTTTACAAGGGCTTTATCTTCTTCGGTCTTATCAACTGCGACGGTCAACCCAAGGTAATTGAATACAACTGCCGCATGGGCGACCCTGAAACTGAAAGTGTGATGTTGCGCATCAAGAGTGACCTCGTTGACTTGCTCGAAGGTGTGGCTGCAGGCAACCTTGATGAAAAGACCATTGAGTTTGACGAACGCGCAGCGGTCTGCGTGATGTGCGTCAGCGGTGGTTATCCCCAGGATTACGAAAAGGGTTTTGCCATCACAGGTGCTGATGTAGAAGGCAGTGTAGTCTTCCACGCAGGTACTGCCATGAAGGATGGCCAACTCGTAACGGCAGGTGGTCGCGTGATTGCCGTAAGTTCTTACGGTAAGGACAAGGCAGAAGCACTTGCGAAGTCTATGAAGGGCGCTGAACAGATTCAGTACACAGGCAAGTACTACCGTCGCGACATCGGTCAGGATCTTTAGTTTTTAGTTGACGAGTTGACAAGGTACGAGTAAACAAGAGGGTTTGCGAGTTAAACGCTTGTTTATTCTACAAAGTCTGACTTTAAAGACCCTAAAGTCCTTAAAGACTCTAAAGACCTAACCGTTCTCCATGAGAAAAGCAATTACCACAAGCACAACAATCCTTCCCATAGCGTTAGTTGTGGGAAGTGTGTTATGGATACTCCCCGAAGCAGGCAACCTTCTGCTTTGGGGAGGTTGGTTTGTGGCACTACTTACTACTTACGTGTGGATGGAGATGAACGCTCGCTTGATTCTACTTCGAGAGCGCTCACGCATGGTGAGCACCACCGTCTTTGCTTCGCTCACAGCCATACCCCTACTCCATTATGCCCAATGGGAATCCCTACTCCCGTTAGGATTGTTAGTCATTTATGCTTTTCTCTTTGCCTCCTATCAGGAGCGGCGTCCCGAGGGATACCTCTTTTATGCCTTCGCCCTATTGAGCACCTGCAGTTTAGCACTTACCCAACTACTTTGGTTACTGCCACTGCTACTGTTCTGTTGCCTCATCCAATTGCGCTCACTTACTTTAGGGGGACTTTCCGCCACCGTAATGGGGATAATTCTCCCCGTCATCATCCTTCCACTTATAAGTATATGGAGTGATGACACCACGACACTCCCCACCATGATGAAAACAATGGGTGACCAACTGGTCACTGTTGATTTCACCTATTGGAAAGACATTTACTACGCCACCCCCGCCACACTCCCCCATCAGGAATGGCAATTTCTGGTCACTGCGGGGTGCGTCATGATACCTTCTCTTATCGCCATTATTCATCAGGTGCAAACCTCCTATTTGGACAAGACACGCGTGCGCATGTACTACTACCTCATGGAGATGACGCACATCGCCCTATTTGCCTTGCTCATACTCTTCCCCAGTGCCCGCTGGACATGGCTACATTTGCTCATCGTCAATAGTGCCCCCCTCATCGCGCACTACATGACACTCACCCGAGGGTGGTTTGCTACCACTATATTCTGGTTGTCGCTCACAGGTCTTCTTTTACTCACCTTCTTTAACTACCAAACGGAATGGATTTTATCGTTAATCTTCTCGTAGACTGGGGCTTACCAGGAATGTTCATTGCAGCATTCTTGGCAGGAAGTTTTATCCCCTTCTCCTCTGAAGCGGTAATGATTACCCTTATCGCCGCAGGAGTTGACCCCTGGGGACTCTTCGTTTGGGCATCATTGGGCAACACCCTCGGAGGCATGTTCAACTACGGTGTGGGGCGCATGGGTAATGAAGAATGGATATATAAGTTGCTGAAACTACCCCCCAAGAAACTCAACAAGGGCATTCAGCAAGTAAGGCGCTACGGCATGTGGGCAGGACTCCTTTCGTGGATTCCCATCCTCGGCAGTGTGATTACCGTAGCCATGGGGTATTTGCGCCTCAACATTTATTACTCTGCCATCAGCATGGGCGTGGGCAAAACCATCCGCTACTACATCGTTATGGCATTTATGATGGGGTTGATGGATAGTGTGAGTGAGTTTTTTTAGAGAGTAGAGAGTAGTGAGTAGAGAGTAGTCCATCCGGAAAATGTTCCGCACGGTAATTGTACTCTGTACTCTGTAAGTTGTACTCTAAAAAACGTCCTTCATGTCCTCCAAAATTCGCAACATATTCTTCCTCATCGGCATCGCCAGTGTAGTGGTGATGGTCATTAGTTTCGACATGACGCTCGAAGCCATCACCGAAAATGTGGTGCGCGCTGGGCGTTGGTTTGTTCTTGCTTGTCTGTTGTGGTTGGGAGTATATGCCATCAATGCTTTAGGGTGGCGCGCCATCATCCACGACGGTACCGACCGTGAGCGCATTCCCTTCTGGCGCATCCTGAAATACACCATCACGGGGTTCTCACTCAACACCGTGACTCCCGTGGGACTGATGGGCGGTGAACCCTACCGCATCATGGAACTCAAGCCCTATGTGGGCGTAGAGCGTGCCACATCGAGCACCCTGCTCTATGTGATGATGCACATCTTCTCGCACTTCTGGTTTTGGATGCTCTCCGTAGTGCTCTACCTCATCTGCTACTCGCAACTCATCAACCTCGCTATGGGTGTCTTACTCGCCCTTACGACTGCATTCTGCTCACTGGCGATTTACACGTTCATGAGGGGATATAAGAAGGGGTTCACGCTGCGCCTCATGCAGTTGCTGACGCATGTACCCTTCATAAAGGGATGGGCAACGCGATTTTGCGCTGACAAGCGCCAGACGCTTTTAGAAATTGACCAGCAAATTGCTGCCCTCCACGCCACGCGCCCCGCAACCTTTTACTTCGCCCTGGGTTGCGAACTCAGTGCGCGCATCATCTCGAGCGCAGAAATCTTAATCTTCCTCCACCTCTTCGGAGTAACAGCCAGTTTTGCCGACTGCATTCTAATCTTGGGCTTCACCTCCCTCTTTGCCAACGCCCTCTTCTTCCTGCCCATGCAACTCGGTGCGCGCGAAGGCGGTTTTGCCATGGCGGCAGGCGGACTTATGCTCACGGCAGGTGTAGGCATTTCGCTCGGACTCTTGATTCGCCTCCGCGAACTTGTGTGTGTCATCATCGGATTGGCACTCATGAAGGTGGGAAACAGCAGCAAATCGAAAAATTGTTAGAGGCGTTCAAAATCTGTTCCCTTTCACGGAAAATAACAGTTAAATAATGTAGAACTCAAACCGTTCACCAAAGTTTTTCTAATTTTGCAATTTAGGGGAGGTGCAATCCTGCATTATGACTACTGCTGATAGAGAGTAAGTAAGTATTCAAGCTTAATAAATAAAACATCATTATGAAAGATAATACAAAAATTGCTTTAACAGTCAAACAAAAACAGTTGATAGCAGAGTTCAAAGACCTATTAAAGAAAATGGAAAACGAGAATATCGGTATTGTTGGCGAATTAAACTATTTTTCAAAATGGGAAAAGAACTATTTGTATTTGCAATTATTCAATAAAGAAGAGGTTGAAAGTGTTGAGAAATATTGTGATATTGA
The DNA here is from genome assembly GCA_045126825.1 of Alloprevotella sp. Lineage (GTDB taxonomy): Bacteria > Bacteroidota > Bacteroidia > Bacteroidales > Bacteroidaceae > Alloprevotella. The sequence goes on from JBGVPF010000046.1 coordinate 21,076, forward strand.
TGAAGTGGAGGAAGAGAACGAAGAATTTGTTGTAAACGAAAATGATGTTGAAAAAATAGAATTGCCAATAATGGATGTGATTCACACTGGTGACAGTTTAGGAAACGAATGTTATACAGTGTGGTTCACAGAAGACGTTTAAGATGTAGAACTCAAACCGTTCGCCAAAGTTTTCCTAATTTTGCAATTTAGGGAGATTCAATCCTACATCACCTCCCCCCTTATAACCTAAAACCTCATAACCTCAAAATATGAAAGAAGCTACGGGTAAACTCGCCGTAATGAGCGTAGGGCTCGGCGCAGTAACGACAACTTTTATTACAGGTACGTTGATGTACCGCAAAGGTCTCACCGTTCCTGGTGGGTCGGTCATCGAAATGGCAAAAATCCGCGTCGGTCGCGGTGAAGCGAAGCAATATAAGAAAATCAAGGACATCGTGCCCGTTGCGCCCATGCAAAGCCTTGAATTTGCAGCGTGGGACATCTTTGAAGAGGACGCTTATCAGGCAGCCCTCCATGCGGATGTGTTGAAGCAACGCGACATCGACCCTGTTCGCGAAGAACTCGAGGCGATTAAGCCCCTCACGGCGGCTTTTGATAAGAACTTCGTAACGCGCCTGCAGGGCGATAACGTCAAGCAGGGTACGCGTTGGGAACTCGTGGAACAGCTCCGCGCTGACATCCGTAACTTTAAGGCGGAACGCGGTTGCGACCGTGCCGTAGTGATTTGGGCGGCTTCTACGGAGAAGTATATTCCTTACAATGAGGCAGTTCACAAAAACCTTGCCGACCTTGAAGCGGCGATGAAGGCGAATGATTGCGAAAACATTTCGCCCTCCATGTGCTACGCCTATGCTGCCATTGCCGAAGGTGCGCCCTTCGTGATGGGAGCGCCCAACTTGTGCATCGACATCCCTGCGATGTGGGACTTTGCGAAGCAGCAGAACGTGCCCATCGCTGGTAAGGACTTCAAGACGGGACAGACACTTATGAAGACGGTGCTCTCGCCCATGCTCCGCACCCGTTGCCTCGGTCTTTCGGGATGGTTCTCTACAAACATCCTCGGCAACCGCGACGGTGAAGTGCTCGACGCGCCCGAAAACTTCAAGACGAAGGAAGTTTCAAAGCTCGGCGTTATCGACACGATTCTTAAGGCTGACGAACAACCCGAACTTTACGGCGACATCTTCCACAAGGTGCGCATCAATTACTATCCCCCTCGTGGTGATGCCAAGGAAGGATGGGACAACCTCGACATCTTCGGATGGATGGGCAAGGACTACGGCATGCAAATCAAGGTGGATTTCCTTTGCCGCGACAGCATCCTCGCCGCACCCTTGATGCTCGACCTCGTACTCTGTGCCGACCTCGCCCTCCGCGCTGGTTGGAGCGGCATTCAGACGTGGATGAGCTTCTACCTCAAGAGTCCCATGCACAATTACGTGGAAAAGGAAGAACCTATCCACGACCTCTTCCAACAATACATTCTCCTCAAAAATGCCATCCGTACGATGGGCGGATTTGAGGCAGATGAAGAATTGGACTAATCATATTTAGCGGTCAAGAAGACAAGGACACAAGCAGACAAGTAAGCACTCCGCACGGCGCTCTCCCCCTGTTCATAGGGGGAGTACCGCCTTTGGCGGGGAGGGGGTGCAGAAAAAATATGTAACAATGTTATTTGCCCGGTTCTTTTCTTGACACCCGCTTTCTGCACCCCCTCACCACTACGTGGTCCCCTCCCCCTATGAACAGGGGGAGAGCGCCGTCCGGTTCTGATTCCAGGAAAATTCTTTCTCCTTTCTCCTTTAATCCCGCTTTGCGGTCTTGAATCTGCTTACGCTCGGCAACGCTCAAGTAAACTTGGCGCTGCTCTCGCTTACTCGCAGATTTCTCATTTCTCATTTCTCATTTAATCCCGCTTTGCGGTCTTTTCCTCCTTCGCACCTCGGCAATTCAAGCAAGCTTGATTGCACTCGGTTTGGCGTCGGCTCTCATTTCCCCAAATGCGTTCCCTCCTCACATACCTCCTGCTCCTAACCTGCTCCCTGAGCATGTTGGCACAGAAAATTTCCGGCACGGTTACCGATGCGCGGACGGGGGAACCATTGCCGTACGTCAACGTCTATTACAAAGGCGAGCGTGCGGTGCAGACGAATGAGAAGGGGCAGTATTCTATCCCCTTTAAGACGGGCGAACTGACCTTCTCCTTTGTGGGGTATAACGCCAAGACGTTTACACCGAAGCGTGCCCGCACATTGGACGTGATGCTTGAGGAATTTGAAACGGAGATTCAGACTGCCACCGTCGTGGGGAAGAAAAAGAGGTACAGCCGTAAGAACAACCCCGCCGTAGAGCTCATGAAGAAGGTGATTGAGCGCAAGAACTTGGGGGCACTCAAGGCGCACGACTTTTACAGCCTGGAGAAGTACAACAAACTCGTGCTCTCCATCAACAACATCACCGACAACATGACGGAATGGGAGTGGGCGCAGAAACACCCCTTCCTGCTCGACCACGTAGAAACCTGTAACTACACGGGAAAGCGCATCCTGCCCATCTCGGTAGATGAAAGCGTGGTGCGCGAGATTTACCGCAAATCGACGGACACGAAGAAAAGCATCGTTCTGGGTCAGCGCGCCAACGGCATCAATGACATTTTTGCTACGGGCGACATTCTCAACACGATGCTTCAGGACTGCTTTACGACGGTAAACATCAACGATGATAAGGTGCGCCTCCTGCAATACCCCTTCATCAGTCCGCTCTCGACGAACTACGCCATCGGTTTTTACCGCTACTTCCTGATGGACACCCTCAATATCGACGGGCGCCGCTGCATTGACGTGGCCTTTACGCCCAACAATCCGCAGGACTTCGGTTTCTCGGGCCATCTGTATGTTATGGCAGACTCCACCTACCGTGTGCACCGTGCCGACATCACCATCCCCCACCGCTCCGACATCAACTTTGTCGAAACCATGCGTGTGGTGCAGGAATTTGAGACCCTCCCCACGGGCGAACAGGTCTTGGCGCGCGACAATATGATTATGGAACTCAGCCTGATCGAGGGCACGCAGAGCATGCAGATTAAGCGCACTACAGATTACTCCGCCTTCTCCTTCGCGCCCATTGCCGATAAGGAATTTGACTTCAAGGGCGATCAGCGTGAGGACTACAATGCCCGTGTGCAGAATGCGCAATTCTGGGAGGCACGACGCCCTGGCGAACTCACCGATTCGGAAGAGGGCATGGAGAGTTTCGTGCAAAAGATGCAGCAACTCAAGGGGTATAAGGTGTTCATCTGGATTGCCAAGGCGTTTGTCGAAAACTTTGTGGAAACGAGCACCGACCCCAAGAAGCCTTCCAAACTTGACATCGGTCCCATCAACACGATTTTCTCGCAAAACTTTGTAGAAGGTTACCGCCTCCGCGGTTCTTTCCAAACGACGGCAAACCTCCACCCCAACCTCTTCTTCAAGGGTTACGCCGCCTATGGCATTGACGACCATTGCTGGAAGGGCAGTGGGGAGTTTACCTACAGTTTTATCCCCAAGGCTTACCTGCCCCACGAATATCCACACAACAAAATTTCCGTGGGCTACTACAACGACGTCGTGTCGCCCTCCGACAAGTTCATGACTACGGACAAGGACAACGTCTTTACCTCCTTCAAATGGACGCCCGTTGAGCACATGCTCTATACGGAATACTGGCGCGCAGGCTACACTCGTGAATACGAAAACGGCTTCTCCTACAGCCTCTCGGCAAAGGTGCAGAAAGACCGCCCCACGGCGCGTCTCTTCTACCAACCCCTCAGCACGGGAACGGTCTCTGCCGACAAGCAACACCACGTCCACGACCTCCGCGCTACGGAAGCCACCGTTTCGCTCACCTATCAGCCGGGCGTGAAGTGGGTGAACACGAAGCAGCGCCGCGTGGCGACCAACAACGATGCGCCCAAACTGACCCTGCAACACTCCTTCGGCATCAAGGGCGTCTTGGGTAGCGACTACACCTACAACTTCACCGAAGCAGGCATCTACAAGCGCTTCTGGACACCCTCGTGGGGGCGCATAGACGTGCAGTTCAAGGCTGGGGCGCAGTGGAACCGCGTGCCCTTCCCCTACCTCATCGTGCCCGCAGCCAACCTCTCGTACATCAAGGACGACAACACCTTCAGCCTCCTACGCAACATGGAGTTTCTCAACGACCGCTATGCTGCGCTCTTCTGCTCGTGGGAACTGAACGGCAAAATTCTCAACCGAATTCCGCTTATCAAGCACCTCAAGCTGCGCGAATACTTCGGTTTCAGTGCCCTCTGGGGAGACCTCACGTCGAAGAACAATCCCCTGCTGGCGCAGAACGCCCACCGTGCCGACCTCTACCACTTCCCCGGCACCTTCGATGCAGCGGGTAACTTTACACCCATCACTCGGGCGATGGACCGCAAGCGCCCCTATGTGGAGGCATACGTAGGTCTGTACAACATCTTCAAGGTGTTTAACATCGAATACGTGCGCCGCCTCAACTACCTCGACGACCCCACCACCAAGCGCTGGGGCATCCGCGGGCGCTTCGTCTTCACCTTCTGATTTTACCGACATACGAACATCATGATAAATAAGGACACACTCAGTGTGCCCTTATTTTTTTGCTGTCAGGTAAAATGCCTCACGCAAAGGCGCAAAGTTTATTTCAAGAAATCACCCAAAAATTACTCCGGACGGCGCTCTCCCCCTGTTTATAGGGGGAACCGACGCATGAAGTAAGAGCAGAGAACAAACTTGTTTGTACTATGCCTTACGAGAAGGAGGAAGATGCGCGTAGCGAAATCAAAGGGACCACGTAGTGGTGAGGGGGTGCGAAAAGGTTAGGAGTGAGGAGAGAGGAGTATGCCATGCGGTGTGTATCCAGCACCCCCTCACCGCCAAGGCGGTCCCCACCCCCTTCGGTTCCCCCGTTATCGGGGGACGGAAATCCCTATAAACAGGGGGAGAGCGCCGTCCGGTATTTTTTCACACTCTGCAAGGGTTACTACCTACTACTTACTACCTACTCCTCTCTACTAACTAAAGAAACTCCCGCGAGGCAAGCCTCACCCTTTAGGGGGAGGTTGGAGGGGGCTTCTACCTTGTGGGGCGTAGGGACTCGACAAGGTAAAAAATATTGACAAAACCAGAAGAAGGAATTTGCGTGTTATTTGATTTTTTTGAAGATTTTAACGAGAGAAATTGACCACACTTTCAGCCATTCGGAACAAAAAAAGTTTGGAGAGCAAAACTACAAGGGATGTAAGAAAAATTATTCGGTACATATTTTAAATTGTTCGGCACATATTTTTTCGCATGTGCCGA
>JBGVPF010000047.1:0-6635 GCA_045126825.1 Alloprevotella sp.
CCACGAATTTTACCATCCGGATGGTATTCGTACAATTGCTTTCTCGACCTTTGGTTCGTATGCGATAAGCAAGGCCCCCCAGAAGGATTCGTGTTATTCGTGCAATTCGTGTTCTCTAAAATAAAGAGATAAATTTTACCGGACAACAATAATAAAGAATGGTAAGTTAGTCTTCTTCCTCCAGCAGATACTCATTGATGAGTTCGAGGAGGGCCTCGCCGTAGCGTTCTATAACGGCCTTACCCACGCCTGGGAGTTTTTTAAGTTCTCCTATCGTACGCGGCTGCATATTTGTCATGGATACGAGTGCGCGTTGCGAGAAGACTACGTAGGCAGGCATTGAGAGTTCGCGCGCCTTCTCGGCACGCCAAGCGCGGAGCACGTTGAAAAGGCGGGGATGCAGAATATCCTGGGGAACGTCCGTAATTTTCTCTTCCTTCTCCTGCTTCTTACGCGCCGTCTTGCTGGACTTCGCTGGAGCATCTGCATCTCCCTTATCGGCAATATCAAGTAGGATATCAGCCTTGCGGCGGAGGTAGGCAGAGAGCGAGAAAGGACCACTTTGCACGTAGTTGAGCAGTTGTGTCTTTACGCGCAGGGCTTCACGAAGCGTATCGATTGAAGTCTCGGCACGCTCCTTCACGCGCTTGCTATCTGTAGGCAAGGACAAGTCGCTCGCTTGCTTGATGAGGGGCAACAGTTTATCGAGGAAATATGAAGTAGCAGCGGTTATGCGCTCTTGCAACTTGGGAGACTCTGCGGGGTTCTCCTCCGTTCGCACAAGGTAATCCACCTGCGTGCAAAACTTTTTAGCCACGGCATCAATGTCGTTTCTCAAATCGGGTTCCAAAGATTTGAAGCGGGCAATGAGTTCGGGGTAAAGTTTGGAGAAATGCTCCTCCATCACGCGCAGCAAGTCGGCATAGGCGTAGAGTACGGGGGTAAAGTTGTAGAGTTCTTCAAGCGTAGCATAAAGGAAATTACGCTGTGCTTCTTGCAACTGATTTTCAGAAGGTTCACGAGCTGCCATTTGCTGGGTGTAGCCCTGCACTTGATAATCCGTGATGATGGCATGTGCGGGAATGGGAGCACTCAACACGAGTCCCTCAAACGTCTTACAACGGCTCAACGCCACATAAGTTTGTCCGGCCGCAAAAGCTTGCTTGGCATTGATAATCGCACGTTCAAAGGTAAGTCCCTGACTCTTATGAATCGTTATTGCCCAAGCGAGTCGCAAGGGGATTTGCGAGAAGGTGCCAATAACCTGTTCAGAAATCTCTTTCGTTTCTTCATCCAGCACGTACTTACAGTTTTGCCACACGTCCGCCACCACTTTGAGTTCTACGTCAGTATCCATCGGGCGCACCATAATACTATTTTCGTCAATACCGATTATGGTACCAATCATGCCGTTATAGTAACGCTTATCGCGGTCGTTCTTAACGAACATCACCTGCGCTCCAATCTTTAATACGAGCACCTTATCCGTGGGGTAAGACATTTCAGGGAATTCCCCCTCTATTTTAGCATCAAAGATGAACTGCTTTCCCTCGAGCGCCTCCATCTCACGCTGATTTATCGTATCAGCCTGACTATTATGGGAGGTCAGGCGTATATACCCTTCTTCCTTGGGAGGATCAAAGTTTGGAATACAACGCGAATTAAGATGCGCTAACGCTTCAGACGTCATGCGATTCTCACGCACCATATTGAGCAGATTCAAGAATTCAGGGTCACTTTGGCGATATACCTTCTTAAGTTCTATCGTATAATAATCCAGTTGCTGAAGCGCCTTGCTACTGAAGAAGTAAGGAGAGTCGTAATACTTACCCAACAAGTCCCAATCTTCTTGTCTTACAACAGGTGCCAACTGTTGGAGGTCGCCAATCAGCAGAAGTTGTACCCCGCCAAAGGGTTTGTAGCGATGGCGGTAGCGTCGCAATACACTGTCTATAGCGTCGAGCACATCCGCGCGCACCATACTCACCTCGTCAATCACCAGCACATCAATACTACGCAGAAGGCGAATCTTTCCCTTGGGAAAGGAGAAGCGGCGCTGGTTGTTGTTAAAAGTCGTCTCGGGGATATAGGGAGCGAAGGGGAGTTGAAACATGGAATGCAACGTCACTCCCCCTGCATTGATCGCCGCAATCCCCGTAGAAGCACAGACAACAACACGCTTGGGCAACTGCTCACGCAACTGACGGAGAAAGGTAGTCTTCCCCGTCCCTGCCTTACCTGTAAGAAAAAGACTTACATTGGTATTGGCAATTGCTTGCCACGCTTTATTTAGTTCAATGTTTTGCATTTTTAGTAAACAAATATAAAGGACAGAGGTTTGAGTACAGAGGACAACTAGTAGAGTACAGAGAACAGAGTACAGAGTACAACTACCATCCGGGAAATTTCTCCGTTGACCATTGTCCGTTGTCTGTTGTCTGTTGTCTGTTGACTGTTTGTCCGCCGAAGCCAGCCCCTACTTCAACTGCGCCTTTACAGCCGCCAGCGCTTTCTGCCAGTCGGTATCAAGAGAGAAAGGTGTGAGTTCTGTGCCTTCCTTTATGTAAGCGTAAATAGTTTCTTCGTCAGTATCTCCGAATAGCGGATTTGAAACGGTAGCATCAAGGAAAATCATGACTTTCTTCGCACGCTCCTCGGGAGTTTCCTTGTTGCTCTTCACCAGTTCAGACTGATAAAGAGTCATAAATTCAGAGAGATAATAGGCTTGTACGTCCAGGAAACGGTCGGTCACCTCAGGCATTGTTTCAAAAGCCTTCTGGCGCAAGTAAGTCAACTGACTCACCTTAAATTGTGCGATCCTTGCTTTAGTCACACCACTCGCAGGATTGTTCAGAACTTGTTCCGCATTTTGGTAGACAATTTTATAAATTTCCTGGGCAGTTGCACCCATCGTAAACAGGGCAAAAATGAGGGTTATCAAGAATGCTTTCATAGGTGAATAAAAATAGTTTTTCTAAAGATTATAGTAATGAATTGAAGTCTCACATGCGCTCAACTTCTAAAGTTTTGAGGAGTATGAGGTTTTAAGGTTGCGCTACTTTCTCACTCGGTCTGCATTCTGCTTCACAAAAGCCGCCCAAGAATGCGCCCCACTTGTAGTTGTTTCGGGACGAGAACTTTGCAAGTGATGGCAGTAAGCCACGGCAAGGGCATCGGTTGCATCAAGGAATCCCACGGGGTCCTCTTTAATATTGAGCATGCGCTTAATCATTGCCGCCACCTGTTCCTTGCTCGCTTGTCCGTTACCCGTAATGGACATTTTTATTTTCATCGGAGCATACTCCTGAATCGGGATTTGTCGACTTATCGCTGCGGCAATAGCCACACCCTGGGCACGACCCAATTTGAGCATACTCTGCACATTCTTACCAAAGAAGGGGGCCTCAATCGCCAACTCATCGGGGTGAAAAGCATCAATAATTCCCATCACACGCTCGTAAATACGCCCCAACTTCAAGTAACCATCCGCACACTTACGCATGTCAATAACGCCCATCGCCATCATCTCCACCTTCTTGCCACAGACGCGCACCAAACCATACCCCAGCAGGTTCGTACCAGGGTCGATCCCCAAAATAATTTTCTCTTTGGGTGGCAAAACGGAAGGTCGAGTTGTTGTTTTCATCTTTATCTTCCGCAAATTTACAAAAGAATAACCACCCATCTTCTTAATACGCGAATATTTTTCGCTGACATAGCGCTTATTCACAGATTAAATCTTACATTTGCAAACGACAACACTAATCACACTTTGAACAATGAAGAAAATTTTCACACTATTCTTCGCACTGTTTTGCATAGGTTGTGCAAACGGTTTTGCGCAAGCGGAAATAAAATTTGAGAAGGCTGCACATAATTTTGGCACCTTCAAGGAAAGCGAAATACAAAAGACGGTGTTCAAATTTACCAATACAGGAAACGAACCCCTGGTTATTCATCAAGCCATTACCTCATGCGGATGCACTGTGGCAAAGTATACCTTAACACCCGTTGAACCAGGAAAAACAGGTGAGGTGGAAGTGGTTTACAATGGCAAGGGAAAACTCTTTGGACACTTCCGTAAGTCTATCACTGTACGCTCAAATGCAAAAACACCCATCACACGTATTTCTATTGAAGGTACGATGAATGAGGAAGAAGCGAAAAGTGAATAACCCCAAAAGGTGAAGAAGAGAATCGTTTACTCGTCTACTTATCCACTCGTCCACTAAATAAGCACACACATTATGATGACACATAACCACCTCGTTATTATGGCAGGCGGCATCGGTAGCCGCTTTTGGCCGATGAGCAGTCCTGAAAAACCCAAGCAATTCCTGGACGTTTTAGGTTGCGGAAAGACCTTGCTTCAACTTACGGTTGAACGCTTTGAAGGTATCATCCCTGCTGAAAATGTATGGATTGTTACTTCTGCCGACTATGAGGCGCTCGTCAAGGAACAGTTACCCCAGGTTCCTTCAAGTAACATATTGTTAGAACCTTGCCGTCGTAACACCGCCCCCTGCATTTGCTACGCAAGTTGGCGTATTAAGAAGCGCGACCCCCGTGCGAATGTTGTTGTGGCCCCCTCCGACCACACCATTGCGGATGTCCCCACCTTCCGACAAGCCATTAACGACTGCCTTGAATTTGCAGCCGAAACAGATGCCATCATCACACTCGGCATCAAACCCACACGCCCCGAAACCGGATATGGTTACATCAAGGGAGACCTTAGTTATGCTTCTTCGCGCCGTAAGAATATCTATCGCGTAGACGGATTTAAGGAAAAACCCTCATTGGAGGTCGCACAGGAATACATTAAGCAGAGTGGATACCTTTGGAATGCAGGCATCTTCATTTGGAGCGTTAGCACCATCGTTAATGCCTTCCGCGTGTATCATCCCGAGATTTCTCGTACGTTTGAGAAGTTACTCCCCATTTACGACACCGCTGAAGAGCAGGAACGCATCAACGAACTCTTCCCCACTTGCGAAAACATTTCTGTAGATTATGCCATCATGGAGCGTGCCGAGGAAATATTTGTTTACCCAGGCGACTTCGGTTGGAGCGACCTCGGTTCGTGGGGTTCTCTACGCGAACAAGTGCCACAAGATAAGTACGGCAATGCTTGTATTGGCGAAAACATCGACACTTACGAAACGCACAACTGTATCATCCACACTACGGGCGAAAAGAAGGTTGTCGTTCAAGGTCTTGACGGTTACATCGTTGTAGAAAAAGAAGGCACCCTCATGATTTGCAAACTCTCTGAGGAGCAACGCATTAAATTGTTTCACTAATTTTTAAAGGAGAAAGCAGAAATGAGAAAGGAGAAAATGCTGGCGCATGAAGTCCCGCATGGCAATTTCTCCTTTCTCATTTCTCCTTTCTCATTTCCCCTTATGTTCTCCCCCCTCCTAACCTGGTATCAGCAAAACGGGCGCGACCTTCCCTGGCGTCGCACAAAGGATCCTTATAAGATTTGGCTTTCTGAAATCATCCTACAGCAGACGCGTGTAGAGCAAGGGATGGATTATTACTTGCGCTTCACCGAGGCTTACCCCACGGTAGAGCAGTTGGCTCATGCCGAAGAGGACGAGGTCTTACGCCTTTGGCAAGGTCTTGGCTACTACAGTCGTGCCCGCAACCTTCACCAAGCAGCAAAGCAAATCGTAGAGATGGGAGGATTTCCCAACTCCTACTCACAGATTAGGAGTCTTAAAGGGGTTGGCGATTACACCGCTGCTGCCATCGCTTCATTTGCCTACGACCTTCCGCATGCGGTGGTTGACGGCAACGTCTACCGCGTACTTTCCCGTGTATTTGCAATCAACACTCCTATTGATAGCACCGAAGGGAAACGCCAATTTGCCAGTCTTGCCCAAGAACTACTTCCCCCAAATCATGCCGCACTTCACAACCAAGCCATAATGGATCTGGGAGCACTCATCTGCACACCACGCGCTCCTCAATGCACCAACTGCCCACTCAATAACGTCTGCATGGCACACGCAGAGTGCACCCCCGATGATTTCCCCGTAAAGACGAAGCGCACACAAGTTCGCACACGCTTTCTGACCTACATCATTGTAACAGACGGCACACATTTACTTTTACGCAAACGCCCCCAAGGAGATATTTGGCAAGGACTTTACGAACCCGTACTGATTGAAACGGATGAACCCTTATCTGCCTCCGACTTATTAAGCAACCCCCTCCTTCAATCCATCCCCACCGCCGACGTCACGCTCTCCCCTATCGTGGCTGATATCAGTCACAAATTGAGTCATCAAAACTTACGCACCTGGGCATACGTACTAAAATCTGCACAACCTATCACACCAAACACGCTTCCTGGATATCTATGTGTTGCCCTCAATGATCTTGATCGTTATGCCCTACCGCGCCTTGCCACACGTATTTTAGACACTTATTCCGCCGCGCTAAAATAATGGGGAAAATATAGGTGTTACTTGCGTGACCGTTGGTTGACCACGAAAACTCGTTTGATTTATTTGGAGCCACTAATGAACACGAACCGAAGGTCGCGCTAGTCAATTTTCACAAACCGAAGGTCGCGTAAGTCAATATCCATTCGGACTTAAATGCCCCGCAAGGCATTAGTGAAAATT
>JBGVPF010000048.1:0-6142 GCA_045126825.1 Alloprevotella sp.
CTAATAGGGCGCACAATACGGGTGAAATGCCTACCCAGGGTGTCGCCTCACTCCGTTCGCCTTGCCCTGGGCTATGCACTCCCTGGGCTTTCAGCCCGTCACTCACTACTCACTACTTTAGTTAACAAGTTGACGAGGTACGAGTAGACAAGAAGGTTGCCGAGATAAACGAGTATAGTCCCGCATGGCACTCCTCTCTCCTCTCTACTCACTCCTCACTCCTCCCTACTACCTACTACTTCGTTTACTCGTCAACTACAAAGCGTTATTTTCTTACTGCTAAATTACACACGTTCCGCAAATTATAGTTAATTTTGCAAGGTGGGGTTTTGAACTTTACAAGTTAGTAATTGAATGATGAATGGTGAACGATGAACGGTGAAAGGTCGTACGAGATGCGCTCACCATTGGGTACTACTCACTACTCACTGCTCACTGCTCACTCCCCCCCACTCTCAACAAGAAAAATCTAATAATCTTAATACTGAAATCGTTATGAAATTAAAACAGTTGTTATTACTGGCTGTGGTTTCTCCGTTGATGGCTATGGCGCAGTACACACAGGTCGACAAGACCAAGTGGGTGGATTACGAAGACAATTACAACCCCGACTGGTCTTTGATGGAATGGTTGGGTGAGCAACCCATGCCTTCGGCAAAGCGCACCCGCGGAGGTGAAATGACGCCTCAACAGGTGCAGGACCGTACGGACTTGCCCACGCATGTTGATGCTTCGCAGACGAAGTATTTCCCTCCTGTATTCAGTCAGGTAAACGGTTCGTGTGGTTCGGCTTCACGTATCTGCTACATGCTTACGCACGAATTAAATGCTTACCGCGACCTTCCCGGTAACGTATTGGAAAATCAGTTGCCCTCACACTTTGTATATAACCTTACTTACGGCAACTCGGGTAAGGATGAATTCATTCAGTATGTCGGTGTGCCCTCAGCGAAGACTTATGGCGGTCGCACAAATTCTGCGATCTACGGTTCGTATAACTGGGACGACCCCAACATCGGATGGATGAACGGTTACGAAAAGTGGTATGAAGGCATGTTCAACCGTGCTCATAAGCCCTCACACATCCCCGTTAGTTTGAAATATGCAGCAGGACGTAAGGCGCTGAAGAGTTGGCTCTATGACCACAACGGCGACCCCGACTTTAAGGGTCGTCCAGGTATTGTAGGTATCGGTGTGGCTTCTGCCAATGGTGATTCGCACATTGAAAACACAGATGCCAATCGTGCTGCGGGACTTGTAGGCATGCTCTACCTCACACACTGGGGTACTTCTGTAGACCACGCCCTCACCATCGTAGGTTATGACGACCGCGTGGAGTTTGACCTGGACTATGACGGAAAGTTCGGTGAAGGAGATATTAACACCGACGATCCCTGGCCTTCAAACGGACAAATGCTTGAAAAGGGTGCATGGATTATTGTAAACTCTTGGGGTCCCTGGTGGTCAAACAAGGGTTTCATCTACTGCCCCTATGCATGGAGTGTGCCCGCAGCGATTCAGCAAGGCCCTGAATACGTGCCCAACGACGGATGGTGGACTCCCGAAGTGTACCGCATCCGTAAGGACTACCGTCCCTTGCGCACCATGAAGATTGAAGTAGAATACTCACGCCGTTCGGAATTGGCATTCTATGCTGGTGTTTCTGCAGACTTGAACGCTACAGAACCCGAAAAGACCATCCCCATGCACCACTTCATCTATGCTGGTGACGGACAGAATGGTGCTACAAACCCCGCTCCTGAAGTGCCCATGCTCGGTAGATGGACAGACGGTATGCACTACGAACCTATGGAGTTTGGTTATGACATCACTGACCTTTCAGCAGGTTATGACCGCACACGCCCCTTGAAGTACTTCTTCATCGTGGAACGTAAGCGCAACTCAAAGTTGGGTACAGGCCGCCTGCACAACCTTTCAGTAATCGACTACGAAAACAACCTTGATGGTATCGAAACGCCCTTTGCGTTGAGCGAAGACAACTGGACCATCGACGAAACAAAGAGCAATCGTATTGTTTACTCAACGGTTGTATATGGTTCTTCATCCTATTACGCTCCCGAAAACCTTTGTGTAAGCGAAGGAAACCTCATTTGGCAAGCCCCCATCAATTCGGGTAACCCCATCACCGGTTATAACATCTATTGCGACGGCGTGAAGGTGGGACAGGTTAACAGTTCAACACTCACTTATACCATCACTGAAGCGGGTAACTACCATGTAACCGCCGTTTATAGCGACGTTGAATCGGCAGCTACCAACAAGGTGTATTATGCAGGTGCTAATGCTTCTACAGACCTCCCCGCAGCCAACATCTCGAAGGGTGGTTTCACCATCCCCAATGTGTTTGGTTCTTCATACGAAAAGGCAACCATCGAATTCTGGATTCGCCCCCACAGCTTGCTCAACTGGAACCAGACAGCTGGTAACTGGGGCACATGGATGATGCACGCCAATTCCGATGGTACCTTCACCGCAGGTTGGGACACAGCTAACCGCGTTAACAGTAACTTTGGCGCTTTGGTGAAGAACAGCTGGAAGCACATCTGCATTGTGGTGAACAAGAGCACCATGACGATGTATACTAACGGTACTAATGCCAAGTCCGTCACTTCATCAAAATATTTGGGCATCGGAGGTTTTGGCGACTTGACCTTCAATGCTGGTTCGGGCAATAGTTTCTTCGACGCCGACATCGCTGAATTCCGTGTGTGGAAGCGCACATTCACAGCGACTGAAGTTAGAAAGAACTACACAGCAACCATCCCTGATGCCGCCATCACGAAGGACCTCGTGGCATACTACCGTGGTGACATCATCAACATTGACGGCACTCCCCACTTGCGCGACTGTGCTGGTAGCAACCATGCTCCCATTGCAAGTTGCGGTGCGGAAGACTCAAAGATTGAGCAGATCGTCAACGACAACAGCAAGGTGAAGATTGCCTCTACAGCACTGAAGGTGAGCATCAACAAGATTAAGGGCGACATCATCATGGGACAGCCCGTGACCTTCACGGCAAATCCGAGTTTGTCGGCTGTGAGTCTTACATGGGACATCCCCTCTGCAAACATCAATAAGGCAGCAATGCAGGCGCCAACAGTTTGCTTCCCCACTGTGGGTACACACATCGTAGCGGTGGCAGCGAAGAATAGAGCAGGCAGTGAAGCAACAGACACCCTTGAGGTGAATGTCGTAGCTCCTGAAATCAACGCCAACTTTACGCTTTCACAACCCACTTGCGCTGTAGGCGAAACGGTGACCTTCATGCCAGAATCTCCCGTATTCGGTTACCAATACGAATGGACTACGAATGTTTCAGACTTTGAAACGAAGACCATCAACTCTATGGTGGGCGCTGCAACGTACAACCAGGCTGGGGTATTTAACGTAACGCTCAACGTAAAGTATAACGGACAGGTATTGGCTACAGAAACCAAGTATGTGGAAGTGAAGAATGTAGCACCCACAGCAGCATTTGACGTCTCTAACGACATCATCCTCGTTGGTGAAACTGTAAACTTCTTCGACAAGTCGACCTCTAACCCCACTTCATGGACGTGGAGCATCAAGAACGACTACTACAACCACTTCATCAATGGTCGCAACCCCGTTCACACCTTCAATGCACCGGGTAAGTACCATGTAAGTCTTACGGCTACAAACGAATTGGGTAGCAGCACTGTATCACGCAACAATGCGGTAATCGTATGCAACGGTGACTCTAAGAGCGG
Source organism: Alloprevotella sp. (assembly GCA_045126825.1). Lineage (GTDB taxonomy): Bacteria > Bacteroidota > Bacteroidia > Bacteroidales > Bacteroidaceae > Alloprevotella. Next base: position 3,753 of record JBGVPF010000048.1, read on the forward strand.
TTTGAACTTTAATACGGGTTCGGCTACCGTAACCATGACAAAGGCGCCCTTCTCTAACGGTAATTTCACCCTTGAATGGTGGATGTCACCCTCAAGTCTGGACGCTGGTGGTAGCAATGGCTTTGGCCACTACGGCATGACACTCGGCGGTTATGTTACGGATAAGGGTGCGATTTCGCTGGACATTGCGGGTGTAACACACCTCTCCAAGGAAAACTTGGTTATTGCGCAGGAATGGCACCACTATGCGATCAGCTTTGACGGCACAACAGTAACCTTCTACCGCGACGGCGTGAAGGTTGACGAAGTGACTAACGGAGCTTCTGCGGAATACAACCTCACAAAGTTTGTGATCTCACGCTATGACTATCCCTGGAATGGTAGCATCGATGAATTCCGCGCATGGGCAACTTGCCTCAACCAGGAACAGATTCAGAGCGTCTGCAACCGCAGTCTTGCAAATGCAGAAGCGTTGGCAGAGGTGGCAGACTGGAACTTGGTGGCATACTACAACTTCGACCAAGGTACAGGTACTCACATCACAGACCACTCTGGAAACGGCAACTCTGGTATCCGCGAAGGTTTTGGTCCTGACGGTGACGCCTGGGGCGCTTCAAAGGGTGTATGGAGTCTTTCTGTAGGTCAGCAACTCAACACAGGAACAGACGTAACAAGCACTTACTTGAAGAACTACTATCAAGCATTTGCGGGCAACACGAACAATACGGTTAACCCTGTCAACAGAACACGCTTCTACGAAATTACCGATTGGACACTTGAAAACACAGTTACAACTACTGACTATGGTAAAATTGTAACAGGTGCGCATGTGGATGCTCAAAAGGCAGGGGCAATGACCATCACTACGGGATGGGACCTCTTCGCTTCTACGCTTACCAACCATAAGGTGTACCAAACTGTAAAACTCCCCGCTGGTTATTACCGCTTCCGCACAAAGTATGGCGCTTACGAAAGTCAGTGTGATGACTGTTACATCGTAGTTGCCAAGGCGGGTGAATTCCCCGACACAGAGGATTTGGACAAGGCCATTGCTTCAACAGCAATGAAATCAAAAGACTATGTGTTGTACAACGAAGCAAGTTTCATCCTGAAGGAAGAAACAGAAGTGAGCCTCGGTTTGTTGATCAACATGAGCGGAGAAAAGTGTTTGACTATCGCTGCCTTTGAATTGCATTATACACAGGCAAGTTATGAAGAAGCACCCTACTCTTACACGTTGAACATCTCGCCCAATGGCTTCTCAACACTCTGCTTGCCTGAAGCAGTAGCAATCCCCGAAGGTGCAGCAGCATATATCGCTACAAAGGTAGACAACGACGCACAGCGCCTCCACCTCTCACGTGTTGAGGGCGGAGTACTTCCCGCAGAAGTGGCTGCAGTTATCTACAGCCCCGAATCGGCAGGTAAATCCATCATCTTCCGCGAAGCTACAACAGAGGCTACAGACCTTTGCGAAGGCAACATCCTCTATGGAACGCTCGAAGATGAGGTTTACAGTGGAAGCGACGCATGTTACAGCATCAGCGAAAAGGGCACAAAGGTAGGTTTCTATCCCCACATGTCTTCAACGTTGCTTGCTAACCGTGCGTACTACTTCGGTACAGACATCAGCGGTTACAACCTCATTCTTACCGACATAGGATTAGACACTGATATCGACGGCATCATCAACGGCACAACCACACAGAAGATCTATGACCTCAGTGGTCGCCGCGTGAAGAATCCCGCCAAGGGCGTCTACATCATGAACGGCAAGAAGGTGGTAAGATAAGCCACACCCGCAAAGCGGGAGAAATTGAGAAAGGAGAAATGAAAAAGGAGAAACCATGCGGGACAATGTCCCCGGACTATCTCTCCTTTCTCATTTCTCCTTTAATCCCACTTCGTGGTCTTTTCCTCCTTATTCGCTAACGCTCATCAAGCTTCGCAAGTCGCACCTCGGCAATTCAAGCAAGCTTAAGCGAGTTTTCTTCCTTGTCGCTCGGCAAAGATTAAGTAAACTTATTATTGCTGTCCGGTAAATACAGATAACTCATTATTTGATGGATCGTTGTACTCATACAAGCCCCCTTATAGATATTCAACCGAAAGAAAATGAGAATTTCTATGTTTAAAAGAACACGAATCTCACGAATAACACGAATCACCGTGCAGGATATTTTTTTTGCTAATCGCATTCGAATAACACGAATCACCGTGCGGGGCATTTTATAACACAAACTGAAGGACGCGCAAGTCAATAACACGTTTTTTATTATCCGGAGGGTATTCGTGCAATTCGTATGCGATAAGCAAGGTGACGCCCCGCAAGGATTCGTGTTATTCGTGCAATTCGTGTTCTCTAAAATAAAGAGATAAATTTTACCGGA
>JBGVPF010000049.1:0-43589 GCA_045126825.1 Alloprevotella sp.
ATTATTATTAGAACCTGGCGAAGTATAGGTAATCGCTTTGTAGATTATGTCTAACGTAAAAATTGTTGCTAAGATTAGGTATTCTGTTGAAGGAGACTTGTATGGTAAAATTATATTTATACAAGACGGTGAGTATTGGGCAGATGATCAGAACTATGGAGATGATCCTTTAGAAGAAATGACAGAAAAAGATCTGGATATGGACACAAGTTTCAGCCTTGGCATTGCTGCTGATAAACCCATTGAAGATTGCGAGCAGGAAATTATTGATGCTTATTTGGAAGCGCTTGCGGAAATGGATGAACTTGAGTATTTGGATGATCCAAGTGAAATTTATTTGGAATATAAATAGTAGGAACTTTCTTCATTAAATTTATAAGGATATTCTGTGTGCCACTTGCTTTATTGTAAGTGGCACACTGTGTTTTGCGGAGGATACGTGGATTATCATGTAGAGAAATGAATGTTGAGAGCGTCGCTATGGCTTTTGTTCGTCATATTTTGCCACGTCGTAATGGTCTATTTTCTGAAAACTCAGTAACTTCGTGGACTGAAAGTCATATGAGGGTTGGCGTTTGAGACCTGGAGTTGCGCCTTAAACTTTGGATTTTGTTATGCTTGGAACAATTGTTAATACCGCCACGATAATTTTAGGAACCTCCCTTGGGGCGTTGCTAAAGAAAGGGGTAAAACCGCAGTATCAGGAAGGGCTTTATAATGCGATGGGCTTTTGCGCGGTGGCATTGGGGCTCAATGCTTTTGTGCAACACTTGCCGAAGTCGCAGTATCCTGTGCTCTTCATTGTTTGCCTTGCAGTGGGTTCGTTGATAGGTTATGCGTTGCGCCTTACGGAGCGATTTGAGGCACTTGTGGCGCGTCGAGAGAACGTCGGTGGTAATTGTGTGGCAGCAGGAGAAAAACGCCTTGCAGATGGGCTTTCTACTGGAATCCTACTTTATTGTGTGGGCACCTTGTCTATGCTGGGTCCCGTAGTGAGTGCGTTGCAGGGTGATAATACGTACCTTTTTACGAATGCGACACTTGACTTCGTCACCTCTATGGTACTTGCTTCGACCTACGGTTGGGGCATGCTCTGGGCGGCACCCGTATTGTTCTTGTGGCAAGGGGCTTTTTACGGTGTGGCAAGTTTGTCGGCAGGTGCTATTCAGGAGGAATTGATTACGGAACTCTCCATCGTGGGCGGCATTCTTATCTTTGCCTCGGGGCTTTCAATTCTTGGCATTAAGGAGAGCAAGACGCTGAATATGCTCCCCGCGCTGTTCCTGCCCATCCTCTATTTCTTGTTGCGGAGCATGATATATGCCTAATTTAGAGAATAATTTCCTTGTGATGCAGGTGCATATTCACAAAATTTCGTACTTTTGTCGTTGAAACTATAACCTTAAAATCTTTTAGTCTATGTTGGAAAATGACAAGGCCCTTTTGGCAAAGAAAGGAATCTCTGAAGAAAAGTTGGCAGACCAGTTGAAGCAGTTTGCTGCAGGTTTCCCCTTCTTGAAGTTGAGCGCTGCGGCAAGTATTGAGAAAGGTATTCTCGCTCCCTCGGCAGAAGAACAGGCGCAGTTGCTTGCAGCTTGGGACAAGTATGTGGCAGAAAACCACAAGGTGGTGAAGTTCGTGCCCGCCTCAGGTGCCGCAAGCCGTATGTTCAAGGATGTGTTCTCTTTTGTGGATGCAGCTTACGACGCTCCTGAATCAGCTTTTGAAAAGAAGTTCTTCGACGAACTCCCCACAGCAGCCTTCTATGCCGACCTCGACGCGGCTTGCGTAAAGCTCTACGGCAAGGACATCAAGGCGCTCTTGGCAGAAGGTCAGTATAAGGCTGTGGCAAAGGCAATGCTCGCGGAAGAAGGTTTGAACTATGGAAAACTTCCCAAGGGACTTTTGAAATTCCACAAGTACGCCGACGGTTCACGCACACCCCTTGAAGAACACCTCGTCGAAGGTGCGCTTTACGCCAAGGCTGGTGATGGCAATGTGAACGTACACTTCACCGTTTCGCCCGAACACCGTGCACTCTTTGAAAAGCTCGTTGCTGAAAAGGCACAGGGTTATGCGGCGCAGCACAATGCTACGTTTGATATTTCCTTCTCAGAACAGAAGTCAAGCACCGATACTGTGGCTGCGAATGCCGACAATACGCCCTTCCGCAATGCGGATGGTTCGCTCCTCTTCCGCCCCGGTGGTCACGGCGCCTTGATTGAAAACCTCAACGATATTGATGGCGACATCGTGTTCATCAAGAACATCGACAACGTAGTGCCCGACCGCTTGAAGGGTGACACTGTAACGTATAAGAAACTCCTTGCGGGCTTGCTCGTAGACTTGCAGAAGCAGGCGTTTGCCTACCTCGAAAAGTTGGATAGCGGTAAGTACACCATGGAAGAGCTCCGCGAAATGTTGCAGTTCGTTCAGAAGCGCCTCTTCTGTAAGAACCCCGAAACCAAGGTGCTTGAAGATACAGAACTCGCTATTTACTTGCGCCAGAAGTTGAACCGCCCGATGCGCGTTTGCGGTATGGTGCGCAACGTAGGCGAACCTGGTGGCGGTCCGTTCTTGGCATACAACCCCGACGGCACAATTTCGCTTCAGATTTTGGAAAGTTCGCAGATTGATATGGCGGATCCTGAAAAGAAGGCGATGTTTGAAAAGGGTACACACTTTAACCCCGTAGATTTGGTGTGCGCCATCAAGAATTATAAGGGAGAAAAGTTTGACCTTCCCAAGTATGTGGACAAGGCAACGGGCTTTATCTCTTCAAAGAGTAAGGACGGTAAGGAACTCAAGGCGCTTGAATTGCCCGGCCTTTGGAACGGTGCGATGAGCGACTGGAGTACGGTATTCGTAGAAGTGCCCCTTTCTACCTTTAACCCCGTGAAGACGGTCAACGACCTCTATCGCGAACAACATCAATAACATTGACGAAACAACTTATTTTAGAATTTTCCCGTCTTGCCTTGTTACACCTTGGCAACGGGTATGCCACACTTCCACCACTCCGCAAGCGAGTGGTGGAAAAGTGTATGTGGATGACGGACGAGGAATTTGACCGCCTCGTAGCGCAAGCACAACTCATGCCTGGGGCATTCAGCATCAACCTTGCCGCCGTAATCGGTCGGCGTGTGGACGGGCGTCGAGGCAGTGCCGTGGCAATAGCTGCAACGGTGATTCCGCTGATGCTGCTCTTCCTGATGCTCGTAGCCGTGTTCTCACCCATGCGCCATTGGGACTTGTTTGAAAGCATGCTTCGCGGCATGCGCCCCGCCTTAATCGGTGTGTTGGCTGTCGTAGCCTTCCGCATGGGGCGCAGCAGTAAGGTCGATTTAAGTTTCTTGTGGGTACCCTTTGTGGTAGCGGTAGCCGTAGGCATCTTCCAGTTGGCACCGCTCTACATTCTCCTGCTCACCGTTGGTGCAGGCTTCCTTTATGGTAAATTCTTGCGTTAATCCGTTATGACCTACCTCATACTTTTCATCGGTTTTTTCTTTGTCGGCTTCTTCGGTTTCGGAGGTCCCGACGCGGTGCTCGCTATGGTGGAGCACCTTGTTGTCGTGCAGACAGGATGGTTGACGCATGAACAGTTTGTAGACCTGCTTATCGTGAGCAAGTCCGTGCCTGGCGAAACAGCCGTCAATGCTGCTACGCTTTCAGGTTATGCGGCAGTCATAAGCAACCTCGGTTTCTTTACCGCTTTAGGGGCGTCTACGGCAGCCATGCTCGGTCTCGCTATGCCCTCGTTCGTCTGGACAGAACTGGCAGCGCGCATCACCATTCCCAAGGAATATCAGCCCATCACGGAGAGCATCATCGACTTCTTGCGTGTAGTCGTTCCCGGACTCATCGGAGGTGTTGCCCTCTCACTCTGTACGCCCGAAATTATCGGAAGTCTCGACACGCCTTGGCACCTTGGCATCAGCGCCTTCCTCTGCGTCTTCACCATCATTGGCATGACCGCCTTCCGCTTCAATCCCGTGTTCCTTATCCTGCTCAGCGGGGTGGCTGGGATGCTGTTGCTGTAGAGGGTAGGAGACAAGAGATCTGTTGGGTAACTTTGGAGTGTATCCAAAATGTTATTGTAACATGTTTGCGTAAAGGATTAAACCACCCGTAATGCCCCCGTAGGTGAACGCAGTGAACCTGCGGATTAGATGCCAACAGCATTTCTCTATCGGTCCCCGTAGGAGGACCCACAACGACAGGACAAGTTCAAGATAACTTATAACCTATCCAATTGCTGTGGGTCCTCCTACGGGGACCGATAGATTTATTCGTCTGTACATTCCCTCCGCAGGTTCGCCTTGCTCACCCGCGGTTAAGCAAGTGTGCCCTCCTACGGGGCAATGCTTGCATATACGTTAGCTATATATTTTTTTATAGGATTATCAACTTCGTATTTCCCCTTTCATAAACGTCATGGTTAAGCAATATCCACTCGAAGACTTCTTCCGCAATTCCGACCGTTCGGGTTATCAAATCTCTCCCGATGGCAACTACTTCTCCTTCCTTGCGCCCTATGAGGACCGCATGAACATCTTTGTGCAACGCATTGGGAGCGAAGACACGGTGCGCCTGACGAGCGAGACGGCGCGCAGTGTGGCTGGCTATATGTGGGCAACGAATGAGCGCATTTTGTTTATGAAAGACACGGCGGGCGATGAGAACTACCAACTCTACGGCGTGAATCTCGACGGTAGCGACCTGTGTGCCTATACCGCTTTTCCGGGAGTGCGCACCACGCTCATTGACGATTTGGAAGACGTTCCCAACGAGGTGATTATTGGGATGAACAAGCGCCAGGCGGAGATTTTTGACCCCTATCGTCTGAACTTGGAGACGGGCGAACTCACGCAGTTGGCAGAGAATCCTGGGAATTGGCAGGGGTATATGACCGACCACGAAGGAAAACTGCGCGTAGTGACCGCCATTGTGGACGGGGTGAATACACAAATCCTTTATCGCGAACATGAGTCAGAGGAATTCCGCCCTGTATTGACTACGAACTTTAAGGAGTCGGTGGATTTCATGGAGTTTACGCCCGACAACCGTTTGGTGTATGCCGCTACGAACCTCGGGCGCGATAAGGTGGCGCTTGTGTTGATGAATCCCGCAACGTGTGAGGAGTTGGAGCACCTTTATGCCCACGAGCAGTATGACGTGTCGAGCATTTCGTATTCGCGCAAGCGCAAGAAGTTGTTGGCAGTGTATTGCCAAGGACACAAGGACCCCATTCGCCATTATTTTGATGATGAAGAGGCGGCATTCCGTGAGCATCTGCGTAGCTTCTTCGAGGGGCGCCGTTTTGGCATCACCGCCACGGATAAGGAGGAGCAGAAATACTTGATTTATGTGGGCAGTGACCGTACGCGTGGAGGCTATTACTTCTACGATCGCGCTGTGGGCAGTCCTGTGCTGCTTGCCGAACTCGCTCCCTGGTTGCAGGAGGAAGATATGGTGGCGATGCACCCTGTGACGTACACCTCTCGCGATGGTTTGACCATCGAGGCGTATCTTTCTTTGCCCCATCCCTACACGCCCGAAACGGCGAAGGCATTGCCCGTCGTAGTGCATCCACACGGTGGTCCCTGGGCGAGAGATTCGTGGGGCTATTCGGCAGAAGTGCAGTTCCTTTGCAATCGTGGTTATGCCGTGTTCCAAATGAATTTCCGCGGTTCTACGGGCTATGGTCGCAAGTTCCTTGAAGCGAGTTACAAGCAGTGGGGGCAGGCGATGCAAGACGATATTACAGACGGCGTAAACTGGCTGATTGCGCAGGGCATTGCTGATGCGAAGCGCATAGCGATTTATGGCGGTAGTTATGGCGGTTATGCGACGTTGGCAGGCCTTTGCTTTACGCCCGACCTCTATGCCTGCGGTATCGACTACGTAGGTGTTTCCAACCTCCTGACATTCATGCAAACCATACCCCCCTATTGGCGTCCGCTCCTCGAAATGATGTACGAGCAGGTGGGCAACCCTGAAAAGGATTTGGAAATGCTTACCGCTTATAGTCCAGCCCTTCAGGCGCATCTCATTAAGGCGCCGCTCTTTATAGCTCAAGGAGCAAACGACCCGCGTGTGAATAAGGCGGAGAGCGACCAGATGGTGGAGGCATTGAGAGCGCGAGGCGTGGAGGTGGAATACATGGTGAAGGATGACGAAGGGCATGGTTTCCACAACCAAGAAAACCGCTTCGATTTCTATCGTGCGATGGAGCGCTTCTTGAAGGAGCAGATGGGGTAGAGACGATTGGATTTTTACTGCTGTTGGGTAAATAGTCTTAACCTGTTCAGTGCAAAGTGATAAGCATCATCCAAGTCGCTACAGTCTTTGCAATATTCGTCAAGATACGGGCTGAAAGCCCAGTAAGTTCATAGCCCAGGGCAAGCTGAACGAAGTGAGGCGACGCCCTGGGTAAGATGTACACGCCTATGATGCGCCCTGTAAGGGCAAAAGTCTTATAATCGATGTTGTAATCTCCCAATTTTACTTTTGCCCTTGTAGGGCGTACCTACGACTGCTAACCCACCCAGGGCGCCGTTCCCTGGAACTTGCCCTGGGCTATGTACTCGCAGCCCCTTTGGGGCGTGCATTCTGGACTTCAGTAATTCATAAAAATAACCGAGTAGAAGTTGCGACTTCTACTCGGTTATTTATTATGCCTGTTTCTCTTCAGGTTTTATGCCATAGAGTTGGTCCTTAAATGCTTCAATGGCACGCTTGGCGGTTTCGATAGCCGCTTCCATGGGGAAGGGGAGTTCGCCTCCCGAAGCGTTGAGGTGGCCACCGCCGTTAAAGAATTGTTCTGCCATTTTGTTGCAAGGGAAATCGTCTACGGAGCGCAAACTGACGCGGATGACGTCCTTTTCTGTGTCCTCGCGCAAAGAAATGCTGAGTCGCATACCGCGCACCTGGAGGGGCATATTCACGACACCCTCCATGTCGCCTCGGATAAACTTAAACTCCTTCATTTCCTCACGGGTCAAAGCGAAGATGGCAGCACGGCGCCCCTCAAAGAATTCCGTCTTCTTGTGCAGGATATAGCCCTGCAAGCGTAGGCGATGTTCAGAATAATTATTGTGTACGTTGCGGTAGATGCGATCCTTGTCAATGCGCTTCTTGAGCAAGAGACTGATGCACACGTAAATCTCGGGGTCGTTAGAATTATAGGTGAAGGCTCCCGTGTCCGTCATCATTCCCGTATAGATACACGCTGCGCCCGAACGCGTCATTTGGTCGTAACCGCCCATTTGGTAAAGCATGCGCAGGACAAGTTCTGACGTGCTACTCATCTTGGGGCGCGAGATGACGAGGTCTACATTCGTTTGCGGGTCTAAGTGGTGGTCGATAATCACACGCTTCGCCTTGGATTTCTCAACAAGTACACCCATGTCCTGGAGACGTCCCACGCTATTCATGTCCATCAAGAAAATCAGGTCCGCCTGCTTCACGGCACGTTCAACCTCCTCTGCCGCTTCGGAATAGAACTTCACCGCCTGAGAACCGGGCATCCAACGTAAGAAATCGGGGCACGGGTTGGGCATAACAACGGTAACCTGCTTGCCAAGGTGGCGCAGGTATTCCGCCCAACCTAAAGAAGAACCCATAGCGTCGCCGTCAGGTCCACGATGGGAGCAGACCACCACGTTGCGGCAGTCTTTGATGATTTGAAGGAGGGAAAAAAGTTCTTTCTGGGAAAGAGTGGGGGTGAGCATAGGGGAAAGGAGAAATGAGAAATCTGCGAGTAAGCGAGAGCAACGTCAAGTTTACTTGAACGTTGCCGAGCGTGAGCAGATTCAAGTCCGCAAAGCGGGATTAAAGGAGAAATGAGGAGCACTGCGACACTGTCGCAGCGAAGGGGACGGAGGGGACGGGGAAAGGAGACATAAAAAACTACGAAAGTGCCTTAAGCGCTTCGATTTCAGCCTTGGGGTCGGCTGCACGGAATACGGCACTACCGGCAACGACTGCGTCGCAACCCGCTTCGGCAAGGAGTTTGCCCGTTTGAGGATTTACGCCACCGTCCACTTCGATGATTGCCTTTGAACCCGTACGCACGATGAGTTCCTTGAGTTTGCGCACCTTTTCAACGCTGTGTTCAATGAACTTCTGTCCGCCAAAACCAGGATTTACAGACATGAGCATCACGAGGTCGAGGTCCACGATAATGTCTTCCAACACGCTCACGGGAGTATGAGGATTAAGCGTCACGCCCGCCATCATGCCTTCCGCCTTAATCTGCTGAACGACGCGGTGAAGGTGGGTGCATGCTTCGTAATGCACGTTCATAATCTTGGCACCGAGTGCCTTAACTTCCTTCACGAACTTCTCGGGCTGCACAATCATGAGGTGCACGTCGAGAGGCTTCTTTGCGTGCTTTGCCATGGCTTCCATAACGGGAAAACCGAAAGAAATATTGGGTACAAATACACCGTCCATCACGTCAAGGTGGAACCAGTCGCACTGGCTCTCATTGAGCATTTCGATATCGCGTTGGAGGTTGCCGAAGTCGGCAGAAAGGAGGGAGGGAGATACGATCATAATGGGGAATTTTTGATTTTGTCGTCAAGGAAAATCCTTCTATCTGCAAAGTTAAGCATTTTGTGGAAGATGTCAAAGGCTTGATGACTGTCAACCTGCAGAGGTTTAGATTTTAAGCAGTTTTACCAACTTCTTCATCCCCTCCGTGGCTGTTGCTTTCAGCAAAATAGCATCCTTTACGGCGGTCATGGTGTCTGCCTCGGGGTCAATGACAAAAATAGGAGTTCCTTTGGGTACGAAGCGCACGAGTCCAGCCGCAGGATATACGTTGAGCGAAGTGCCCACGATGACAAAGATGTCCGCCTGTTCGGCTAAAATAATGGCTTCCTCCATGCGCGGCACGTCTTCTCCGAAAAACACGATGTAGGGGCGCAGCAACGAACCGTCGGGTGCCGTTGCGCCAACGGGGAGTTCCAAGTGGTCGTAATCCAGTGTTTGCCACTGACTTCGATCTTCCTTCTTGAACGACGAGCACACCCTAAGCAACTCGCCATGCAAGTGAATGATGCGCGAAGACCCCGCACGCTCATGGAGGTCGTCTACATTCTGCGTTACGACCACCACTTCGTAATCCTTTTCCAATTCGGCAACAAGGCGGTGCGCCTCATTGGGTTCTACAGTAGGGAGTTGCTTGCGACGCTCGTTGTAGAAGGCGTTGACAAGCGTAGGATTGCGGTGCCAAGCATCCACGGTGCACACGTCCTCTATGCGGTAGTTGTCCCAAAGGCCGTTGCCACCGCGAAAGGTGCCGAGTCCGCTTTCCGCGCTAATGCCGGCGCCGGTGAGAAATACGATTTTCTGCATGATAGTTTATGATTGAGAGTGAGGGAGAGTAGGGAATGCTGCGACAGCGATGCAGCGAACGGGACATAGCAACTGGCGCACCGTTCTTTCTACTCTACGGAATAACAACGAGTAAACAAAAGGACAAGGTTCCTATTGTTTACTCGTTAAAGTTTTGTTTAAGAAAACTAAAGCGTGATAGCAGCCTTCACAATCACATCGCTGCCCTTGCGGATTTCAAAGACGTGCGTGTTGCCCTCTTGCACTTCCGCGTAAATGTCTAACTGGTCGCCAAACAGGCTTTCGAGGCAGTAGGCTACTTCAATGCGCTTGGGGGGAGTCGTGCGGAGCGTGTCAAGCGAGAAGGTGTTGAGCAACATTTCGATGTAGCGGATGGAGTTGACGTGTCCGTTAATGTCGAGGTCGCTATACACCGCCTTGTGCGTGTCAATGAGGGGTGCGTCTTTAGAAAGGCGCAAGCGGCTGGGACCCTTGATATGGATTTCACGCTCGGGAATCATCACATCGCCAAATCCGCCATCGGGGAGTTTCGTAAGGTCGGCAGGCTGACGCGTCTCGATGTTGATGAGCGCCCAAATGCTGGTGGCTTGACCGTAAGGCGTGCCGTCGGGCGCAAGAATGTCGAAATGGCGGTCGGTAAACTGGCGGTACACCTTTGTTACCCAAGTTTCGATGCAATAGTCCTCGTTGATGCGCGGCATGCTCTCCATGTCAATCACCAGGCGTGAGAGGACCCATGCGTGATCCTTGGTGTTGACATCGTCATACCCAAATCCATGAGCACCAGCATGTAGCGATGCTGCTCGGAGAATGAGCGTACCTAAAGTGCCCCAGGCGAGGCGACCTGTGATATCTTCAGCGAAGGGTTCTACGTTGAAGGAGTATTTACCGAATTTTTGCATAGAGGATGGGGGTTAAAATTTTTCTATCGAAGGGAAAACTTCTATAAGCTTAATCCCAAATCAAAGCGTTGCGCCATCTTACGCATATTTAATATACCATAGCGCATACGACCGAGGGCGGTGTTGATGCTGATGCCTTTTTCCTCAGCAATTTCCTTGAAAGTCATCTCCTGAAAGTAGTGCATTTGAACCACTTCACGTTGTTCCTCAGGGAGTTTCTCAATCAGGTGTTGGAGGTCAACAAATGTTTGCTCGCTATCAATGGTGCTCTGTGCACAGCGGTCGGCAAGTTTTGCGTTGTTGAGCAGGTCAACGTCCGATTCGTCTGTAGAGATTGTGTTTTCACCCTTTTCGCGGCGGAAGAAGTCGATGACGAGATTGTGTGAAATGCGCGTGACCCATGAATAGAACTTGCCCGATTCTGTGTAGCGACCATCTCGAATGGTGACAACAACCTTGACAAATGTTTCCTGGAAAATATCCTCGGCAACATCTGCATTGCGAACATGATATAAAATATAGGAGAAAAGCCTATCCTTGTAGCGCTCAAGCAGGACGTCAAAAGCTTCGTCCGTACCCGTTGCATAAAGCGCCACCAACTCTTCGTCAGTGCGCATAATGAGCGTTTTCATACTTTACTATTTTTGAATTTGGAGTAAAGTCTTTTCGATAGGCAAAACAATTTTAAGGGTGAAGTAGTTGCGGAAGTCCGTAACTACAAAATGTGGATTTTATTGTTGCAAAGGTAGATAAAATTTTATTGTCGACAAGTTTTATGAAAGATTTTTTGTACTGTGTTGCCTGTTAAACTTTCAAGAAGTATCTTTGCACGTGTTATTTTGCCCAGAGGGTAGTGCTTGTGTGCAATTCTAACACCCCTTTTTAACCATCATAAAGTTTGAAGGAACGATGTCAACCCCCACCTATTTATACACCGAATTTTCGCATTTCCTGAGGCGTTATTTTTCTGAAAAAGTACAAAAAATATCGGTTCACGCTGGTTTTACTTGTCCCAATAGAGATGGTAAAATTGGGCGTGGAGGATGTACCTATTGTAATAACCAAACATTCAATCCCGAATACTGTGCTACGCAACGCAGTGTGACCGAGCAATTGGAGGAAGGAAAAGTATTCTTTAGACGTAAATATCCAGAAATGAAATATTTAGCCTATTTCCAGGCTTACACCAATACCTATGGTGAACTCGAACATTTAAAGCGACTTTATGAAGAAGCGTTGGCGGTAGAAGATGTGGTTGGGCTGGTGATTGGTACTCGTCCGGATTGCGTGCCCGATGAATTGTTGGACTATTTTGCAGAACTGCAGAAGCGCTGCTTTGTGCTTATTGAATATGGTGTGGAAACGACGAATGACGATACGCTGAAGCGCATCAATCGTGGGCATACATTTGAGCAGGCGGAAGATGCCATACGACGCACGGCGCAGCGAGGTATTCCCGTAGGGGCACATTTTATATTAGGACTTCCCCGGGAAACGTGGGATGCTATTGTGGCACAAGCGGATGTGATTTCAAGACTTCCACTTAACACTTTGAAACTGCATCAGTTGCAGATTGTGAAAGGGACAAAGATGGCGCAAGAATTTGAAGCGAACCCCGAAGATTTTCGCCTTTTTGAGGTGGAGGAATATGCCGCTCTTGTCGCAGATTTCTTAGAGCGTTTGGATACCCGCATTGCAGTGGAGCGCTTTACCTCCCAGTCGCCTAAAGAATTGCTTTTAGCTCCTAATTGGGGCATGAAAAATTACCAGTTTGTGGAACTTGTGAAAAAGATTTTGCGCAGCAGAGGTTCTTACCAGGGTGCGGGGCGTAGAGGTACCGAATGCGTATGTTGAGGCCTTTAGGTTGTGGTTGTTAGTGATTCCAAATTTACCAAACGCCCTTTCGTGAACCACATCTATATTATTGCTAAAATTTAGGGAATAATATAGGTGTTGTCCACAAAGACTCGTTTGTTTTATTTGGAGCCACTAATGAACACTAATTTTCACTAATATCCATCCGGCCATATATACCCCGAAAGGCATTAGTGTAAATTAGTGTCCATTAGTGGCTAAAATATTAAGAGCACAAAAATCTTTGGGGTTAGGATTATTTGTGGACAACCAAAGGTCACGCAAGTAACTGCTATATTATTGCCAAAATTTAAATAGTGTAACCCCCTTCAGGAATAAATTCCGAGGATGTAAAATCCAAATAGTATTAACAAACCAAACTGTCTACTAAATTCAGTACAGGCAACACACATGGGGCAACTCATCTTTTTTTCATGCCGAGAAAATAATTTTTCATGCCGAGAAAATCTATTTTTACGCCGAGAAAAATTTTGACGTGCCTTGGTAATAAAATTTCCACGCCTTGGAAATAAAATTACCAGGGTTGGAAATAAAATTACCAGGGTTGGAAATTTATTTGGAAGAGTTCTGCGAAACTTGCAAAACCTTTTGGATAACTGCCTCATGGTTCCGGAATTTTTGAGCGGGGTGCTTGAAAAATGAATGCTGTGAGAATTGTGCGCTTTAAGAGGAGGGTTGTGCGTTGGTTTAAGGTGTTGTGTTTTAGTGAAAAATATCGTCTTGTGTGCGAAAAATGTTTACATTTTGTGGGGGTTAATCTGGAATTTTGAGTTCGTCGTGGAGATGAATTTCTGTAATGCTAAAAAATGTTAGATTTTGGTGTGAAAACTTAATAATTTAACCTTTTGTAACCTCGATAATACGTTTTTTACCCTTGAAATCATAAAAAAATAAAAAATGATAAGGTGGATTGGCAAAAAACTGCTAAATTTGCCACAATCCCGTATACTATGCCCGTAGTGTGCTTAATCGGGGATAATGCTAAAAACAATAACTACATAAATAAATTTTTTATCTTGATGCGTATGAAAAACCATTTTAGCAAAATGGGAAAGGCGTTGCTTAATGTAGCGCTGCTTTCTGCTGTCGGCTTTACTTCCTGCGCAGATGACAAGTTTCATCTGAAGGATTACGAGGAGAGTACTCCCTCATTCCTTGGGCAGAGTATTTACCACGAGTTGGAAAGTCGTGGTCAGTACACTACTGTGCTCCGTCTTATTGACGATTTGGAATATGCCGAAGTGCTTTCTAAGACGGGTAGTAAGACCCTCTTTGTAGCAAATGATGAGGCGTATGCCAAGTTCTTCGCCGATGGTGGTAATCCTTGGGGAGCACGTTCGTATGACGACCTCTCTAAAAACCAAAAGCGTGTGTTGCTCAACAACTCCATGTTGAACAATGCTTACGTGCTTGAAATGTTGGCAAATACAGAAGGCGGCGGTAAGAATCTCTGCTTGCGTCAAGGTACATCTGCAACAGCTTCTGACTCAGTTGCACGTTGGGCTATTACCGAACTTCCCGCAACTCAGTCAAAGACTGAAATTGACTGGTTTAAGAATCTCCGTGAACAGGGTGACTCTGTGTATATGGCGCTTGACGCTACAGACCCCATGATGGTGCACTTTATCGAAGGTCAATTGAAGCAGAAGAGCATTGATACTGCCGATGTTGCTAAGATCATGGGTAAGCCCTGGATTCCTGCTGCTACTGAAGAGTACGATAAGAGTTTCGGTTTTATCAACGACTGTCGTATTGTAGACGGTGATATCGTATGTCTTAACGGTTATATCCATGTGCTTGACAAGGTGTTGCTCGCTCCTGGTAATATGGCTGAAGTAATTCGTACGAATGGTAAGACAAATCTCTTCAGCGCAATGCTTGACCGTTTTGCTGCTCCTTATTATAATGAGCAACTCACACGTCAGTATAAGGCGTTGAATGATATTCCTGCCGATTCAGTATTTGAAAAGCGTTATATCTCAAACCGTTCACAGGGTGGCGGTAAGGTGAACCGTGACCCCAATGGTGAAACATTTAAGGTTCAACAGTTCCTCCCCTTCGACCCAGGATGGAACCAGTATGCTGTGTCTTCTTCTACTCCCAAGGAACAAGATATGGCAGCAATGTTTGTGCCTACTGATGAAGCTATGATTGAATACTTCGTTAATGGTCCTGGTCGTGCAATGGTTGAACGTTACGGTGAGGAACCCTTTGATGGTGTGGATGTTGAGCATCTTAAGTACAATCTTTATCAGATTCCTCTTTCATTGATGCATCCTTTGCTTGAAAACTTGATGAAGGACTCTTTCAATGAATCAGTACCCAGTAAGTATCTTACTATCGTGAACGATGCTCAGGACCAGATGTTCAATTCATATGGTAATGTTGATGATTTTAAGAAAAGTATTGTAAGTTGTCACCTTGCGAACAATGGTGTTGTTTATGTGACAAACTCAGTCAATCCTCCTGCGGAATATGCATCAGTCCTTGCTCCTGTTACAATCTTGGACGAAATGAAGGTGGTGCGCACTATCGTGAAGGCCGATGACAACTTCATTGAAGGTAACGAATATAATAATGCTCCCTTGAAGCAGTATTTCTCTACTTACCTCAAGGCAATGCAGAGTAACTTCTCGTTCTTCGTTCCTGTAGACGCTGGTATTAACAATTATGGTATCGTTGACCCCGTAAGTTTCTCAACACAGCCCTATGCAGCGAACGTTACAGATCGTAACACAAAGCGCTACTATTGGAAGTACGAATACGACTCAAAGGGTTCTACATTCCCCATCAAGGCTACTGCTTATAAGTATATTAATAACCGTACTGACGAAAAGATGGGTTCTGCCTATGTTTCTTCTGCTACTGATGCTTTGACTACTAAGTATGGTGACCAGAAGCGTAGACTCTTGATCGAAATGATTGACCAACACATCCTTGTACATGACAATGTTGATGGTGTTGATGATGGTCGCACATATTATCTTTCAAGAAGTGGTGCTCCTGTTCGTTTGACAGAAAAAGGTAATGCAGACCAAAATGGTAATGTTGGTATGAAGGTGGAAGGTGGTTTCCAGGTAATGGTAAACGATCCTACTGAAGGTAATACTGATAATGACCATGTAGCAACTGTTACTTCATTCTACAATCAGAAGAGAACAAACACGGGTTATGGTAATGGTATGACATATATCATTGACCGTCCTATCCAGGCTACAGTTCGTTCGGTTTACAACCACCTTAATGATAAGGCTTCAAACAAGGCTTACGCAGACTTCTACGATTTGGCAAATCCTGCAAGTATTCCTGTTGACTTGCTCACAGCTTGTGACTACTTCTTGACTGGTGAATTGGATAAGGATGGTAAACCTATCTCAATGACTCCCGATGAACAAAATCGTGAAAAGTTGAAGTTCCACGTCTTCGTTCGTAATACGGATAACGCTGGTACTAACTTCTGGCCCATGGGTAATGAACAGTTGGTACGTTTCTTCAATAACTACCACTATACAGTATACGTTCCCACGAACGAAATGGTTCAGCAGGCTAAGGATAAGGGTTTGATGACTTGGAAGGAAATCGGAAACTGGGTTTCTAAGAAGACTAACAAGTACAAGAATCCTCTTTCTGAAGAAGATAAGGCAAAGGCAAGAACAATGATTACTGTGCTCGTAAACTTCGTGAAGTATCACTTCCAAGACCAGTCAGTATTCGTAGATAACGTTACAGCAACAAATCAGTATCAGACTTCATGTATTGATAATGTAACAAATTCTTACCTTTCTCTCACTGTAAATCAGTCACCCTCAGCACTTTCAATCAAGGATAGAAGTGGTAATACAGTGAGCGTGGTTAGCTCAGAAGCAAACAGAAACCTCCTCGCCCGTGATATTAGCCTTAATGCGCGTGGTTCTTCTGCAGCATACATCAGTAATTCATCATATGCTGTGATCCACCAGATTGATGGTTACCTCAACTTCAACGCTCCTGAAGACTATGAAGGTCTTTACTTCGAGGGAGATCCTACGAAGAACGCAATGCCCGTAGGTAACTTCGACTTCTGGAACTATGCAACTCCCGAAGAACTTAATGCTTATACCGCTAAATACAGACTCAGATAATAAGTTATTAATATGAATTACATAAAATATCTATTAACCCTCGCTTTGTGCTTCGCTTTTACAGCGGTGATGGCGCAAAAGAGAATTTCGGGTCATGTATGGAGTGAACTCGACGGACCCGTGATTATGGCGAATGTTGTTGAGTTGGACAAGACAAACCGTGTGGTTTCTGCAACTCAAACGGACGCAAGTGGTAACTTTAGTTTATCTATTAAGAATCCCGCAAATACATTGCAGGTATCTTACATCGGTTATGCTACTCGTAAGTTGCCCATCGGTGAAACTGTTAAGTTTAATGTTGAGTTGAAGGATAACTCAATGACTGGTGAAGCGCAGATCGTTGGTAAGCGTACTATTAAGACAAACGGTTTGGCTATCCCCGAACGCGAAATCTCTGTGGCTCAGCAGTCGTTGAACATGGATGAAATGGCAGGTCTCTCATTTGAAACTGCTGGTGAAGCGCTTCAAGGTGAAATTGCCGGTCTTGATATCGTGGCAAACTCTGGTAACCTCGGTGCGGGTACTTCAATGCGCCTCCGTGGTGTGACTTCTATCAACGGTTCTTCAGAACCCCTTATCGTTGTTGACGGCTTTATCCTTGAAGACTACAACAGTCAGGACTTTGATGCCAACAACATGGACGAAGAAAAGTTTGCAACCCTTCTTCAGATCAATCCCCAAGATATTCAGAGCATTAACGTATTGAAGGACGCTTCTGCTACAGCAATTTGGGGTTCGCGCGGTTCTAACGGTGTAATCGAAATTAAGACACGTCGTGGTTCACGCGGTAAGACAAAGGTGAACTTCAGCTACCAGTTCAAGGGTTCTTGGCAGCCCGAAGGTATGAAGATGCTCAATGGTGACGGTTACACTATGATGTTGAAGGAAGCATACTTTAACCCCAAGCAGAGTGACGTTGCTTCTGGTATCGTAGAAATTTCTTACCTCCAGAGTCACCCTGCATACTATGCAAACTACAACAAGAATACCGACTGGATTGACGCTGTAACACAGTTTGGTCAGACTCACGACTACGGTATGAACATCTCTGGTGGTGGTGAAAAGGCAACTTTCCGTGTATCAGCATCTTACAACCACGCTACTGGTTCTATCATCAAGCAGGAACTCGACCGTTTCACAACACGTTTGGCTTTGGACTACTGGGTGTCAGACCGCATTAAGTTCTCTTCAAACTTCTCGTTGACTTACACCAACAACCTCCAGAACTATAACAACATTTTGGGTGCTGCTTACAATGCGATGCCTAACATGGCAATCTATCGCAATGAGTATGATAAGATTACGCAGTCATATTATGAGACTGGTGATTACTATATCATGCCTCCTGCAGCCGGTTCTACAGGATTGGTAGACAACGGTTCTAACCTCTCTTCTTACTACCTCAGCGACATGGTAAGTAATGGTAACCCCGTGGCTACAGCTCATGAAGCATGGAGTTCTACTTCTACTTACACCATTACTCCCTCATTCTCACTTGAATACAAGTTCTTGGGTAAGGATGATGAATCAACTCAGTTGAACTATACTGGGGAAGTACACATGAATGCGAATACGCAGACAAACAACTCTTACTATCCCCACACATTGACTTCAGAAAAGTGGAGTGCAGGTATTGACAAGACTTCTAATAGTGACTCTAAGAACTTCAGTTTCACAACACGTCACTCATTGGTATTCAAACCCTTCTTCTACAACGACAATCACTCATTCCAGTTGATGCTCCGTGGTGAAATGGGTTCTAACGAAAGTACAAGTCAGTCGCTCTCTTCAAGTGGTATCAGCGGTGGTATTACTGACCCCACTGTTCCTGGTTACCTCACAAGTTCATCTTCAGGTACTTGGAAGGGTCACACTATGTCTGGTATCGCAAGTATGCACTACTCATACGGTTCTAAGTATTCATTGAGTGCTACTCTCCGTGCCGACGGTTCTACAAAGTTCGGCGCTGGTAACAAGTGGGGTTTCTTCCCCGGTGTATCTGCACGTTGGAACATCTCTGACGAACGCTTCTTCGAACCTATTCGTAAGGTTGTGAACATGCTTTCAATTCGTCCGGGTTGGGGTATCGTAGGTAACGCAAGCTTCGGTGAAGGTTTGATTTACAACAAGTATGGTGCATATGGTTCTTATAACGGCGTTCAGGGTATCCGTCCCGAAAACCTCCGTTTGACAGAAATCCGTTGGGAAAAGACTGAGTCTTGGAACATTGGTGCCGACCTTCACCTCTTTGATGGTCTCTTCAAGTTGGACTTCAATGCCTATAAGAAGAAGACTACAGACCTCTTGAACGGTGGCGTACGTATTCCTTCATCTACAGGTTTCAGCACATTGAGTTCTGCTAACGTAGGTTCAATGGAAAATGAAGGTTGGGAATTGTATATCAGTACAAGAGACGTCTTCAAGATTGGTAAGTTCAGCATGAATTTCCGTGTGAACTTCGCGCAGAATATCAATACGATTACTGAAATGGACGCTAACGTATTGGCAGCAGCTAACGCTGACTACTCTTACAACAACCACAGTTATGTGAAGCGCGTTCAGATTGGTCACGCTCTTGGTGGTATCTACGGTTTCCGTTATAAGGGCGTTTACGCTTATGACTACGACCACAACGGTTACTTCCTTGATGATTCTAAGAACGAATACATTGACGCTCAGGGTAATCGTAACACAGCTGCCGCTACAGGTAAGACAGCTCCTATCGCTCGCGACGCTGAAGGTAATGTAATCTACGACAAGCGCGGTAACCCCCTCCCCATGTACTTTAACTATGGTGGTAGAAATTACCAGTTCCAGGGTGGTGACGTGATTTATGAAGATATCAACCACGATGGTAACATCGACGAACTCGATATCGTTTACCTCGGTAGTTCTAACCCCGATATCAATGGTGGTTTCAACATCGACTTCAACTACGGTCGTTGGCGCTTGAAGTCAAGATTTAGTTTCCGTTTGGGCAACAAGATCTTGAACATGGCACGCCTCTATGCTGAAGATATGCGTACAAACAAGAACCAGTGTGCTTCTGTTGCGCATCGTTGGCGTAAGAATGGTGATGTTACTGACATTCCTCGTGCTATGAACCAAAGTGCAGGTACTTCTTACAACGCTTTGATCAGTGACCGTTACGTAGAACCCGGCGACTTCCTCCGTCTTAACAACTTGCAGCTCTCTTATAGCGTAGATCCTGCGAAGTTGAAGAAGTGGGGCTTAAGTCAGTTCAACATCTCAGCATCAGCGGATAACATCTTCTTCTTGACAAAGTATTCAGGTACAGACCCCGAACACTCTGCAGGTGGATTCAGTCCTTGTGTTGACAGTAATACTACACCTCGTTCACGCTCATTTACATTTAGTTTGAACTTTGGTTTCTAAAAAGTTAAAAAGTAATACGGTGTGCAACCCTCATTGTTAGGGTTGCCCACTGAAAACTTTCACGATTAACTTCTATAACAATGAAAATTTCAAATATTTTCTCTAATTTATTCCTTGCTTGTGGGTTGACACTGACTGTAGGAATGACTTCTTGTGAAGATTATCTTACTGTGTTGCCAACCGACCAGATTACAGAAGAAGACTTCTGGAAGGATAAGAATGACTTGGATAACGTCCGCGCAGCGGCTTATGCCAAGATGATTGAAGGAGACCTGGTAGGCAAAATGTTCCAGTGGGGTGAAGTGCGTTCTGACAACTTCAAACTCAACAACTTGAGCAACACGAGTCTTATGTATTATATGGAAGGTGTTTTGCAACCTACCGAATATATGTTTGACTGGTCAGGTTTCTATACAGGTATCAACTACTGTAACAAGGTGTTGGAATACGGTGAAAAGATGGTGGCTGACGGTCGCGACCCCAGTTTCTCACAGTCAGACTGGAGTCCTCTTAAGGCTGAAATGCTTGCGCTTCGCTCACTTTATTACTTCCACTTGGTGCGTGCTTATCGCGATGTACCTTTTGTAGTTGAGTCTATTTCTACTGATGCTGAAGCGAGAAGAGCGAATACACCTCAGACAAAGGGTGTGATGATTCTTGACTCTCTCCTCGTTGATCTTGAAGCTACTGTAGGTAAGGCTGCTGAAAACTACGGTTCTGATCAGAACAATAAGGGTCGTTTCGGTAAGCGTAGTATCCATGCTTTGATGGCAGATATGTACTTGTGGCGCAGTTGTATGCTTCGTTCTTCAAATGCCAAGGGTGATAGCATCGCAGATGCGAGCAACCAAATCACACACTGCTTGAACAAGGCTATTGAACATGCTGACTATGTCTTGAATGACATTCAGAAGACTTACGACGAAGATAATTTGGAAAATCCCACACAGTCAAATACTGTTAAGGACCACTTGACTATTGATTGGTTGACCACTCCCGAAGTATACAGCATGGGCGATGTGGTTTACGATGAAATCTTCGGATATAAGAACTCACGTTACGAGTCTGTATTTGAACTTCAGTTTGATGGTACCAACAATAAGAATACAACTTACCAAAACTTCTTGTCTTCTTATTCAAGTAACTTGTCAACTTCTTCTCTCGTAGCGGGTAACGTCTTGATTTCAGGTCGTTCAAACTACGATCCTGAAAAGGGTTTTGGTATGACCGACAACCGCTTCCTCTCAACTATTAAGTTTGAACCTAATAGTACAACAGGTGCGTATGCCGTAGTTAAGAATGTGGCTCGTAATATCAATTACCATGACCGCACAGATATGACGCTCGGCGCTGAATATCAGTATCGTGAAGCAAGCAATATGGATGCTAACTGGCCTGTGTATCGTGCTGCAGATATCATGTTGATCAAGGCAGAAGCCATCGCACGTTTGCATTCAGGTGTAACAGTTTCAAAGCCAGATGCAGAAGCAACAGATGCTGTGAACCGTCAGAATTTGTCAAATGCTAACCAGAAGTTGGTGATGCAGGCCTTTGACCTTGTGAATGCTTTGTTTAAGCGTAGCAACCCCACATTGTTGAATCCTGACTTCGCTGAAAATGCTGGTGCTATTAACAAGTCAGATCGTCTTTCTGCTGGTTATCCTTTTGGTAAGACTGGTGCCGATCTTCTTACACTCGTTTACAACGAACGTCAGCGTGAGTTTGTAGCTGAAGGTAAGCGTTGGTACGACCTCGTGCGTCAGGCAGAATACGACAACTCTACAGAAAATGTGTTGTCTTCATACATGTCTGCGACAACTATTGTGAAGAATCGTTTGAAGAAGCTTCTCTCGTTCTACAATCCTGTATATGCTGAAGAAATGAAGATTGCAGGCGTTGAGAATGGTGGTGCCTTGGTTCAGAATCCCGTTTGGGAGCGTTATAGTAAGTAATGTAAAGTAGCATTGGCGGTGAAACATCCGCCACTGCCTACTGAAATTCTTGAAAATATGATTATGAATAGATATCAAATCTTTTGCAAGAACATTACCAAGGTAGCGCTCATTGCTTGTGGCATACTCGCTCCCTTTGTGGTAAGTAGTTGTAAGGAAGAAATTGATGACTCCAACTTTGCAATCAAGAAAGAGCAGACGTTGGCAGACATTCTTGATGACGATAAAAACCTATCGTTAGCGCGTGACCTCTTCAAGCGCGTGCGTTTGGGTCGTGCTGATGGTTCTTCAATTTACAGTGTACTTTCTGCGCGCGGTAATTATACGGTGTTTGTGCCCGACAATGTTGCTGTTGAGGCATACTTGCGTAAGTTGAAGTTGAACGATATCAACGAAATGACCGACGAACAGGCACAGTTGGTTGCTTATAGTTGTGTTATTGATAATGTTGAGCAGAGCGCATACGAATCAACAGAATTCCCTGAACGTTCAGCCTTCAACCTTTCAAATTTCTACGACCGTTTGCTCACTTGTGAAGAAATCGACGACACCGTTAGACGTGTGAAGTATGATGAACTCACAGAACTCCCCGTTATGGAGAATGGTGATACTGTTTATACTTATTATCCCGTTTACCATAAGATTGATGCAAACTCTTGCGTGATTATTCCCGACCAGGAAGCGTCGAACGGTATGCTTCATGTGGTAAGTGAAGTTATTGCTCCTACAACAGACAATGTTCC
This sequence comes from Alloprevotella sp., assembly GCA_045126825.1. Lineage (GTDB taxonomy): Bacteria > Bacteroidota > Bacteroidia > Bacteroidales > Bacteroidaceae > Alloprevotella. The sequence goes on from JBGVPF010000049.1 coordinate 22,353, forward strand.
TCAGGTTCTTAAGAACAGTTCTAACATGAAGATCATGGGATTGTTGCTTGAGAAGACTGGTCTCTCTGCTCACCTCGTTGCAGAAAGAGACAAGGGGTACGAAGAAGTTGAGCATGCAGAAAAGATTAACATCCCTGGTGTTGGTGATGCATCAATTCCTATGAAGCGTTATATCGCTTTCACAGGTTTTGTAGAACCCGACTCTATTTTCCACAGCAAGGGTGTTCCTGCTTTGGATCTTGACGAGGATGGAAATATTCTCAATGCTGACGAAGTTATTGCTGCTGTAAAGCAGATCCCTGAAATTGTAACAGCTTATGGTGCTGTCGGTGATGATTTAACAAATCCCAATAACGCACTTTATAAGTTCGTGCAATATCACTTCATTCACGGTAAGTTAGCTCCTGGTAAGTTTGTGATGCACTGTAACGAGTACCGTTATGACTATGGTGCAGACGTGAAGAATCCTCAAACATCCAGCATGCCTGTTGACGTTTGGGATTACTATACTACCGTTGGTGAAACGCGTCACCTCTTGAAAGTGCTTCAAAAGGGTGATGCTGGCGAACCAGGTATGGAACATCCCGTGTACTTGAACCGTTTCTGTACATACGAAGATGGTTTCTATGACAAGTATGATGTGGCTTCCGTTTTGAACGAAGGTGTTGAAGTGCTTGAAGCACAAGCGTTGTCTCCCTGTAATGGTTATGTATATCCTATCACAGATATGCTTATATTCGGTGATAGAGAACGTCAAATCATGGGTAAGGAACGCCTCCGTATTGATTTCACAACAATCCTTCACGAGTTGACATCTAATAACTATCGTGGTGGTGACTATATGCATTTCCCCCAAATTTCAGAGCGTGAAACGTACTTTGACAATTTGGTGCGTGTAACTACAGATACGAAGATTAGTTATTTGCATGTTGCTTATTCAAAGGTAGGTGGTTCTTGGAAGGATTATCAAGGCGATGAATTCATGGTTACAGGTCTTTATGACTTTACAATGAAATTACCCCCCGTGCCCGTAGCAAATGAATACGAAGTTCGTATTTATGCTTCACACAATACCCTCCGCGGTATGGCACAGATGTATTTCGGTACTGACCCCGATCGCTTGATGCCCGCAGGTTTGCCTTATGATATGCGTCAGTCTTGTACGAACAATCCCGCAATTCCTTGGGTTGCCGATATAGAAGACGATGTTCAGACAAACATTGAAAACGACAAGAACTTGCGTAACCAAGGTTACATGAAGGCACCCAATATGATTACGACTACTGGTTCAAAGGGCTTGGAACCTGTGAGAAACACCAGTCCCTCAACTCCTGGTCTTCGTCGTATTGTTACGCGCCAGCGCATGGAACCTGGAACAACTTATTACTTGCGTTATAAGTCTGCGCTTAAGAAACTCGACGCTCAGTTGTATGTTGACTTCATTGAAATTGTACCCAAGGAAGTTTACAACGGTGCTGAAGTTGAAGACATCTGGTAAAAAACGCTAAGACGCGGAGCACATCCCTCCGTCCTGTGTGGGATGTGCCCCCTCTTCATAGAAACTTTGGAATTTAACAAGAACAATCGTATGAATAATTCATATAAAAACTGGTTCAAGGGAAGTTTGCTTTTCGCTATTACCGCAATGGGCGTCGCTTCTTGTGCTGATGACCACTACGACGTTGTATCTGTCGGTGAAACGGAAGGTAAGACCTTGTGGCAAAATATTCAGGAGAATGAGCAACTCTCTGATTTTGCAAGCGTCTTGAGCGCAACTTCTTTCCTCAAGAACGATATGGACTATCCTGCTGCCAGTGGAGCACCCAAGATGACCTATGCGGAATACTTGAATTCTCCACAATCTCTTACCGTATGGGCGCCTGTTAATGGTAGCTTTGATGTGGAAGAGAAACTCGCGCAGTTGCAGTCTATCAAAGAAATGTATGCTACCGACCGTAAGGCGGCAACAAAGGCTGAATATAACTTTGCGTCTCAGTTTGTAGCACAGCACATTGCTCGTTTTAATCACGAAACTCAAGGCGAAGACAAGCGCGTTCGCATGCTTAATGCCAAGTATGTGGTATATGATGCTGTAGCTGGTACCTTTGATGGTATTGCTCTTTCAGAAGAAATGCAGTCTATGCCCTCTTCTAATGGTACGCTTCACGTACTTACTTCACCCTCGGTTTACGCGTTCAACATCTTCGACTATTTGTCTGCAGCGCCTGAACTCTCAGAAGTTTATGCCGTGTTCAGCAGTCGTGAGTTTGACGTGACAAGCTTCAACCCTGGTCAGTCAACCGAAGGTGCCATGAATAACGAAGGTAAGATGGAGTATGTAGACTCTGTTTACACAAATACGAATTACCTTTTGAATCAGGCTGGTGCTAAAATTAAGAACGAAGACTCTGTTTATGTAGCCGTTATTCCCACTAATGCTGCTTATGCAGAAGCTTTGGAAAAGGTAAAGAGTCTTTATAACTATAAGAGTTCTTACAACTACAACTGGTCTGGTTATGATTGGGGCTTTAAGGACCAACAGGCTCATAAGTTTGCTACAGCTCAGGAAATTGACTCGTTGACTAATTTGAATGCGCAAAAGTTGCTTTTGTCTTCAATGTTCTTCACTCCTTCAGTAATGGGTGCTTCTGTTAATCCTTCAGATTCAGCATCTATCATTGATTACTGTTTGTATAACGACTCCGTGAACTCAACGAACTGGAACACCTTCTACAACTCTAATAAGGGTGGTAAGAACCCCTTGTTCTTGGGTGCGAATGGTGCTGACGTAACTCCCGTTAAGGCTTCAAATGGTTACATTTTCGAAGTGGATGCTTATAATGCAGAAATGGGTTATTCATTTATCAAGCGTCGTGAAACAACACCTACGGTGCTCGGTTACCCCAGTAGAGGTGCTCAGTTGAACATTAGTTCGTTTGAAAAGAACGACTCAATCCAGGACCGTTTCGATGTCAAGTCTTATACGCGTATCGTAGCGACTGAACCTGGTAATGCTATGTCATTCGACGTTCAACTTCCTTCATTGATGAGTGGTTCATATAAGATTAGTGCAATCTTCGTGCCCACCGTCTACAATATGGATGATATTGAATTGTTGGATCCCGACACTCAGGAACCTTATGTAGAACAACTTTCTTTCGACGTTGACGTATATGACGATGCGAATAACAAATTGGGTTCTGAGGCAGATATAAGCGCTCCCAGTGACCGCGTCGAAAAGGTTACGCTCTTTGAAAAGTTTGATCTCCCTTATTCTTACGAAGGTCTTCCCAGTGGCGTGAATTCATTCCCCCGCTTGAGATTTACACTTCAAGATCCTCAACAGTATGACCTTTTCACTGGTAAGTACAAGTGTTTGGCGATAAATATTTACAAGATTATTGTTGAACCCTACAGAGAAGACAGTACCAACGAATAAATGCTGAAGAAATGAAACAGACAAATATCAATTTCATGCAAGGTGTTCTCCGCGCTTCTGTCGGACTCTTGATGTTATCAGGAACTTGCGCACTCTCAGCTCAGGAGGAAACTGCTGCTCAACCTAAAGCAAAAGCAAAGGTTGAAACTCCTAAGTATGAAATGAAAGAGATTTCGGGTACCGTCTATGACGCTGCTACGAAGGAACCTATGGCTGGTGTACGTGTTCAGGCGTTGAACAACCGTTTATACACAGCAATGACAGACGAAGCGGGTAACTATACTATTAAAGTTCCCAAATTCGTAACAACACTTTATGTGAGTGTTGATGAGTACAATGCTACACAGGTAGCTATTAAGGGCGAAGCGGGTCAGAATGCTTACCTTTATAGCGGTTTGGTAAAGGACCTCTATTACGATGGTACAGACCTCAATCTTAAGCACGAATACACTCTCAAGGAAACAAGTGCGTTGACTGTTGAAAACGATATCGAAACCTATCTCAATGGTGCTGTACGCTCAATTTCTCGCGGTGGTGTCCCCGCCCAGGGTGCTGCAATGTTTATCAACGGTTTGAACTCATTGAATGCTAACGCTCAGCCCCTCATCGTAGTGGATGGTGTTATTTGGGATATGCAGTACGACCGTGGTACGCTTCACGATGGTTTCTACACGAACGTGTTCAGCGTAATCGACCCTGAAGACATTGCTGATGTACGCGTGTTGACAAATGGTACTGCAATTTATGGTGCCAAGGGTGGTAATGGTGTCATCGAAATCGATACACGTCGTGGTAAGAGCATGGCAACTCGCATTAAGGTGCGTGCTTACGGCGGTTACGAACAGGCTCCTGACCGAATCAAGATGATGAATGCAGGACAGTATCGTAACTATGTTACTGAATTCCTCGGTACTACTGAAAATGCCAAGAACCTCTCTACAGCGACGAATGGTTTCTTGAATGAAGACCCTTCATATCTCTTCTACGATATGTATCATAATGAAACAGATTGGCAGAAAGACCTTTATGAAGACAGTTACACACAGAACTACAAGGTAAGTGTAGAAGGTGGTGATGATGTGGCGATGTACAACCTCTCTTTGGGTTTCACTCAAAGTGATGCTACAGCGAAGCAGACCGATTTCAACCGTTTGAACATCCGCTTCAATACGGACATCGAAATGTTCCGCAACTTTACTACAGCGTTTGACATCGCTTACACGAAGAATGCTTATAACCTCCGTGATAATGGATGGGGTGAAGATTATTCTTCTCGTAACATCAGTTCTCCCAATGTCCTTGGTTTGATTCAGAATCCCTTCGTAAGTCCTTACGAATACTTTGTGAAGTTTGACAATGATCTCAATAAGCTCGTTCTTGGTCATGCTTCTAATGTATATGCTGGTAAGAACTACAATGATGGTAACAATCCTTTGGCTTTCGCTTCTGCTTATGGTTTCGAAGGTTTGGCTAACCCCTATTGGATTCTTTTGAATGGTGATGGTGACAACAAGAACTATCACGAACAAACTCAGTTCAGCATTAATTTCGCTCCTAAGTACCGCATTGGTAAGTACTGGACTATCAGCGACCGTTTCAGTTACCTCTTGAACCGTAGCAATGAAAAGTACTACCTTCCCAACACAGGTACTCCTACAAAGGAAGTTGAAGGTCTTGGTGGTGTAACCAGCGTTGTGAAGACTCAGTTCGCTAAGGAAACAACACTCTTCAACGATTTCCGTTTGCAATGGAAGCGTCAGTATGGTGCTCACGCATTTGACCTCCTCGGTGGTTTCCGTATGTCATCTTACTCTTATAGCGACAGCTATATTACGGGTTACAACAATGACAACGATAAGATGCCTAACATGTCTTACTCATTGCAGTATAAGGACTATGGTGGTACAAATGACAGTTGGATTAACCTCGCATACTATGCAGACCTTAACTACAACTTGAAGAACAAGTATTTCCTCCGTGTTGCTACTTCAATGGAATCTTCAAGCCGTTTCGGTCGCGAAACAGTAGATGGTGTTAAGTTGGCTGGTGTGAACTGGGGCCTCTTCCCCAGCGTTCAGGCAGCTTGGGTTATTTCTTCAGAACCTTGGTTCACGGCTCCCTTCGTGGATTACTTGAAGATTAACGCTGGTTATGAAGAAAGCGGTAACGACAATGTTGACTATTACGCAAGCCGTACTTACTTCCAGAACATCAAGTTCATGGATAAGGCTACTGCACTTGTATTGGGTAACATTCAGAATCCTACTATCCAGTGGGAAACTAACCGTCGTTTCAACTTGGGCGCTCAGGTTAATATGTTCAACAACCGCTTCGTACTCGGTGCAGAAGTTTATACTTCAAAGACTTCAAACCTCTTGACTCGTAAGGCTGTCAGCGATATCACTGGTATGTCTATGATGTGGGGTAACGATGGTGAATTGAGCAACAAGGGTGTAAATGTAAACCTTGACCTTCTTTTGGCTAAGACAAAGAACTTCAGTTGGCAGGTTGGTCTCTCTGTAGGTACATACAAGAACAAGATTGAAAAGCTCCCCGAATCTAACCGCATTGAAACTTATGCACTTGATGCAAACGGTAACAAGGTTGGCGAACCTACTGTAATCAATGGTTACACTTCAAGCGTTTATGGTAACAACAACGTGCTTACTGCTGTAGGTTATGCTGCAGGTGTATTCTACGGTTACCAGACAAATGGCGTCTTCGCCTCTGATGCAGATGCACAGGCTGCCGGTTTGAAGTATCCTACAGGTCTTTCTCAGAATCCCTCACGTGACTTCCGTGCTGGTGACGTTCACTTCGTAGACCAGAACGGTGACGGTTGGATTAACGAAGCAGACCAGGTGATTATTGGTGACCCCAACCCCGAAGCATTCGGTAGCTTCTATACTAACTTCACTTACAAGCGCCTCTCTTTGGACCTCAACTTCAAGTATTCTGTAGGCAACGATGTATTCAACTATCAGCGCTCACAGCTTGAAAATGGTAACAATGTTTGGAACCAGACTACAGCAGTTTGCAACCGTTGGCGCTACCAGGGTCAGGTTACTGACGTTCCCCGTGCAATGTCTCCCGACAACGTAATGTGGGTAAACAACGAACGTTTCTCTGATCGTTGGATTGAAGACGGTTCATACCTTAAGTTGAAGAAGGTTCGTTTGACTTACAAGATCCCCGTGAACACGCTCACATGGTTGCAGGGACTTACTATCTGGGGTGAAGCGAACAACGTATTTACACTTACAGACTACACAGGTGTTGATCCCGAAGTAACTGCAGGTAATAGTGTTCTTTACCAAGGTATTGACCCTGGTTACCTCTCTGCTGGTCGCAACTTTAATCTCGGTATAACAGTTAACTTGTAATCAGTCGTAATTGGCAATGTGATGGGAATAGGGTAGTGCCCAGCACTCCCTCTCCCTTTCACTGCACCATAAAACAACCACAACAATGAAAAAATCAATAGTAAGTCTCTTTGTCTTCCTTGCAGGTTTTGGTGTGATCACCACTTCTTGTGAAGATATGCTGACTCCTGATATGGAACGCTATACCGAAGAATTCAATGGTAAGGATACGGTAAACTTCTATCTCGGAATCATGCGCAATGTGCAGGACTTGGTTGAGCAGAATGTCATCTTGAATGAAATTCGTGCTGACCTTGCCGATACTACCATGTACAGTTCTGACTCAGTTGCGCGCATCGCACGTTTTGATGCTTCCTTGACGGATGGTGAGTCAGCCTTGTTGAATCGTGCTGCTTATTACAAGGTCATTAACCAGTGTAACTTCTATCTTGCGAAGGCCGATTCTAACGCTATCAAGAACGACATCTTGTATATGCGTAAGGAAATCGCACAGGTTCACATGGTACGTGCATGGACCTACATGCAGTTGGTTCAGAACTATGGTCGTGTTCCCTTCATCACTGTGCCTGTAGACAATGCGAATACAGGTTGGGAAGTAAATCCTGCAGAAGGATGGGCAACACCTGATAACCTCATCGATTTGCTCGAACCCACATTGCTTCTCGCTGCACAGTTTGAAAAGCTCTATGGATTCCCCGATTATGGTCAGTTCAATACTGGTAAGAGCGGTCTCAACATTACTCATAAGTTGATGCTCTTCCCCTCTGATCTCGTATTGGGTGATCTCTACCTCCTCCGTGGTAACGGTGTTACGGATTACGAAAAGGCTGCGATGTACTATTACACATGGTTGGAAGAAAAGGCTACAGCTGCTGTGAAGGGTTCACACTCTGTAACAGCAAGATTCCCCAAGTTCAACGATGAAAAGCGCCTCGTTTGGGACAACACCAAGAACTGGTACAATAACCTCCTTGACTATAGCAATGCAGCAAACGAAACGGTAACACTTGTACCCTCTGCTGCCAATAGTAGTTTTGGTCGTGTGTTGACACAGATTGCAAACTTGTATGGTTTTGAAACAAGTTCATACAACTCAACATCAGGTTCAGGTACAACAAACGGTGAAATTACACTCTATCCCAATGCGAAGATGCGTCAGATTGGTCCTTCACAGCGTTACATCGCGCTTAATAAGGCTCAGACTTTCGTTTCATACGACGCAGATTCTAAGGTTGAAGGTGATTTCGCAGAACCTGAATATTACAAGGAAGGCGATGGTCGTTTGAATGCTACTGCACCTTTGTACCAAACAGCTGAAGATGGTAAACCCCGCTTTATCCATAAGTTTGGTGTGGGTGACATGATCAATCAAGATGGTCAGGTTAGTGGCGCATTCACCTTTAAGTATGCAATCAATGTTTACCGCAAGCGTCAGGTATACCTCCGTTTCGCTGAAGCAATCAACCGTGCTGGTTTCCCCGGTCACGCGTTTGCAATCCTCCGCGATGGTTTGAACTATACCTACTTCCCCGACTTGACAGGTAAGGAAACTTATGAAGAACTTGAAACTCCTCGTGCTGACTCAGTAAGCAACGATACTTTGTTCCAGTTCCGTAAGTTGGTTGTTCGCATTGATACTGTGCTCGAAGGTACTCACAACCTCTCTATCTCTCCCGACGAGTTGCTCCGTGCTCAGGATAAGCCCTTCCTTAACTTCAACGACGAAAAGTGGGCTAACTCTGCAGGTATCCACGCTCTCGGTTGCGGTCAGTCAACAGACTTCGACACTGTGTATACTTACAATGTAGTAGTACCCCAGCGTATCGCTGCTATGGGACTCTCAGAAGTGGCTCCTACGAAGAAGGCTGCTCCTCAGGCAGGTCCTACAGTTACTTACCTTGACACCGTATTTGTAGCTGTAACAACAGATACCATTCGTCCTACTAAGCCTGTTAATCCTCTCGAAGTAGAAGCGGTAGAAACACTTATCGCTGACGAAATGGCACTTGAAACAGCATTTGAAGGTTATCGTTACTTCGACCTTATGCGTATGGCACGCCATAAGCAGCAGGCAGGTGTTGTTGACGGTGTAGAATGGTTCGCAAATATGATTGCTAATCGTTCCGTTTACCAGGCTCCTTATGCAGAGACCGTAGATGCGAATGGTAATGTGGTAGCGCCTGCAGGCACTAAGAACACTTACCTCTACGAACTCTTGAAGAACCAAAGTAATTGGTATCTACCCAATCCGATTTACTAACCGACTATGATAATTTAGCGAGGGCAACAAGTAAGGTTGTCCTCGCTTTTTTGCTTGTTACACCTATTCATTTCTTAACGTTATGTCCTATTTTGTTATGATAGGTTAAAAAAAACGGGAGGCATGTGTGGTAGTTTCGTTAGAATTTACGATATTTGCGAGGTAAAGTGGTCGTATGCTTACGTGAAATCACCTTTTGGGAAGGGGAAATAATGTTCTCCATGTGTAAAAAGGTGTTGTTTTAAAGTTAGTTCAGCGGCCTAATAATAACATCTCAACAGACTCTATGGAATTTTCAGCTCAACAGATTGCAACCTATCTGCAAGGCACGGTTGATGGTAATCCCGATGCCGCTGTAAAGACTTTTGCTAAGATTGAAGAAGGCGTTGAAGGCGCAATTTCCTTCCTCGCAAATCCTAAATATGCCCATTATCTCTACGAAACGAAGTCAAGCGTCGTGCTTGTCAACAACGATTTCACGCCAGAGAAAGAATATACAGCCACCCTCGTGCGCGTTCCTAACGCTTACGAAGCTATAGCTAAGTTGCTTACGCTTTACGAACAGTTTAAGGGTAAGCGTTCGGGCATTCATCCCCTCGCTTTTGTGGCTGAGTCTGCAAAAGTAGCTGAGGATTGCTATGTAGGTCCCTTTGCCTATGTTGGTGATGGCGCTGAAATCGGTGCAGGAACCCAGCTTTATCCTCATGCCGTGGTTGAAGAACGCGCAAAGGTTGGGGAGAACTGCATTCTTTACCCCAATGTTAGCATTTACCATGATTGTGTAGTCGGTAACCGCGTCATCCTTCATTCAGGTTGCGTTATTGGTGCCGATGGTTTCGGTTTTGCGCCCTCTCCCAATGGGTATGAAAAGATTCCTCAAATTGGTATCGTAACTATTGAGGACGATGTAGAAATTGGTGCCAATGCCTGCGTTGACCGTTCTACTATGGGTAGCACTTACGTGCGTCGCGGTGTGAAACTTGACAACATGGTACAAATTGCTCACAATGTAGAAGTCGGTAGCCACACAGTAATGTCTGCGCAAGTCGGTGTTGCCGGAAGTACAAAGATTGGTGAGTGGTGTATGTTCGGAGGTCAGGTGGGTATTGCTGGCCACGCAACCATTGCCGACCGTACGCTTTCTGGCGCCCAGACAGGTATTGCTGGCAGTGTGAAGAAACCTGGTCAAACCATCCAAGGTTCACCCGCTATTGATGCCAAGGCATTCATGCGTTCCAGCGTAGTCTTTAAGCGTCTCCCTGAAATGTATAGCGAATTGAATGACTTGAAAAAGCAGGTGGAAGAACTTAAGGCGCAACTGCAGAAGTAACAGAATTATAGTTCCTGTAAGGTTTATAGTGCCAATAGGCCTATCGTTCCATTAGCATCTGTTGCCCCTATAAACTCTATAGTCCCTATAACATAGCAAGTATAACTATGAAACAAAAGACACTCAAAGAGAGTTTCTCGCTCTCTGGTATCGGACTCCATACAGGGTTGAAACTTACCGTGACGTTCAACCCCGCTCCCGAGGGACACGGTTATAAGATTCAGCGTGTCGACCTCGAAGGTCAACCTATTATTGATGCAGTAGCCGAAAATGTTATCGACACCAGTCGTGGTACGGTTGTCGCAAAGGGAGAGGCGCGTTGCTCAACCATTGAGCATGGTATGGCTGCCCTTTACGCTTTTGGCATTGACAACTGTTTGATTCAGGTTGACGGTCCTGAATTCCCCATTCTCGATGGTAGTTCTATTTACTACGTTGAAAACATCAAGCGTGTGGGCATTGAAGAACAGGAAGCGGATAAGGACTACTACGTCATCAAGCGTAAGGTGGAATTTAACGACCCAGCAACGGGTTCTCAGATTACGCTTTTACCCGATGAGCAGTTCTCTATCACATCAATGATTTCGTTTGACTCTCAATTCTTGAGCAGTCAGTTTGCCACCCTTGACGATATGTCAAAGTTCGCAGACGAAGTCGCTTCTGCGCGTACATTCGTTTTCGTTCGCGAAATCCAGCCCCTTCTTGCCGCCGGTTTGATTAAGGGAGGCGACCTTCAGAACGCCATCGTTATTTACGAACGCCAGATGGAGCAGGCTGCACTCGACCAGTTGGCAGACTCCCTCAAGGTAGAGCATCGTGATGCTACGCAGTTGGGATATTTGCAGACGCGTCCCCTCGTATGGCCCAACGAACCCGCTCGCCACAAGTTGCTTGACATTATTGGTGACCTCGCGCTCATTGGTCGTCCGATTAAGGGACGTATCATTGCCACACGCCCCGGACATACCATCAACAATAAGTTTGCCCGTCAGCTCCGCAAGGAGATTAAGCAAAACGAAGTGCAGGCGCCTTCTTACAATCCTAATAAGGAACCTGTTTTGAACATCAACGATATTCAGCGCCTCCTTCCTCACCGCTATCCCATGCAGTTGGTGGATAAGGTTATCGAAATTACGAAGAAGCAAATCGTAGGTGTGAAGAATGTAACCTCTAACGAAGCCTTCTTCCAGGGACACTTCCCCGGCAATCCCGTAATGCCTGGCGTGCTTCAAATTGAAGCGTTGGCACAATGTGGCGGATTGTTCGTACTCAACGGGCTTCCCGATCCTGAAAAATACACCACGTATTTCCTTCGTATCGACGATGTGAAATTCCGTCAGAAGGTCGTGCCTGGTGATACCCTTATTTTCCTCGTGCGTCTCATTACGCCCATCCGTCGTGGCATTGCGTCGATGCGTGGTTTTGCTTTTGTGGGTGACAACTGCGTAATGGAAGCCACCTTTACGGCACAATTGGCAAAAGACAAAGAATAATTAGCCCCTTCAAAAGGAGCAAACACAAAAAGATTATTAAGACATTTCTTAACCCCTGAACTATTATGATTAGTCCCTTAGCATACATCCACCCTGAGGCAGTCATTGGAGCAAATTGCGAAATTGGTCCTTTCTGCTACATCGATAAGAATGTAGTTATCGGAGATAACAATAAGTTGATGAATGGTGTTACCTTGCTTTACGGTACGCGTATGGGCAATAACAACACTGTTTTCCCCGGTGCCGTAATTGGTGCTGTGCCTCAGGACTTGAAGTTCCAAGGCGAGGAAACTACTGCAGAGATTGGTGACAACAATACCATTCGTGAGAATGTTACCATCAACCGTGGTACTGCCGCGAAAGGCAAGACCGTTGTGGGCAACAACAACCTCCTTATGGAAGGTATGCATGCAGGTCACGATGTAATTATCAACAACTATTGCATCATCGGTAACCAAACAAAACTCGCTGGTGAGGTAATCGTTGACGACTGCGCTATTGTAAGTTCTACGACGCTCGTACACCAGTTCTGCCGCATCGGTGGTTATGTTATGGTGGGCGGAGGTACACGCACTTCGCAGGACATTCCTCCCTTCATTATCGCAGGTCGTGAGCCCGTAGCTTATTGCGGTTTGAACATCGTCGGACTCCGTCGCCGCGGTTTTGCTCCCGAGGTGATTGACAACATTCACAATGCTTACCGCATCATCTACAATGAAAAGGGCCTCATGAAGGAACGCCTTCAGAAGGTGCGTGAAGAAGTGCCCCAGTGTAAGGAAGTTGACTACATCATTTCCTTCTTCGAATCTTCGCAGCGCGGCGTAATCAAGTAGTCTATTAGTAGCACGAATATGTTATACAGAATTAAATTTATCAGTGACGAGGTAGAAGGTTTCCTCCGTGAACTGAAAATAGATAGCGACGCAAACTTCCTTGACCTTTGCAAGGCCATCCTCCAGTCGTGCGGTTATCCCGACGATCAGATGACGGAGTTTTATGTGTGTGACGAAGAGTGGGAACGCCACGAGCAAATCACGCGTGAGGATGTTTTTGACGAGGACATGTCGGAAGATGTTTACTTGATGGAAGAAACACCGCTCTCTGACTTTATTGAGGACGAAGGTCAACATTTTGAGTTCGTTTTCGACCCCTATGCAGAACGCTCATTCTTCCTTGATGTGAAGGAACTCATTCCAGGCGAGCACCTTTCGGCGCCTGAAGTGATTCGTGCCAAGGGTGAAGCCCCCCAGCAGTTGCTTGATTTTGAAGATCCTTTTGTAGAGAAAATCACGAAGGCAGGTGCCGCAGGCGGTGCTGGAGTTATTGATGACGAATATGGACTCTATGGAGATGGTGACGACCTCTTTAACGATGACGAACTCGATCTTGAAGGTTTTGAAATCTCTGACGGCACAGAATATTAGCCCCATCGTGAAGTAGGTAGCATAACCCGTAAAGAATATATTTTAGGCGTGTCAAGATGATGGTCCTGACACGCCTTTTTAGTTTCTTTCAGCAAATAAAATACGATGCTTTTATGCAAAAAACTCTTATTGTCCTGCTCGGTCCCACAGCTGTAGGGAAAACAGCCTTAAGTTTGCGCCTTGCCGAAACTTTTGATTGTCCCATTATCAGTGCAGACTCTCGACAGCTCTATAAAGATATTCCCATCATCACGGCAGCGCCTACAGCTGAGGAACGTGCCCGTGTGCCCCACCATTTTGTGGGGACGCTGTCCCTGACAGATTATTATAGTGCCGCCCGTTATGAGGAAGAAGTCGTTGCGCTGCTTGAAGAGCATTTCAAGCATCGCGATGTTGCGCTGATTACAGGCGGTTCCATGATGTATATTGATGCTGTTTGCGATGGTATCGACGATATTCCTACGGTAGACGAAGCTACACGCACGTTGATTATGGAGCGTTACCAGCAGGAGGGGCTTGAAACGTTGGCGAGCGAACTTCGTTTGCTCGACCCTGAATATTATGCGCAGTGTGACATTCGCAATCCCAAGCGCGTGATTCATGCACTGGAGATTTGCTACATGACGGGAACAACCTATACCTCCTTCCGCGTGCGTAGGAAGAAGGAACGTCCCTTCCGCATCCTTAAAATCGGACTCCAGCGCGAGCGCGAAGAACTTTTCGACCGCATCAACCGTCGTGTGACGCAGATGGTGGAGCAGGGGGCTTTGGAAGAAGTGCGCCGTGTGATGCCCTTCCGGGAAGAGAATTCGTTGAACACGGTTGGTGTAAAGGAATTGCTTCAGGTGCTTGACGGCGAATGGAAACTGGATTTTGCACTGGATCGTCTTCGTAAAAACACTCGAGTTTATGCAAAGAAGCAAATGACTTGGTTTAAGAAGGATGATGCGATTCATTGGTTTCATCCCGAGCAGGAGGATGAAATTATGGATTTTGTGAGGCAAGAGTTAGGTGTTATGTAGTGTAAAAAAAGAGGCGCATAATGACTATTGGTTTCATAGTCACTATGCGCCTCTTAAATAAAAAGCCGTTTCAGGGGGTTATCTTGCTGTAATGTGGAAACAGGCACTGCGGCGGTATTCGTATTTTACAAAACAGGTACCCATATCTCGCTGGTCTCTCAAAACCTCTGCCAATATTTGTTTTAGACGGTTGGCGGGGATTGCGGGTTTAGGTGCAGCATTGGGGTCTTGCACCATGACGAAATGGTTGTAGCTAATGTCGAAGGTTGTGCCGTGTTGGTGGCAACTGTTTTGACTTGCATTTGCATTGACGCGGCGCAGTCTTTTGACATCCTTTTCTGTGCGAAGCACTGAAGTAAGGACCACCTTATGCATGGGGAGTCCCTTGGTCACGCAAGAGTCCATGAAGGCGCGTGCAATTTCTTCCAGGCACACAGCCGCACGAGGCACGAGGTAGGGGATGGAGTGGGTGAGTTTCTTCACATCGTAATAAGGGTTGTCGCCGACATACACCAAACTGTCTTTACTCTGTGCTGCAGTCTCGCGGTCAGCAATGCGGTTAATCCCCACTCGTGATGCTGTAGCTATTTGCACATCGTTGAGGTCGTTGAACAGACGCACATAACTTGAGGTTCCCTTAATCTTATTCTTCACTGGGCGCCCGCGGAAGTCCACAAGTTTTATTTTGGCACGAGGTTGTTGGTAGATGGCATCCACCTTCTTGCTGTGTGCCAGTATGCGGTTGACTTCTTCAGGGTTATTGAAGTCAATAACACCCAGTGAGTCCGTTGTGGAGGTCGCTGTCTCTTCATCCCCGATTTCGTCGCTCAACTCCTCTGCAACGGAGGAGATAGTGTCGTTCTCAAGTGTTATATCCCCCTGCGCAAGAAGTTGTACGTCCGAGGTTTCAGTATAAACTGCCGTATGTTCGGGGAGCACCAATCTCACCACGAAAAGAATGCCCACGATCGTAAAAAAGAGGGCTAGAAAATGTATTTTTTTGAATTTTATAGGTAAGGGCATAGGTCTGATTCGTAATTCCCCGCAAAATTACTAAAAATATATCATAGGAATGTTTAATTTTGCAGTGTGATTGAAAAACATTTTATTTTAGAAGAGGCTGACCCCGTAATTTTCTATGGGGCAAACAATGCCAACCTGCGAATGTTGAAGGCGCTTTGCCCGAAACTGCGTATCGTTGCGCGCGATAATGTCGTCAAAGTGATGTGCTCCGAAGAGGAGATGGCAGACTTTGAGGACCTTTTCCGTTTGCTGGAAGCGCATTGTGTGAAGTTTAACCAACTCACGGAGGAAGACATTCTCAATATCATTAAGCGTGGCAAGACACAGAAGCAACACCAGGAGGGCGTGATCGTTTACAGCACGGGAGGCAAACCCATCACGGCGCGTTCTGAAAATCAGCGCCGCTTGGTCGAAGCTTATGCCAAGCACGACATGCTCTTCGCCATCGGACCTGCGGGTTCGGGTAAGACCTACACCGCCATCGCCCTTGCCGTGCGCGCGTTGAAGAATAAGGAAGTGAAGAAAATCATCTTGAGTCGCCCTGCCGTAGAAGCAGGTGAGAAACTCGGATTTCTCCCTGGCGATATGAAGGATAAGATTGACCCATACCTGCAACCCCTTTACGATGCCCTTCAAGAGATGATTCCCGCAGCAAAGTTGCAGGAGTATATGGAGAGCAATATCATCCAGATTGCACCACTCGCTTTTATGCGCGGACGCACCTTGAACGATGCGGTTGTTATCCTTGACGAAGCGCAGAATACGAGTTCGGCACAAATCAAAATGTTCCTCACGCGCATGGGGTGGAATACGAAGATGATTGTTACGGGCGACCGCACACAGATAGACCTTCCCCCCTCGCAGAAGTCGGGACTCATTGAAGCACAGCGCATCCTGAAGGACGTGAATGGCATTGCCTTCATCGAAATGGACAAGCGCGACATTGTGCGCCACAAGTTGGTGACCCGCATCGTGGAAGCCTACGAGCAGGCGACAGACAATAGTCTGTTGACAACGGACAACGGACGATAGACAACAGACGATAGACAACAGACAACGGACAACGGACTACCATCCGGATGGGGCTGTTGACCGTTGACTATTGACCGTTGACCTCAACCCCTTATAACCTCGTTCTTAAAACCTCAAAATCTCAAAACCTTATAACCTCAACAATTATGAGTGCATTAACAAAGACAGACTTTAATTTCCCTGGTCAAACAGCAGTGTATCACGGTAAAGTTCGCGACGTATATAGCGTTGGCGATAAGTTGGTGATGGTAGCAAGTGACAGAATTTCTGCGTTCGACGTAGTGCTTCCCGAAGGTATTCCTTACAAGGGGCAGATGTTGAACCAGATTGCTGCAAAGTTCCTTGACGCTACTGCAGACATTTGTCCCAACTGGAAGATGGCTACTCCCGACCCCATGGTAACAGTAGGCGTTCGTTGCGAAGGCTTTGCCGTTGAAATGATTGTGCGTGGCTACCTCTGCGGTTCGGCTTGGCGTGCTTACAAGAGCGGTGTGCGCGAAATCTGTGGCGTACGTCTTCCCGAAGGCATGAAGGAAAATCAGAAGTTCCCCACACCCATCATCACCCCCACTACAAAGGCAGAAATCGGTGAGCACGATGCGGATATTTCAAAGGAAGAAATCTTGGCACAGGGTTTGGCTACTCCCGAAGAATACGAACTCCTTGAGAAGTACACCCTCGCGCTCTTCCAACGCGGTTCTGAAATCGCTGCTGAGCGCGGATTGATTCTCGTGGATACCAAGTATGAATTTGGTAAGCACAACGGTACGATCTACCTCATGGACGAAATCCATACGCCCGACTCAAGTCGTTACTTCTATGCTGAAGGTTATCAGGAACGCTTCGAAGCAGGCGAACCCCAGAAGCAACTTTCTAAAGAATTTGTGCGCGAATGGTTGATGGACAACGGTTTCCAGGGTAAGGAAGGTCAGCAGGTGCCCGAAATGACTGCTGAAATCGTGAAGAGCATCTCTGAACGTTACATGGAACTCTACGAACGCATCACCGGTGAAGCATTCGTAAAGGAAGATGGCGAAGATCTCGCTGCACGTATTGAGAAGAACGTTACTGAATATTTGACAAAGTAATCCCGCATGGGAATCCCACGGAAGGCGTACGGCAATGTGCGCCTTTCCTTTTTTATCCACATTACCCACAATCAAAATAAACAATATGGCAAGAGGGGGAAAACTACACCGATTAAGGTTGGGCGTTCGCACTTATGGCGAGCAGCATCCCATGAATAGCTACATGATTGTGGCGTGCATCTTTTGTATCTTTGGAGGATTGTGTCAATACTTTTACGAAGGGGGTGGGTTTGAAATACTCTTATGTATCTTCTGTTTGGTTCTGGGAATCGTATTGGCATTTATGAAAATGGGCACGACCACGCTGCTTCAAGGAGTTGCTATTAAGAATAAACTGCACCTCTGTTTTTATCTTGTTGCTATATTTTTATTGGGCGCCATGGCATGTTATGTATGGGGAAAAACGATGCTTATATTAAAATCAATTTATTGCGAAAATGATGATGAGGACTTCCTGGAAACTTTATACACCTTGGCATATATGATAGTAACAGGATGCTTCTTCTACCAACCCTATAGTCTCTTGCTTCGTGGCATCATCCGTAATTGGACACTCCATTCGGGTTACAACAAACGCTATTGAAACCCTTCTTTAGGTATAAAATTAGGCGCATCCTTGGGGTGTGCCTTTTTTATTACCAAAAACATTAGGTCATTAACAAATTATTTGTACTTTTGCTAATCTCTTAACAAAATAACACGATAAGACTTGTTTTAGTAGACAAGTTTTTACGAGACGAGTGAACGAGATGGTTGGTGTGATAAACGCTCATTGCTCGTCTGTGACTCTCTCGTTTACTTGTTTACTTGTCTACTCGTTTACTTTATAAACACAAAACTATGGATAGCACAAAGATTGTTGGCGCAAAGATTAAGGCGCTTCGTGAAACCCGCGAAATCAGCGTGGCAGAACTCGCAGAGCGCACAGGGTTGGCAGAAGAGCAGATTGCGCGTATTGAAGATAATATTGACATTCCCTCGTTGGCGCCGCTGATTAAGATTGCGCGTGCTTTGGGTGTGCGCCTCGGCACCTTCTTGGACGATCAGGACGACCACGGTGCTGTAGTGTGTCGCAAGCAAGAAACGAGCGACACCATTAGTTTCTCCAACAACTCCATGGATGCACGTACGCACATGCATTACCGTGCCTTGTCAAAGTCAAAGGCAGACCGCCACATGGAACCCTTTATCATTGACATTGACAACACGGAGAACCTTGACTACGTCCTTTCTTCTCACGAAGGCGAAGAGTTTATCTTCGTCATGGAAGGCACGGTGGAAGTGGCGCACGGCAAGAAGAAGTACGTCATTGAGGCTGGCGACACCATCTATTACGACTGCATTGTGCCCCACCACGTTCACGGTTACGAAGGGCAGGCGGCAAAGATTTTGGCGGTGGTGTATACGCCGATTTAGGTTATAAGGTCGCTCCGCTTTAAGGTTATTAGGTTTTTAGGACCGTCCGGTTAGGCGGTGACTTAAATATCCAATGGTTTATTCAGACTGGATAGCCCCTCACAACCTTACAACCTCATAACCTCACAACCTCAAACTAAACTAACATGACTCTCTTCAACAGAACCCTCGGTGAATGGGTGGAGCATTGGGCTGCTACCACACCGGATAAAGAATATATTGTTTACTCCGACCGCAATTTGCGCTTCACGTGGAAGCAGTTTAATGAGCGCGTCGATAATATGGCAAAGGGCTTGCTCTCCATTGGTGTGGAGAAAGGCACGCACGTAGGCATCTGGGCGGGGAATGTGCCCGATTGGTTGACCTTCCTTTATGCCTGTGCCAAAATTGGCGCCGTTGCCGTAACAGTAAACACCAACTATAAGCGTGCGGAGTTGGAGTATGTATGTCAGAACTCCGACATGCATACGCTCTGCATTGTGAATGGCGACCGCGGGAATGACGACTTCGTGAACATGGTTTACGACATCCTCCCCGAACTCCGCACTTGCCAGCGCGGCTACCTCAAGAGCAAGACGTTGCCCCAGATGAAGAACGTCATCTATATCGGGCAGGAGAAATACCGTGGTATGTACAACACCGCAGAAATCCTCCTCCTCGGTAGCAATATTGATGACGAAGAACTTGCTGTGGCAAAGCAGAAAGTAACCTGCCACGACGTGGTCAACATGCAGTACACCTCGGGTACAACAGGTTTCCCCAAGGGCGTAATGCTCACGCACCACAGCATCAGTAACAACGGTTACCTCACGGGTGAGCACATGAAGTTCACGCAAGACGACAAACTCTGCGTCTGTGTGCCCCTGTTCCACTGCTTTGGCGTAGTGCTCGCCACGATGAACTGCCTCACGCACGGTTGTACGCAGGTCATGGTCGAACGTTTTGACCCCCTTGTTGTGCTCGCCTCCATCCATAAGGAACGTTGCACAGCCCTCTACGGCGTACCCACCATGTTCATCGCGGAAATGAACCACCCGATGTTCCCCATGTTCGACATGTCAAGCCTCCGCACTGGCATTATGGCGGGTTCGCTTTGTCCCATCGAACTTATGCGTCAGGTGGAAGAAAAAATGTTCATGCGCGTCACGAGTGTCTACGGATTGACAGAGGCCTCGCCAGGCATGACCCACACCCGCATCGATGATCCCTTTGAAGTGCGTTGCACCACCGTTGGGCGCGAGTTTGAGTTTACCGAAGTCAAGGTTATCGACCCCGAAACGGGCGAAGAGTGCCCCGTAGGCGTGCAGGGAGAAATGTGTAACCGTGGTTACAACACGATGAAGGGTTATTACAAGAACCCCGAGGCTACGGCAGAAGTGATTGACGAAAACGGTTTCCTCCATTCCGGCGACCTTGGCGTGAAGGACCCCGACGGCAACTTCCGCATCACGGGGCGCATCAAGGACATGATTATCCGTGGCGGTGAAAACATCTATCCCCGCGAAATTGAAGAATTCCTTTACAAGATGGAGGGCATCAAGGACGTGCAAGTAGCTGGTATCCCCTCAAAGCGCTACGGCGAAGAAGTGGGCGCCTTCATCATCCTTCACGAAGGCGTGGAGATGAACGACCTTGACGTGCGTGACTTCTGCGCAGGCAAAATTGCGCGTTACAAAATCCCCCGCTACATCTTCTTCATCAAGGAATTCCCCATGACAGGCAGTGGCAAGATTCAGAAGTTCAAACTCAAGGACCTCGGACTTAAACTTTGTGAAGAGCAGGGCATCCATGTGATTTAAGCGGAGCGAGAAGGGGGGGACTTTCATGTCCATAAATTGATAGCGTATATCTTTAAGCATAAAAGTCTTTGTTTTATAGTGTGAATATTGTATTCCTCAAATAAAAAAAGTTATTGGTGTCCGGTAAACACAGATAATTCTTTGTCCGATAGATTGTTGCACTCATACAAGTCCCCTATTGAGATTCAACTGAAATAATACAGAATTTCTATGTTTAAGAGAACACGAATTTCACGAATAACACGAATCACGAATCACCGTGCGGAATATATGTTTTGCTAATCGCATTCGAATAACACGAATCACCATGCGGGGCGTTATGATAACGCAAACCGAAGGTCGCTCAAGTCAATACCTCGAATTTTATCACCCGGATGGTATTCGTGAAATTGCTTGCGCGACCTTTGGTTCGTATGAGATAAGCAAGGTAACATCCCGCAAGGATTTTCTATGTTTAGGAGAACACGAATTTCACCGAACCGAAGGTCGCGCAAGTCAATAGCACGAATTTTTATCATCCGGATGGTA
>JBGVPF010000050.1:0-11121 GCA_045126825.1 Alloprevotella sp.
AGGTGCTGTGGGTCCTCCTACGGGGACCGATAGATTTATTCGTTCGTATAGTACCACCGCAGGTTCGCCCTGCTCACCCGCGGTTAGGCAAGTGTGCCCTCCTACGGGGGCATTTCGGATGGTTAAATCCTCTGACAAAAGTTTTTAAACTATATTTGGGTCAACTGCTATATTATTCCCCAATATTTTTTGCAGTCCGGGGGACAGCAAAAAATCCTATATTATTACCATGTTAAAACATAACAACTGCGTGCTACAACTTTAATACTAAAATTGCAACACGCAGTTGTTTTTGTTCTCAATAAGAGTAAGGGGTTATTTATTCTCCAAGGTTTGAACAAGTTTTTCAAGGAGTTGAATTCTTTTATCCTTCTCCTCTAACAAACGTTCAAGCACCTCAATTCGTTCGTCCTTAATTTTACTTGCGAACATAGCGGAGTCGTTCTTTTGTAGGAAATCTTGGGGTTTTCCGATAGCGGGGGGCACAGAATGTTCTCGGATGAAGAGAGTATCAATAGGGACTTTCAAAAAATCTGCAACGCGTTCAAGTATTCGCGCTGTTGGATTTCCTTTTATAAATTGGCGATATTGAGAGTGTGAACTCCATTCCATAGCTTCAAGAAAATTCTTAATAGGAATTCTTCGCTCCTTTAGTAAGTCGCCGATAATTTGACCGTTGTACATAATAGATAGATTGGGGAATGAATGAATTATTTATTCTTTAGATGCTTTAAGAACTTGCATCAGTGGGTTATATATTAATCAATTTAGACCGCAAAGATATAATGAATATCCGAATAAGGAATATATAGTTCACAAAAAATATTATTTTCTAAAAAAAAGTACTAAAAAAAACGGTAGACATCTTATAAAAAAGATGAGTACCGCTGTTTAGTCGGATAGAGGCGACTCGAACGCCCGACCCCTACGTCCCGAACGTAGTGCGCTACCAACTGCGCTACTATCCGATTGCTGTGCAAAATTAGTAAGAAGTTTTGGAATGGGTGGGAGATTTGGGGGTGATTTTACGAAAAATGAAGGTAAATCTTTGATTTTTTGAAAAAATACGGGGTTTGATATTTGCCAAAATGAAAAAAGGTTGTACTTTTGCACCCGAAACGAGAGGGCATCTCGTTTGCAAACGAAAGTTTGGGGTATGGTGTAATTGGCAACACTACAGATTCTGGTCCTGTCTTTCCTGGTTCGAGTCCGGGTACCCCAACAATTCGATTTGCTTCGGTAGCGAGTCGAATTTTAGCGTTTGGGGTATGGTGTAATTGGCAACACTACAGATTCTGGTCCTGTCTTTCCTGGTTCGAGTCCGGGTACCCCAACACAAAATCAGCGAGAATCCACCATTGGTGAGTTCTCGCTGATTTTGTTTTAGTTATGTTTTAATTTTGGCAATAATATTGGAGTTCATTGCGTGACCTTGGGTTGCCCCTTCAGGAATTTGTGCGTGCATAGTCCTCCTACAGATTACCAAAAATGAAATTTTAGGGGTAAATCAAGCAAGTTGCTCATTCTATGAAAGTTGCATCTTAACAAAAAGGTAAAAAAGCGCTGAAAAAGTGAGATAGTGGACCGTGGCTGCGTTATTTCAAGTCCAAAACTCCATGCGCTGAAAATAACGCAATCTCACCAATCCAAAGGCGCATTTTTAGGGTTGGAAGGTCGGCAAAACTTTAACTTTTGTTAAGAAGATTTAACACTCCAACCGACCTGCAGAAAATTATTCGGCACCTAAAAAAAATTATTCGGCACCTATTTTTTACAAGGTGCCGAATATTTTTTGCCAAAACCAGTGTTTTTTTAGAAGACTTCCAAAAATTGCATGCTGATAATCAAGCACTTAAAAAGGAGGTATTACCTGTCTGGGTAACACCTCCTTTCCTGCAATGCAAAGATAATACATTTTGAAGCGAAATGCAAATCGCCTTTTTTATGTCGCAGGTGCTTTTGTGCGAAAAATGTTGACAAACCTAAATCCTCAAATAAATTGGCAGTTGCTATATTATTACTAAAAAAGGCAATGATATAGCGGTTGTCCAAACGTATTTTTAGACGCCTTCAGCGTCATCCATGAGAAACGACACCACAATATGGGTAAACTACTATATTTTACTCTGGCGAATTCAACTTGCAAATGCAATCGAATTCTAAACAGGGACAGGCAGGAGAGATAGTCATGTATTGGAGTTTATTCATATAGTTGTTTTAATAAGACATAGGTTAGAGGGCATGTCCACCTGATACTTTTATTACCTGTCCGGTTATCATTCTTGCTTGTTCACTTGCTAAGAACAAGATTGTTTCAGCAATATCTTCTGGTTCAATGAGTTGGTTCATGGGGATAATCGGTAGAACTGCTTTTTCTAGATTTTCATCAATCCATCCTGTTTGAGTAGGACCAGGAGCAACACAATTTACCGTAATGCCATACTTCGCAACTTCAAGTGCAATGCTACGAGTAAGTGCTTCTAAGGTTGCTTTGCTAGCTCCATAGGTAATCTGACCGGCAAAAACTTGCGAAGCATCTGTGGAAAGATTGATGATTCTTCCATAGTCCCCTCTATGGTTAATCATTTCTCTTGTCATCATTATACTTCCTCTAACATTAACAGCAAATGTATCGTCAATAACATTTGGGGTAATCTTTTCTATGGTGTCTAAGCCGTCCATATCACCTTCAGCGGCATTGTTCACCAAGATATCAATTTTTCCGTATCGCTCCATGACGGTCGAATAGATTGCCTTTACATCAACTTCATTTGAAATGTCACTTTCTAAAATGATATAGTCAGCATTTATTCCCTTAAGTTTGCTTTCTACAATATCAGCGTTTCCTGCATTGGCTTTGAAATATCTGTCTGTGCCATTCTTGTCTGTCTTATTCTTATCGAATGGACGAAAGATTTTCTTGTACACTAATACTACTTTTGCTCCTTCACGAGCAAATGCTAATGCAGTTGTAGCTCCAATTCCTTGTGGATTGTTTGCTCCAGTAATTAAGGCTACTCTATTCTTTAAACCGTAATTGATCATATTTTCGTGGACAATAACTATATTATTGCCTTAATTTTTGCTCCTACTTGCGCACATAGGTAGTGAAAGCGTAAGGACATTCGTTCTTTCCATCTGCTTCAAACTCCTCGGTTTCAACCACTTTCCACTCATCCATATTGATAACAGGGAAGAAAGCATCAGCATGAGCGGGTGTGTTGTGCACATGCGTGAGATAGAGACGGTCTGCATGGGCAAGTCCTTCGGCATAAACGGTTTCACCGCCCATGATGAACACCTCGGCATCATCGGCACAAGCCTTCAGCGCATCAGGAAGACTATTAAAAATCTCCACTCCAGGAATTTCTAATCCTTGCTGGCGCGTGAGCACAATATTGCGGCGGTTGGGCAAGGCACCCTTAGGGAGCGAATCAAACGTTTTGCGCCCCATGATGACAGTATGCCCAGAGGTGAGTTCCTTAAAGTGGCGGAGGTCGCTGGAAAGACGGTAAAGAAGGCGGTTTTCAAAACCTATGGCGTTATTCTCCGCCAAAGCACAAATGAGGTTTAACATATAAGAAGTTGAGGTTTTAAGTAAGAGCGTGGTTGTAAAGTATTTTTCAGAACATAAAATGTGGAGATAAAGCAGTTAAGGCATTTTCATTACGAAATCTGATGATG
Source organism: Alloprevotella sp. (assembly GCA_045126825.1). GTDB lineage: Bacteria > Bacteroidota > Bacteroidia > Bacteroidales > Bacteroidaceae > Alloprevotella. The sequence continues at coordinate 3,685 of JBGVPF010000050.1, forward strand.
CTATAGAAACCATACTTGCCCGCAAGAACTCTTAATACCTTTAAGCGAGGTGACCTTAAAAGCTTATGACCTCCCTTTACTCCACATGTATCACCACTTTCGGCAAGCGCGGATCATTGGTAATCAGCAGCACACGGCGTTTTCCGCGCGTATGCTCCATATTGTGAAGTGTAATTTTAAGTTTTGCCTGCTCACCAGGTTGAATCACACTGCTGCTGAGTTCCACCCCTACTCCAGGGTTGTACACCTGCAAACGCATGATATTTAGGGGGGCATTTCCTGTATTTCTTAACACCACCGTCTTGGACAATTTCTTCTTTTTACCAAAATCAGGAAAAACAAGTGTCGTATCTGAAAGTTCAACACGCGGAGCATACATTAACTTGCTGCTTGTAGCAGGCGCAACGGGAAGTATTGTTGTAACCACGCCAAGCGCATTCTCCTCTGAAATCTTATCCCCCACAAAGCGACTTAAATAAATCGTCGTTTGCGTCAGTCCAAAGTCTTTGATCAGTTTACTGTTGAGCATGAAAGAAACCTCACCCACCTTTCCGGGGGGGATTACATCTGGAGTTGACACCGCTGTAAGGTAATCTGGCATGTGCATAAACTCGGGGTGGAGTGCTCGCGAACTTCCATTAAGAATCGTAATCGTCTGCTTGGGGGTTGTTCCCATTTTGACGTTATCAAATTCAATCTCCCCAGTGCTCAAGTGGAAGTCACCAATATGTACATCAAAATCATTTGTTGTATACGCAACCTCCTTCACCACACGCCCCTTAAGATTCAAATAAACAAGTTGGTCCTCTGCATTTGTCTTTACAGCAATAAGTTTATGGAATGTCCCCAGCAGTGCTGCGTTATAGGCAATGGTAATTTTTGCGGACTTTCCAGGTGCTATCGCGTCCTTTGACCATTCTGCATATGCACATCCGCAATCGGTACGCACATCCAGGATATAGAGCGGTTTATTTCCCACATTCTCCACTTCAAAATGCGTACTTGCAGGCATGAGCCAAGCAATATCTCCCATATTCCGCTCCGCAGCAATAAATTTCGCCACGGGTTGAGCTGTTACTACGAGTGATAAGCAGAAAAGTATAAGGCTGAGTGCGTATTTCATGTAATTCGTCTTTAATTTGGAGCAAAGTTACGGAATTTCTGCGGTGAAAACGTGGAGAGGTGAAACTTTTTGAGTACTTTTGCGAGTAAACTCTATAACTACGCACGTATGAAATTCATTTCTTGGAACGTCAACGGCATTCGTGCCTGCTGCGACAAGGGATTCCGCGATATTTTTACCCAATTGGATGCTGACGTTTTCTGTCTGCAAGAAACCAAGATGCAAGCGGGACAACTCGACCTCCAGTTTGAGGGCTACACCTCATATTGGAACTATGCCGAGAAGAAAGGATATTCCGGCACGGCGATATTTTCACGCAAGCAACCCCTTTCGGTGACCTACGGAATAGGCATTGCCGAACACGACACGGAAGGGCGCGTCATCACCCTGGAGTTTACCGACTTCTATATGGTGACAGTTTATACGCCCAACGCTCAAGACGGACTCAAGCGCTTGGATTACCGCATGCAGTGGGAAGACGATTTCCACGCTTACTTGCAAGCGTTGGACGCAAAGAAACCTGTCATCGTTTGTGGCGATATGAATGTGGCGCACAAGGAGATTGACCTCAAGAATCCCAAGGGCAATCAAAAGAATCCAGGTTTTACACCTGAAGAGCGCGGTAAGTTTGACGCCTTGCTCGCGGCAGGTTTCGTCGATACCTTCCGCCATTTCTACCCCACCCTTGAAGGCGCTTACTCCTGGTGGAGTTATCGCTTCCATGCCCGCGAAAAGAACGTAGGGTGGCGCATCGACTACTTCCTCACCTCGGAACGCTTGCGCGAAAAACTCACGGGCGCAAAGATTCATGCCGACGTCTTCGGTTCGGACCACTGCCCCGTGGAAGTAACCCTTGAAGGTATAAACTAAAGAATATTCATTTGAACTGCCACTACGGACTTCCCGCTTGATGAACAGTTCTCAAAAACATAAAAACGATGTCTGAACAAACTCAACCCATGAAGGTTAAATATGTAGTAGAACGCAAGTCATGGTTCTACGGTTTCTTCCAAGCCCTTTTGGCTGTAGTAATTGGGGGGGTGGTTACGTCCATCTTCTCAACAATGATTTTCTTCGGTGTGCTCGGCGCCGTTGTCTCAGCTGGCGAAGTGCCCGCTGTAATTACCGACCACAGCGTGCTCTGCATCAACCTTGACGCAACGGTTGAGGAACGTGCAGAAAACAATCCCTTTGACAAACTGATAGGTGGCGGATATGCTGAAGCTCAAGGTTTGGACGACATTCTCGTTGCCATTCGCGAAGCAAAAACAAACTCCAAGATTGAGGGCATTTACCTCAAGGGCGGTGTGTTGAGCACAGAAGCGGCTACGATTCAGGAAATCCGCAAGGCGTTAGTAGACTTTAAGGAAAGCGGAAAGTTCATCCTTGCTTACGCTGAAATCTATTCTCAAGGTGGTTACTACTTGGCATCCGTTGCTGATAAGATTATGATGAACCCCTCGGGTATGTTGGAATGGAAGGGACTTGCTTCTCAACCCATCTTCTACAAGGAATTGCTTGAAAAGCTCGGCGTTGACATGCAGGTCTTCCGCGTGGGCACTTACAAAAGTGCGGTAGAGCCTTTCATTTGCACAGAAATGAGTGATGCTAACCGTGCGCAGGTGCAGTCGTTTGTAAACGACATTTGGGGTAATTTCCTCACCGACGTGTCTGAATCGCGCAAGATTTCAGTGGACTCGCTCAATGCTTTTGCCAACAACTACATGTTCTTCGATAAGGCAGAAGCGACTATTGATTATGGTTTTGTAGATACACTTGTTTACGACAACGGCGTGCGCGACGTGCTCCGCAATCACATTGGCGGTGTGAAGGTTAATTTAGTTACTCCCAAGGAATTGGCAAGCGTTGTTGTGCCCCAAACTAAGGATAATGAAATCGCCGTGTATTACGCTTTCGGCGAAATCGTAGATGAAAAGACTTCTGGACTTTCGGCTGGTGGCGCAGAGATTGTGGGTAGCAAGATTGTGGAAGACCTTGACAAGTTGATGAACGATGATAAGGTGAAAGCCGTAGTGCTCCGCATCAATTCGCCTGGTGGTAGCGCCTTTGCGAGTGAGCAGATGTGGAATGCCATTGAGTTGGTGAAGGCAAAGAAACCCGTGGTGGTTTCTATGGGTGACTATGCAGCATCGGGCGGTTACTATATGTCTTGTAACGCCAACCGCATCTTCGCCGAACCTACTACGCTTACAGGTTCAATCGGTATTTTCGGTATGGTGCCTAATGTTTCAGGTTTGCTTACTGAAAAACTCGGTCTTCACTTTGACGTAGTTAAGACAAACGACGCTGCCGACTTCGGAGCTATGGGTCGTGGTTTTAATAAGAAAGAAACTGCTGCGATGCAGGCATATATTGAACGCGGTTACGACCTTTTCCTCACACGTGTGGCTAACGGCCGCGGCATGACCAAGGAAGCGGTGAACGAAATCGCACAGGGTCGTGTATGGACCGGACAGCAGGCATTGGGTATCGGACTTGTTGACCAGTTGGGCACACTGGAAGATGCCATTGCTTATGCGGCAGAATTGGCAGAAACTCCTGATTATGCGGTAGGTAATTATCCCGCTAAGGATGACTTTATGACACAGTTCTTGGATGCAACCAAGGAAAATTACCTGGAACGCGAATTGCGCGTGCTCTTAGGCGAACATTACAGAAGTTTGAACGTATTGAAGCAAATCGAGGGTGGCAACTACCTCCAGGCACGCATGCCCTACGATCCCAACGTGCGTTAATCGTTCAAGGTAAATTCAGCATTTTGAATGTATAACCTGATTATGTCAATCCGCAACTTCTTGTTCGACAAGGGTTGGGGATTGAAACAACAGGCATTTGACGTGCCGCTTATCTCTGTGGGCAACCTCTCGATGGGAGGTACGGGAAAGACTCCCCACACCGAATACCTCGTGAAGTTGCTCCAGCAATCGAGCAAGGACGTTGCCGTGTTGAGCCGAGGATATGGTCGTGCGACCAAGGGATTCCGCCTTGCTACAGATGCATCTACAGCAAGCGAAATCGGCGATGAACCGCGCCAAATCAAGCAGAAGTTCCCCACGTGCACTGTTGCCGTGTGCGAAAAGCGCGTGGTAGGGATGCAACAATTGATTGCCAAGCGCCAAGAGGAGGGCAAGACTACCGATAACTGGGTCGTAGTACTCGACGATGCCTTTCAGCACCGCTATATCAAACCGGGTTTCAGCATTCTCCTCACCGACTACGCTCGTCCTTACTATGCCGACCGCGTACTGCCCTGGGGCAGACTCCGCGAAAGCGCAGAGGGGGCACAACGTGCCGATATAATCATCGTAACAAAGTGTCCGAAGCATCTTTCTGCGACCAACGCAGAACTGATGCGTGCCAAGTTGGCACCGCTCCCCACACAGGAAGTATTCTTTACCTGTTTCGACTACGGCAATCCGTATAACGCAAGCGATTGCCAGGAAACTGAACTCCCTCACAACGCTTTAGTGCTTACAGGTATCGCCAAGCCACAACCCCTTTACGCTTATTTGGAAGCACATGGGGTGGAAATCAAAACACTTGCCTTTCCCGACCATCACGCGTTCACGGCGAGTGATGTAGCACGCATTAACACAGCCTTCGCCGCCCTTCCCGAAGGGAGCAAGGTCATTACGACGGAGAAAGATGCCGTGCGCTTGCGCCTACTTCCCACACTCAACGAGGCGGTGAAGGCAAATCTACTCGTACAACCTATTGAAGTGAAATTCCTTTTCGGAGAAACCGAAAAATTCAATACTAAAATTTACAATTATGTTGACGCAAATCAATGAGACAGCACAGTGGTTGCTCGAACATACCACATCACGCCCCACAACAGCCGTAGTGCTTGGCACAGGTTTGGGACGTTTGGCTGCAGAAATAGAAATTATTGACGAATTCCCCTATAGTGCCATTCCTCACTTCCCCCTCTCAACTGTTGAAGGGCACAGCGGTAAACTCATCTTCGGTTTGCTCGGCGGTAAGGAAGTGTTGGCAATGCAGGGTCGCTTCCACTTCTACGAAGGTTACGACATGAAGCAAGTAACCTTCCCCGTGCGTGTGATGCATGCGCTCGGCATTAAGAACCTCTTTGTGTCAAACGCAGCGGGTGGTATGAATCCCGATTTTGAAATCGGCGACCTCATGCTCATTACCGACCACATCAATTTCTTCCCCGAACATCCCCTTCGCGGAAAGAACTTCCCCACAGGTCCTCGCTTCCCGGATATGTCAGAACCCTACGACCGCCAGTACCTCCAGCTTGCACGTGAAATCGCACGCGAGAAGGGCATCAAGACGGTTGAAGGTGTGTATGTAGGCACACAGGGTCCTACCTTTGAAACGCCCGCAGAATACAAGATGTACCGCATTATCGGTGGCGACGCTGTAGGTATGTCCACCGTGCCTGAAGTCATCGTAGCGCGCCACTGCGGCATCCGCACGTTCGGTATCTCTATCATTACCGACCTCGGTGTTGAAGGCAAGATTGTAGAAGTGAGCCACGAAGAAGTGCAGAAGGCGGCAGATGCTGTGCAACCCTTGATGGCAGAAATCTTTAGAACGCTCGTGCAGCGTATTGCAGAGTAAAATTTAGATGCTGTAGGAAGTCTATATGTCCTATAAATTTTATAGCGTATAGAACCTCCTAACATGCACATCCCCTCCTGAATTAATCACAATAAATATACTATGGCAAAAGGAAAAGTTGATGCCCTCCTCGGCATCGTTTTTGGCGACGAAGGTAAAGGTAAGGTTGTGGATTACTTCACACCGCAGTACGATGTGATCGCACGCTTCGCTGGTGGTCCCAATGCGGGTCACACCATTATCTTTGAAGGCAAGAAGTTCGTGCTTCGCTCTATCCCCTCGGGTATCTTTGACGAAGGCAAGATCAACATCATCGGTAACGGTTGCGTAATTGCTCCCGACCTCTTCATGGCGGAAGCACGCGAACTCGAAGCTGCGGGCTATACGCTCACAGACCGCCTTCACATCAGTTGCCGTGCCCACCTCATTCTCCCCACTCACCGTGTGCTCGACCGCGCTTATGAAGCAGCAAAGGGTAAGGCAAAGGTAGGAACAACTGGTAAGGGTATCGGTCCCACTTATTCGGACAAGGCTGCACGCGTAGGCCTCCGTGTGGGCGACATTCTCGACAACTTTGAAGCAAAGTACCAGGCGCTCAAGGCACGCCACGAACAAATTCTCCGCGACCTTAACTTCACCGACTACGACATCACGGAAGAAGAACAGAAGTGGATGGAGGGCGTAGAATACATGCGTAAGTTCCCCCTTCGCGAAACGGAAATCGACATCAACAACTACCTCGCTGAAGGCAAGACCGTTCTTGCTGAAGGCGCACAGGGTTCGTTGCTCGACATCGACCACGGTACTTATCCCTTCGTATCTTCAAGTTCTACAACGAGCGGTGGTGTCTGCACCGGTCTCGGTGTTGCGCCCAACAAGATTGACCGCATCTTCGGTATCTTCAAGGCTTACTCTACACGCGTAGGTTCTGGTCCCTTCCCCGTTGAACTCTTTGACGAAACAGGCGACCTCATCCGCCACATTGGTAACGAATACGGTGCTGTAACAGGTCGTAACCGCCGTTGCGGTTGGGTAGACCTCGTAGCCCTCAAGTATGCCATCATGATTAACGGCGTTACCGACCTCGTAATGATGAAGGGCGACGTGCTCGATGGCTTCGACACAATTAAGGTTTGCGTAGCCTACGAAAAGGACGGTGAACGCACCACCACCATGCCTTACGACACTGAAGGTTGGCAGGCTGTTTACGAAGAAGTTCCCGGTTGGAAGACTCCCCTCTCTGACCTCCGCAAGGAAGAGGACTTCCCCGAAGCATTTAAGAACTACATTGCTTATCTTGAAAAGGAACTCGCAACACCTATCAAGATTGTCAGCGTAAGTCCCGACCGTGCTGCTACAATCGTAAGATTCTAATCTCTTGAATATACGCAAACGAGGGTATGCCTAAAAATAGTTTTGGGCATACCCTCGTAATTTGTATTATTGATGTCCGGTAAATACAGATAATTCTTTGTCCGATAGATTGTTGCACTCATACAAGTCCCTTATTGAGATTCAACTGAAATAAGACAGAATTTCTATGTTTAAGAGATAAATTTTACCGGACAGTTCCCATTGCCTAAGGGCAAACAAAAATAGGATATAACAGCAGGATGATGTTTTTGGCGTATAGAAGATAGTTTTATGTTTCTCACGCAGACTCCGCAGAAATCGCAGAGACCATGCGGATAGGAATAGTCTTATGT
>JBGVPF010000051.1:0-49023 GCA_045126825.1 Alloprevotella sp.
ACCACGAAAACTCGTTTGATTTATTTGGAGCCACTAATGAACACGAACCGAAGGTCGCGCTAGTCAATTTTCACAAACCGAAGGTCGCGTAAGTCAATATCCATTCGGACTTAAATGCCCCGCAAGGCATTAGTGAAAATTAGTGCCCATTAGTGGCTAAACTAATAATCAAAGTATTGATGTCCAGTGAATATTATTACCTTAAACCTTACAACTTAAGGGCGTTGTGTCATAATGAGCAAACTGCTTCGTTGACCCTCAATTTCGGATTTGGTCATGTACGTCAGTACACTCCCTTCATCCTCAATTTCAGCGCCTTGCATTTTACTCACTCTTACACAACTTAAGAGGGTGTGCCAAATTGTAATTTGGCACACCCTCTTAAGTTTTTCTTTACAGGAAACCGAAATTAGTTCTGTGTTTCAGTAGCAGGTGCTACGGGAGTTTCTGTAGCCACAGGTGCAGTTACATCAAGTGCAGGAGCTGCTGCGGGAAGCGTAGGAAGAGCAACCTTCATTTCCGTTACGATAGCGTCTGCATTTTGTTCTGCAGGTGTACAGAAATGTGTAACAACGCTCAAGATAACGAGCGCTGCTGCAAGTCCCCAAGTTGTATTTTCTACAAAGTTTGTAGTCTTGTGTACACCCATAATAGAGTTACCAGCGGCCATATTAGAGGTAAGACCACCACCCTTTGACTCTTGAATGAGCACGATGAGCGTAAGCAAAATAGCTGCCACTACAGCCAAAATTACGAGTACTGAATACATTGTTTTAGTTATTTAGTTTTGTTATTTATAATCTGTAACTTGCGCAAGAAACGCAATTGGTCTGCAAAGTAACTACTTTTTTTCGGATAATTCAAATTTAAGCGCGTAATAATTTCAATTGCCTTGTCATAATTACCCTGTTTGATATAAATTTTCGCCAAAGTTTCCGTAAAATATTCCTCTTCAGCACCTAAAACTTCTGAATCGGAAAGGTCGGGCGTATATTCAGGATTTTCTTGCAACACGATACGCTCCGTACCACGACCAAGATAATCATCAATGCGGGCATCACCTCCCGTGACATCCGTATCTGGAACGATATCATCCATTGCAAGCAAGAAGGCAGCGTAATCCGTTGTAGCATCTGCTGCCGTAAGTTTACGGGGTTTATCTACCGCGGTTTCTGTCGTTGTTGCCAGGAACGAGTCAATCAAACTTTGCGTACGGTCGACTGTTTCCGAGGGACTTTCCTGCTCTTGAGGTACAGCAACAGCAGGTCGCACCTCATAATTATTTCCCTCTACCATATCAAAAAGCACCTTACGATTGGGGATAAAGAGGGCTGCACGACGCAGTTCGTCGCCAAAGGTTGCGTCATGAAGAAGGAAGAGATTCTGCAAATAAAGCAAACGAGCAACCTGATGGTAGGGCGCAACAGCCACATACTCGCGTAATTTATGCAACGTCTCTTTATTCAGTTGTTCGGGATGTTCTATAAGATTCTTAAGATCCACAATTGTGAAGATAAAAAGGGAAAGTTTTTTTGAAAGGGAGAACCAACACCTTACAAGAAGGAGGCCAAGACCACAAAGTGGGATTAAAGGAAAAAGACGACTGAACTCTAAAGACCTTAAATCCCCTAATGACCATGTCAAACCTTAAGGTTTCGCCTACACCTCTAACTACCAATCCGCCACCGTAGCATTGAAGATTTGCTCCGCAATGTCACGCGCCATTTCCGTCACGAGTTCTTCCTGTACAGCAGCCAACTGCTGGTTTGCATCATATTGGGTGGTTGCCGAGAACTGCTTTTCCCACGCAATATTACTCTTCTTATTCTCAAAACGAATATTCACCGTCATCTTCAACTGCACCTGAGATGAATATCCATCGGCTGAAACCGCCTTATTATATTGGTCATACCCTACAATTTCACCAGCGATATGAAGGTCACCATTACGCTTTACAAATTCAAGGCGCGTTTGGTTGGCATAGAGGTCCTGCAGTTTGTTATTAAAGATGGCCTCCATAGGCGCCCAACCATAGGGCGCACGATTGGCAATGTTGTCAATCTGCATCGTCTTGATGATGTTATAATCAATGGAAGTTCCCGTAAATTTATAACTCACCTTACATGCCGTAAAAAGAAGCACCACGAACAAAAAACTTATTGTGCAAATGCTGTATTTATTCCAAGTCATAATCTTTAATTTTTCTGTAAAGTGTGCGCTCCGAAATATTCAACATTTCCGCAGCCTTCTTTCGGTGATGATGACAATCTTCGAGGGTCTTACGAATCAGTTCACGCTCCATCTCGTTGATTGTCGTTGAGGTGGTCGCCACTTTTTCATTTACAGGTTCCTCTGCCCACTCTTCAGCGTCACACATTTCTACACCTTCTGCATCAATAACCTCTCCCTTCATCGTCAAGGAAGTAGTACCGGCGCGTTGCTCGTTTTTTGTAGGTAAATAAGTTGACGGCAAAGCCTTTGTATTATATGCCCGTTTGAGTTCATCCACCTCGCTGCGCAGTTGCAACAACATGTTTAAAATAAACGCACGGTCTTTTTCATATTGTCCTCCCGAAGAGGGTTCTTCTTTTTTTACCACCTCCAACTCACCTCGGTGATTTTCGCGACGCAAGTAACGCGACAGGATTTCGGGGGTAATCGTACGTTCCTCTGCCGTAATGCTCATGTTGGTTACGATATTACGCAATTCACGCACGTTACCCGGCCATGAATACGCCAACAGCAGTTGCTCACTCTCGGGGGTAAGTCTCACAGGCGGTATCTGGTGGGTTTCAAACATGTTCAAGGCGAACATTCTGAAGAGCATCAAGATATCCTCACCACGATGGCGCAGAGGTGGAACATCAATAGTTACGCAATTCAAACGATAGTACAAGTCCTGTCGGAAGCGTCCATCAGCAATTGCCTTTTCAAGGTTTACATTGGTCGCCGCCACGATACGCACATTTGTCTTTCGGGGTTGACTGGCGCCTACGGGGATATACTCTCCCGTCTCCAACACGCGCAGCAAGCGCGCCTGTGTTGCAGCAGGCAGTTCACCGACTTCATCCATGAAAAGCGTACCTCCGTCAGCCGTTTCAAAATACCCCTTGCGCTCACCGACAGCACCCGTATAAGCGCCCTCTACGTGACCAAACAATTCCGAGTCAATGGTTCCTTCAGGTATCGCTCCACAGTTTATGGCAATATAATTTTTCTTCTTTCGACTGCTATGATCGTGGATGATGCGAGGAAAAATTTCCTTACCCACCCCGTTCTCGCCAATAATCAAAACGGAAAGGTCCACGGGGGCAATCTTCAGCGCTGTGTCCAACGCACGATTGAGCTCATCGCAGTTTCCCACAATGTTATACCGTTGCTTTATGTCTTGCACTGGACTCTTCGCCATAAACTTTTTTGCTTTGTATGGAACTGCAAAGTTACGTAAAAACACCGACATAGCGACTGCCACACTCCAAAAATTCTTCAATTCAAAGCACACGGGTTGTTGAAGAGGTATTCTCTAAATTCGCCATTGTTAATCATCTGCAGGAGTTTATAAAACCCACCTAAAATCTTTTCATAGAAAAAACAACTCTGGGAAGAACTATTTTGGCATCCTTGCAAGTCCATGTAAAAATAAAATTGTAAATTTGCACCGCATTTTTGCACAACATAATTGGTTTTCCCTTATGAAGATAAAGGAAGTAGCAGAAGCCCTTGAACGGTTTGCACCTCTGCCCCTGCAAGAAAGCTACGATAATGCTGGCTTGCAGATTGGATTAACAGACGCAGACGCCTCAGGGGTATTATTGTGTCTTGACGTGACGGAAGAAATCATCGAAGAGGCTGAGCGTGAGGGATGTAACCTCATCATCGCCCATCATCCGTTGCTTTTCCGCGGTCTCAAATGCATTGCCGACCGCAACATCGTGGAGCGCTGTGTGCGTCGCGCTATTTTGGCTGGTATCACTATCTATGCCGCACACACCAACCTGGACAATGCCGAAGGAGGTGTAAACTTCGCCATCGCCGAACGATTGGGACTCCAGCAAGTACGTTTCTTGCAACCCCTCCCTAACGGACAAGGCGGCAGCGGGATTATTGGTGAACTTCCACAAGAACTCAATCCCATGGAATTTCTCCTCTTGGTAAAGAAGGTATTCCATGTTGACGCTTTACAACACAACGTCCTCCCCACACGCCCCATTAAGCGCGTTGCCCTCTGCGGAGGATCGGGCGACTTCTTACTTAGCGATGCCATAAGCAACCGCGCAGACGCCTTCCTCACAGGCGAAATGGGATACCACCAATTCTTTGGTTACGACAACCAAATCCTCATCGCCGCTTTAGGGCACTATCAAAGCGAGCAGTTTACCGTGCAACTCATGGCGCGCATCCTGCGCACAGCCAACCCCGACTTACGCATCGTTGAGACCAAGGTCAACACCAACCCGATACACTACCTGTAAAAAAGGAAGGGTATAGACCTCATAACATTTTAGTAAACAAGTTAACGAGGTACGAGTAGACTATATGGTTTCCGAGATAAACGATTGCCGTCCCGCATGGACTACTCACTACTAACTCCTCACTACTAACTTTCTCAAAACCTCAAAACCTCAAATAAATATGGCAGCAAAGAAAGACATTACGGATATCTCCGTAGAGCAGAAGCTCAAAAATCTTTATCAGTTGCAAACATTGCTTTCTGAAAGCGACAAGTTAAAGGCGCTCCGTGGCGAACTTCCCCTTGAAGTAGAAGACCTTGATGCTGAAATTGAAGGTCTCACGCACCGCCTTGAGAAGTACAACTCTGAAATCGAACGTCATAAGGCTGATATCAGCACGATGAACGAGCAGATTCGTGAGGCACAGGAAGCAATGAAGCGCTACGAAGAGCAGCAGGAAAATGTAAGCAACAACCGCGAATTCGACATCCTCACGAAGGAAATTGAATTCCAGGGTCTTGAAATCATGCTTCTCGAGAAGAAGATTAACGAAGCACAGCGCGCAATTGACACTAAACAGCGCGATATGAACCAGTGTGCTGAAACGCTTCGCAGTCGCCGCGACGACCTCGACATCAAGAAGTCTGAACTTGACGAAATCATTTCTGAAACTAAGGCTGAAGAAGAAAAAATTCGCGAGAAGACAAAGAACCTCGAACTCTGCATCGAACCTCGCCTCCTCACTTCATTCAAGCGCATCCGTAAGAGCAGCCGCAATGGTCTTGGTATCGTTTACGTACAGCGCGATGCTTGCGGTGGTTGCTTCAACAAGATTCCGCCCCAGCGCCAACTCGACATCCGCATGCGCAAGAAAATCATCGTTTGCGAATACTGCGGACGCATCATGATTGACCCCGAACTCGCAGGCGTAAAGATTGACCGTCCTACAACAGACGAAAAACCCAAGCGCCGCACACGCAAGAAAAAAGAAGAGGCTTAATCCGCCCCTCTATCATACAAAAGAAGAGTCCCATCACACCGACGAGACTCTTCTTTTTTTTAGTTATAATAAAATCTAAAATTACAGGCAAAAACTATCTACACCCTTTGTTCACTACACAACGAGAGCGTCGTTGCGCCCCTAAAGCCTAAAGGTCTCAATGCCTCAATTCTCCCCTCAATACTTATAAATGGCCGTCGCAGCCTGTCCACGATAGGTAAACACGCACAATTCGGTATCGCCAGTGGTTGCTGAAACAGAGTAGGTATAGTCAATAGCGAAATCATTAGCGGTTCCCTTGGGATCATCCACCACTACACGCTTCACCAAATTTTTCGAAGCCTTACCCAGCATACCGCCATAATAGAGATGCTCAAAACCAAAACATCCCATCTGCAAAGAAAGCGTTACAGGCAGCAATCCATTCTTATTCAATGTGGTAGAGGGCGTGAGTGTTATGATTGTAGGATTACCGTTATTTTCCACATATTCAATACGTACAAGGTTACCAGCACTATATTTCAGTTTACCAGAAGCGCTTGACACATTACCCCCAAAATTCATATCACGAACGGTCTTATCCCACGCAGTAAGATACCCATTCGTATACACGAAATTATACACGTCCTTACTTACCGTGAGTTGTACGATATTACCATCGGCATCCATAATCGCCTCCATTTGAGGTCCTTTAGGATTATTAATAAGCACTGTTTCAGGGGTGTACGATAGATAACTACTATACACATTTTCGGTATCTCCTACAAGATTTCCTTCAGCCGCAACCAGATACTTATCATTATAATTGAGTTTCCAGTCATATACATAGGGCAATGAACCTTCATGCGTAATACTGCGCACACGACTGCTGCCTTCAGCAGGAAGTTCCAGTTCTATCGAAGGTTCGTAATCATCACTGGAACAAGAATAGAGTGCAAAAGCGAGAGTAGCTAATAAAGAAAAACGAAATTTCATAACTTTAAATTTGTTGATTCATCGGGCAAATATACATTTAAATTACCACTCCTCAAACTTGAGACGTATTTTTTTAATCACAGAAAAGGAAAGGTGAACAGGGAACGATGAACGGGGAGCGGTTAAAGGGGAATGGTTAAGCGAGAACTGACCTTAAAGACTCTAAAGACCTTGCAGTACCCAAAGCTCCACCACATCATTTTCCCCAAAAGTCCACCCATAATTATAGAAAAATCTGTAAATTTGCGTTCTAAACTTTATCCTTATGGAAAACTACATTGTCTCGGCACGCAAATACCGCCCTACGGCTTTTGGCACAGTCGTTGGCCAGCAAGCGCTGACTACCACATTGAAGAATGCCATTACTACAGGAAAATTGGGACACGCCTACCTTTTCTGTGGTCCTCGCGGTGTCGGTAAAACTACGTGTGCCCGAATCTTTGCAAAGACGATCAATTGCCTCTCCCCCAATAGCAATATGGAAGCCTGCGGCACATGCGAAAGTTGTAGAGCCTTTGATGAAGGTCGTTCATTCAACATCCACGAACTCGACGCTGCGTCTAACAATGGGGTGAATGAAATGCGCGACTTGACCGAACAGGTGCTCATTCCCCCTCAGATTGGGAAATACAAGGTGTTCATCATCGACGAGGTGCACATGCTTTCAACATCAGCCTTCAATGCCTTCCTAAAAACATTGGAGGAACCTCCAGCACATGCCATCTTTATCCTCGCCACTACGGAGAAACACAAGATTCTGCCCACCATCATCAGCCGTTGTCAGGTTTACGATTTCAACCGCATGGAGGTGAGCGATATTGTCAACCACCTCAAGAACGTAGCTGCGGCTGAAGGTATCACCTATGAGGAAGAAGCATTAGGCGTCATCGCTCAAAAGGCAGATGGAGGTATGCGCGATGCACTTTCCATCTTTGACCAAATTGTAAGCTTCACTGAAGGCAACATCACCTACGAACAGGTAATCAAGAATCTCAATGTTCTTGATTTTGAAAGCTTCTACAAGGTCGTTGACCTCATTATTGAGAAGAAGATTCCCGAACTCATGCTCACCCTCAACAGCATTTTACAAAGAGGGTTCAGTGCTCAGCACTTCATGGGCGGATTGGCATCTCACTTCCGCGAACTTCTCGTAGCCAGCGACGAACGCACACTTCCGCTTATAGAAGCCTCCGACAGCGTCCGACAGCGCTATGGTGAACAAGCGAAACGTTGCAAACCTGCGTTCATTTACAGAGCACTAAAAATCTGTAATGACTGCGACATGAACTACCGCACGAGCCGCAATAAGCGCCTCCTGGTAGAAATCGCACTCATCGAATTAGCACAAGCCACGGAAGAGGGTTCTGGGGTTCGCCCCAAGACTGCTCTACGACCCATTTTTAAGGCAACGGCACCACGTGCCGCTGCTCAATCAAGGCCCCAACAAGCGCCAAACCAACAATTACAGACAACAACCGTGGTCATGCCACCACAAACAGCAATGCCCACAACGTCTGCCCCCCCCACAGCAACTGCCCCCGCGAAAAGAAAACCGCAAACATTCTCACTTCGCACTGGGTTGAATCCTGCTCAGACAACAGCACAACAGACACAACAACCCACACCTCAAGCACCTGCCATCACGGAGGTGCGCCCCTTCAGCGAACACGACCTGGGACATGTATGGCGCTATTTCTTAAATTGCCTGCCACGCGAACAAATCTCAACGGCAGGTCGCTTAAAACACATCGAACCCAAACTCGTGAAGGAATGGACGGGACACATCGTCTTTGAAAGTCAACCCGTTGCCGATTGCTTTTTGGAAATCAAACCTCAGATGCTCCAATTCATGCGCACCCATTTGCGCAATGCCGAAGTAGACCTCACCTATGAAGTTGAAGCTCTCTCCGTACCCACAAGAGCAAAAACACCCCGCGAGCACTGGGTCGACCTCCTTGAGAAAAACAGACTGGTACAAAGACTAAAAACCGCCCTCGGTCTCGAATATTATTAGTCCTCTAGAACATCTAGAGCATCTAGAACCCCTCCCTCATCAAAAAATTACTCACCCAACACATAACAATTTAACACTATGCACAAGTACATTACAGTGGCTTACAGCCTTTACACAGATAACGCTGAAGGTGTTCACGAACTCGTAGAACAGGCTCCCGTAGAACATCCTTTCCAGTTTATTACCGAACTCGGTGTGGCGCTTGAAGCGTTTGAAGCAAAACTCAAGGACCTCAACGCAGGTGATGAGTTTGATTTCACTCTCAACGTGGACGAAGCTTATGGTCCCTACGAGCAGGAACACGTCATTGAACTTCCCAAGTCTACCTTCATGCTTAACGGTCGTTTCCAGAAGGACGTTATTTTCGAAGGCGCTGTAATTCCCCTCGTAAATGCCGACGGCAATCGTTTCCAGGGCCTTGTTTTGGAAGTAAAGGACGAAGTAGTAATCATCGACCTCAACCATCCCTTGGCAGGCAAAGAACTCCACTTCAAGGGCAGTGTAGTTACTTCTCGCGAAGCCACGGATGCCGAAGTTACCAGCCTCATCAAGATGATGTCTGGCGAAGGCGGTTGCGGTTGTGGCTGCGGCTGCGAAGGCGGTTGTGATGGTGGTTGCGACAGCGAAGGTTGCGGATGCGGTGATCACGACCACGGATGCGGTTGTAAGCATTAAGGATTATAGTTGACGAGTAGACAAGTTGACGAGTAGACAAGATATATAGAGAAGGTCATCTGCAACCTTCAAACTCACATTTCCCCTTCGGAAATTAGTCAAATTATCGCTAACTATCTTGTTTACTTGTACCTAAAAACCTCGTACCTAAAAAATGAACACTTTCGGCACGCGTTTCCGCCTTACGACTTTCGGTGAAAGTCACGGTGCAGCCATCGGAGGCGTTATAGATGGCTTCCCTTCGGGCATTGCGATTGACCTCGACTTTATTCAAGCCGAGTTGGATCGTCGTCGCCCAGGGCAAAGCCTTTTGACTACAGCACGCAAGGAAGGTGACAAGGTTGAAATCCTTTCTGGCATTTTTGAAGGTCGCTCCACAGGGTGCCCTATCGGATTCATTGTGCGCAATGAAAATCAGCATTCTTCTGATTATGACAACCTGCGCAACATTTTCCGCCCTTCACACGCCGATTTCACCTACCAGCAGAAATATGGTGTGCGCGACCACCGAGGCGGTGGGCGTTCGTCTGCTCGCGAAACCATTTCACGCGTTGTTGGCGGTGCTTTTGCCAAACTCGTGCTGCGACATTTCGGCATACAAGTAACAGCCTATACCTCACAAGTAGGTCACATCGCTTTGAGCGAACCCTACACAGCCTATGATTTTGCTGAAATAGAAAAGAACCCCGTACGCTGTCCCGACCCCGAAAAGGCAGAAGAAATGGCTACGCTGATTCAACAGGTAAAGGGCGAAGGCGACACCATCGGTGGGATAATCACGGGAGTTATTCAAGGATGCCCCGTCGGACTTGGTGAACCCGCCTTTGGAAAGCTCCATGCCGAGCTTGGCGCAGCTATGTTGTCGATTAATGCCGTGAAAGGGTTTGAATATGGTTCTGGTTTTGCCGGAGCATGTATGCGGGGTAGCGAACACAACGACATCTTCGTTCCCACCCCCAGCGGAGGAATTACTACGAAGACAAATCACAGCGGCGGAATTCAAGGAGGTATTTCCAACGGACAGGACATTTACTTCCGGGTTGCCTTCAAACCCGTAGCTACCTTATTACGCGAACAGATGACGGTAGACCTTGATGGAAACCCCACTTCCGTAACCGCACGCGGCCGCCACGATGCTTGTGTTTTACCTCGTGCAGTTCCCATCGTTGAAGCCATGGCAGCAATGGTCATTCTCGACCATATTATGCTAAGCAACATATTCAAATGTTAAATGTTTGATAATTTTACAAAATAAAAGGGCAGAAAGTTTGCTATGAACTTTTTGCCCTTTATTTTTGTCGTGTTGTCGAGAGATAACGACCACTATTTTTTACAAAATAGTTTAGTTAAGTCTAGTTTAGTTTTTGTGTTGGTTAACGGCAGCAGCAATTTTGCTGGCTGCCGTTAATTTGCATTTATACTATTGAGAACGGTTAACAGAGAAAAAAAGAACGGTTAACGGAGAAAGAAGAACGATTAACGGAGAAAGATTAAAGCAGAAAAATTAAGCCCCCCCTTCATCCCCCCGTCCTCTTCACAGCGACAATGTCGCTGTGCCCTCCTTCTCCCCCTTCTCTCCCTCCCCCCCCACTACTACTCATTATTTATATACCCCCATGAAGCGCCTCTCAACTACCTTTTACACCCTCGCCTTTGGGTTACTCCTCGCAGGGTGTAACCCCAGCAACCATGAGTTCACGGGTGTAGAACAAGCAAGCAAGGATTTCGCCGCTCGTCGCACCACTATTGCCGACAGCACCTACTTTTCGGTATTCACCCCCTCGCTCAACGTCACTCAGCGTCAGGCATTGGAATTCCTCTATGCCTATATGCCTTTGCCCGACATTATTGACTACTCTGGTGATTTCCACCTCATGAATGTCAACTATGCCCTCAAGGCGCGTGAGGAAATGCCCTGGGGGAAACAGGTTCCCGACCGTGAGTTTCTCCACTTTGTGCTTCCCGTTCGAGTGAACAATGAGAATATGGACGAGAGCCGCCGTGTGTTTTATGAAGAACTCAAGGAACGTGTCTGCACCCTCTCTATGCACGATGCAGTGCTTGAAGTCAACCACTGGTGTCACGAGAAGGTGACTTATACCCCCTCTGATGCACGCACCAGTTCGCCCCTTGCCTCCGTGCGCACTGCCTACGGCCGTTGTGGCGAAGAATCCACCTTTACCGTTGCCGCACTCCGCGCTGTGGGCATCCCAGCCCGCCAGGTTTATACTCCCCGTTGGGCACACACCGACAGCAATCATGCGTGGGTAGAAGCATGGGTAGACGGCAGGTGGCGCTTCTTGGGCGCTTGCGAACCCGAGGCTGTGCTTGACCTCGGTTGGTTTAATGCTCCCGCCTCACGCGGAATGCTCATGCACACGAAGGTTTTCGGCAATTACGAAGGTCCTGAAGAAGTAGTGGGACGCACGGCATGTTACACCGAAATCAACGTCACCGAAGGGTATGCACCTACAGCCACTGCCGTTGTACGCGTTCAGGATGCTGAAGGTAATCCCGTAGAAACGGAAGTTGAATTTAAGATTTACAACTACTCTGAATTTTATACCGCTGCCAAGAAGTCCACAAACGCAGAAGGTATCGCCACCCTCACTACGGGTAAGGGCGACATGCTTGCATGGGCGGCAAAGGACGGTAAGTATGGTTTTGCCAAAGTACGTGTAGACAGCGAAGCCGACACCGTTGACGTCGTTCTTGACAAAGGTCCTGGTTATACCGCTATGCTGGAGATGGACATCGTTCCTCCCACAGAGCGTAACACGGTTCCAGAACAGACTCCCGAACAAATCGAACAAAACAAATGTCGCTTTGCACAGGAAGACTCCATCCGCAATGCCTACATCGCCACCTTTATCACTACCGATACGGTTGCGAGTCTTGCACAAGCATGGGATCTTGACAACGCAGCACTGCAAACCGTTATGAAGGAATCTCGTGGCAACTATCAGGCGTTGCGCGACTTCCTAACGCAAACTCCTGAAGCTGAACGCGCGTTGGCATTGCGTCTGCTTCAAGTTATCGCTCCCAAGGACCGTCGTGATATTCCCACAGACGTGCTTCACGACCACCTGAAGTTCACACCGCGCGATACAAATGACGAAGCGCTTTTCGAGGCATACATTCTTAATCCCAGAGTAAGCAATGAATTACTTACACCCTACAAACAATTCTTCGCAGAAGCACTTGACAGCATTACCGTAGCTGGTTATAAGTCACAACCCTCACTATGGGCAGATTGGTGTCGCGAAAATATTGCCATCGATAACGTTTGGAATCCTCAAGCACTTTGCATGTCCCCTGTAGGAGTATGGAACATTCGCCAGACCGACCGCCATTCACGCGACATCTTCTTCGTGGCAGCAGCACGCAGCATGGGTATTCCTGCACGTATCGACCCCGTAACGGGCAAAACCCAATATTGGAACGAAAAGACTTGGCAAGATGCCCATTTAGACACAGCTGATACAACTGAATCGGCAGTATCTGCGCCTCAAGGCATACTTCAGGCGACCTACAAGCCAACGCCTTACCTTGACAATCCCAAGTACGAGACGCATTTCACCCTCTCGAAAATTGAGAACGGTCGCCTCGTATTGCAAAACTACGATTATAACGAGACTTGGGCATCCCTGCTCAAGAAAGGGTTGACATTGGATGCTGGAGACTACCTTATGGTCAGCGGTACACGCATGGCGGACGGTAGCGTACTCGCCCACCTGAATTTTGTGAACGTACCTGAAAAGGGTAAGGTTAGAACCGAACTCATTCAGCGCCATAATGAAGAAGGGCTCCAAGTAATTGGTGATTTCAACTCCGAAAATCGCTTCTACGACCTTGAGGCGCAAACTGAACGTTCACTGCTCTCTGCTACAGGGCGCGGTTATTACATCCTTGCGCTTATTGCGCCAAATAGCGAACCTACCAACCACTTCCTGCGCGATATTGCACCTTACAAGGAAGTCTTTGAACAATGGGGACAAAAGATGGTGTTACTCTTTGCCGACGCCTCTGAAGCGGAACGCTTCCAAAAAGGCGACTTCGCCAACCTCCCCAACACTATCGTTTGGGGCACTGACATTAACCAAGCAAACTTCAACGAGGTTTGCACGAACATGAAACTCACCAACCCCACACGCCCCATCATCATCGTAGCAGACACATTCAACAGAATAGTGTTCATCTCCCAAGGCTACTCCATCGGACTCGGTGAACAACTTTCTAAAGTTATTAACAAACTATAATATCCCCCAGTCCTTAAAGTCCTTAAAGACCTTAATGACCCTAAAAACTTATCCCCCCTCATGACTCCCTGGATTAAAACCCTCACCTGCTCAGCACTCCTTGCCACAGCAGCCCTCACGCCCACTTTTGCCCAAAAGACTACCTATACCCCTACGCCTGAAAACCTTCAGGCACGTCAGGAATTTGCCGACAACCGCTTTGGTATTTTCCTTCACTGGGGTATTTACAGTATGTTCGCACAGGGCGAATGGTACATGCACAACGCCAACATCCATCACGACGAATATGCCAAGGCTGCCTCAGGCTTTTACCCTGCCAATTTTGACGCCAAGGCATGGGTAAGTGCCATTAAGGATGCTGGTGCAAAGTATATTTGCTTCACCTCCCGCCACCACGATAGTTTCTCTATGTGGGACACGAACGAGAGCAACTACAACATCGTTGACGCCACTCCCTTCAAGCGCGATGTGCTGAAGGAACTCGCCGACGAATGTCATGCGCAGGGTATCAAGTTGCACCTATACTATTCTCACTTAGACTGGACACGCGACGAATATCCCGGTGGACGCACAGGGAAAGGCACGGGGCGCGACCCCAAGAAGGTGGATTGGAAGGCGTATTACAAATTTATGAACAACCAGCTCACCGAACTCCTCACGAACTACGGGGAAATTGGTGCCATTTGGTTTGACGGCGTGTGGGACCACGACGAAGACTCAATCCCCTTCGATTGGGAATTGGAGGAACAATACGCCCTCATCCACAAGTTGCAACCTGCGTGTCTCGTGGGCAACAACCACCATTCCACTCCCGTGCCTGGCGAAGACATCCAAATCTTTGAACGTGACCTTCCCGGCGAAAACAAAGCAGGACTTTCAGGTCAGGAAGTGAGCCGCCTCCCCCTCGAAACCTGTCAGACGATGAACGGTATGTGGGGTTACAAAATTATTGACCAGAATTACAAAAGTCTTGAGACCCTCATCCAATACCTTGTAGGGGCTGCAGGCAAGGGTGCAAACCTCCTCATGAACATCGGTCCGCAGGCAAACGGTGAACTCCCCGCTGCGGCTTTGGAGCGCCTCAAAGGCATGGGCGAATGGCTCCGTGCAAATGGCGAAACCGTTTACGGCACTACCGCAGGCGACATCCCCACACAGGAATGGGGTGTAACCACACGCAAGGGCGACCGTCTTTTCATCCACATCTTTGACCTCAAGGAAAAGCAACTCACCCTCCCCATCACCTGCAAGGTTAAGAAAGCCTTCACCTACGAAGGAAAAACTCCCGTCAAGTTTAAGCAAGACAAACAGGGCACAGTGACCCTTACCTTTGACGAAGTACCCACAGGAGTAGACTTTATTGTAGAAATGATAACGAAGTAGGTAGTTAGGTTTTAAGGTTTTGAGGTTTTAAGGAAGTAAGGTTGTGAGAACCCCTAAAGACCTTAAAGACCCTTAAGCCCCTTAAGCCCCTAAAGACCTTAAAGACCTCATAACCTTAAAACCTCACCCAATGATCTTAGAAGTATGTGTCGGCAGTCTGCAAAGTGCGATTGCAGCAAGACGCGGTGGCGCAGCGCGCATCGAACTCTGCGCGGCGCTTGAAATAGGTGGCATTACGCCCTCCGCAGGACTGATGGAAGCGGCACGCGCCGTTAAAGGACTGAAAATGCACGTGCTAATTCGTCCTCGCGGGGGCGACTTCCTCTACGATAAAGGCGAAGTCGATTGCATGATTCACGACATCCGCCTCGCGAATCAGTACGGCGCTGACGGCATTGTAATTGGCGCACTTCATGCCGACGGTTCGATAGACACAGAAAACTGTCGCCGCATGATAGATGCCGCCGAGGGAATGCAAATCACCTTCCACCGCGCCTTTGACATGTGTGCCGACCCACTTCGTGCCCTTGAAACGATTCACGACCTCGGTTGCCACCGCCTCCTAACCTCCGGTTGCGCCCCCACCGCTCTTGAAGGTCTCCCCCTGCTCCGCCAACTCACAGCGATGCAAACAGGAGTCATCATCATGCCCGGTTGCGGTGTGAAGAGCACGAACGTAGCAGAAATCATCCGCGGATGTGGCGCCACAGAAGTACACGCTTCAGCGCGCAAGTCCTTTGCAAGCGCCATGACCTACCGCCCCAAGAGTGTCAAGATGGGCAATCCCGACCAGGATGAATTTGCCCGCAGTGAGACCGACGAACAAGAAGTGCGCGCCATCGTAGCACAACTTAAAAGCCCCTCCAACCTCCCCTTATAGGGTGAGGTTTTGTCCCGCATGTAGACATTGGAGACCCTCCCCCCCCCTTAAAGCACCTTAATCAAACAAAAAAAGGAGAAACCACCCAGGACTACCGTCCCGCATGGTTTCTCTTTTTTCCTTTTTCCTTCCAAAAGTCTCCACGTATTCGCACGTATCTTCTCGTAATTTTTTGAACCAAGAATGGGCACGAATTTACACTAATGCCGTGCGGAGCTATATCAGTGAGTAGTGAGTAACGCCATGCGGAATGAAATAGACATTGGAGATACTTCCCTGAAAGGGATAAAGTCCATAGCCCAATGGCAAGCGACTTTAGAAGCGGCGCCTTGGGAGTAGTTAGTAGTCCATGCGGGAAATTCGCTTGACCAGTAGGGACGCACGGCTCGTGCGTCCGCATTAATGGGGATTTTCCGCGAGCACCCAATCGTAAGCTCGTATACATTAAAGGACGCACGAACCGTGCGTCCCTAAATGTCAAGTGAATTTCCCGCATGCTACTGAGACACCATAATATGACGTCTCTACGTTCGCTATATGTCCCGCATGGTTTCTCATTTCTCCTTTCCCTAAACTCCCTCCTCCTCAAACTGCAAAGGATCCACCTCCACATCTGCCGTTTCGTCGCGCATAATCTTGAGGGCCCAGTTGCCAATGGAGAGTTCTAACTTCAGCAAGGCGCCGCCGTCCATACCGGGCATGCAGACTTGCGAGCCAAACACGAGTTTGTTGCCATTCGATTGCTCCTTGTAATAGGTCATTCCGGCAAGTGTACCATACTCACGGTCTTCCTCCGTCAAGTATTCCATAAAGTGTTGTTTTCTGAACGTATGACTATACACCTCTGTGCTATCACATTTCACAGACAGGAACACCACATTGTCGTAAAACATCGTTCCCAACACATCAGTCACCACGGGAAGCGAATCATCGGGACGACGCTCTATGGTCATTTGATATACTCGTCCAGCAATCGTATCTACATAATCACGCACCCCCACCTTTTCAGCAATGGGCGCCGCTTGTTTCTCCTCAGTTTTAACTTTAAACACCTCTTCTTCTTGAACAGGCGCCTGCGTCTGCTTACCACAAGAAACAAAGGCTAATAGGGCAATACCAAGTGAGAATAAAATTTGTTTTTTCATAGTATATACTGTTTTCATTCTCGCAAAGTAACAAAGAAACTCTCACATCTGCAAGATTTCCCCAAAGTTTCTGCCCTATGAAACGGGAATGGTGTAACTTTGTGCCACTGCTTTTAAGTTGACAAGTTAAACAGGTACAAGGAGTGAATTAGTGAGGAGTGAGGAATAACCTTGCGGACGCACGAGTTTACAATTGGGTGCTCGCGGAAATTCCCCATTGATGCGGACGCACGAGCCGTGCGTCCCTACATGCCAAACGAATTTCCCGCATGAACTACTCACTACTCACTGATATAGTTCCGCATGGCATTAGTGTAAATTCGTGCCCATTCGTGGCTCAAAAAAAATACGAGTAGATACGCGCAAATACGTGGAGACTTTTCTGTGTATTCCGTGGATTCTGTGTGCAAAGCTAATTCGCGTAGATACGCAAGGCATTATGTTCTTCTGTCTAAAAAACTGTGTGTAATCTCGTCTGCATCGATGACGCACGAGCCGTGCGTCCCTACATGTCAAGTGAAAGTTCCGCGTGCTAATGAGACGCCATAATATGACGTCTCTACGTTCGCTATATGTCCCGCATGGACTACTACTTACAACTTGCTCTCTGTCCCGCATGGACTACTCTCTACTCTCTCCTAACTACTCTCTAAATTAACTCCTCCCCCCATGCCCATCCTCCTCCTTCTCCTCCTTCTCCTCCTCTCCTGCCACGACGACAAGTCGGAGGCAGTGTTTCCTGATACCCCTGAAGAGTCCGCTCGTCGCACAGTGCTCCTCTACTGTGCCGCACAAAACAGTTTGGGATACAGTTCAAGGTATTACAAAAGCGCCTGGACGGAAGACTCTTTAGAACTCGTTGCGGGCAAACACTTCATCAGCGACGACGACCGCCTGCTCGTCTTTGTCGACGATGCCTTCCACCCCCGCCTCTACCGCTTCCGTGCCGATGCCGACCCAGAATTAGTGCTCCAATGGGGTTACGATGCTAACTCCGCCAGTCCCACGACATTCAAGGAAGTGCTCACACGTGTCAAGGAGTACTACCCCGCCCAGGAATACGGACTCTGCATGTGGTCGCATGCAGACGGGTGGGTTCCCTCCAGCAATACAAACTACACCCGCTCAGCCTTCAACGCTCCCCCCACCATTTCTCCCCTCTCCTTCGGCATAGACGTGGGCGAACACGGAAATATGTATTCAGACACCAGCGGAGACGGCATAACACTCGGCGCCCAGATGAACATCGCCGATATGGCGAAAGCCATTCACGACAGCGGACTCCACCTCACCTACATCTTCTTCGATGCCTGCCTCATGCAGTGCGTTGAGGTCGCTTACGAACTCCGCAACGTCACCAACTACCTCATCGCCTCGCCCATCTCCATTGCCGCAGCTGGGGCGTATTACACCCACCTGTTAGAGCGCGGATTCTTCTCCCCCAACCCTACAGACATTGCAAAGACCTATTACGAGGATGTCACCTCCAACGAGTTGGCACAAGCATACGACGACTTTGGCATCGTCATCTCAACCATCAAGACCAGCGAAATGGATGCCCTTGCAGAGGCAGTGCGCACGGCATTGGCGGACGTAGATTTCACCACCTACCCCGACCTCACCGCCGCCCACGCCTACCACGTCTATAGCTACAACTATTACTACCGCCCCCACTACTACGACATGCGCTCCGCCCTGCGCCACCTGCTCACCGATGCGCAGTTTGCCCCCGTAGACGAAGCCATCACGCGCGCCACAGCCTTTTACGCCGCCACACACAAGTATTGGGTAGGTCCCCGCAACAACGACTACCACAACATCACCTCCGACTGTTGCGGCATCTCCATGTTCTTCCCTCAAAAGGAATATGCCGACAACTCCTCCCGTTGCGAATATGGTAACCACAACGAAACCTACCGCTCCACCTCCTGGGCGCACGCCATAGGGAAGGGAAATTAATGCTTGAAAGGAGAAAGGAGAACCGAAGGTCGGCGCCCGAAGGGGCTAAAGTCAAAGGAGAAAGACCGTGCGGAGTGAGGTAATGACCGACCCCTGCCCTTCTTGCCCTTTACGTGAGATAATTTTTCACACAGATCGACGGAATTCACAGTATCCATGCGGAGTGGAATTGTCTCACGCCGCAGACTTTAGCAGACTGTTTTTATTTATCAACGCGATTTCACGGTTTACAATGCAGGACGGAGGAGTCCGTGGAATCTGTTCTGTTGAGTAAAAATAGGTAAAGTTGCGAACAAGATTTCTGCGTATTCCGTGTGTGTGAAAACAAAAATATGTTCTTTTATTCTCTGTCAAAAAACATCTGTGCGCAAACTCTGCGAAGTTCTGCGGCGTCTGCGTGAGATAATTTTTCCACGGGACACACAGAAAAGTCTCCACCTATCAGCGAATTTATTCTCGTATTTTTTGAACCACAAATGGGCACTATTTTACACTAATGCCTTGCGGTATGTGTCAGGAAATCAAATAACATGTTGTTGTGGATTATCAATGTCAAGCACCCGTAGAGAGAATAAAAAAACCCACAGGAACACCTGTGGGCTCTAAACGTGTCTATGCTCGGCTATCGCTCAGCTAACACGTCTTTCGCTTGGCTGATAATTAAGCAGCAACTGTGTCAGCAGCAACTGTGTCAGCAGCAGCAGAATCACAAGCAGCAGAATCAACTACTGTAGTGTCAGCAACTGAATCAGCAGCAACTTCAGCAGCGGGAGTAGCGTTACCACCGCAAGAAGCGAAAGAAACTGCAGCGAAAGCAGCGAACATGAAAACCAACTTCTTCATTTTCTTTGTTAATTTTTAAGAGTGATACAATTAATTGTCCTATTAAAACGGTGCAAAATTACAGACTTTTTCTGTTACGCAAAAAATATCCACCAGAAAAATAAACTTTTTTGTATAAAAATTAACAATTTAACAATATAAGATGCCGTTTTGTTATGCTGATTTTACAAATAAATAAAACATCCTCAACCTTTTACGGAAACAGCGGTCAAATTTTCTGTTATAAAAAAAGAGGTGTGTCTATCTTTTATCGTAATTTTGTAGCAAGAATGAGGGCAGGGGGACAAGTCATAACGGGCGATAACGGGCAGTAACAAGTCCCCAACCCACCCCCCGCGCGGCATTTACTTACTACTTACTACCTACTATTTACTACCTACTACTTACAAAGTCACTCCTCACTATATATAATATTGTGTATTCTCCTTTATTAAATAAAAAAGCAGCTTTCCACACGTTGGGCTGCAAACTCAATTTTGCCGAGATGGCTTCGCTTCAAGACGCCCTGTGCCTGCGTGGCATGACGGTGGCGGAAAAGGGCGAAGTGGCGGACTTGTGTATCATCAATACGTGTAGCGTGACCGACACAGCCGACTCCAAGTGTCGCCAAACAATTCACCGCTTTACGCGCAAGCACCCTGGTGCGTTCGTCGTGGTAATGGGCTGCTACGCCCAATTGCAACCCGACACGATTGCGGGATTCGAGGGTGTGGACCTCGTGGTGGGCATGGAGCATAAGGGCGAGGTGATTCGCCTGATCGAAGAGCGTTGGGCGAAGAAGGAAGCGCTGGCGCAGGGCGAGGCGTGCCACGAAGCGATTGCAGTACCTACGCGCGAGATTTCGACCTTCGTACCCTCGTGCTCGCACGGCGACCGCACGCGCTATTTCCTTAAGGTTCAGGATGGTTGCAACTATTACTGCACCTACTGCACCATCCCCATGGCACGTGGGAAGAGCAGAAACGGAACGATTGAAAGTCTCGTTAGCCAGGCACAGGAAGTGGTGGCGAAGGGAGGCAAGGAAATTGTCATCACGGGTGTGAACATCGGCGACTTCGGGCGCTCCACGGGTGAGACCTTCTTTGACCTCGTAAAGGCATTGGATGCCGTGGAAGGCATTGAGCGCTACCGCATTTCGTCTATTGAACCCAATTTGCTCACGACGGAAATCATTGACTTCTGCGCACAGTCGAAGAAGTTTATGCCCCATTTCCACATTCCCCTGCAAAGCGGTAGCGACGCGGTGCTCAAGTTGATGCGCCGCCGCTATGACACCGCCCTTTTTGCAGATCGAATCAACTACATCAAGCAAGTGATGCCCGACGCCTTTATCGGGGTGGACGTCATCGTGGGGATGCGTGGCGAGACGGATGAACTGTTTGAAGAGGCGTATAACTTTATTAAGGGATTGGACATTTCGCAACTCCACGTGTTCTCCTATTCCGAACGCCCCAGCACGCGAGCTTTGGAAATCCCCTACAAGGTGGACGCACAAACGAAGCACGCACGCAGTCAGCGCCTTATCGAACTTTCGGAAGAGAAGCGCAAGGCACATTATGCCGCTCACATAGGAACGGAGCGCCCCGTGCTTTGGGAGCATGCCAAGGAGGGTGAACCCCTGAGCGGATTTACAGACAATTATATAAAGGTGACGCAGGCGCAAGGATGCGAGGCGGAGGATAATACGCTCTCCGTAGTGCGCCTCGGCGATTTCACAGAAGACCAGGAAACATTATGGGCAACACAAGCATAAAGACTGAAAAACAGATTGCCGTAGTCATCCTCAACTGGAACGGGCGGGAGATGATGCGCCAGTTTCTGCCCTCCGTGGTGCACTTCAGCGAAGAATTGGCAGACGTGATTGTGGCTGACAATGCCTCTACCGACGGTTCGTTAGAGATGCTGGCGGCGGAGTTCCCCACCGTAAAGACGATCGTGCTCGACCAGAATTATGGTTTTGCCGAAGGCTATAATCGCGCCCTGGCGCAGGTTGGGCATCCCTACCTGCTCTTGCTCAACTCGGACGTAGAGGTGAGCGAAGGTTGGTTGCGCCCCCTACTCTCCTACATGGAAGAGAATAAGGACGTTGCGGCGTGTCAGCCCAAACTGCTCAGCCAGCGCGAGAAGGACATGTTTGAATATGCGGGTGCTTCGGGTGGTTACCTCGATAGATATGGGTATCCCTTCTGCCGCGGCAGAATTTTTCATGTCGTAGAAAAGGACTGTGGTCAGTACGACGACATCAAAGATGTGCTTTGGGCAACGGGTGCCGCACTGATGGTGCGCCGCGAGGACTGGATAAGTTCGGGCGGATTGGACGGTCGCTTCTTTGCCCACATGGAAGAAATAGACTTGTGCTGGCGCCTGAGAAACAGAGGTCGACGCATTGTGTGCGTACCGCAGAGTGTGGCGTACCATGTCGGGGGCGCTACACTCGACCAAGGGAATCCGCGCAAGACCTTCCTCAACTTCCGCAACAACCTCTTGATGCTCTACAAGAACCTGCCTGAAGCAGAACTCCATTCGGTAATGCGCACGCGTGCCCTCTTGGATTATGTGGCAGCGTTCAAGTTCTTGGCAACCTTTGACTTCCCTAACTTCCGCGCTGTCCTTAAGGCGCGCAAGGAATACAAGCGTATGCGCCCCGACTTCGTGCCCCAGCGCATGGAAAACTTGCAGAAAACCGTCAATGCCACACTCCCCGAGCGCATGAACTTCAGCATCCTCTGGCAGTTTTATGCGAGGGGGAAGAAGAGATTTTCAGAATTGTAGGGGGGGCTGGCAATAGGCCGTTACAGGCAGCGACAGGCCTTAACAAGCCATAACAATCGCCACCCCACTCCGCAAGGCATTACTCACTCCTCTCTCCTAACTCCTAACTACCACAATGCCCCTCTACCTTATTCCCGTAACATTGGGCGATACGCCGCATGAGCGTGTGTTGCCCGCATATAATAAAGAGATTATTCTTGGTTTGCGCCACTTCATCGTTGAGGAGTTGCGCACGGCTCGTCGTTTCTTGAAGCAGGTAGAAAAGTCGATTGACATTGACAGTCTTCAGTTTTACCCCATGGGGAAGCACGCTGATGCGGCGCTCTTCTCCAAGTATTTAGAACCGCTCCGCCGTGGGGAATCGGTGGGTGTGATTTCCGAAGCAGGATGTCCCGCCGTGGCAGACCCAGGTGCGGATATTGTTGCCATCGCACAGCGTGAGGGGCATCAGGTAGTGCCACTCGTAGGACCTTCCTCCATACTTTTGGCAGTCATGGCGAGCGGGTTTAACGGACAAAGTTTTGCCTTTCACGGGTATCTGCCCATCGACGCATCCGACCGCAGCAAGCGCCTGAAGCAGTTGGAACAGCGCTCCATGCACGAGAACCAGACACAACTCTTTATCGAGACTCCCTACCGTAATGCCAAACTCTTTGCCGACATCCTTTCTGCCTGTGCTCCCCAAACGCGACTCTGCGTAGCGGCAGGCATTACAACGGAGCAGGAATACATCCGCTCAATGACGCTTAAGGAATGGAAGCAAAAGGGATTGCCCGACCTTGGAAAGATTCCAGCTATATTCGCCATCTATGCGGGAGGGCGGAGATAATAATCCGCAACGTTTTTTATAGTTTGATACTAAAAATTGCAAAGTATTTGCTACATTTGCAGTAATAAGGTGACGCACAATTTTACACTAAACGATAGACCTTAAAACCTAAACACTTAATGATTATGGAACACTATTGGAATTTGTACACAGAACTTCCGACGCTGATGCAAATCTTTTGGGGATGTGCCCTCATTAGCACAGCAATTATGGTGGTTCAGTTCATCCTTTCACTTTGCGGAATTGGTGACGTTGATATGGATGTAGATTTCGACTCTGCAGACGGATTAGACGGTGCCACTGCAGGCGACCTCTTCTCAATTAAAAACCTCATTATCTTCTTTGTAGGTTTCGGTTGGGCAGGTATCAGCTTCCGCGATGTAATCCCTCAAGACACGCTCTTGATTCTCGCAGCTATTGCTTGTGGGGCTTTCTTCGTAGTCTCCTTCATCCTCATCTTCAAGCAGATGATGAAATTCGAAAGCAACGGTGCCGTACGCATGGAAGCAGCTGTGGGCAAGAAGGGCGAAGTGTACCTCCGCATTCCTGCAAAGCGCAACGGCAAGGGTAAGGTAACGGTGAGCCTCAACGGTGTGGCACGCGAATACAACGCCGTTACCAATGACGACGAGATGATTCCCTCCGGAAAAACCGTGGACATCATCGGCAATGCTGGTGAAGGTACGTTGCTTGTAACCGCACGCCTTTCCTAACATACAACAAGCATAAACAACAACTCAAATACTATTTAACCTATGGAAATTATTATTATTGCCGTACTGATTGGTGTGTTCACCATCGTAGCGCTTTTGAATCGCTACCGCCGTTGCCCCTCTGACAAGATTCTCGTTATCTACGGAAGCAAGGGCAAAACTTCTGCAAAGTGTATTCATGGTGGTGGTGCCTTTGTGTGGCCCGTTGTTGAGGACTATGCTTACCTCAGCCTTATTCCCATTTCAATCGATGCGAACCTTACGAACGCATTGAGCCGCCAGAACATCCGCGTGGACGTTCCCAGCCGCTTCACAGTGGGTATTTCTACAGACCCCGACTACATGACAGCTGCGGCAGAACGCCTCTTGGGCCTCTCTCCCACTCAGATTCAGGAATTGGCGCGCGATATTCTCTTCGGTCAGCTCCGTTTGGTTATCGCAACCATGAGTATTGAAGAATTGAACAACGACCGCGACAAGTTCTTGGAACAGATTTCTGCTAACGTGGAAGTAGAATTGAAGAAGATTGGTCTTCGCCTCATCAACGTAAACGTGACGGACATCAAGGACGAGTCAGGTTATATCGAAGCCCTCGGTCGTGAAGCTGCAGCGCGCGCTATTAACGAAGCAAAGGTACGCGTAGCAGAACAGGAAAAGGTCGGTGAAATCGGTAAGGCTGAAGCTGTTAGAGAAACACGTATCCGTACCGCTGAAGCTAACGCTCAGGCCGTGAAGGGTGAAAATGAAGCGAAGGTAGAAATCGCTAACTCTGAAGCATACCGCCGTGAGCGCGAAGCTGAAGCACAGCGCAAGGCTAACGCTGCTGAAAAGGTGCAACAGGCTAAGGCCCTCGAAGAAGCATACGCTGCTGAACGCGACGCCGAATTGGCACGTGCGCAACGTGAACGCAGTACAGAAACAGCAAACGTTATCGTTCCTCAGGAAATTGAAAAGCAGCGTTTGATCATCGCCGCTGAAGCTGAAGCAGAACAGAAGCGCGTAAACGCAAAGGGTGAAGCCGACGCTATCTATGCGAAGATGGAAGCAGAAGCTAAGGGTCTTTATGAAATCCTTACCAAGCAGGCTGCGGGTTACGACAAGATGGTACAGGCTGCTGGTGGTGATGCCAACAAGGCTTACATGCTCCTCTTGCTTGAAAAACTTCCCGAACTCGTTAAGACTCAGGTTGAAGCCGTTAAGGGTATCAACATCGACCACGTTACTGTTTGGGACAGTGGTCAGGGTGCTAACGGTGGCAAGGGTTCTACTGCGAACTTCGTTTCTGGACTCATGCAGAGCGTTCCTCCCCTCAACGAACTCTTTGACATGGCAGGTTTGAACCTCCCCGAATACCTCGCGAAAAAGAAGCAGGAACCTGTACAGGAAGCTGAAGTGATAGAAGTAAAGAAGTAACCCTTCCCTTCACACACATATTATATAAGATGGTGTACCAATGCTGGTGCACCATCTTTTTTTGACATAAGAACATAAGTAGGTAGTAAGGAGTAGTGAGGAGTTAGTAGTGAGGAGAGAGCTTTTCAAGAGTAAAGATAAAAGAGTAAAGATAAAAGATGCCATGCGGGGCGCTAACTAGTGAGTAGTGAGGAGAGAGTAGTGAGGAGTCCTTGCGGGACATATAACGAACGTAGAGACGTCATATTATGGCGTCTCATTAGCATGCGGGAAATTCACTTGACCTGTAGGGACGCACGGCTCGTGCGTCCGTAGTAATGGGGATTTTTCGCAAGCGCCCAATTGTGACCTTGTAGATATTTTGGATGCACGATCTGTGCGTCCCTACATGCCAAGTGAATTTCCCGCATGGTCCACTACTACTTACTACTTACTACTTACTACCTACTACTCGCTCCTCGAGTTTGCACAAAACTTTGCCATCTGTGCATATCAAAACGTTGTCTTTTCTTAACAAAATCTTTACAAATTTTAAAATTTTGCACAAAAGTTTGGTAGATGTGCAGAGATGAGCGTACCTTTGCGCCGGTTTTTAACAATTCACTATTTACAAATGAAGAAAATCGTATTAACCTTTGCAGCACTTGCTGCTACAGCTACCTCATTTGCAGGTGGTCTTCTCACAAACACTAACCAGCACGCTGCGTTCCTCCGCAACCCCTCTCGTCAGGCTATTATCGGCATCGAAGGTGTTTACACTAACCCCGCAGGTGTAGCATTCATGCCCCAGGGCTTCCACCTCGGTGTCACTTGGCAGGCTGCTACGCAGAAGCGTGAACTCAATGTGACAAATCCTTTGTTTGGTTTGAACAAGGATGGTTTGGGAATGAGTCGCAAATTTGAAGGTAAGACTTCTGCTCCTGTTATCCCCTCAATTCAGGCTGCTTACGTAATCAACGACAAGTGGTCAGTATCTGCAAACTTTGCTGTAGCAGGTGGCGGTGGTAAGTGTGAGTTCGACAATGGTCTTCCTATGTTTGAAGAACTCGTAGGTGGTATGTTGATGCAGGGTATTGCTACCAACCCACAATTACCCGCAGGTTCTTCACTCAATCAGTATGCTTTGACTCAGAGTCTTACTGGTGAACAATATTTCTATGGTCTCCAACTTGGTGCTACTTACAAGGTTACAGATAACTTCTCTGTATTCGGTGGTGTTCGTGGAATCCTTGCAAATTGTTCTTATGTAGGTTCTATTTCAAACATCTCAGGTGATGTTAAGCTTCCTGCAGCTGCTGGTGGTATCGTAATGCCTGGTGTGGCAACATTCCCCGACTTGAGTCTTGATTGCGAACAGAACGCAGTAGGTTTCCAGCCCATTATCGGTGCTAACTTGAAGCTCGGTAAGTTAAACATTGGTGCGAAGTACGAATTCCGTGCGAAGATCAATTTGGAAAACGAGTCTAATAATAGTGCAAGTCTTGGTGCGATTGCTCACCCCGCTGTAGCAGTTTACGCTGATGGTGCAAAGGTACGCTCCGACATCCCCGCGCTCTTCACTATTGGTGCGCAGTACGAAGTTACTGACAACATCCGTGCGATGGCTGGTTTCAACTACTACTTCGACAAGGATGCTAAGGGTTCTGCAACAGCTGTAAGCGATGACACTTATGAAATCACTCTCGGTGCAGAATGGGACATTGATGAAAACTGGACAGTTGGTCTCGGTGGTCAGCGCACTCAGTACGGTTTTGCTGATTCAGACATGACTGACACAGGTTTCAACATCAGCTCTTACGGTCTCTGTGTAGGTGGTGCTTACAAGTTCAATGAAAAGTTGAAGCTCAACTTCGGTTACATGCATTCATTCTATGATGACCACAAGTTTACAAACGCAAATAAAACTGCTTGCAACTACACTCGTAAGAACGACGTAGTAGGCGTAAGCTTGGACTTCAAGTTCTAAACAAATTCGTATCAGAAATAAATTTAAGAGGGTGTGTCGAAATGCAAATTTCGGCACACCCTCTTAAGTTGTGTAAGAGTGAGTAATTACAGAGGCTACGCCTGACAACTGACAACTGACAACTGTCAACAGACAACGGACAACCGACGCCAAACCGAGCGCGATCAACTGACGCAGGAGTGAGTGTAAAGATAAGTTTACTTAATCTTTGCCGAGCGACAAGGAAGAAAACTCGCTTAAGTTCACTTGAATTGCCGAGGTGCGAAGGAGGAAAAGACCACGAAGTGGGATTAACGGATGACGGATAACGGACCAGACAGGCAGGGACAGGCTATAACAAGCCCACCGCCCCGCAAGGCATTACTAACTACTAACACCTCACAACTAACTCCTCACAACTCCCCCCTTCCCCTTTCTCATTTCAAAAATATATAGTAACTTTGCACGACAAACTAAATTCCCATTACTATGAATACCAGCGAACACACGCTTCAGCAAATCGGTCGCGCACTTAAGAAGGTGGCACAGAAGTTCAAAACGGAACTTGAAAATCAACCCTTGACCGACCTACACTTACAAGTAAACCCCGAAAGCGGTGAGTTGCTCGTGTTCAACGATGAGGACGAAGAGATTACACGCTGCGTGGTTGAAGAGTGGATCAATAACCACCAAGAAAACTTCTACGACATCGTGAAGCAGCAGTTGCTCAAGGCAATACAGGAGCACAAGGAAGAACTCGAAAACCTATGCATCTTGAAGCCCTACTCTTTCGTGCTTGTGGATGAAGACCATGAAACGATTTGCGACCTCTACCTCGTAGATGACGACACCATCGTACTGGATGGCGAACTCATGGCGGGATTGAGCGACGACCTTGATAGTTTCTGGGAAGAACTTTCAAGCAAATAACCGTCCCAGCACAAGATTCTAAACGAAACTAAAAATTATACAACATACTATGTTTGACAGTCTTAGCGAACGATTAGAGAGATCATTCAAAATACTTAAGGGGGAAGGCAAGATTACCGAAATCAACATTGCCGAAGCCCTCAAGGACGTGCGCCGCGCACTTATTGAAGCCGACGTAAACTACAAGGTTGCCAAGAACTTTATCGATACAGTAAAGGAAAAGGCACTCGGACAGAACGTGCTCATTTCCGTGAAGCCCAAGGAAATGATTATCAAGATTGTGCACGATGAGTTGGCAGAATTGATGGGTGGCGAAACGGCAGAACTCAACCTTCAGAGTCGCCCCTCGGTAATCCTTATGGCGGGTCTTAATGGTGCGGGTAAAACTACCCTTTCGGGTAAGCTTGCCCTCCTTTTGAAGACCAAGAAACACCGCAATCCCCTGCTCGTAGCGTGCGACGTATACCGTCCTGCGGCAGTTGAGCAGCTCCGTGTGCTTGCAGAGCAGATTGAAGTGCCTATCTACATGAACTTGGAGTCAAAAGACCCCGTTCAGATTGCGCGCGAAGGTGTGCTTGAGGCAAAGTCAAAGGGTTACGACACTGTCATTGTCGATACTGCGGGTCGCCTTGCTATCGATGAAGAATTGATGCAGGAAATTGCGGCAATCAAGGACGCTTGTCAGCCCGATGAAACCCTCTTCGTGGTAGATGCCATGACCGGTCAGGACGCTGTAAACACGGCGAAGGAATTTAACGACCGTTTGGACTATGATGGTGTGGTGCTTACCAAGTTGGACGGTGACACACGCGGTGGTGCTGCTATTTCTATCCGCACTGTTGTCAACAAACCCATTAAGTTTGTCGGTACAGGCGAAAAGATGGAAGCGCTTGACCAGTTCCACCCCAGCCGTATGGCAGACCGTATCCTCGGCATGGGCGACATCATCTCACTCGTTGAGCGTGCGCAGCAACAGTTTGATGAAAAGGAAGCGCGTAAGCTCCAGGAGAAGATTCAAAAGAATAAGTTTGACTTCGAGGACTTCTACAATCAGATTCAGCAAATCAAGAAGATGGGTAACATCAAGGATCTCGCTTCTATGATTCCTGGTGTAGGCAAGGCGTTGAAGGACGTTGACATTGACGATAACGCTTTCAAGTCTATTGAAGCCATCATTCAATCTATGACTCCCAAGGAACGCCGCAATCCCGACCTCTTGATGCGTCAGGCAACGCGCAAAACACGTATCGCCAAGGGTTCTGGCACCAGCATTCAGGATGTCAACCGCCTCATCAAGCAATTTGACCAAATGCGTAAAATGATGAAGATGATGACGGGCGGAAATATGAAAAACATGATGTCGCAGATGAAGCAAATGCAGCAGTTGCAGCAGATGCAGGGCATGAGAAGATAATTTTATAAGGTTTTGAGGTTATGAGGGTTAAGGTTATAAGGTTTTGAGGTTACGAGGACATATTCTCCGCAGTTCGACCTTATACCTCACCAGCGAAGCGACCTTATAACCTCAAAACCTCACCAGCGAAGCAACCTTATACCTCACTAGCGAAGTGACCTTATAACCTCAAAACCTCAAAGCGAAGCGACCTTATAACCTCACCTAAACATATGACAATCATAGACGGAAAGGCAACTGCCGCACAGATTAAGCAAGAGATTGCGGCGGAAGTAGAAGTGCTTGTTGCAGCGGGCAAGAAGCGCCCTCACCTTGTGGCAATCCTTGTGGGACACGACGGGGGTAGCGAGACCTATGTCAAGAACAAGATGCTCGCTTGCGAAGCCTGCGGTTTTAAGTCCTCCCTCATTCGCTTCGACACCGACGTTACCGAAGAAGTCCTCCTTGCCGAAGTGGAGCGCCTCAACAACGATGACGACGTGGATGGGTTTATTGTGCAACTCCCCTTGCCCAAGCACATCTCAGAGCAACGCATTACCGAGGCGATTGATTTCCGCAAGGACGTTGACGGTTTCCACCCCATCAATGTGGGCAGACTTTCCATCGGTCTCCCCTGTTACATCTCGGCAACACCCAAGGGCATTCTCGAACTCCTTCGCCGCTACAACATTCCTACGAGTGGTAAGCACTGTGTCATTATCGGGCGCAGCAATATCGTGGGCAAACCCATGGCTTCGTTGATGTTGCAAAAGGAACTCGGAGATGCTACGGTTACTGTAGTGCATAGTCACACGCAGAACCTCAAAGAAGAGTGCCGCCGTGCCGATATTCTCATTGCCGCCCTCGGGCGCCCCGAATTTGTTACGGCAGACATGGTTAAACCCGGTGCTACGGTAATTGACGTAGGCACCACTCGCGTCCCCGACGCCTCACGCCCCAGCGGATTCCGACTTTGCGGCGACGTTTGTTTCTCAGAAGTCGCCCCCCTTTGCGAAGCCATCACACCCGTTCCTGGAGGAGTTGGTCCCATGACTATCTGCATGCTTATGCTCAACACGCTTGAAGCTGCCAAGGGACTGATGAAGTAATTTTGTACGGACATAGCAAAAAAAGAATCGGCACTTAGTTTGATTTATCTTATGGATTATTTCAACTAAGTGCCGATTCGTTTTTACGATCTTCCTCCTGTTTTGCCAACACAGGTTTTCAAATCCACCCGACGACAAATCTTTTTATGGTATTTCTGTAAAAATAACGTGTAAACCCTTTGCACATTCAAAAAATGTTCCTACCTTTGCATCGCTTTCGGAAAGAAAGACACTAACTATGGTGCCCGTAGTTCAGTTGGTTAGAGCGTCAGATTGTGGTTCTGAATGTCGTGGGTTCGAGTCCCATCGGGCACCCCAAGGAGAGGTTTTCACCTCTCCTTTTTTTATTTCCTTCAACGGTCCTATTCACTTAACAAGCAAAGTATCTATATTCGCTATATGACACAGATGAAACTAATTTCTTTAGATGAAGCATTGGACACTCACTTTGGCAGGAGAGGCACACCGAGAAGAGAGCAACATGAAGCAGAAGTTGCAGAGCCCAAAAGAAAGCAAGAACTTAACATAGATAGCACTCGAAGAACATTATGAAAAGGCAACTGCTTCACACGAAGCGGTTGTTTTTTTGTTTTTACTCCCCTATCAAAGTGGGGAAATCCGAGATTTAGTTGTAAATTTGCACAATAGAGGCATAAGCCTCCTGTACAGAGTTTACAAACTCCCACGACTCGACTTTTAATATGCGCATCAAAACATTTTTCTCAAAGATCGGCACATGGATTTGGAGGTTCAAATACATTTGGACCTTCCTCTTGTTTGCGCTCATCATTGGCGTACTCGACACCAACAGTTTGTGGCGTCGCTACAACATCCGCCAGGAGAATGATGCCCTTCGTGCAGAGATAGAAGCCTACAAGGAGCAGTTTGAAGCCGACAAGCGTGAACTTCGTGCCCTCCAGAACGACCCCGAGGTGGTAGAAGAAGTGGCAAGAATGCGCCTGTTCATGAAGAAACCCGATGAAGATGTTTACATCATTGAATAAAATTCCCCTATGAAAGAACTCACAAAATTTCAAGCTATCCTTTATAACCTCGGCGGCGTACTGATGCTCATTGGCGCTATTATGCCTATGGAACCTTCGCTTACAACTTACGCAGCATACATTTATACCAGCGGTGCCCTCGCCTTTGGTTGCATGCAACTCCAGCAGCGCTACGAAGGCAGGAATCCTGCACTCATCCGCTTGCGTCGCCAGCAAATCATTGCCTCATTCTTACTCATCGCAGCGGGCATTATGTTTATCATGAAGGTTAACCATATCGCTCCCTTCCGTGGTGACGAATGGCAAGTGGCACTCTGCATCGCTGCATTCATAGAACTCTATACCGCATTCCGCATTCCCGCAGAAATTAAGAAGGAAAATGAGAGCGGAGAACTTGATTAGTCTATCGAGAATTTCATA
Organism: Alloprevotella sp.; assembly: GCA_045126825.1. GTDB lineage: Bacteria > Bacteroidota > Bacteroidia > Bacteroidales > Bacteroidaceae > Alloprevotella. The sequence continues at coordinate 32,113 of JBGVPF010000051.1, forward strand.
AACGCGCAACGGCTGAAGTCCTGATTAGGATTTCAGCCGTTGTGCATTTTATTAAACCACAGATATTTACATCACACCTTCTGCTTACACTTCTTATAGAGTTGCCAAGAATTATATATATTGTGCCACACGCTATAGAAGCCCCCAGCGATAGAACTTACGGGGGTGAGGAACGTGTAGCCGAGCCAGATGGCAAAAATCGTATTCTTCTGCCCCATGCCCTGACCGCAACAAATTTCGTCGTTGAAGCGACGCCCCATCATTCTGCCTATCGTAAATTGGAGCACACAGCAGAGGAGTGAGACGGTAGCAATAGCTATTTGGAAGAACAGGGGGACGGTGCTGTTTACAAGACTTCGCGTAGAAATCCCAATAGCGAGTGCCAAAGCTACTGCCCAAAGGTAGAAGGAAAGGTCCTTCTGCGCGTTCATTAAATCCACCCATTTGCGGAGGAACTTACGCGCCACGACTGCACAGATAAAGGGGCAAAGCAACAAGGGGAACACCCTGCTCATGATGAGCAGGAAGGAGGTGAAGAACGTGCCACCGTGTTCGGGATAAATCAAAGGTACCGCCGCGGGCACGAGGATTGCCGTGAGTAAGTTGGCAAGCACGATGTATGCCGCCAGACTTTCGGGGCGCGCACCGAGTTTTGACGTCACCACCACCGCAGCTATAGCCGTCGGAGCTATAAAGCAGAGCATCGCCCCCTCAACAACCACCCTCCAAAGCGACTCAGGGTACAAGGCGCAGAACCCTACGCACGCCAAGAAGAGACTTGCTTGGATGAGCAACGCCCACAGGTGCCACTTGCAGAAGCGCATTTGGCGCGGGTCGATTTTGCAGAACGACACGAAGAGCAGGGTGAAAATCAAGATGGGTTGCAGTTCCTCCACCAATACCAAAATGTAAGGTTTGATGGGGGTAAAGAGTGGCACATTTGCCAATATGAAATAGGTCAAAGCACCGACGACCATCGCCACGGGCAATGTCCAGTTTTTTAAGAATTGTAGCATTACGCTTTAGAGTTTATTTGGGCAATAATATAGGTGTTACTTGCGTGACCTGGGGTTGTCCACGAAAGTTCGTTTGTTTTATTTCGAGCCACAAATGAACACGAATTTTCACTAACCGAAGGTCGCGCAAGTCAATATCCATCCGGTCTTAAATACTCCGCAAGGCATGACTTGCGCGACCTTCGGTTCGTGTTCATTTGTGCCCATAAGTGGCTAAACTAATAATCATAGAAAATGATATAGGTGCTATCCACGAAAGTTCCTTTGTTTTATTTGGAGCCACCAATGGGCACTAATAATATTCCGCAAGGCATTAGTGTAAATTTGTGGTCATTAGTGGCTAAAATAATAAGAGCACAACATCTTTGGAGTAAGGATTCTTTGTGGACATCTGCTATATTATCACCTTTATTTATTCATTCTCAAGCATTAAGAGTTCATCACGCAACTGTGCAGCAAGGATAAAGTCGAACTTTGCTGCCGCCTCCTTCATCTGCTTGCGCAGACGCTCGATGCGCTGTTCGCGCGGTTCCTCCTTCTGCTTGCCATACGCCACGGGCGCTTCTGCCGCCTGCTCTATGGGAGTCGGTTGTAAGTAACCCATGCGCTCTACCCTACGCTCGGCAGCATTCTTATTGAGCGCCGAGAGTTCCGTAGTGTTGAAGTCCTTCACAATAGGTTTCGGCGTGATGCCGTGCTCCGTGTTATAGCGAATTTGCTTACACCTACGGCGCTCCGTTTCGTCAATCGTTTGCTGCATAGAGGGCGTAATCTTATCGGCATACATAATGACGCGCCCATTCACGTTACGCGCCGCACGCCCAGCCGTTTGTGTCAAGCTGCGGGTGTCTCTGAGGAACCCTTCCTTGTCGGCATCGAGAATGGCCACCAGTGCCACTTCCGGGAGGTCCAAACCCTCGCGCAAGAGGTTCACACCGACCAACACCTGATAGATACCGCGACGCAGATCTTCCATAATCTGCACACGCTCCAGCGTTTCCACATCACTATGAATGTACGCCGTGCGCACACCGTGGTCAATCAGGTATTCCGAAAGTTCTTCCGCCATTTTCTTTGTGAGCGTGGTGACCAACACACGCTCATCGCGCTCAACGCAAATCTGAATTTCCTCCATCAGATTGTCAACGGGACAATCATTGGGGCGGATTTCAATGGGCGGATCTAGAAGTCCTGTCGGGCGAATCACTTGATCCACCACAATACCCTGACTCTGCTCCAACTCATACTTGGCAGGCGTAGCGCTGATGTAAATCACCTGTTTCGCCAACTCCTGAAATTCATCAAAACGCAAAGGGCGATTGTCCAAAGCGGCAGGCAGGCGGAAACCATACTCTACGAGTGCCGTTTTTCGGGAACGGTCGCCACCGTACATCGCAGAAATCTGTGGCACACTCACGTGGCTTTCATCGATCACGATTAAGAAGTCATCGGGGAAGAAATCCAGCAAGCAATACGGGCGAGTGCCGGGTTCGCGCCCGTCAAAGTAGCGCGAGTAGTTCTCAATCCCGCTACAATGCCCCAGTTCGCGAATCATCTCAATGTCGTACGTCACACGTTCCTCCAAGCGTTTCGCCTCCAACTCCTTCCCTACCTCACGCAACTCGTCAAGGCGCACAAGCAGGTCATCTTGAATTTTGCGAATGGCAAGTTCCTGGGTTTCCTTTGAGGTCAAAAAGAGGTTAGCAGGATAGATTTTGTATTCGTTAAACACCGCCATGCGCGTACCGGACGTGGTACACACCTGCTCGATGCTATCAATCTCATTATCCCAAAAGCTCACGCGAATCATCTCGTCGGCATACGCCAAATAGATGTCCACCGTATCGCCCTTCACACGGAAATTTCCCGTCTGAGGCGCCACATCGTTGCGCGTGTAAAGGGCATCAATCAAGCGGCGGAGCAACACCTCGGGCGCAAGCACCTTTCCCACTTGCAACTCAATCACATTCTCGTAAAAAGCTGCGGGATTGCCCATACCGTAAATGCAAGAGACAGACGAAACTACGATGACGTCATTGCGCCCCGAGAGCAAGGACGACGTAGCTGCCAGGCGGAGCTTATCAATATCCTCATTGATCGCCAAGTCCTTCTCGATATAGGTATCCGTTGCCGCAATATACGCCTCGGGTTGGTAGTAATCGTAGTAGCTCACGTAATACTCCACCGCATTATTGGGGAAGAACCCCTTAAACTCCGAATAGAGTTGCGCCGCCAGCGTCTTGTTATGACTCAACACCAAGACGGGTTTATTCATCTGCGCAATGACATTGGCAATCGTAAAGGTTTTTCCTGACCCTGTCACGCCTAATAGCGTCTGTGCAGGCACCCCGTCACGCAATCCTTCAGTGAGCTGACGGATTGCTTCGGGCTGGTCGCCCATCGGTTGGTATTTAGAATGGAGTTGAAAATTTGCCACAACGAAAGGGATATTATGGATTTGATAAACCTTGCAAAGTTAACACTTTCTAACAGCATGACAAGTGAAGGGCAGTTGTTTTTTCATCCAGGTAATGTCAGTTTTTATTAGACGAGAAGACAAGGCACGAGTAAACATGACGTTACCAAGATAAACGAAAAATGCGCCACACAAGGCAGTGGCATTAGTGCAAATTAGTGCCCATTAGTGGCTAAACAAAAAAGAGCACAACATCTTTGGAGTTAGGATTATTTGTGGACCTCTGCTATATTGGGGTGTCACTTCACTTTGATGACACCTTCAGCGTCTAAAACCCGCCTGGTTCAACAACTATATTGTACCATTTTATTTCCATGCCTTGGTAATTTTATTTCCAACCTTGGTAATTTTATTTCCAACCCTGGTAATTTTATTTCCAAAGGTTGGAATTTTAATTACCAAGGGTGGTAGAAAAATTGGTACGGATATTGTTCCCAAATCAATACTTATGTCTAAAAATATCTGTGCACAAAGATCTGCGCAGTTCTGCGACGTCCGCGTGACAAAATTTTTCCACACAGAAATCCACGGAAAACACAGAAAAGTCTCCACGTATTTGCTCGTATCTACTCGTATTTATTTGAGCCACGAATGGGCACGAATTTACACTAATGCCTTGCGGAGCGTTATTGTTTCACGCAGACGGCGCAGACTTTCGCAGAACAACATGCGAAGCATACGAAAAAAGCACCCAACCTTGGCGGTTAGGTGCTTCATATCATTATATCCTTACTCCTGGAAACGCTTTGAAGAGCGGAGGAGGTGGCGGAGGGTTGAGGTCAATTCCTGTATTTCCTGAAGGGTGTTGAGGTAGAGCAATGCCACACGGATGTTGGCATCCTGATGCTGGATTTCGTGTTGCAACTTATGGCGCATGTCTGAAATGCGCGACTTAAGGGCATTACCTTCTACAATACCTTCGTCGAAGCGAGTAAAATCGCCCGAGACAATCATACCCTGCACGCGACGGATGTAGTTTTCAACATCTTCGCTCAAAGGCATCAACTGCTTCACATAAGCGTCTTCAAGGGGGTTGAAGTTGTTGTCCACGTGTTCCACAATGGGTTCTGCCATACGCTTCAAGCCATAGAGCATTTGTGAAACGTTGTTGCAACTGAGGTGGAACCATGTATTCTTTTCTACCGCCTGGAGTTGACTGATCTTACGCATACCCAAGATTTCCTTGCGCTTGTAGCGCTTCCAAAGTGAGCGCGTTTCTTCAAGGCGCACCTGGGCTTCGCGCAAGCGACGCACGTCTTCATTCACCAAACCATTAACGATTTGTGAATAGATGCCGAGCACCGAGGTAATAATCTCGTTTTGCGTGTTCGTAACGTGCTGACGAAGCATGCCCCAACACTGCTGCTTGTCCGTACAACGCACGAGCTGGCGGAAGAGGGTATCCACATTTTCGCTTTCCTGCTGCTTCTGCTTGAACTTGCGGTTGTTGTTGATGAGCACAAAGGCAATGACTGCCACCACGCACACCATAGCGATGATGCCACCGAAGTAGTTCAAACTTGCAATCGCAAGGCTGAGGATAAATGCAGCTCCGGCAGTGATAAACCAACCACCGACAACGGTAATTACACCCGTGATGCGGTAAACTGCCGTTTCACGTCCCCAAGCACGGTCGGCAAGACTCGTACCCATTGCTACCATGAAGGCTACATAGGTTGTAGAAAGAGGCAACTGGAGCGATGTACCGATTACAATCAAAAGACCTGCCAATACGAGGTTTACGCTGGCACGAACAAGGTCGAATGCCATGCCTTCATCGAGGATTGCTTCTTCCGTATTAAAGCGGCTATTAATCCAAGTCGTAACCTTCTTGGGCACATAACTGCTCACAAAAGCTGTAGAAGTGAGTACGCTGCGTACCGTCTTACGGGCGAGCTTTGAACTTGAGAACACCTCTTCACCATCATCTTGACGGCTCAAATTATTGGTATTTTCGATCACCTTACGCGCCTTCTTAGACGTCATAATGGCGATGGTCATAATCACACCAGCAACCACTAAAAACCAAGGTTTTGCGCCCACGAAGAAGGGTTGAGAAGAGGGAACGGCAAGGGCATCCATGCGGAACGTTGAGGGGTCGGGATAACCCGCATCTGACCACATCAACACAGACTCAAGACCTGCGAGAGGCACCCCAATGAAGTTCACCAAGTCATTACCGGCAAACGCCATCGCAAGGGCGAAGGTACCAAAGAGCACGATGAGCTTGAAGATGTTTACCTTGAGAAGGTGAAGGATTTCAACGAGCACCGTAAATACCACGAAGCACACGCCGAGAATCACCAACTTGTGTTCATCCATATAGGCTGGTGTCCACTCAGGATTGATGGAAATGAGGAGCTTAGAGTTCTTCAAACCACTCACAAGGAGGAAGTAGAAAATAGAAGTGATACTCGCACCACCGAATACCGCGATACCCCACTTCAAGTTCTTCTTATAATTGAATGTGAACACCACGCGGGAAATCCACATCACAATTAAACCAATCACAAAGGCGATTGCCACACTCAAGAAGATGCTGATAATCACGGTCAACGCCTTGTCAGTGTTGATAAGGTCGCCGTAAGACATGCCATCACCAATGATTTTTGTCAGTGCCAGAGCGGTGGTTGCTCCAAAGAGGCCGAACACCATAGACACGGTGGTTGACGTGGGAAGACCAAGGGTGTTGAAAATATCCATAAGGATAACGTCGGTGGCAGAGACCGCCAAGAACACACACATCACGTCAACCAGGTAGTAATGTTGTGGTTGCATAATCCCGTGTCGGGCAATGTCCATCATCCCACTGGAGGTGGTGGCACCTACAAAGATACCGACTGCTGCAACTATGAGCGCCGTTCTAAACTTTGCCACCTTGGCACCGACGGCAGGGCTCATAAAGTTTACGGCATCATTAGCCACACCAATCGACAAATCAAACGTGGCTAACAGAAAGAGGAACGCTAAGATTCCAAAATAAAAAAATTGGTCCATAAGTATGGAGGGTTAAAAATTAAATAGTCATGGATTGCAAAGATAATCGGAAAATCCGACATGCGTAAATATTTATTAACAAAATGAGTGCTCAAAATCCGTTTTGTAGTCCCTCATATAATTATTTAAGGCAATGCCGTTTACATTAAAAAAGGATTTCGTATCTTTGCACGAAATACAAAAATCTGAATATGAGAAATTTTACACTTTCACTCCTCCTTGCGCTCTTCACGGCGCAGTTGGCAATTGCCACTCCTCCCATTCGCCGCACCTTTACGCACAAGCAAAGTAATGGTGAAGTGCTTACTGTGAGCAAACACGGTGATGGTAATTTCGTGATGTATACACTCGAAAATGGTATGCCCCTTTTGGCAAATGATAAGGGAGACCTTTGCTATGTGGTGGAGCAGAACGGTCGCGCTATTGCTTCCGCAACCCTTGCTACCAATTCAAATGTGCAGTTGAAGGCAAACTTCATGACGTCGTCTACTGAAGTTGCGGCGATGTTGCATGCCACCTTTACCCCGGCCCTACTTCCCTCAACGCGTTCATCAAACGCTGTGAATGCTGACGGGCTTGGAACATACGGCGTTTCAGCATTGGGTTCTGTGAAGTCTATCGGTACCCCAACAATCCCTGTAATTATGGTGGAATTTGCAGATAAGCAATTTGCTGAAGGCACTACTGAAGAAAAACTCACACGCCTCTTTAACGAAAAGGGATACTGCGATGAAGAGATGGCCAAAGGTAGCGTGAAGGACTTCTATGAAGCACAGTCTGGCGGTATGTTCGTTCCTACTTTTGACGTCGTAGCAAAGGTGCAGGTAAGTAAAAATTATGCCTACTACGGAAAGAATGCGTCTAATGGTAGCATTGATGCGAATCGCTTGAGTTTTGTAAAGGAAGCTATTCAAGAAGCTGTTTATGCAGGAGTTGACTTCAGTGAGTATGCCACCAACGGAGAAGTACCCCTGGTGAGTCTTTACTATGCTGGTCCTGGTGAGCATTCGGCTTTTGAAGAAGGTTGCGAAAACTACCTTTGGGCACACTACGCTGGCATGAGCAACACGAATATTGACGGCATTAAGTTTAACTCATACTTTGTAGGTAACGAGATTTTCCAAAATTATGGACGTGACGAAGAAGGCAACATCTTCGTTAAGAGTGCGGATGTTGATGGCATCGGTATTTTCTGCCATGAATTCAGTCATGCCCTCGGACTTCCCGACTTCTACTATACGGGGTCTAATTCAGATATCTCCGCACGCTTGCTCTCTATGGACTTCTGGTCAATCATGGACTACGGACAGTATGCTTACGACGGTTACGCTCCTGTGTCTTACACCGCTTACGAACGTTGCTACCTTGGTTGGTTGGAACTCACAGAACTCACAGAAGATATGAGAGGTCAGGTAGACCTTTACGGCATTGACACGGATACGGACACTCCCAAGGCCTACATACTTCGCAATCCTGCCAGCACTACTGAATACTACATCCTTGAAAATCGCCAACCCTCAACTTGGCATCCTGGTTTCTTGGGCACTGGTATGTTGGTGCTTCATGTAGATTATAACATGTCGGCATGGAAGAACAACACCCCCAACAATGCTGAAAATCACCAGCGCATGAGTTATGTGCCTGCGGATAACCTCAAGCAGAGTAGTCGCACGATGACGGGATGGAACGACTATAAGGGCGACCTCTATCCTGGTATTGCTCAGAACTTTAATCTCACCTCAACATCCGTTCCTGCTACAACACTCTACACAGGCGGTTTGTTAGAAAAGCCCATTTATGACATCTCTGAGAATGAAGGTGTTATCACGTTCTACTACCTTCAAGACAAGGAGACTACCGCTATTTCTACACCTATCGTAAATGAAGGTGCATCAACACCCATCTACGACCTCAGCGGTCGCCGCATCATGAACCCCACAACGGGTATTTATATCAAAAACGGCAAGAAGTTGGTAGTGAAGTAACATCTTGGTACGGGCAATTATGAATAGATCTTTGAGAGAAGTTCGTCTTTGTCCTTGTTCCTCTCTAAAGAATTATTGATATGCAAATACAGAGAAGGCAGGTCCACGCGTGGACCTGCCTTCTTGTATTTACATCTATTGACCTATATGCAAACGTTTTCTCACACAAATTTGAATCTGCCTATACCACTTCTATATTTGCTTTTCAATAAAGTAGCGTGGACGACGCTTTACTTCTCTGTAAATCTTTCCGATGTATTCGCCTATAACACCTATAGAAGTCAAAATAACACCACCTATAAACCACAGAGAGACCAGCAACGAGGTCCAACCAGCTACAGTTTGTCCACTAAAATATTCATATATAGCATAACCAATGATGCCTATGGCTATCAACACAAACAGCACTCCCAAACTCGTAATGAGTCGAAGCGGTTTTACGCTGAATGATGTAATACCGTCAATCGCAAAATTCAGCATTTTTGAAAGCGGATACTTGGATTCTCCAGCGTAGCGCTCGTTGCGGTCGTAATAGACAAAGTCAGACGGATACCCCAAAGAACGAACGATGCCACGTAGAAAAAGGTTTCGCTCGGGGTGTGCAATCAAAGCTTGCAATGCTCTCTTGCTCATCAAACGGAAGTCCGCATGGTTGTACACAACATCGCCTCCCATAGTCTGCATCAACTTATAGAAGAATTGAGCGGTGTGCTTCTTGAAGAAGGTGTCCGTCTTACGTTCCTTACGCACACCGTAAACAATGTCTATCCCTTGATTAAATCGGTCGGTCATTTCGACTATGGCATGTACATCATCCTGCAAATCCGCATCAATGGATATAGCAGCATCGAAAGGCGCATTTGCAGCCCATTCCAATCCCGCCCATAACGCCTGCTGATGCCCCACATTGTGAGCGAGTTTCAAACCCATAACACGTGGATTTTCGGCTGAAAGTTGCTCTATTATATGCCAAGTTGCATCACGACTTCCATCATCAACAAATAACAATTTGCCTTCAACTATTTTTTTGTCCCACTCCATACCTTCAAGAACATTTGAAAGTTGGCGAGTGGTTTCCTGCAGGACTTCTTCCTCGTTGTAGCAGGGTACAACAATGACGACCTTACTGTTATTCATGACTTTTTATATTTAAAGACGAAACGTACTAAAAGAAAATTCACTGGAATAGCTATAGCAAAAACGGGGAAGGGAGCCCACTCTTGCGGAATTCCTATGTAGATAAAAAGGTTAAGCAGAATAATATGTAAAAAGTAATTAACTGCATGCGCCCCCCCCATACCAAAGAGTTTCTTCCATGAGGGTGTAGCACCAAAGGTGAACCATGAGGTTAGATAGAAATTGGCAATAAAACTTATCGCATAACCTGCGGTATAAGCGATATTGACATTCATGTAGAGTTGCATCACATAATAGAGTACGTAATGCAACACTGTACATGAAATCCCCACTATGACAAAACGTATGATTTCTCCAAGAATCGGTTTCATCGCATCATTAAGTTTACTGGTTAGTAGTTGTCTTACCTTCCTTCACAAGTTGCTCAGTTGCCTGAAGCATGGAGAATACATATTCCTTGAGTGCTTCAAAGTTAGCGTCTGAAGCGCTTGACTTCAGTGTGCCATTCTGGATAGTGTAACAGAATTCTTGTCCAGTTTCGGGTGAATGCAGATAAAGGTGTGCACTGTCTCTGGCGGCAACCAGATTGTCATCTGTATAGAAACTACAGGGTCGCTGTTCCTTTAGCAAGTCAACCCCAAAATTGTTTTGCGTATATCCTATACCGAGAATGCCCAAAAGAGTTGGTGCCACGTCTATTTGACCTCCGAAGTTACTGATATGGTTCGGTTCGATCCCCTTCCAATAAATCATGAAGGGAACATGACTGCAAGCTTCGGGCATTTCATTCTCAGGCGTACCCACTAATTTGCCGTGATCAGCGACGAATACAAAGACGGTATTCTCAAACCAGGGTTGTTCCTGCGCCTTAGTCATAAAGTTGCGAATACTCCAATCGGCATACTCCACAATTTGGTCCTCAACCTTCTCGCTTTTAGGTTGGAAATATGCTGGAATAATGTAGGGCGGATGGTTACTTATTGTCAGTAACACAGAGAAGAATGGTTGCCCACTCTGAGCGCGCTCATTCAGAACGGGTAAAGCATATTCGAACAGATAATCGTCCTGAACACCAAAACGGTTCACTATTTTTTCCTTCGGATAATTCTCCTCATCGTGTATTTCTTCAAAACCATTAGTGCGCAGGAAGGCATTCATGTTGTCATACTGACTTTCGTGTGTCATAAAGAAGAGGGTTTGATAACCATTATCCTTTAGGACAGTTGGGAGTCCACTATACACGGGTACAACACTTCCTTTCATGGCATTACGTTTCATGACAGCAGGGAATGAATAGAGTGTAGAGAAGACTCCCTGGTTGGTATGAATACCTGCAGAATAGATATTGTCAAAGACTAATGCTTCGTGATAGAGACTATCCAGATACGGAGTCAGATTCTTCGTTTGGCCATAAGCGCCCATAAGTTTTGCGCTCATCGATTCCATAAGAATGAAAACGATATTTGGACGTCCAACGACGCTCGTATCTGATGCTACAATTTGGGCTATGGGTGAAACATCTTCCACCCCACTTCGATTCAGCAGTCTCTGTGCGTTGTCAATAGCGGTTTGACCATCCATCAACTGCAACTGCTGATTTTCTTCACGCCCACTCTCAATCGTGCTGCGCATCAAATTAAACACAGGGTTCATGCCCAATTGGTTGAGAAACGGATCTTCACAATAGTAGGCCTGACTAATTCGGATAGGATTATGCCCCAGGGTACCTCGGATACCCAGGAAGCACGCCCCCAGAAGGATTATTCCTGAAAGAAAAATTACGCCACGCGGCTGGAGGGATATCCCTTTAGGAACTTTTATACTCCGTTCATAAGTTCGTTTAGACAATTTATGAATGCCTATACCCCAAAGTACTATTGCTGTAAGTCCCAAAGCTATGGGGAAGTAATAGGACGTTTCGCCAAAAATCATCCCTGCGGTTGTTTCGACATAGCCAAACCAATTATAAATGGATGCATTGATGGGTTTGAAGAAATACTGGAAGTAGGGAATATTGGCGGCCGACACCACAAAAGCCAAGGAGTAAAGACTGATGAACCAGCCTCCTGTCAACAAATATATCCACTTGGCTGTATAGTAGCAAAGCGAGGTCACCCACAATATTACAAGAGGCAAAGCAAGTATGTAGCAGGCGATGACATTATCAAACCAAACACCCTTTACGAATGCAATAGCCTGCAACCCCCAATCGCCCTGTATAGAGACTGGGAAAGTATAATCCATACTGAAAAACAATACGGCACGGAATATCGTGAATACGATAAGTGCTACGAGGTGGATTTTCAGTAGATATGTCAATGCAAACTTTGCGCGCTGAAGATGATTTGTTTTCATTGTTCTATCTTAAAATGAGCTACACGACTTGAAACCATAGTTGGGGTTACTATAGGTTATGCGGTTGTTAGGTTGCTACTCTTTAAAATCAACGATTAACTGTTAAGCCTCCATTAACCATTAACCATTAACCATTAACCGTTTAACCCTCTAAACTTTTCACCTCACAACCTTAAGACTATGCCTTACGAGAAGGAGGACGATGAGCGAAGAGAAAATCAAAACCGCCTTAGCGGGGAGGGGTATGATGATTATTATATTGGGGGCAACTGCTATATTATTACCTAATTTAAAACAAGGGTTCCCCACACGATGAACCGCATGACGCAGAACTGCACGGGGACTCCCCTCCTTTCTTAGACTAAGTAACGCTAAAAAAATAACTTGGGACTTTTTTATTAATAATGTTTTATGGAGGCATTTAAAGAGTTGTCTTTTGTCGCTTTCGTCTTTGTTCATCAGTCACATAGCCCGCTATGCTCCATCTTCAGAAAAACGAAATCAACTAAAAATACAATTAAAACTATCCCAACTTATTATTTTACCTTTACTAAACGTAAGATTCCACCAACTATTATATGCATCCCATCATTAAGTTTACGGGTTAGTAGTTGTCTTACCTTCCTTCACAAGTTGCTCGGTTGCCTGAAGCATAGAGAACACATATTCCTTGAGCGCCTCAAAGTTAGCGTCTGAAGCGCTTGACTTCAGTGTGCCATTCTGGATTGCGTAACAGAATTCTTGTCCTGTTTCGGGTGAATGCAGATAAAGGTGTGCACTGTCTCTGGCAGCAATCAAGTTGTCAGCAGTATAGAAACTACATGGACGCTGTTCCTTCAGCAAGTCAACCCCAAAGTTATTCTGCGTATAACCAATACCGAGTATGCCCAAAAGTGTTGGTGCTACGTCAATTTGACCGCCAAAGTCTGCAATATGACGGGGGGCTATATCTTTGCCATATATCATCAACGGAACATGATTGTAAGCTTCAGGCATTTCATTCTCAGGCGTACCCACTAATTTGCCGTGGTCACCTAATAATACAAAAATTGTATTTTCATACCAGGGTTGTTCTTGCGCCTTTGTCATAAAACCGCGGATACTCCAATCGGCATATTCCACGATTTGATCCTCAATCTTTTCGCTATTAGGTTGGAAATAAGAAGGTATCACATAAGGCGGATGGTTGCTTATAGATAGCAGCACAGAGAAGAAAGGTTGTCCGCTTTGAGCACGTTCGTTGAGAATGGGCAAGGCGTATTCAAACAGATAATCATCCTGCACCCCAAAATGGTTGGCTATCTTTTCCTTCGGATAGTTTTCTTCAGCATGAATTTCATCAAAACCATTGGTGCGGAAGAAGGCATTCATATTGTCATACTGACTCTCGTGGGTCATAAAGAAGAGGTTGTAATAACCATTATCCTTTAACACGGTGGGTAATCCACTATATACAGGAATGACGCTACCCTTCATGGCATTGCGCTTCATGATTGTGGGGAATGAATAGAGCGTAGAATACATGCCATGATTGGTATGAATGCCCGCAGAATAAATATTGTCAAAGACCAAAGACTTGTGATAAAGACTATCCAAATATGGGGTCAGATTCTTCGTTTGTCCATAAGCGCCCATCAGTTTTGCACTCATCGATTCCATAAAAATGAACACGATATTCGGGCGTCCAACAGTAGTTGTGTCAGGCGCAACAATCTGAGCAATGGGTGAAACACCCTCAACCCCTTCTCGGTTCAGCAGTCTTTGCACGTTGCTTATAGCGGTTTGAGCATCCATCAACTGCAACTGTCGGTTTTCCTTACGGGCATCATCGAGGGTGCTCGTCAATAGGTTGAAAACGGGGTTCACCCCCAACTGGTTGAGGAAGGGGTCTTCACAGTAGTACGCTTGACTTACCTTGATGGGATTATACCCTACTCGACCGCGGATTCCGAAGAAACAGAGTCCAACAAGGGCAGCGCCAGCAAAAAAGATTACGCCACGCGCCTGCAGGGACAAACTCTGAGGTGTTTTTAAACTGTCGTCATAGGTGCGCTTTGACAATTTATGTATGCCTATCCCCCAAAGCGCTATTGCTGCAACTCCCAAAGCTATAGGGAAGTAATAGGAGGTTTCTCCAAAAATCATCCCCGCAGTTGTTCCCGCATATCCAAACCAATTATAAATGGATGAATTGATGGTCTTGAAGAAATATTGGAAGTAGGGAATATTGGCAGCCGAAATAATAAACGCCAACGAGTAGAGCGCAATGAACCATCCTCCAGTGAACAGGTATATCCACTTTCGTATATAGTTGCATAACAACGCGACCCACAATATTACAAGTGGGAGTACAAGTATGTAGCAAGCGATAACATTGTCAAACCAAAGTCCCTTTACGAATGCGATGGCCTGCAATCCCCAGTCGTCTTGTACTGCGACAGGGAACGTATAGTCCATGCTGAAAAACAAGACTGCACGGAATATCGTAAACAACAAAAGTGCAGCAATGTGGATTTTCAGCAGATATATCAATGCCAACTTAGCGCGTTGAAACCCATCTATTTTCATTGTTCAATCTTTTTAAAATGGTAAACGTCCATCCAGTCACGGTTGTCATTACTCTTAAAACGAGTATCTGGGATCAGTTCTATAGCAAAAGTCTTCCCATAGTTTTCCATAAACCCTTCATATTCTTTATCCCCCAAGAACATATATCCTTCTGTGGGCGCAAAATCAACAAACGGCACAACGCGATTACCCAAATAATAATTTAGAGTAAACGGATGCAGGCGGTTACCTTCTGCCATGAGCGTGATGTAGGAATAGATGTTACCTTCTGGTGCCAAGGCTTGTACGCGCTCGGCAATGGGTTTGTTAGACTTTACATTCAAGATAGCTGGTTGGTAAACTCCGTCCAGAGCAAAGAACAAGGCGAATGCCATGAGGGGACCATAAAGGATCTGTCGTTTCTGTGCATTCAGAGAGAGTTGCTTGGGCCATTTGAAGTATAAGAGTGCGACAACAAGTGGCACCAGAACTATCAACAAATTACCAATTGAAAGCGGGAGCGTTTCCATGGCATTCAGAAATGCGAGATTCTCTGCGGCATGCTTTCCCTGAAATAGCGAGTGAGGTACAAGGCCGCATCTAACAATCACAAACACAATGGTCAACGTCAGTCCTAACCCACACATAAAGGCATTAAACCAACGTACGGACTGAGGTTTGTTCTTCACCAAATAGATAATATATTCAGCGATGAAATAGGCAATGAACGGGTAAATCGGTAGTAGGTAAACACTACGTTTGCTCTTCGGGATACAATAGAAAACAAACATAATGACAATACTGAGCAAGGAGAACAAACGGGCATCATCCATTTGCTTGATGTATGCCACAAACTTCTGCCACCATTCTTTGGGTTTTACCGAAATACGTGTGTACTTTAACGTAAACAAAGAGAGGAGGAGGAGAATGGTATACGGAACAAATCCCGCAATAACTGTCATCACATTGTAGGGCCATGGGTTTTCATGAGAAGCATACGTCATTTTCCCCAAGAATCTAAGCACATTTTCTTCAATGACAAGCGAAAGGAAATGGTCACCGCCCTCCTGCCATGCCGCAACATACCATAGAGCAGGTAAGACGCAAGCAGCCAATGCTATGCCCAAATAGCGAACGAAAATGCGCAAGAATCCCATATTTCGGATCCAGGCGAACATAGCCACCACCGCACAGGGGAGCACAACTCCTACTGGACCTTTGGTTAAAAAAGCTCCGCTCAAGCAAAGGATTGCCCACCAAGGCACCCCCTTCATGTTTCGCTCCGTCCATTGGTAAAGGGCATAAAGTGCCAGTACCATCAACGCCGACAACAACATATCCACACGGCATGCCACACCTGCGCGATGGACCTCAAAATTAGTCAGTGTGATGATAGCTGCCAGGAATGCCACTTCAGCACCTCGCCTTTTGGCATAAAATAAAAATCCTACCAACACCATTGCTGCCAATGCTATGGCAGATGGCATGCGAGAGGTATATTCACTAATTCCATTGGCTATGGTGGACAGACTTGCAATAGCCCAGTGAAACAAAGGTGGTTTATAGGCAATATCCGTACCGTTCGTAATGGGAAGTGTCCAGTTTCCATCTTCCAACATTGCCATTGCAACAAGCGCCTCACGCGGTTCTCCTCGTGTATGGAAATGACTATATCCCAAAAATAAAAATAAGGATAAGAAACACAAAAATGCCGTTACCCAAAATAACCGACTGCGAAGTTTATTGTCCATAACACAGAATTAATATGATATACTACGGGCAAAGTTAACAATTCATGACCAAATATTCGTTTATTTTAACTTGTTTTTCGCCATCAGTAGTCTGCAATGAAGTACCCACATATAGTTGACGCGTTTATCCTCCCCAAAAAATAAGAGGATGCCCCAATAGTTTTTGTTGGGGCACCCTCACAATTTGGTGTAAGAACATTTAAGTAACGGTAAAATAATAAGTTGGGACAGTTTTTAATTGTATTTTTAGTTGATTTCGTTTTTGTGAAGATGGAGCATGGCGGGCTATGTGACTGATGAACAAAAACGAAAGCGACATAAAGACAACTCTTTAAATTGCCTCCATAAAACATTATTAATAAAAAAGTCACAAGTTATTTTTTGGTAATAATATAGGAGTTGACCCAAATATAGTAAAAAAAATATTGCTGTCCGGTAAATACAGATAACTCATTGTTTGATGGATAGTTGTACTCATACAAGCCCCCTCATAGATATTCAACCCAAAAAAACGAGAATTTCTATGTTTAAGAGAACACGAATTTCACGAATAACACGAACCGCAGGTCGCGCAAGTCAATCTCCATGCGGGATGAATATTTCTTAATCAGAGGCGAATAACACGAATGCCATCCGGATGGTATTCG
>JBGVPF010000052.1:0-16905 GCA_045126825.1 Alloprevotella sp.
CCCTACAAGTCAAGCGAATTTCCCGCATGGACTACTATCTACTACTTACTACCTACTACTTGCTCTCTGTGTCCTTCCGTGCATTGCTTTCCCCTCACAAGTTCGGACAGCGACTTTCAGTTACGTGTGCAAATAAATTCCGCGAAAGTCTGCGTAGTCTGCGTGAGACAAATTATCAATCAATAGAGTTTTCTCCCCTGAGACAAGCGTTTGTTATATAGAAGAACATAAGAACATATTTATCACGCAGACGGCACAGAAGAGCGCAGAATTTTATGTTCTTATGAAAAAATGTTGCACACGCACAGAATGACACAGAAATACCTCCACGTATCGGCTCGTATCTTCATGTATCCTTTTTAAACCACTAATGGACACCAATTTACACTAATGCCCTGCGGAGTGGTAATAATCTCACACGGAATGACACAGAATTTTGTTCTGCTACTTATTTGTAATCAACAGATTAAACTGATTTCACTGATTTTCGTTCTGCATAGCGAACCGTTTCTGTGCAATCACGTTGATAAATTAAGGCATAATATAGGTATCGTCCACAAAAACTCGTTTGTTTGATTTTGAGCCACTAATGAACACTAATTTTCACTAATAGCCATCCGGTCTTAAATGCCCCGCAAGGCATTGACTTGCGCGACCTTCGGTTCGTGAAAATTAGTGCCCATTAGTGGCTAAAATAATAAGAGCACAACATCTTTGGTGTATGGATTATTTGTGGACATCTGCTATATTATTACCTAAATTTAAAAACATGTCTGCAAAAGTCTGCGACGTCTGCGTGAGAACTTTAAAACCGCAAAGATTCTGTGAGTTCCGTGAGTTGCTTTCCCCTCACAAGTTCGGACAGCGACTTTCAGTTCTGTGTGAATAATTGCACGCAGACGACGCAGAGCCACGCAGAACTTTGCGATACTTTGCGCCTTTGCGTGAGAAGAAAATATATCCTTCTGCTCTTATGCCAAAATGTTGCACACAGAAAGCACAGAATTTCACAGAATTTGCTCCGCTGATAGTTTTTGACAGAAGAACATAAGAACATATTATTGGCTAAATTAGAAACATGTCTGTGAAAGTCTGCGACGTCTGCGTGAGAACTTTAAAACCGCAAGGATTCTGTGAGTTCCGTGAGTTCTGTGTGCACATAAATTCAGCGCCGTCTGCGTGAGAAAAATATGTTCTTATGTTCTTCTGTCTAAAGAATAAGCGAAGCAATTCAGCGCCGTCTGCGTGAGACCATAACGCTCCGCACGGCTTTCCGTGTATTCCGTGAATTTTGTGTGAAATAATTGCACGCAGACGACGCAGAACCACGCAGAACTTCAATTACTTCTTTAATTCCATACAGAAAGTAGTACCCTTAGGACTACTTTCCTTCACATAGATGCGCCCACCGTGATACTCCTCTACGATGCGCTTTGCCAAGGAGAGTCCGAGTCCCCACCCTCGCTTTTTGGTGGTATACCCAGGGCGGAACACGGCCTTAAACTTATCCCGAGGAATTCCTCGTCCTGTATCACTCACCTCTATACGTATAGCATCGGAGACACGACACATATAAATGCGTATTTGCCCTTCGCCACGCATCGCATCTATAGCATTTTTACACAGGTTCTCTATAACCCACTCAAACAGCGGCGCACAAATTTTCGCCGTTACTACCTCATCGGGATAACTACACGAAAGTGACACCTTATTAGAAGCGCGCGGACCAATATAATCTACCACACGAGCGATCAACGCACAGAGATTTTCTTCACGCAACTCGGGTTTGCTACCTATCTTCGAAAAACGCTCTGCAACGACTTGCAAACGATGAACATCCTTCCCGAGTTCTTCAAGAATCGCATCTTGAGGATAGGTTTCACGAAGTACCTCACTCCAAGCGAGAAGCGAGGAAATGGGCGTTCCTAATTGGTGGGCCGTTTCACGGGAAAGTCCTACCCATACCTTATTCTGCTCTGCACGTTTAGAGGCCAGCAATGCGAAAATCGCCACAACAACAAACAGACTTATCACCCCCAACTGCACATACGGAAAACTTGTAAGTCGCTGAAGCATAAGCGATTCGTCATAGCACACACGAATCTCAATAGGAACATCCGCCTCTGGTGCACTGACATCTACAGGGATGACATTCTTCTTCAGCACCATCCCTTGTGCCACACGCTGCAGAAAAATCATGCTATCGGCCGCTGTTGGTGCATCAATCTCCACATTACGAAACTCAACCACGTTATCCGCCTCATCAAGCACAATCACTGGAATATAGTCGTTTCCATTCATCACCTTGAGCACCAAGTTCAAATCGGTATTCTCATCGGCATGACTCAACGTGCGCATCGCCTCTGCCCAGACCTCCACATTATTACGCTCATGATGTGAAAGATCTCGCACTAAAAAATGCGAAACCACCAAACTCGCTATGGCTATCACTACTGCCACAACAACCAACGCTATTTTGAGTTGCTTTATACGGTCAGACATAACTTTTTATGAAGGTATTCTTGGAAGGTCATTGATTGTAGGTTGCACGCTTTAAGGGTATAAGAAAATTCAGTCCGAATGGCACCTTAGGAACGATAGAAAATAACTTGGGACTTTTCTTTAAATAATGCTTTATGGAGGCATTTAAAGAGTTGTCGGTTTGTCGTTTTCGCCTTTATTCAGCAGTCATAAAGCCCGCTATGCACCATCTTCACTAAAACGAAATCAACTAAAAATACAATTAAAACTGTCCCAACTTATTATTTTACCGTTACTTAAAAACCCCACAACGTTAACCCCCACAACTTCATTCCACCAATTATTTTGGCAAAAATAAAAAAACTATGGGGAAAAAGGCGTAATTTTGCGGTTGATTTTTCGCGCACGACGCGCACGCGCTTAATTATTAGTTACCTATTCCCCATCATTGCCTACGGCCTTATGAAAATCACTTCCGCCGAATTTCTCATCAGCAATAGTCGCGCAGACATGTGCCCCAATACTACCCTTCCTGAATACGCCTTCATCGGGCGCAGCAACGTGGGGAAAAGCAGTCTTATAAATATGCTTACGGGGCGCAAAGGACTCGCCATGACGTCGTCCACTCCTGGGAAAACAATGCTTATCAACCACTTTATCGTCAACAAGGAGTGGCACCTTGTAGACCTTCCTGGATATGGGTATGCCAAGCGAGGCAAGAAGGCTACAGAAAAACTGCAAAACATCATTGAGCATTACATCCTGGAGCGTGAACAACTCACGTGCCTCTTCGTATTGATAGATTCTCGCTTAACACCACAAAAGATTGATCTTGAGTTTATTGAGTGGTTGGGCGAAAACGGCATCCCCTTCGGCATCATTTTTACAAAGGCTGATAAGAACAAGGCGGGAGAACTGAAAAAAAACGTCACGCTCTTCCTCAACACGCTGAAAGAACAGTGGGAGGAACTTCCCCCACATTTCATCACGAGTTCCGAGAAACGCATTGGTCGCGAAGAATTCCTGAACTACATTGAGCAACTCAACACGATGACTACGCAATCCTAATTGCTGGACACTACGAACAACCGTTTATAGTTTTGACAACATGTCACAACAATACCCCTCCCGCCTACTTGAACAAGCGGTTTCTGAAATATCCAAACTTCCCGGAATTGGGCGCAAAACGGCCTTGCGCCTCGTGTTGCATATGCTACGCAGGGATGCCAAGGAAATTCATGCATTGAGCAACAGCCTCACAACGCTTGTCAACGAGGTGAAATACTGCCACACGTGCCACAACATCTCAGACAAAGAGGAATGTGACATCTGCGCCAACCCGCAGCGCGACAAAACCACCATCTGCGTCGTTGAAAACATACAAAATGTAATGGCCATTGAAAACACTGGACAGTTTCGCGGACTTTACCACGTACTTGGAGGCGTCATTTCGCCCATGGATGGCATCGGTCCCAACGACCTTGAATTGCAGTCTCTGATTGAGCGCGTACAGCATGGAGAAATTAAAGAAATCATCCTCGCACTCAACCCGACCATGGAGGGCGACACGACAAACTTTTACATCCAACGCAAACTGGCAGGCAGCGGAGTGCAACTCTCTGTACTTGCACGCGGCGTAAGCGTAGGAGACGACCTTGAATACACAGATGAAGTCACCCTCGGGCGCTCCATTATTAACCGTACGCTACTTAATTGAACAGCGAAAGGTGAACTGACGAACGAAGCAAGAGCAGAGAACAAACTTGTTTGCACTATGCCTTGCAAGGAGGAAGAGAAGACCACGAAGTGGGATTAATGGTGAGAGAGGAGAGTAAAGTTGAGAGATGAGAGGTGAGAGATGAGAGAACACCTGACAGAGTACAGAGTTGAGAGTTTAGAGAACAGAGTACAACTGACAAAGTGCAGAGCACAGAGTGGAGAGTACATAATACAACTCCACCCCGCATGGTATTACTCACTGTTTAGTTGACAAGTAAAGCAGGTACAAGTAGACAAGATGATCACCAAGATAAACGAGTGGCGTCCCGCATGGATCTTTTATCTTTACTCTTTTATCTTTACTCTTTTAAGTTAACCAGGTACAAGTAGACAAGATAGTCAGCGAGATAAACGAATATAGTCCTGCATGGTTCTGTGTGTTCCGTGGATTCCGTGTGAACCCTCTACCACTCCGCATGGCATTACTCACTCCTCCCAAGCGTAGCTCACAAGGTCGCTTGCCATTGCGCTATGAACTTTATCCCTTTCAGGGAATCTTCTCAACAAGATTTATTTCATCCCGCATGATTCACTACTACTTACTATCTACTATCTACTATCTACTATCTACTCACTACTACTTACAACTTACTACCTACTACCTGTTCACTATTAACCATCAACCATGCGCACACTCTACCTTTCCCTCTGCATCGCACTGGGCATACTTACTTTATTATTTGAAAATCAAGTACTCCCAACAGGATTCATTCCTTCGTCACCTGGCACAGATTATGCGGTGAGCCTCATCTCGCTCATCGTAACTTTCGGTGGCGTTTTTCTGGCTTTACATTTATCCAAGAAGGAGAAAGAAGACAAGAACCTCACAGAGGGTGATGCTGAAACCAAACGTCTTGCCTACCTGAAGTGGAACGGACGTCGTATCGGCATCATTTTCAGTGCCGTTTTTACCAACCTCATTATATACTATGGGGGCACCTTCAACGAGTCGGCCATGTACAGTCTCGTCATCACCCTTTTAGGAGCACTCTTCTGCTGGCCTGGAAAAGCTAAGTAAGCCCCCCCCCGAAAACTGAGACATTTAGTTTGGTAATACACAAATAATCCTTACACCAAAGATATTCTGCTCTTATTATTGTAGCCACTAATGGGCACTAATTTCCACTAATGCCGTGCGGAGTGGAATTGCCCCACGCAGACGGCGCAGACATCCGCAGAACATGCGAAGCAAAGTTTCTGTGTATTCGGTGAGTTCTGTGTGCAACTTTTTTGACATAAGAACAAAAGGACATATCGCTCCGCGCCCTTTGCGCCTTCGCGTGAGACGTTTTTTCACACAGAACTGAAAGTCGCTGTCCGAACTTGTGAGGGGAAAGCAATCCACGGAATACACAGAAAAGTCTCCACGTATTTGCGCGTATCTACTCGTATTTTTTTGAGCCACTAATGGGCACTAATTTACATGCTAATGCCTTGCGGGGCATTTAAGACCGGATGGATATTAGTGAAAATTAGTGTTCATTAGTGGTTCGAAATAAAACAAACGAGTTTTCGTGGACAACCGAAGGTCACGCAAGTAACACCTATATTATTGCCTTTTGTTTACAATGTTTTTAAGCAAACATTTATAGAGACGTCTTTTTCTTCAGGAAAATACGCAGAAACATTCGTACTAGTTGAGCTTACTTGCGAAAGTTGAGTTACTATATAATCAAATCCACTCACACGTGCATTTATCCATTATCATCGTCAACTACAATGTGAAGCATTACATCGAGCAATGCCTTCACTCCGTCTTTACCTCCATTGCTCATGCAGCACTGGAGGCTGAGATTTTTATTGTTGACAACGCCTCTTCCGACCAATCCGTTGAATACCTGCAGTCCCGTTTCCCGCAACAGGAATACCCCCACCTCCACATTATCGCCAACGCACGAAATGTGGGGTTCTCACGTGCAAACAACCAAGCGGTCGCCCTTGCTACGGGGAAGTACATTCTATTTCTCAACCCCGACACACTCATCACTGAAGATACCCTGCGCGAATGTTTCCATTTTGCAGAACAACAAACTGACTTCGGTGCTCTGGGCGTAAAAATGCTGAGCGATAGCGGACATTTTGCGATGGAATCACGACGCGGTCTCCCAACTCCGTGGGTATCCTTCTGTAAAATGTCGGGAATGACTGCACTGTTCCCCAAGTCACGGACTTTCGCACGCTACTACATGAGTTTCCTCGACAGGCAACAGTCCGCAAAGATTGAAATCATCTCGGGGGCGTTCATGATGGTCAGCCAAAAGGCACTTCAGCAATGTGGCAGTTTTGACGAAACTTTCTTCATGTATGGCGAAGATATCGACCTTTCCTATCGCTTCATAAAAGGAGGGTTCAAAAATTACTACCTCCCAACCCCCATACTACACTATAAAGGGGAAAGTACACAGAAAAACTCGTACCGCTATGTCCACGTGTTCTACGAAGCAATGCTCATTTTCTTCCGTAAACACTACGAGAACTTAAGCCCCTTCTTCACAATCCCCATAAAGTGTGCCATCATTGTACGCGCCTTCATAGCACTCATCCAGCAACAGTTGACAAACCTTTTTCCACAGAAGGACACGGAACTCTATTTCGGTTTTATCGGCACAAAAGAGGGTTTTGAACTGATCAAACCAATCACCGACAAGTGGATGCTGAATATTGAGCACATTAGCGAAGAAAAGGTCACAAACCTTGACGCCCTTAACATCTCGTCACACATAAAGCACCTCGTCTTCGATTCCCAATTATATACCACCAAAGAAATGCTTCTACTTATGGAGCAATCCAACCACAAGCGCTATCTTTCCGTATTCTCACCCACCACAGGAATATTAGTAACAGGAGGGGAGGTCTTTGATTAGAAGGACAACTAATGCAGAAAAGTTAATAGCGAACAATCAATGGTGAACCAACCTTAAAACCCTAATGCCCAACCGTTAACCGTTAACTATTCAACGTTAACCGTTAAACAATCACCGCTCACCGTTAATCGTCAACCGCTCATCATCCACCATTTAAACCATGCCCATCTACCTTCGTGCTCTTGAACCTGAAGATTTAGAGTTGCTCTATACCATTGAAAATGCTCCTCAATTGTGGGCGGTAAACAGCAACCCCGAACCCTACTCACGTTTTGCATTGCGTAAGTACATAGAAGAGCAGCCCAACAATATTTACCAAACTGGTGCGATGCGCCTTATCATTTGCCGCAAAAGCGATGACGAGGCCATAGGCATCGTAGACCTCTTCGACTACTCCCCCATCCACAATAGAGCTGAAGTAGCCATCGCACTGCTTGAAAGCGAACGCGAAAAGGGGTATGGAGCAGCAGCACTACGCCTTCTTGGGGAACACGCACAAAAAAAATTACATTTACGCATGCTGTATGCGTACATTTCAGAGAAAAACAACCTCAAGAGTCAAAAATGCTTTTGCTCAGCCGGTTACACAAAAACGGCCACACTTCCTTCGTGGCATTACAATGGAGACGAATATGAAGACGTAAGTTTTTTTCAACTTTTCTTATAAAAAATCCTCCAAAACACTTGCTGATTCAGAAATTAGTTGTACCTTTGCACTCGCAAACAAGGAACAACAGTTCAGAACATTCTGGTGTGGTAGTTCAGCCTGGTTAGAATACATGCCTGTCACGCATGGGGTCGCGGGTTCGAGTCCCGTCCGCACCGCCAGAATTTAAGTTCCGAATTTGCACTTGGTGCGGTAGTTCAGCCTGGTTAGAATACATGCCTGTCACGCATGGGGTCGCGGGTTCGAGTCCCGTCCGCACCGCAAAGAAAATCCTAAGTAAACGCTTAGGATTTTTTTTATTTATCATCACCTCCCTAGACTTTATAGACCTTCTATACCTTCTATACTCTCTAGAGCATATAGAACATCAGACCATCTACCCCCTCCCCCCCCAAAAAACAAAAAATCCCTCCTCAAGCAAAAAAGTCACACATTTCTTTTGTCAATTCAACAAATTACTGTACCTTTGCACTCGCATTTCAGCAAGAAGCACCTGCTCTTCTGAAAACCATTTGCGGAAATAGCTCAGTTGGTAGAGCACAACCTTGCCAAGGTTGGGGTCGCGAGTTCGAGTCTCGTTTTCCGCTCAAGAACTTTCCCAAGCCCAGGTGGCGGAATGGTAGACGCGCTCGTTTCAGGTGCGAGTGTTTCACGACGTGCAGGTTCGAGTCCTGTTCTGGGCACGAACTACAAGGGAAAGAATCAGCAAAACATAACTGGAGAGGTGGCGGAATTGGTAGACGCGCTACTTTGAGGGGGTAGTGTCAATTGTGACGTGGGAGTTCGAGTCTCCTCCTCTTCACTTATTTTGCGGAAATAGCTCAGTTGGTAGAGCACAACCTTGCCAAGGTTGGGGTCGCGAGTTCGAGTCTCGTTTTCCGCTCAAATTCTCTTATTTTTTATCCCTTGCGGAAATAGCTCAGTTGGTAGAGCACAACCTTGCCAAGGTTGGGGTCGCGAGTTCGAGTCTCGTTTTCCGCTCAAAGCAATGTCTTGTTATCCCAGATGAAGTTCAATCCCCTAAAGGATTGACTTTTTGTTTTAAGCCCCTACGCAAGACCCTTGCTTTTATCATCAAAAAAATAATACAAGCACACAACGGTTTGTAGCGTTATTTCATTTTAATACAGAAGACCACATCTTCATACCCATGAACATTTACGCACGTTATTTTGACCAGGAGGTCGTTGTATCTTCATTTGAAGAACTCATTTCCTTCTTAACCGCCATCCCCGAAATAAATGTAACCACCGAACTCCTTGATGATATCAAGGAATACATTGACAGTCCCCTTCCCTACCCCAAACGCTACAAAATTCGTCCACGCGTTTACTTCATCCTCATTAAGACTACAGCAAGTAACATCCACGAGTTCAAGCAAAACCGCAACAAGCAGGAGCAAAAGGAACCCAACCCTCAAATCTCCACAGCTCAAGCACAAAAGGAAGAGCGATTGGCTACACTCAACGCTGTCAACCCTGGATGGTACAAAACATCACTCACCATCAAGCGAATGGTACACATCAAGGAATTGCAGAAATACCAATACCAAGACAACACCATCGAGGCGTACATCAACGCTGAATCCCCCCAGAAATGCTACGACAGATTGATTGAGTATTTCAAAACCCGCGAAGATCTGGACACTCGCAGCCAAATCCCATCTGCCAGAAGCGAAAACTTCAAATGTGAATACGTTGGTCAGAAAGTTAACTTTGTTGAGACTAAAACCAAACAGTAACACCACCACAACAAGTTCTATACCGCGAAGCGCGGATACCTGTGCCAAATCTCACAACACATTTCACATGCATTTTACGCACTGCTCAAAATAGAAAACACCAAAAGCGCTTTGCAGTTCAAATTCTTTAATGTAATTTTGCACCGCAAAAGGTTAGGTTCCGTAGCTCAGTTGGATTAGAGCAACGCCCTTCTAAGGCGTGGGTCTTGGGTTCGAGCCCCAACGGAATCACATTTGATTGCTTCGGAATCACAAAAAGACTCGTTACATACATTCGTAGCGAGGATTTTTGTTTTTACGGCAGGGTGGACATTTCGGGTGATAAAAAAAAGGAGTTCCGCGTGCACCGGAACTCCCTACATCCTTTTTATAGTGCAGATATAGCGACAAAGCCTATACGGGCACTGTTAGGTTGTGCAAAGATAAGATATAATATCGACATCGACAAGTTATATTGCTATTTTAGTGCAATTTTTTATTATCTCAGTCGCATTTACATCTCTTTCTGCATTCATTAAAGCAACAATATCCTGTTCAAGTTCTTTTTTTCTTTCAGAAGATATTGTGCCAAGGATATATTTAATAACACAAATAGCACCATTAATGTTGTGCCTGCAATCTGTTGAAACTCCCGCCGGTTTAGTTGCAATACCTTTTGCCGTCACAATATTATATATACAATTACCGTGAGCACATTTATTTCTTATGACTCGAATTGTTTCAAGATAATTCAAGAAAACTCTTATAGAACACCCATATTGGTTTGCTATAGCAAGTTTAACACCATCTTCTTTAATAGACTTATATAGCGAACTTAAATTTCCCAAAGTCATAAACTCTATCGTTTTCCACGCTGGGGCATATTTGTCGTTTATATACTTGTCGTGATGTCGCTTAATTACCGGGTTATCTCTTAAAGTCTTATATACCTTTTCTTCAAATGTGTTCACAAAGCCACTCTCCATTATATTGCTATCTGCGAACCATGTAGGCGAATTTACATAGTGATTTGAAACAATATATGTAATTTGTGTACGAATATTTATCTCAATACGGTCAAGAGCGTTCAGCAGAATTCTTCTCAATCGTGTATCAAAATCGTAAAGGTCGTATATGCTTTTGAATGTTGTACCTTTCTTTACTTCGTGTGTCCTATTATCTAATTTAGGATATGATTTCTCAAAAGGGAATGAGTAAAATCCCATTCTGTAATAACCAACATCTAAAAGTATTTCTTTTGCCTTATCTTCGTTGTCAAAAACCACACCGTACTTCTTCAGACGGGCAATTTGTTCATCTATATTAAACGCTCCTTTCATTACGCATTAGTTTGTTTGACAAAGGTAGCAAATAACTTTCATTTATAATTGACTTTTGGTATTTTCTATTTCGTCGTTGAATAAAACATCTTCCTCCATGTGTACTCCACATCTTCAATGTCTAATATCTCGGCACGGTATGGTGATATTGATTGTCTGCATAAAAAATGTGGTTACTTTACCGCGAAAATTAGTGCAAACGAATGGGTGGGAGCTTGCTCACACACGCAATGAGTGCAGCCTAATTTGCGCAACGCGAAGGTAGAGTAACCTAATTATGCAGTAAAAGACAGAGCGTAATTACTTATCTTTAACAAGACGTACTGAATGTAATTTATCAGCATCAAATGAAGCGCCAATAAACGGATGACCAACTGTTGCAACAGTAAAAGAACATTGAACATCCTTTTTATTTGTATACACCCCTAAATATTGTCCCCACTGTCCCTGTCTATAAACATTCAAATCAACAGCACAGCCTGCAGGAGGGAAATAAATATGTTGACTGCCATTTAAAAAATAACAATCGTTGGATTTTCGACTAGGGCGATTGGATAAAGATATCAATTCTTCAAACTCACTAGAAGTTGGAAGGCGCCAACCTTTAGGTATTAAATCCGAATTGATTAATTCATTATAGGATTTCATAACTCCATAATCTTCAGGATTATTAGCCCCTAAATTTCTATCTGCCCAAAGAACAGATAGCCCTAAATCAATTGGAACAAAATTTGTATTGTTACTTCCTTCTACTGTAAACGACTTATGAATATAACCATATCCAACACGATATATAAAGTTGTCAAAGTTTACAGTGAAGTCATCATCATCTCTTGGTTTAATGAGTTTTTGTAAATTAGAATTTGAAAAAGGGAAATAAAACTCTTTCCACTTGTTAGAAATATAGCAATAACCAAAAGGAGTGTCCTCATAAGGACATGCAGTCACTTTAATGACAATTCCCAATTCCGGAATATCACAGCGTTCTATAGACGTAATATGAAAATCTTGTGACATAGAGAAAACTATTAGTATATGAATGCAAAAATATAAATTAAATGCATTATCAATAACTTTATCGGAAAAATTATCCGCAAAAACATATAGTATAGAAAGAAATCACAAATTCTGAGTTTACTTTATAGCCTAAAACCAATAACCTTTACTCTCTTTTTTGTTCTCAAACAGGGGCGGTGTGAAGAGTACTGCTGTTGGTGATGCGTGCCACTCCAAAAGATAATGACGATTTAGTTAAGTTAATCTCGGACAATCCCGAGCAGAAGTATATAATACTACAACGAAATATGGTACTCAAGCTGCTTCGAGTAGTCTACATAGGCAAAGCAGTATATTTTTTTTTGTATCTTTGTCTAACAAACAAACGATGCGTACTTTAGTATGCGTACTTTGCATTAAAAGCATTGCAGTAAGAAACTAAAAATAATGAGATAAATAAGGACAACAGAGGCAACAATAAAAGCGAAGATAAAAGCGAAATTCCTCTCAAAATATGCTTTTTAGCATACCAGAAGGCCGAAATGCCGATGACAAGCAATAATACAGAAGTGATAAAGTATATTTACAAAGCTTCGTAAATCCCAACGGAATCACTTTAATCGCAGAGGGTGTGTCGAAATACAAAATTTCGGCACACCCTCTTTAGCTGGGTAAGAATGTGTAAAATGCAAGGCGCTGAAATTAAGGATGAAGGGCGTGTACGGAAGTACATGACCAAATCCGAAATTGATGAGTAACGTAGCAGTTTGCACATTATGACACAGCGTCTTTCTTTTACCCCGAAATACTCTACTACTAGAATCCTGTTTGCAACATTCGTTCTCTTCCAAAATACGCACAAAAAAAGGATTGAAAACTTTCGCTTTCAATCCTTTTTGAGCCTCTTGTCGGATTCGAACCAACGACCCCGAGATTACAAATCACGTGCTCTGGCCAACTGAGCTAAAGAGGCAATCGGCTTAGAGGATGAACCTCATGTCCTGATGCAAATTAGAAGCGAACTGCATTCCTTCTCGTTTGCGAGTGCAAAGGTAGCACATATTTCCGAACTGACAAAGGTTTTTCTGAAAAATGTGATATTTTTTTTGAACATAAGAACAGAAGAACATATTTTCTTCTCACGCAAAGGCGCAAAGCTTCGCAAAATTCTGCGTCGTCTGCGTGCAATTATTTCACACAGAACTGAAAGTCGCTGTCCGAACTTGTGAGGGGAAAGCAATTCACGGAATACACGGAATGCCGTGCGGAGCGTTATGGTCTCACGCAGACGTCGCAGACTTTCACAGACAATGTTTAATTTATCGTTAGTTAACAAGTAGATGAGAGATGAGAGATGAAAGATTAGGGTTGAGAGTACAGAGTACAGAGCACAGAGCACAGAGTACAACTTCTTACCCCGCACGGTATTACTCACTACAGTTCTTTAGTTGACAAGTAAACCGGGTAC
Source organism: Alloprevotella sp. (assembly GCA_045126825.1). Lineage (GTDB taxonomy): Bacteria > Bacteroidota > Bacteroidia > Bacteroidales > Bacteroidaceae > Alloprevotella. The sequence continues at coordinate 13,316 of JBGVPF010000052.1, forward strand.
AAGTAGACAAGATAGTCAGCGAGATAAATGAGTATAGTCCCGCATGGTTCTGTGTGTTCCGTGGATTCCGTGTGAACCCTCTACCACTCCACATGGCATTACTCACTCCTCCCAAGGCGTCGCTCACAAAGTCGCTTGCCATTGCGCTATGAACTTTATCCCTTTCAGGGAATCTTCTCAACAAGATTTATTTCATTCCGCATGGCTCACTACTACCTACTACTTACTACCTTCTCCTTACTACTTCAAGTCCACCATATAAATTCTAAACCCTTCCATGATGCAGCTACGATCCACATCACCGCGCACACCTTCTATCTCTCCAGAGGCGGTGTATTGCCACATGATATAGTCAGTCCCATCATTAAGCGTAGGAGCATCCGGGCGGTAGCGGGCAATCATCCACTGATAACCGGGGAAATAGTCGACAAGATGCTTGTTATAAAAGTTGTGGTAGGTATACAACAAAGGTTTACAACCGTAATATTCCTCCACGGCCTTCACAAATTGCTTAAGATCACGAATAAATTTCTCATGACTCACCCTACCTCTCACCTCAATATCTACTATTGGCACCAGGTCCTGCTCGTCAGCAATAACGTGCTTCGTCATGTTCTTCACCTGTCGCTTCCACGACACGTTCGGGCGGTAGAAATGATAACTCCCTACACGTAGTCCAGCCTTTCTCGCCTCTACAATATTCCTGCGATACATACGATCCACCAGTGTCTCACCCTCCGTAGCCTTCATATATGCATAGCAAATCTCTTTACTTTCAGCAACCGCCTTCCAATTAATGACGCCTTGATAGCGGCTCACATCAATCCCCTCAAGATAACGACGCCCTAAATAGAAGTTAGAAGAGAGTTGCGGAAGTGGCGCCACAGCTGGCATCTCATCACCAAAAACAGGCACAACAGGCAACGCATCAGGAATAGACGTACGCGAGGGCAACGGATGCTTCTCCACATCCTTATCATTTGTAAGCGCACACACCTCACCCACACAGAGTAGCGCGAGTACACATATTATATATTTATAATAAAAAGGCATTGTGATTTTAGTTGACAAGTTGAACAGGTACGAGTAGACGAGAGAGTTGAGGGATGAGAGAACAGAGTACAACTTACAGAGTGCAGAGTACAGAGTGCAGAGTGCAGAGTTGAGAGTACAGAATACAGAGTTGAGAGTACAGAGTATAGAGTTGAGAGTTGAGAGAACAGGGTACAACTTACAGAGTACAGAGTATACCCTCGTATGGATCTTTTATCTTTACTCTTTTATCTTTACTCTTTTAAGTTGACGAGGTACGAGTAGACAAGGGAACTACAGAGATAAACGAGCGGTGTTCCGCATGGTATTACTAACTACTCACTACTCACTACTCCCAAGGCGTCGCTCCCAAGGTCGCTTGCCATTGCGCTATGAACTTTATCCCTTTCAGGGAATCTTCTCAACAAGATTTATTTCATCCCGCATGGTTCACTACTACTTACTACCTACCAAAAAAAACAGAGGATGCGCCAACGACACACCCTCTGTCAAATATTTCACTCGGATTAAAATCTAAGCAACTGACCAGGTCGAAGCGTGGTCTTCTTTGAAATACGGTTAATCTTACACAACTGTGATACAGAAGTACCTGTGCGTGAAGAAATGCGTGAGAGACTATCCCCCTTGCGCACCTTGTAGTAGCGCTTACCAGCACTTGCCACACTGTTTTTCGTGCCAGGTCCTGTGAAGTACGTATCCGATTTCTGCTTACGGAACATGTAAGAATCGCCCGTTACGTCCTGATTTGCAAAATCAAAAAGGAACGCAGGATTGATTGCTTCACCCATCACGCGGGTTTCGAAATGAAGGTGAGAACCAAAAGATCGACCTGTATTACCACCCAAACCGATGGGTTGACCAGCCTTAACTTCTTCATTCACATCACAAAGATACTTTGAGAGGTGGGCGTAGATGGTTTCAAGTCCGTTTTCATGACGTAAAACGATGTACTTACCATAACCACGGCGCTCATAGCGCACGATACGCACCTTACCGTCAAACGCGGCATAAATAGTATCCCCAGTCTGCACTTTTACATCAACACCCTTGTGCATACGACGGAAACGAGGGCGATAACCGAATCCACTTGTCACCTTACGACTGGTTGTGGGCATTGCGAAACCACGAAGGTCTATTTCAAGACTATCGGGCACATCAGCACGAGAGTAACAGTGGGTGGAAGAATTATCCCAACTCTTATAGAGGTTGTCAATCTCATCCTCTATTTCAAGCATCAACACCATAGAAACAGAGTCAACGGCCTGAAGTTTTCTGTCGATGGGGGCTTGCTTTGCAATCAAATCTTGACCGACAACCGTTGTAGCGGTCGCGGTAAAGACAATAAAGCCAGCAAACAAGCGCTTCATTGTTGTAAAAATCATAAGCATAAGGGTTTAACGGGCGCAAAGTTACGGTTTTCTGTTAACTTTTACCAAATAAACATACCACTTTTTAATAAATAAATGTATGAATTATAGAAAAATACGCATTTTGGAACATCTGTTTTGCATTTAAGCATCTCACACAGACATTTTTTGCGCACAAAAAAAATGGTAAAGCATTATGTTCTTATGTACTCATGCCAAAAATATTTTCGCACACAGAACTGAAAGTCGCTGTCCGAACTTGTGAGGGGAAAGCAACACACAGAATGACACAGTTTTTTACTCCGCAGATACTCTTTTGACAGAAGAACATAAGAACATATTTTTATCACGAAACGGATGCGAAGCGTTATGTTCTTTTGTCTAAAAGTTGCACACAGAACACACAGAATGACACAGAATTAGCTCCACGTATTTACACGTATCTACACGGAAAAATTCTCACGCGAAGGCGCAAAGGGACGCGGAGCTATTTGTACTTTTGTTCTTATGTCAAAAATCGTTGCACACAGAACTGAAAGTCGCTGTCCGAACTTGTGAGGGGAAAGCAATTCACAGAAATACACAGAATTTGCTTCGCATGCTTCCGCGAAAGTCTGCGCCGTCTGCGTGAGGCAATTCCACTCCGCATGGCATTAGTGTAAATTCGTGCCCATTCGTGGCTCAAAAATTACGAGAAGATACGTGCCAATACGTGGATAAAATTCTGTGCCTTCCGTGAATTTTGTGTAAAAAAAACGTCTCACGCAAAGACGCAAAGGACGCGAAGCGTTATGTACTTTTGTTCTTTTGTCAAAAAAGTTGCACACAGAACACACAGAACCACACAGAATTTTGTTCCATTGTTATTCTGTACACTCCGTATTATCATAATCGCGTTGATAAATTTAAAAACATTGTCTGAGAAAGTCTGCGGCGTCTGCGTGAGACATTCCACTCCGCAAGGATTCTGTGAGTTCGCGTGAAACATAAACCGTTTCATCTGTGTAATCGCGTTGTTAAATAAAAAAAAGGCGTTGTGTCATAATGAGCAAACTGCTGCGTTGCTCCTCAATTTCGGACTTGGTCATGTACTTCAGTACACTCCCGTCATCCTCAATTTCAGCGCCTTGCATTTTACTCACTCTTACACAACTCAAGAGGGTGTGCCGA
>JBGVPF010000053.1:0-75451 GCA_045126825.1 Alloprevotella sp.
TAGCTGTCCGAATAGACAATAGAGGAGAAAGCAACTTAATGAGTTCAACTTATAGTATATCCAAGTGCTGTGGGTCCTCCTACGGGGACCGATAGAACTACACAGTTGTTATCCCTAATCCGCAGGTTCGCCTTGCTCACCAGCGGTTAGGCAAGTGTGCCCTCCTACGGGGGCATTACGAAAGTGATTTACAGGATTTTCTACGTTGCCTAATTACAAACAATACTGTGCAGTAACATGCTTGCAAAGAGATTTGTTATATAGAAGCAATAAAATAATATCCACATCACCTTTTTATCGGGGATGTGGATATGTGAAATGTGCGATTCCATTTTTACCGGAATCACTTCTTTTGTACTCTCATTAAGTCAACCACAAGAGGAGTATCGATGAATATACCTCCCTTTATTTCACCAACACCTTTTTACCGTTCACTACATAAATGCCCTTGGGCAACTCCTTGAGATTTGAAACAGTTCCAACGGGTTTTCCATCAAGGGTATAGATGAGATTCGCTTGTGTGGAAGCAGAAAGAATTTCCTGTATTGCTGTAGGAGGCGCCTGCTTGTAGAGTTGCACAGCTGTTTGCTTGCTCTTATAGGTAGCGAAGCGCGGTGAAGAAGCATTGTACTGGATGGTGCGGTTGTCGTAACTCACGCTACGAATTTCTGCATTCCCCGAACTATCGAAGGTGATGGTCCAGTTGCAATTCTTCGTAGTGGCGTCGGTTCCTGCGTGAAGTTTGTTGTCGTTTGAATTGATTGCCAGATAGGTGGCATTCACAGCATCGTAGAGGGTATATCCCATAGAGGTCTTGCCGAGTTGAAGCACATACGGGCAACCACTCACACTCGTTTCACCTGTGTAGGTGTGGTTAGCAAGGGTAACGTCGCAATAGGTACGGATATTGTTGCCTTGCTCGGCAAGCGCTCTTCCCTTTGTTTCGCAAACGATGAGGTAATTGGCACCTGCGGTGAGGTCGGCCGTTGAGGTAATCAAGGTATAGACGTTGCTGCCTACTACTTCAGAACCTCCTTCGCCACCCGAAGGCACAAGGGTGTAGGTTGCGGTGGCTTCATCACTGGTCACACCGTTGTCGTTTACAGAATAGGCCTTAATCGTTGTAGGCGCATTGATTATCACTTCTGCCGAAGTGGCGGTGGAAACATATTCACCATTGTTTACGCTGTACATCAAGGAAGCGTTTTCGCTGGCAGTGATGGTAACAACCGTGCCCTGCGCTACAGCACCCGATTCGGGATAGAACGTGGGAACGTCGGGGCGCTGCGTGACTTCCTCAAAGGGATTTTGATAATTGTCGGGGTTGAACGTTACGGAAACCGTGCCCCAAACGTATTGTTCCAAACCTGGGAAGTCGATAAAGGGGTTGCGGTTGCGCTGAATCTTATAAACAGCATTATTGCGGTCAATTTCCTTCTGACTCACGGGGTCTTCCTTCGCCCAGCGGAGGAGCATGTTGAGCGCCCATGTTGCATAAGCGGGGTATGACTTTCCATCGAGCATGGGACTATCCCACCCTGCAATCTTATCTTCGTAAGCCGTAGCCATATAGAAATAAGTGCGCGCAAAGTCGCCCTTGTATTCATCGTTGGGTTCGAACACCGTGCCGGAATATCCTGCAACGGAAGAAGGCCCCAATTTGCTCCACCCGTTGTAACTTGACCACGTGGGGGAATTAGTTTCACCAAAGGGATAGTTGGAACGGCGCCCGTTGACATAACCGTCGGTGGGATAAAGGTGGAAGAGGTCGGTGTACATGGGTTTACCTTCGTCAAACCAACTTTTGGGGAATGAGTGCTCGCGGTTATAGACATCCCCCTCCGTTCTGTAACTCCCCGCTTGGTCATCACCAAAGGTAAAACTACGCTTCACGGAGTACATATCCCAAACCTTTCCGTCAGGACGCATGTCGGTAGTCTTAAAGTCGGTCCAAAGATTATCGTAACTGCGTTGCACATGGTCGGCAACAATACCAAAGAGAGACGTTTTCAGCGCCTTCCCCGTTTTACCCTTGGCATCTGAATAATATCCTGAAGGAGCCTGCGCCAATGCTACAAGGGGGAAAAACAGGGCAAGAAATAAGAAGCGGAAAGAAAGTTTCATGGATTTCTTGATGAGTATAGTTAAGAAAAAACTGGTAGAAACTGATGCTTTGTAAACGTCGCAGGCATCAACGTGCCCCCAGCATTTGTTTGTTTCAGTTTGTAAAATTACAGAAAATCCTAAAAATGACTCATGATTGAAGCGAAAAAAGCAACTTTAGGGGCGGAAAAGGGGCTCGTATTGTTGGTCAACTATCCGATTTCGTGTAACTTTGCAGTCAATGAGAAAAATGTACATTTGGTTCATTGGTTTAATGTCACTCATCGTGGTCGAATGCTTTGCACAGACAAAGTGGACACCCGAGACATTACCGATGGTACACTTGCAAGATTCCACCCGCTACGTTTGTAATCCCGATGGCATATTGTCGATTGGCACACTGCATGAGGTCGATGCCTTATTGCTTGCCTTGGAACAGGCGAAGGGTGTTGAGACCGTTGTCGTTGTGGTCAAGAGTATTGAGGGGGATGACCCCTACGAATTTGGCATGCAACTTTCGCGGAAGTATGGCATAGGAAGTAAGGAACAAAACTCTGGACTCATCGTCATTCTTTGCACAGAAGACCGCAGTTATCAAATCTTAACGGGGCGCGGATTGGAAGGCACACTTCCCGACGCGATTTGTCGACGCGTGCAAAACCAAGTGATGGTTCCCCTGTTGAAGCAGAGATTTTGGGATTCAGCCATATTAGAAACGATGAAGACGCTGGACGGCATCATTCGCCAAGATCCCACCTTGAAGCGCATGTATGACGAGGAAGACGTAAACCCCATGGTGTTTGTGTTCATTATTGCCTTTTTGGTGCTCTTTGTCTACAGCATCTATAAGACCGCTCAACATGCCAATACGCGCGTCTGCCCCAAGTGTCAGCAAAAGAAACTGATAAAAACAGGTTCCTCCATATTGCGCGTCAAGAACAATTATTTCAATCGCACCAAATGGCGCTGCAAACACTGTGGGCATGAAGAAGAACATGACGAACCCACGAATGACTCCAATGACAGCGGCATGAAAGGCGTGCCTCCTACACTCAATCCCTTCGGTTACGGTCGTGGACGCTTCGGTGGTTTACGCGGCGGAGGTGGTGGCGGGTTTGGTGGCGGATTCTTCGGGGGTGGCAGTTTCGGAGGCGGTGGATCTGGAGGAAGATTTTGAATCTTTTATAGTAGACAAGTAGACGAGTAAACAAGTAAACAAGAATGTTTCAGAGATAAACGATTACAGTTCACTCGGTTTTCTTATCACAGGATTACTCACCTCTCTTGTTTACTCGTACCTATAAACTTGTACCTAAAACTTAAATTTATGAACTTCTCAAAATCAACAATTATCATCCTTGCCATCGTGGCAATTATCTTGGTGTGGGGCGTAACGTCTTACAACGGTTTGGTTTCGCAAGACGAAAAGGTGAATACCGAGTGGGCTAACGTTCAGACGCAATACCAGCGCCGTGCCGACCTCATTCCTAACCTTGTGAACACTGTAAAGGGTTATGCTGCGCACGAAAGCAAGACGTTTCAAGATGTGGTAGATGCGCGTGCAAAGGCTACGCAGATGACACTCAACGTGGAAGACCTTACAGAAGAAAACCTTCGCAAGTATCAGGCGGCGCAAAGCGAACTCTCAAAGGGTTTGGGTAAACTCATGGCTATCGCAGAAAGTTATCCCGACCTCAAGGCAAGTCAAAACTTCTCGGAACTCCAGGCACAGTTGGAAGGAACGGAAAATCGCATTGCAGAAAGTCGTCGCCTCTATAACAGTGCCGTAAAGGAATACAACGTCAGTGTGCGCCGCTTCCCTAAAAACATCGTTGCGGGCATCTGTGGTTTCGACAAAAAAGCACCTTTCGAAGCGTCGGAAGCAGCACAAAGTGCACCCACAGTAGAATTTTAAGTTAGGTTTTAAGGTCGCTTCGCTTTAAAGGGTTAAGGTTTTAAGGGCTGTGCAGGGGGAGAGTACAACTGACAGAGTACAGAGTACAGAGTACAGAGTACAGAGTACAGAGTACAACTACCATCCGGATGGACTTCAGAACCTCATAACCTCAAACCTCAAACCTCATAACCTTATAACCTTATAACCTCAAACCTCAAAACCTCATAACCTCTTAACCTACAAATATGGACAAGAATCAGCGTTACATGATGCGCGGCGTAAGCGCAATGAAGGAAGATGTGCACAACGCCATCAAGAATATTGACAAGGGTATCTTCCCCCAGGCTTTCTGTAAAATCATCCCCGACATTCTCGGTGGTGATCCCGAATACTGCAACATTATGCACGCCGACGGTGCAGGCACAAAGTCTTCGTTGGCTTACATGTACTGGAAAGAAACGGGTGACCTCTCCGTGTGGAAAGGTATTGCGCAGGATGCACTCATCATGAACACCGACGACCTTCTTTGCGTGGGTGCTGTGGATAACATCCTCGTAAGTTCTACGATTGGGCGCAACAAGATGTTGATTCCTGGCGAAGTCATCTCTGCCATCATCAACGGCACGGACGAATTGCTCCAGCAGATGCGCGACATGGGCGTAGGTATCTATGCTACTGGCGGTGAAACGGCTGACGTGGGCGACCTCGTGCGCACGATTATCGTGGACTCTACCGTTACGTGTCGCATGAAGCGTAGCGATGTTATTGATAATGCCAACATTCGCCCCGGAGATGTAATCGTAGGCCTTTCTTCTTGCGGTCAGGCAACTTACGAAACGGAATACAACGGAGGTATGGGTTCTAACGGACTCACCTCTGCACGCCACGACGTTTTCGCAAAGTATCTTGCTGAAAAGTATCCCGAAAGTTTCGACAAGGCAGTGCCCGAAGAACTCGTTTACAGCGGCGGTTACAAATTGACGGATGCCGTAGAGGGTGCTCCCTTGAACGCTGGTAAGTTGGTGCTTTCTCCCACACGTACTTATGCTCCCGTGGTGAAGAAGTTGCTCGACGAACTCCGTCCCCGCATTCACGGTATGGTACACTGCACAGGCGGTGCGCAGACCAAGGTGCTCCACTTTGTGAGTGATAACTGCCGTGTGATTAAGGACAACATGTTCCCCGTACCTCCCCTCTTCAAGGCTATTCATGAGCAGAGCGGAACGGATTGGTCAGAAATGTACAAGGTGTTCAACATGGGTCACCGCCTTGAAGTGTACGTTTCTCCCGAAGATGCTGAACGCGTAATCGAAATCTCAAAGAGTTTCAACATCGACGCACAGATCGTTGGTCGCATTGAGGAAGGCAAGAAGAGCCTTACCATCAAGAGCGAGTTTGGCGAATTCAATTACTAATAATTTAAGTCATCGTAGAGCGATGAAATTCCTGAATACTGCAAAGCGCTTCGTGGCAATCTGCCTCGTAGCGCTTGCTTGCTCACAAACAAGCACAGCGGGTGTGGTCATCAACGACACCCTAAAGAGTGAAATTCTCAATAGTGAAGTTCCCCTTTGCATTTACCTGCCCGACGGTTTTCACCGTAACCCTCAACAGACCTATCCCGTCCTTTACCTGCTTCACGGATTGACGGACAACGAACGTGCATGGGTAGATAAGGGACAGATGGACCGTATTGCCGACGAACTCATGGCGAGTGGCGAAGCAAAAAAGATGGTTATTGTAATGCCCTGCGCAGGTGGGGCAGACCTTCGCCAAGTATGGAACGGTTATTTCAATATGGAAGGATGGCACTACGAAGATTTCTTCTTCAAAGAACTCATGCCAGCCGTTGAAAAGGAATACCGAGCGGGCGGCAGTCGCGAACAGCGTGCCGTAGCAGGACTTTCCATGGGTGGTGGCGGCAGTGTGAACTATGCCCTGCGCTATCCCGACACGTTCTGCGCATGCTATGCCATGAGTGCTTGGTTGGGCATGGACCAACAACTGAACAATCCCTATCAAGACCCCAAAAGCAGATTCGCACTTCTCACAAAGGCGGTTGCAGAACTCAGTGCCGTGAAGTTGCTTGAGGCTATGGACAAGGAAGAGTTGAAAAAACTTCACACCGTTGCATGGTTTATTGATTGTGGAGACGATGATTTCTTGCTCGAACAGTCGGAGGAACTTCACATGAAGATGCGCCACCTGCGCATACCTTCACAATTCCGCGTTCGCGACGGAAACCACAACTGGGAATACTGGCACAACGCCCTACGCCTATGTTTGCCCTTTGTGTCAAGGCAGTTTAAATAAAATTGTATTATGTAGATTCGCCACGGACCGTGGCGCTCCAAAATAAAAGTATATGAAAAAGTTTATCTATTTCCTGTGCTGCTCCATCAGCGTCCTCGTGCTTTGCTACATGGTGTACGAAGCATGGATTGCAGTAAGCAACAGCTGGCAGTCACTCCGTTCGCTCTCAAGCGCTTTTGGGGCATTCGGATGGTTCCTTATTACCTATAATATTGTCACTCAATCATACGAGTGGACGAAGAAACTTTGCAAGTAAATCTTACATGGCAGATAACAATTCACTTTTAGAAAAACTCGAGGGCCTGCAAGCGCGCTTTGAGGAAGTTAGTACGCTTATCACCGACCCTAACGTCATTGCAGACCAACAGCGCTACGTGCGCCTCACGAAAGAATATAAAGAACTTGAGGACCTTATGAATGCCCGTAAGGAATATGCCAACCTGCTGGGCAACCTTGCGGAAAGTAAGGACATCCTCATGAACGAACAAGACCCCGAAATGAAGGAAATGGCGCGCGAAGAAATCCAACTCTGCGAAGCGCGCATTCCCGAATTGGAAGAGCAAATCAAGTTGATGCTCGTGCCCAAGGATCCCGAAGATGCCAAGAACGTGGTGCTCGAAATCCGTGGCGGTACGGGCGGTGACGAAGCGGCGCTCTTTGCGGGCGACCTCTTCCGCATGTACACGAAGTATTGCGAATCCAAGGGTTGGAAACTCGAAGTCAGTTCTTGCAGCGAAGGTGCTGCGGGCGGTTTCAAGGAAATCGTTTGTAGCGTAACGGGAGTGGATGTTTATGGCACGATGAAGTATGAAAGTGGTGTGCACCGCGTTCAGCGTGTGCCTGCTACCGAAACGCAAGGTCGTGTACACACTTCTGCTGCCACCGTTGCCGTGCTCCCCGAAGCTGAAGCCTTTGACGTAGTCATCAACGAAGGCGAAATCAAGTGGGATACCTTCCGCTCAAGTGGTGCCGGCGGTCAGAACGTGAATAAGGTAGAATCAGGGGTACGCCTCCGTTATAATTGGAAGAACCCCATCACAGGTACCGTGGAAGAAATCCTCATTGAGTGTACCGAAACGCGCGACCAGCCCAAAAATAAGGAACGCGCCCTTGCGCGTCTTCGCACCTTTATCTACGATAAGGAACATCAGAAGTATGTTGATGACATCGCCAGCCGCCGTAAGACCCTCGTTTCAACGGGCGACCGCTCGGCGAAGATTCGCACCTACAACTATCCCCAGGGGCGCATCACCGACCACCGCATCAACTACACCATTTACAACCTCTCTGCATTCATGGACGGCGACATCCAGGACTGCCTTGACCACCTCATCGTGGCAGAAAACGCAGAGCGCTTGAAGGAAGCAGAACTCTAATATTGCAACATTCTTAAAAGTATAAAAATAACAACGAACGGAACCACCATCGGAACCGTTCGTTGTTTTTTTATTACTTCTATATAAAAACGCTTATAGGGGGGAGTACATCCTTTGGCGGGGAGAGGATCTGTTAGACTTTTACGAGTCAACAGCCAGCAGTCACCTCATCCAGAATTTATGCGTGAATTGCCCCGTAGGATAGGAAATTCAAAATAAGCATTATTACTAAGATTAGAAAAACATAGATATATTACAGATTGTTAATGCTTTACAATATCTATTTTGTCTATCTTGTTGATGACGCTGGAGGCGTTACCGCTTGGTAACTTTAAGAATTTCACTCGCTCAATGACGCTGGAGGCGTCACCGCTCGGTAACTTTAGGAATTTCACTCGCTCAATGACGCTGAAGGCGTCACCGCTCGGTAACCAGGCGGTTTGAGCGAAGCGAATACCCCCGGATGGGTGTCGGTGAGTAGTCGCACTCTGGAAGAGTGCCCCAACGCCTGGCATACTTTGTAACTCGTTGCTCGGGCACCCCTCCAGGGTGCGATTCATGCAGTTTCCTCTCCGGGGGTACTCGCTTCGCTCGCACGCCCCGGTTACTAAGCGGAGACACCTTCGGCGTCTTTACCATCCGGATTTAGTAGATTTTCAATATCAAATACATCTCAAAAACAGTCTCACTTATTTTTACAATTTTGAACACCCTGCCCATAGAAGGTATTATTATAATATGGGGATACCATTAAAAAATAATATCCACATCACCATTTTATTGGGGATATGGATATATAAAGTGTGCCGTTTCAAAGTTTATCAGGCCGCAATAATTGCTAAATAATCAATGGGAATTTACAGCCCCCACCTTTAAGTTTAGGCAACTGTGCCATCTTCCTTTACATTCACTCGAACATCGGGAGTTCCCGATTTCTCAAGCTCAACTTCGTAGTAATTGCCATTGGGCGTTTCTACCCAGTCTACTTCGTCGACAGTGTAGTCGGGATAGTTGGTAGTGAGGTAGGTTGTAACGGCTTCGGGGAGTGTGCCTCTAAAGTCCGTTTCCGTGCGCACCCAAGTGCCTTCAGGAGTGAAGTACGCTTCAGCGTGAGCTTTGTCGCTATAGAACTCCGCCTTGATGTAAGCGCCTTCAATTTCCCAATCGTAGGGTTGAACCTGCGGGTAGAGGTTTTGGAAGGCGTTGTGAACGGCTTCGGTCACGAAGTTGAATTTGTTGTCGTCGTCATCGTCGCTACAAGAGACAAACGTGAGGGGCACGGCAAGGAGGAGTAAGGTAAAAAGATAGTTTTTCATGGTAATAGTCAGGTTAGTTAGGTTGGTTGTTTTTGGGATTTAGAGGTCTACATCGGTCACCTGGAACTTCTTGTTGAAGGTAACTTCCGTTCCGTTTTCCAAGGTCACTTCATGGCGACCATCTTCGCGTTCAATCTTTGTTACCTTTGATTGTGGGAACGTTGTTTCAAGGTAAGCCTTGATTTCGTTAGGGAGCACTTTGCTGGGCACATAAGTTGTGGGGCAAGCCACTTCTGTCCATTGTCCTTTACGGTCAAATTCTAACTTTGTACCATTGTTGAGCGCTACATCATAAGTCTTTTCGATGAGACCAGATTCTACGGTTGAGAGGGTGACTTTTACATCAGCGAAATGCGTCTTAACAAACTGCTGAGCTTGCTGGGGGAGCTGCTCAAAAGCGATGGGTTTGTTGTTGTCTGCTGACGCTGTAAATACAGAGGCTACGAAACAAAACGCTGTTACTGTCAAATTTCTGAATAAAGTCTTCATAATAAATAAGTTTTAGGATTGGTGAATTATTATTTTATTGTATATATTTCGCAATTAATGTTCTTTATTTCCCTTGTTGATGGTGCAAAGGTAAAGGGAATAGTTGAAGTAAGGGAAGTCTCGGATGTTAATTAAGTTTAATTATCCAATCTTTAACTTTTGCCTGCGCAAATGTAAAAATGTGTGTATTGGAAACTTCTGGTTCAAACTTCTTTAGGATTACGATGCAAAGGTACGGTGGATTTTTTGATAAAACAAACAGATTATATTTATAGGATTATAGAGAAAAGCTATAACACTTCAAAATCAAAGGCACAGATGCCTTTGGCGCATTGGTGAAATAATAAAAATGTAGTTCATTGTAAAACATAAAAAAAACTAAAGCACTCGTTTCCAAGTGCTTTAGTCTAAACTTCGTGCGCCTGATAGGACTCGAACCTACACATCTCGCGATACCAGATCCTAAGTCTGGCGCGTCTACCAATTTCGCCACAGGCGCTTACGAGGTGCAAAGTTACACTCTTTTTTTTAATCACCAAATATCACTGGCAAAATATTGTCGACGGGCAAGGGACTACGGACAATGGACAACAGACAATGGACAACAGACAATGGACAACAGACAACAGACAACGGACAATGGGCGACGGGTTGATGATGTCTGACACGGGGCACCGTATTTCATTTCGTGGTTCATAGATGCGTAACGTGGATATTTTTTGGTAAGAGTGGTGGAAGGGTAGAACTTTTTTCTTAATTTTGTGGTAAATTACACAAAGTCTTGTTATGAGCGACGAAATAAAAGATTCACAGGAAGAACTTGAAACAGTTGATGATGCTCAGGTGGAGGCTCATTCGAGTTATGTTCCCACAGCTGGGAATGGCGAGGATGTGCGCCACCAACTGACGGGCATGTATCAGAATTGGTTTCTTGATTATGCCTCTTACGTAATCCTTGAGCGTGCCGTTCCCCACCTGGGTGACGGCCTTAAACCCGTGCAGCGCCGCATCCTTCACACGATGAAGCGCATGGACGATGGGCGCTACAATAAGGTGGCAAACATTGTGGGTGAGACGATGAAGTTCCACCCTCATGGTGATGCCTCTATTGGCGACGCTCTTGTGGGGTTGGGGCAGAAGGATTTGCTGATTGACTGCCAGGGTAACTGGGGTAACATCCTTACGGGAGACGAAGCCGCTGCGCCGCGTTATATCGAAGCGCGCTTGTCGAAGTTCGCCCTCGACGTGATGTTCAACCCCAAGACTACGGAATGGAAACTCTCATACGATGGTCGAAACAAGGAACCTATCAGTCTTCCCGTGAAGTTCCCGCTTTTGCTCGCTCAGGGCGCAGAAGGGATTGCCGTAGGACTTTCCTCAAAAATTTTGCCCCACAACTTTGGCGAACTCTGCGAGGCTGCCATCAGCTATTTGCAGGGCGAAGAGTTCAAACTCTATCCCGACTTCCAGACGGGTGGTCTTATTGACGTGAGTAAGTACAACGACGGTCAGCGCGGTGGCACCGTAAGAGTGCGTGCCAAGATTGAGAAGCGCGACAACAAGACACTTGCCATTACTGAAATTCCCTACGGTAAGACGACCGGCACGGCGCAGAAGCAAAGTGCCTTTATCGAAAGCATCCTGAAGGCGGCAGAAAAGGGAAAAATTAAGGTGCGCAAGGTGGAAGATATGACGGCGGCAAATGTGGAAATCCTCGTACACCTTGTGCCGGGCACAAGTTCCGACAAAACCATCGACGCCCTCTATGCTTTCACGGATTGTGAGATTAGCATTTCGCCCAACTGCTGTGTGATTGACGACAAGACGCCCCGATTTGTCAGTGTGAGCGATGTGCTCAAAACGTCGGTGGACAATACGAAGCACCTTCTCCAGCGCGAACTTGAAATCCGCCGTGGCGAACTTCTTGAGAGTTTGCATTTTGCTTCGCTTGAGCGTATCTTCATTGAAGAACGCATCTATAAGGACAAGGCTTTTGAAAATGCAAAATCTATTGACGCTGCGTGTGAACATATTGACGAGCGTCTTACGCCCTTCTACCCAAAGATGATTCGTGAAGTGACGAAGGACGATATTCTTCGCCTGCTCGAAATCAAGATGGGACGCATCTTGAAGTTTAATAAGGATAAGGCAGACGAACTTATCGCTCGCATGAACGCTGAAGTGGAAAGCATTGACCGCGACCTCAACAATATGACGGAGGTAACTTGCAACTGGTTCCGCCTCATCCACGAAAAATATGCTGCTCAACATCCCCGTCGCACGGAGATTCGTTCGTTCGACACCATTGAGGCTTCAAAGGTTATTGAGGCCAATGAAAAACTCTACATCAACCGCGCTGATGGTTTTATCGGTACGAGTTTGAAGAAGGATGAGTTCGTGAGCAACTGCTCAAACATTGACGACGTCATCATCTTCTACCGCGATGGAACTTATAAGGTAACGCGCGTTCAGGAAAAGGTGTTCGTGGGCGAAACTGCGCGCTCAAAGGCGGAAAAGAAGAAGGCGGAGATTATCCACATCGCAGTCTTTAAGCGCAACGACGCACGCACGATTTACAACGTCGTTTACCGCGACGGCAAGGACGGTCCTTACTACATCAAGCGCTTTAACGTGACCAGCATTACCCACGACCGTGAGTACGACGTAACGAGTGGTACGCCTGGAAGTAAAATCCATTACTTCACTGCCAATCCTAACGGTGAGGCTGAAGTGATTAAGGTGACGCTGAAACCGAATGGCAAACTCAAGAAAATACTTTTCGACCGCGACTTTTCAGAAATCATGGTCAAGGGCAAGCAGTCGCGCGGTAACCTCTTGACGAAAAACGATATCCACAAGATTACATTGAAGTCACAGGGCGGCAGTACGTTGGGCGGCCGACAAGTGTGGTTCGACCACGATGTGCAGCGCCTCAATTACGACAACCGTGGTGACTACCTTGGAGAGTTCCACAGCGATGACCTCATCTTGGTTGTTTTGAAGAATGGTGAGTTCTACACCACCAACTTTGACATCAACAACCACTATGAGCAGAACATCTTGCGCATAGAAAAGTTTGACGAACAAAAGGTGTGGACCGCTGTGCTCTTTGATGCCGACCAGCAGGGTTTCCCCTACATCAAGCGCTTTACAATGGAGCGCACCTCAAGCAGTCGTCACCTCTCATTCATTGGTGAAAATTCCAAGTCGGAACTCCTCTTGCTCAGTGATGCCGTTTATCCCCGCATCCTGGTGACGCATGGTGGTGTTGATGCCTTCCGTGAACCCGTCGAAATCGATGCGGAGCAATTCATCGGAACGAAGAGTTTCAAGGCAAAGGGTAAGCGCATCACCACGCTCGAAATTGCCAAGATTGAAGAACTCGAACCGCTACGCTTCCCCGAACCCAAGGAAGAGGAAGAAGTAGAAGCGCCTGAAATGCCTGAAGAAACAGAGGACGACGAGAATCCCAATGACGTGCGTGACGCACTTATCGGGCAACTTCACTTTGATTTGGAATAAATTTTAGGTCATAAGAGGGTATAAGGTCGCTTCGCTTTAAGGTTTTAAGGTTCGCAATTGCTCAATTGCTTAGGTTTTAAGGTTACAGGTTTTAAGGTTGACCATTCGGTTTACTTACCACTCGTTTCTATAAACAACCTGGATATTACTCAAAACCTTAAAGCGTAGCGACCTTGCAACCTTATAACCTCATAACCTTACAACCTCACAACCCTAACAAACTATGAAATCACTTCATATCATCACCCCCGTAAAGGACAGCATCGATTCTACCCTTGAAACGGTACGCGCCATTAAGGCATCCAACATAAATGTGCCTTTTACCTACACGATTTACAACGATTTCTCAACGCCAGAAAATACACAGCGCCTTGAGGTTGCCAGCAAGGAGTTGGGATTTACGCTCGTAAACCTCAGCGACCTCACGACGCACCCTTCGCCCAATTACCTCTTGGTGCTCCAGCGCGTGCAACAAGAATGCATTGAGCGCGACGCTGCCATGCTTATTGTGGAGAGCGATGTGGTAGTTGCGCCCCACACGCTTCAAGGGCTTTACGACGGATCGGCACAGCGTGACAACTGCGCCATAGCAGCCAGCGTAACCGTCAATGATGCGGGCGAAATCAACTATCCCTATGAGTATGCCAAGGGAAAGGAAAACCAGGTGGTCGAAGAAAAGAAGCACCTCAGTTTTTGCTGTTCCCTCTTGACGCCCGAGTTTCTCCGCCGTTTCGACTTCCATGAACTCGACCCCGAAAAGAATTGGTTTGACGTAACGATTTCGCACAAGGCGCTCGAGATTGGCATGAAGAACTTCCTCTTCACCAACCTCCCCGTTATTCATCGCCCACACCAAAGTCGCCCCTGGAAGCAACTCAAATACACGAATCCCTTGAAGTACTACTGGATTAAGTGGACCAAGGGATTTGATAAGATTTAAGGTTATAAACGATTCCTACAAGAATAGAAAGTTCGTCTATGACACAAAACCATAATATCCAAGTATCAATAGTCATACCTGCCTATAATGCTGAAGCGTACCTTAAAGAGACCGTTGATGCGTTGTTGCAAGATACTTATGCCAGTCGTGAAATCATCATTGTCAATGATGGTTCTACTGACGGCACTAAGAAGGTAACCGACACTCTTGCGAAACAGCATCCAGGGTTACAGGTATTTCATCAAGATAACGCAGGGGTTTGTCGTGCCCGCAACTTTGGCATAACCATTGCGAAAGGTAAATACATACTTCCCATCGACGCCGATGACATATTGCTGCCTGGATTTATTGAGTGGGCAGTAAGGACCATGGAGGAGGACAAGGATATAAAATGCTGTATCCCCAAAGCGGTATTTTTCGGAGCCCGGGAAGGGAACTGGCGCCTTCGTCCCTACAAACGAGAACTGCTTGCAAGAAAGAACTTGATACCAGCGACGGCACTTTATCGTAAAAGCGATTGGGAGGCCGTAGGGGGGTACTTTGAAGGTATCCAAGCACGAGAAGATTGGGAGTTCTGGATTTCCGTACTCAAGAATGGCGGGAAGGTTGTGACCAGCGAACAGGTGTTCTTAAAGTACCGCATACACACCACCTCAAAGCGCATCACCGACAGAAAACTAAAGTCAAAAGTCATTGATGCTCTCAATGAGCGTCACCCTGAATTCTTCCAAAACGTATTGGGAGGTCCGTTGCACTATCAACGCTCATGGTCACGCCTTATAAATGGGCTTCACAACGTGTTGCGCTACCAACAACTGACCACTACGGAGGGGTACACCGATTGCAACGACTTTTTTAAGGCGATGCCCGCTATTTTTAAGGGAACTCGCGGAGAAATCATATACAACCGACGCAACCAACTGCGCAGGATGAGTTTCAAGGGACACACCTTTGTTGTAAAGGCATACCACCGTCCACACCTCATCAATCAAATCGTTTATGGATTGTTCCGCCCGACCAAGGCAAAGCGCGCATACGAATATGCTGTCAAATTGCGACAGAAAGGTATTGGGTCGCCAGAACCTGTAGCCTACTATACTGAGCGTTTTATGGGACTGTTCCTAACCAAAAGTTACTTCATCAGTTTAAACTCTACCCTACCCTATACCTACAACGACATCATCGCAGAGCGCTTTGATCTTGAAGAGGAACGTGAATACCTGGCTGCCATTGCACAAACGACAGCCAAATTACACGAGGCGGGCATGGTACACCTTGACTATAGCAGAGGAAACATTCTTTTCGGAAAAGATAGCGACGGTAAGGTACAGGTTGAGTTAATAGATTTAAACCGCATCCGTTTCCACAAAATAGACATTCAAGAAGGATGCCAGAACTTTGCAGAACGCTTGCCTGCCAACGAACGACAACGCCGCATCATGGCAGACGTCTATGCGAAGGAACGGAATTTTAATGCTGACGAATGCTACCAGCTTATGTGTAAACATAATAAAGAAACACAATAGTTATTGGGGCAAATGCATTGGCGATAATGCAACCTGCATACACAGAAAAACGAGTTCAATCGTTTCCCTTCATGGGACGCAATTGAACTCGTTTTTTATGTACACAATCTGTAATGACTTACTCCAACTTATCCGACACAGGGCGGATGCAGAAGCCAATGTAGCGGGGAACTTCTTCAATCGCTACAGTGTCGGCAACGCCAAAGGTCATGGCGAAGGCATTTTCCTTACCCAAGCGACCACGGGTGTGAGAACCCGACCAATAATAGCCCTCTTCTGTGCATGAATCGGGTGCTTCGAAGTCTACAAACTTACGACCACCCGCAGGAAGGAAGATGGTCTTACCATTAGGACCTTCAATCGTATAACCGTTACGGTTCTCTACAGTGTCCTTCGTCCACTTACATTTTTCTACCAACTCGGCAAATTCTTCCTTTGTCGGTTGGCGCCACGTGTGACGCCAGTAGAAGCGTGCAGCATCGTGGTCAATATTGCCTTGCATCTCGCGGGCATACGCCTTTTGGTAAGTCTCACAATTTTCCATCGTAAACTCTACCTTCGTCGTGTCAATCTCGCCCCAAGCGAAATACTGCCCACAATCGCCTTCCGACTCCGCACCCACGTTAAAGGGCGACCAAAGCACGCTCAAACCCAAGTCCACATAGGGATGCTTGTTAATATAACCATCATACAGGGGTTTCTTCTCTTCATCCGAAGAAGCGCAACCCACAAACGCAGCACACAACGTGCCAATCAAAAACAGGAATGTGTTTCTCTTCATAATCAAATGGTTTAGTCTGCTACAAAAATACAAATTATTGTCATTCCACGCCCTATTATTTCAGAAATTCTAACTACACTAAGGTCACTTCAAGGGCAACGTATCCGTAATTTTTAGAGCAACCTCCTTGAGATTTCCCGCATTTTTATATGCCTCGCAACCCCTAAAATACGCTAATCTTTGTACACGTCTCAACTCGAGCAGCCTAAATGGCCAACCTGCCACCAGCCCAGGACAGAGCGACGAAGGAGCGGTACCCTGGGTTAATAGACCGCATAGCTTTCGCCCTGAATGGTAGGTGTTCAAAATACCCTCGGATTAGTATCAGAGAGTAGTCGCACTCTGGAAGAGTGCCCCAACACCTGACATATCTTGTTGCTCGTTGCTCGTGCACCCCTACAGGGTGAGATGCTTGCGCGCTCCTCACCGGGGGTACTCGCTGCGCTCGCACCGCCCGGTTACTAAGCGGAGACACCTTCGGCGTCTTGACCATCTGGATTTAGTAGGTTTTCAATACTAACTATATCTCAAAAACAGTCTCACTTATTTTTACAATTTTGAACACCCTACCTGAATGGGCAAAAGCAAAAAGTACTGGAATCCAAGATATTATTTACTGTATGTAACTTTTGCCCATACAGGGCGTACCATTCGGGGCATATACCCACCCAGGGTGCCGCTCCTTCGTCGCTCTGCCCTGGGCTGTTAACTTTTGCCTCTTCGAGGCGACTTTTTACCTCTAAGATAAAATGTGTACAAAGATTAGATCATAAGTGAAATACGCTAGAATACTCGTCATAATTAGTCATACCCCAAGTTTAGTCGTCACGCTACGCGCAGGAAAAGAAAAAGAGCGCGGTCGTGCCCTCCATATATATTAGGCACGTCCGCGCTCCTCTCTTACAAATTCAAACGTTCCACTATGGGTTGGTATTCCCATTCACTAAACGGAATAATTTTCTCACCTCCATGCAATCCTCAATCATAGCAGCAATAACATCCCCGACTGTTGCCTTATCAGAAATCTTCATCCATTGAGCAATAAAGGTATCGTCATACCCCCCAAAGCCTCGCAAGCCTGCTTTTGAAGGGTGTGAATCTTTAGGATATAGGACACCAGTTACGATACTCCCAGGTTTTTCTTTCCACTCTGAACTGGTTGAAGCAAATAATGCAGTATCATTTAATCTAAAAAAGTTTGAAAGTTCTTGGAGTTTAGGAGCATACATTTCGTCAGTTGTTTTTTGCTTCAACCAACCCTTCGTTGTTTCCAAAAGGCGCTTGTAAAGTCCACCCTGAATTTGCACGCCAAACACACAACCGGGACCAATATTTATTTTAATTTCTACCAATCCGCTTGCTCTTGATAATCCTGCACCAACATGAACGACATCTGGGTCTGTTAATTTTATAAAGTCTTCAGTCTTAGTGCCAACGCTGTAATCTTTATTGGGTGGTAAAAGTCCTTTCGTTTTCCCCGCCTCACACAACTCAATCAAAATCAAATTAGCAATCAACTTCTGCCAAATATCATCCATTCTTATCGACTTCAAATCTTTGTTGGGGGCAAGAGTTGAAGTCCAGTACCTAGTCGTAATAGATTTAGGAAGATTATCACTTAAATAATTGGAGAACTTCTCTATATATTTCGCATAATCCCTAATTACTTGACCTTTAAAATCAGTGACAGATGAGTCATCAAATAACAACTCTGCATATTTTTTGTATGAAACATAATGCCACGTTTGTTTATCTACCTCGAATTTGTTTTCATTAACCTCAAACTCATAGATATTTTCAGTTAACGACAATAAAACGAAGTGGGGGGTAATATCGTTAATATTATTATCACCCTTTAATTGTTCCAATTTTTTTGTACGAATTTGCTTCACTCCCTTACTCCGTATCAAGACCTTTAGTCCCTCTATGTTTAATTTGTCAACATCATCCTGATATTTCAACAACTGCGCCTTATAGGGAATACTCTTAAACTTGTTTTCCAATACAAGTAATATTCGCCCTTCTTTATATTCCTCTTCTGTATCGTCTGTTGTAATCTTCTCGCAAATACAAAGGTCAAAGTTCTTATATTCGCGCAATACCATATACTCACCATTACGAATATTCTCTGCAATTTCTGTTGCTTTATCATTTGCAACCCCAAACAACTCAAGTATTTTTACAAAGAGGTCCTTCGTGGCCTCGTCCTCTGCAATCCACGCCAACATGTTTGAGTGAAACAGTTCTTTAGAGGAGAGCGAAAGGTTAAACATTGGAGATTGCTTTAAATCGGCTTGCAAGTTTGATTGAGTAGCACACATAGTAAAAGGATTTAATATTTTTATAGTGACTGCTAAATTAAGAAGTTTTAGAGACACGACCAATTCCCGTAGCATAAAAAATTGCGCCTCAACACTCACTCGCTTTACCGATACAACAATCGCCCGTAGCGTCTTGAAACACTACGGGCGATTGTTATCTACATAAATAAGTTTTACTTCTTCAACATACTTTCTACCTCTTCCACCTGATGGCGATAGTCGCTGTCTGAACTAATGCGGGTAGAGATTTGCGTACAAGCATGAATGACGGTCGTATGATCGCGTCCGCCAAAGCGGCGACCGATTTCGGCATACGCCATGTTGGTATATTTGTGCGTAAGGTACATCGCCAACTGACGACTCTTCACGAGACTTTGCTTACGGCTCTTCGAGAAGAGTTCCTTTTGGGTTGTGCCAAACTGATCTGTAATGGTCTGCAATACATTCTCCATCGTGATTTCACGCTTCTCGAGGTTGACCATACGCGCTACGATACGCTTCACCAAATCTAAGTCAATCTCGTGACTGTCCACAATGGAATACGCCATAATTGCGTTAATCACGCCCTCAATTTCGCGCACGCTGCTCACCACATTCTCCGAGATGTAAGAAATCACCTCTTGCGAGAATCCCGTGCGGATGCCGTTGCGCTTGAGTTTTGCCTTGACAATATCACGGCGCAAGGTGGCGTCGGGCATTTCCATTTCTGCCACCATACCCCACTTAAAGCGCGTAAGCATACGGTCCTCCATCCCCTCAAGTTTCACAGGCGGGCGGTCACACGTCATAATAATCTGACGACTGCTCTGTTGCAAGTGATTAAAGATGTGGAAGAACGCCTGCTGGGTCTTTGCCGTAGAAACTTCCTGCACGTCGTCAATTATAAGTACGTCGATAGACTGGTAGAAGTTGATGAAGTTGTTAAAATTATTCTTCACCACCGACTCAGTGTACTGCGTCTTAAACACGTGTGCCGACACAAAGAGCACGCGCATTTCAGGATTGCGTTCCAACACGCTTACGCCAATAGCATTCGCCAAGTGGGTCTTCCCTACCCCTGAAGGTCCGTAGATAAAGAAGGGGTTAAAGGTATTACCATGCGGTTTGTCCGCAATAGAGCGCGCCACGGAGAGTGCCAACTTATTGCTCGCACCGCTCACAAAGTTCTCAAACGTATAGTGGCGATTGAGCTGTGGATCAAGCGGGGGAAGTTTGCGTTGCTGAATGGTATTGAGTTGCGCCGCTTCAGCAGGGGGAATCGTCTGTTGCGGACGGGGTTGCACCAAGGCATAAGCAATGCGCACACCACTGCCAAACGTTTCTGCCAGAACAGCACCAATCGTAGAAGCATGCTGACTTTGATCAATGGCCTGCGCCACCTCGCGTGAGGGCACACCAATGCGCAACTTACCATCGGCAAATCCGACAAAGGTAAGTTGTCCTATAGTCTTGGCAAAGTCATCTGCGGGAATCACCTGCTTGAGGCGCTCCACGCATTTGTTCCACAGGGGAAGTTGTGTGTGCATGCTTTGAAATGGAGAAAGGAAAATAGAGAACAGAGTACAGAGTACAGAGTACAACTCCATGCGGAGCGTAAACCTCTAGTTTTTTTGGGGGATAACAGTTGTACTCTGTACTCTGTTATCTGTACTCTATTATTACTTCTGCTTCTTACCAAATACCGAGAAGTGGATGTAGCGACCGGGGCGCGCCTTCATGTCAATAAGAAGTGAGTCAGCGCTGTTAATCGTGTGATTCAAACCGTCGTAAATACTGCGGTCGTTGAGGAGCAAACCAAGACTGTTGTCCGTAGAGGTCATGCTTGTATTCAACGTTGTGGTCAAGGCATTGAGGCGCTGCGTGAGCGTATCTGCATTCTGCATAGTTGCCTGAAGGGCAGTCATGGTAGAATCCAAATTACCTTTAGCAATATCACCCGCCACCTTATTGAGGTTGCCCGTGAGTTCGTTGACATTGCAAAGGAGCGTAGGGATTTCTTCGCCCATAAGGTGGTCGATGTGCGTAGTGGTCTGCGCCAAGTTTTCAGAAATTACCGCCAAGTTTTTCACCAAGGTCAACATGGCAGAGTCACCTGTAATACGGTTGAGGTTGCCCATGATGGAGTCTACCTTGGGAAGCATGGTTTCTACCTGAGGCAACATTTCTGCCGCACGTTCCATCGCTCCAAAGTGTTGGCGTCCCACGATGGTATCGCCACGTTCAAGATACTTCACTGGATTCTTGCCGGGCAAAAGGTGGAGCGTTACACTTCCCATGAGCGAACTTTCGAGTTCAGCCGTTGTACCTTCAGGCACGTGCATTGCCTTATCAAGTTCGATAGACACTACCACCGAATTATTATTAGCATAATTGTAGTGCATTTCGCGCACAATACCTACGGCATAGCCGTTTGCCAATACCGCAGACGAGGGCGTAAGTCCGCCTGCGTTTTCAAACTTCACATAGTAGGTATTGGTGGAGGTAAATACGTTGATACCTTTCAGGAAGTTTAGCCCCACATAGAACAGCACTAACGCCACAATGGCGGTGATGCCAATTTTTACTTCTTTTCTCATAAAATTATTTTAGAGTACAACTGACAGAGTACAGAGTACAACGGACAGAGTACAACTAACCTGCAAAGTGAATACAAGGAGTAAAAGTCCGGACGGAAGCTGTACTCTGTACTCTGTTATCTGTACTCTAATTAGTTACTTACTCAACTCACGCGCCTCATTCAAATCAATGCGTTCACCATTTAAGAAAGCCACAACGAAGCAGCCCTTGAAGCGCTTGGAGAGTTGACGACGAAGGTTGTTAATTTCGTTATAATTGGTAGAACTACCACTGGTGTACTTATAGGTTTTACCGTCCTTATAGAAGTCCGCCTTCTTCACATTCTTCAAACGTTTGTCGGAAGACTTCACTTTCGTAGGACTGGTAAAAATCTGCACTTTATAAACAGGTTTTGCATTTGTCGCCACAGGTTTTTTAGGCGCCACGGGTTGTTCTACAACAGGTTCTGTAACGGGAGTTTCCTCAACGACAGGGGTTAATGATACCGCCGGAGTTTCGTCAACAACAGACTGTTCTTGAGCAATCATTGGTGCCCCAACATGCTTCGTCACCTTCTTATAATACGTAACAAAACCGTTGTAAAGACTCTGTGCCAACTGGCGCTGTCCACGCGACGAATTCAAATACTCTTCTTCGGCAGGCGTTGAGATAAATCCCAATTCCGTAAGCACCGAGGGCATGGACGTTTCGCGAAGCACAAGGAAACCCGCTTGCTTCACACCTTTGTTCTGACGACCTGCATGAGAAGTGTACTGATTCTGGATGCAACGCGCCAGTTCTACACTCTGCTCCATATAACGGTCCTGCATGAACTCAAAGATGATGTAACTCTCCGCACTGTTGGGGTCGAAACCGGCATAGGTCTGCGCATAATCCTCTTCGTAAGTGATTACCGAGTTTTCACGCTTCGCCACTTCAAGGTTTTCCTCTGCACGTGCGATACCAAGGGTAAAGGTTTCCGTACCATACACCTTCTTGCCACGCGCCACGGCGTTCGTATGAATCGAAACAAAGAGGTCGGCGTTATTGCGGTTGGCTATCGCCGCACGCTCCTTGAGGGCCACGAACTTATCCGTCTTACGCGTATAAATCACCTTCACTTCCGGGCATTTCTCCTCCACTAACTTACCAAATGCCAACGCCACATTGAGGTTAATCGTCTTCTCCTTTGCCTTTCTTCCCACAGCCCCGGCGTCCTTGCCACCGTGACCAGCGTCAATAACCAACGTAAATTTCTTCTCAGCGAAAGCGGAGAAGGGCACTGCCATGCAAAGGGCAAAACAAAGGGCGAAGAGGGTGATGATCTTTTTAAGCATACGTCCTGCAAAGTTACGCCAATTTTCTGGAAGTTATCCACAGGCAAGGCAAAAACTTTTCGGGTATAATCTACGGATTTTTTAGTTTAGGGAACAGAAAGGCGCAATCATGCAACTAACAGAAAAAGGAAACTCACCTCACAGCACAGGACATTGTACTATAAAGCGAGTTTCCTTTTAATCTATTTGATTCATGCACAGAGAACAACTACCCGACACTTCCTTCCAAGGATACCGAAAGGAGTTTCTGCGCCTCAACGGCAAATTCCATGGGGAGTTTGTTAATCACTTCCTTGGCATAACCGTTCACGATGAGATCCACGGCGCCCTCAATAGGAATACCGCGTTGCTGGCAGTAGAAGAGTTGGTCCTCGGATATTTTTGAGGTCGTAGCTTCGTGTTCTACCGTCGCATTATTGTTATGCACATCTATATAAGGGAAGGTGTGCGCACCGCTGGTGCTGCTCAAGAGCAGAGAGTCGCACGAAGAATAATTGCGTGCGCCATCCGCCTTACTACCCACCTTGACGAGTCCGCGGTAAGAGTTTTGGCTCTTGCCGGCAGAGATGCCCTTCGAAATGATGCGCGAGCGGGTGTTCTTACCAATGTGAATCATCTTCGTGCCTGTGTCGGCCTCCTGATAGTTGTTCGTGACCGCCACACTATAGAACTCTGCCTGCGAATTGTCGCCCGAGAGCACACATGAGGGATATTTCCACGTGATGGCAGAACCCGTTTCTACCTGCGTCCACGAGAGTTTGGCATTCGCCCCACGCAAGTGTCCGCGCTTCGTTACGAGGTTGTACACCCCGCCTTTGCCTTCGGCATCTCCGGGATACCAGTTTTGCACGGTGGAATATTTCACTTCGGCATCTTGCTCTACGACGATTTCCACGATAGCGGCGTGCAACTGGTTCTCATCACGCTGGGGCGCGGTGCACCCTTCGAGATAAGAAACGTAAGCGCCTTCGTCGCACACGATGAGCGTGCGCTCAAACTGCCCCGTACCTTGCGCATTGATGCGGAAGTAGGTGGAGAGTTCCATAGGACAACGCACACCCTTGGGGATATACACAAACGAACCGTCGGAGAAGACGGCGCTATTGAGCGCGGCGAAGAAGTTGTCGCGGTAGGGAACCACCGTACCGAGATACTTGCGCACGAGGTCGGGATTTTCCTTTACGGCTTCGCTAATGGAGCAGAAGATGATGCCCTTCTCCTGGAGTTTTTCCTTAAAGGTGGTCTTCACCGACACGGAGTCCATCACGGCATCCACGGCCACACCCGCCAACATCATACGTTCCTCCAAGGGGATACCCAACTTGTCGAACGTCTTCATGAGTTCGGGATCAATCTCCTTCTTGCCCTCACCCTTCTGCTTCTTTGTGGGGTCGGCATAATAGGAAAGGTCTTGATAATCTATCTGCGGGAGGTTGACGTGAGCCCAATCAGGTTGCTCCAAAGTGAGCCAGTAACGGTACGCCTTGAGGCGGTATTCAAGGAGCCATTCGGGTTCTTCCTTCTTCTGGGAAATGAGGCGAATGACTTCCTCGTTCAAACCCTTGTCAATGATTTCCGTCTCAATATCGGTGGTAAAACCGTACTCATATTTCTTGTCCGCCACATCACTGACGAACTGATTTTGTTTACGCTTGTCACTCATAACATTATGTTTAAGTAGTAGGTAGTAAGTAGTAGTTAGTAATAACCATCTGGATATAACTCACTTCCTATACTACTCGTGACTTATTAAGAAAATTACTTGGGGGTGTTCTTCCCCTGCAAAGTATTACGCATTAGATTCTCGATTGATAAAGATGGTATCTGCCATCTCTATTAAATCGGGTGTGTAGTCAGAAGCACGCTGAATTGCAAATTGAGTAATGCTCACGACAGGTTCGAAAAGTATAGAACCCTCTGTGCGCTCATTATTAAGAATGCGGAGGGACATCATGACATTCAACAGACAACTGATGAGTACCACAAACTTGGCAATACTCAATAGTCCCCCTCCAATGCGGTTTGCAATTCCGAGAGCAGTGAGGTCGAGTGCTTTTGTAAGGAGCGTAGCGAGTAATCCAAAGATGATGGGCACAATAATCCACAACAGAAGGAACGCCACAATACTGGTGAACATATTCACTTCAGAACCATCCACCGTGAGGTATTCCCCAAGTGTTTCATAGCAAGTAGCAGCAACAAATAGCCCCACAAGGAAACCTATCGTAGACGCCAACTCCTTGATAAACCCATTCATCAGTCCTCGCACTAACGCAAATATAAGGACGATGCCAATAAATATATCTAAATACATGGTATGTTCTTTTAGTAGACAAGTTGAAGAGGTACAAGTAAACGAGTTATGTAGTCCCTAAAGACCTTAATGACCTTAATGACCCTATCGCCCTTCTCCCTCTCAAACAAATAGACAAGTAACCCCATAGACAAACCGACTTGCGACAATCCGCATGGCACTCGTCTACTTGTTTACTTGTCTATCTGTCAACTAACTTATTTACTTAAGCTTCTGCTTAATTTCTACTTCCTGGAATGTTTCGATGATGTCGCCTTCCTTAATGTCGTTGCAACCCTGGAGGCTGATACCACATTCGAAGTTTGTAGTCACTTCCTTCACATCGTCCTTGAAGCGCTTAAGCGCAGCAATGTTGCCCGTGAAGATAACGATACCATCGCGGATCAAGCGTGCCTTGTCGGAACGCTTTACCTTTCCGTCCATGACGTATGCACCGGCAATGTAACCCACCTTTGAGATGTGGAACACCTGGCGAACTTCTACCGTTGCTGTCATTTCTTCCTTCACGATAGGTTCGAGCATACCTTCCATAGCCTCCTTCGCTTCTTCGATAGCGTCGTAGATGATAGAGTACTGACGGATTTCTACGCCTTCCTTATCTGCTAACTTACGAGCGCCCTGACTGGGACGCACCTGGAAGCCCACGATAACGGCCTGTGAAGCGGCAGCAAGGGTAACGTCGTTTTCGGTAATCTGACCCACACCCTTGTGGATAACGTTAACGGCAATCGTTTCGGTAGAGAGCTTGATGAACGAGTCAGAGAGTGCTTCCACAGAACCGTCCACGTCACCCTTAACCACAATATTGAGTTCCTTGTAAGTACCGAGGGCGATACGACGGCCGATTTCGTCGAGCGTAAGAATCTTCTGCGTACGCAAGCTCTGCTCACGCTGAAGCTGTTCGCGCTTGTTAGCAATTTCACGCGCTTCCTGTTCTGATTCCATTACGTGGAATTGGTCACCTGCCTGGGGTGCGCCGTTGAAACCGAGGAGCGTTGCAGCACAAGCAGGACCTACTTCCTTAATGCGGTGGTTACGTTCGTCGAAGAGCGCCTTCACCTTACCGTAGTTCGTACCTGCGAGGACAACGTCACCCTGCTTGAGCGTACCGTTGCTTACGAGCACGGTTGCTACATAACCACGACCCTTGTCCAAAGAAGATTCGATGACTGTACCAATAGCCTTACGGTTGGGGTTCGCCTTGAGTTCGAGCATTTCTGCTTCGAGAAGCACCTTTTCAAGGAGTTCGTCCACACCGATACCCTGCTTTGCAGAAATATCCTGGCTCTGGTACTTACCGCCCCACTCTTCCACGAGGAAGTTCATCTGTGCAAGACCTTCCTTAATCTTATCGGGATTAGCGGCGGGCTTATCAATCTTATTGATGGCAAAGACGATGGGCACACCCGCTGCTACAGCGTGATTGATTGCTTCCTTCGTCTGGGGCATGATGTCGTCATCGGCAGCAATAATGATGATTGCTACGTCGGTTACCTGTGCACCGCGAGCACGCATCGCTGTAAACGCTTCGTGACCGGGAGTATCGAGGAACGTTACATGCTTACCGCTTGAAAGTGTTACATTATACGCACCGATGTGCTGGGTAATACCACCCGCTTCACCTGCAATAACGTTTGCCGAACGGATGTAGTCGAGCAACGAAGTCTTACCGTGGTCAACGTGACCCATCACCGTAACGATAGGAGCACGTTCGAGGAGGTCTTCTTCCTTATCCTCTTCCACAACGATAGCTTCCTGCACTTCTGCAGAAACATATTCTGTCTGGAAACCGAATTCTTCAGCCACGAGGTTGATGGTTTCAGAGTCGAGACGCTGGTTGATAGAAACCATGATACCGATGCTCATGCACGTACCGATAACCTGCGTTACGGGAACGTTCATCATCGTTGCCAACTCATTCGCCGTTACGAATTCCGTAAGCTTGAGCACCTTGCTTTCTGCGTGTTCCTGTGCCATGAGTTCTTCCTGGCGTTCACGCGCAGCATCGCGCTTTTCCTTACGATACTTCGCACCCTTGGGCTGTGCAGCCTGCTTACCCTGGAGGCGTGCGAGTGTTTCCTTTACTTGCTTTGCTACGTCTTCAGCAGTTACTTCCTGCTTCACGGGAGCAGCCTGCTTGCGGTTCTTATCCTTCTGCTTCTTACCTGCATTCTGTGCGTTCTGCTGTGCATTGTTACCACCCTGCTGGCCATTCTTCTTCTGACCACCCTGCTGGTTAGCCGCAGCATTTACGTCTACGCGCTCCTTACCGATGCGCTGACGCTTACGCTTTTCACCGCCCTGCTGACCGTTAGCACCCTGCTTGTTAGCAGCGTCCTTACCCTGCTGGCGGTTCTTTTCGTCACGCTCCTTCTTGCGTTCTTCCTTCGACTTCTTTTTAGGACGCGTATTCTGATTGAGTGCAGAAAGGTCGATAGTACCCAACACCTTGGGACCTGACACTTCGGGCTGATTGCGGAGTTTGAACACCCCGTCTTCGCTTTCTGTCAAGAGGGCAGCCGCACGTTCTTCAACCGAGGGTTTTTCCTTCTTTGCAGGTTTGGGGTCGGGCTTTTCTTCCACCACGGGGGCTGAAGCGGGAGCAGGAGTTTCTTCCACTACGGGAGCGGGAATCTCTTCCTTCTTCACAGCCGCCTTCTTTGCCTTGGGTGCTTCTTCCTTCACGGGAGTTTCTACCTTTTCGGGGGCAGTAGGCGCCGCCACTTCTTCTACTACCGCGGGTTCAGCAGCCACCTCTTCCTTCTTAGGTTTTTCGGGTTTGCTAAAAATCTTGGCAGCTTCGTCGTGGAGGGCTTTGTCGGCACCAAATTGCTTCTGGAGCAAGGCATACTGCTCATCATTGATCTTCTCATTGGGGTCACCCTTGAGTGAACCACCATTGGCATTGAGATAATCAACAATATTTTGCAAGCCGACGTTAAATTCTTTGATCGCTTTATTTAATCTGATACTCATTCTATTCTTGAAAATAAATGTTAGGTGAATTCGCTGGGGAGATAGGAAAAAGTCTAATTTAGACATAAGAACATAAGGACAGGTTTTGAGGTTCTACCTCTTAAACTTTTGTACTTCTGTTCTTTTGTCGAAAAGGTCTACGAGAAACTCAATGCGCAAGCCATTTCTCCTTTGGTTTTAGCCCCTTCGGGCGCCGACCTTCGGTTCTCATTTCTCCTTTCTCATTTTTTAAGAGTCACCCGCTCTTTGAACATTGAGGAGAAAGAAAACACTTAAGAAAATCCGTACGCCAGCCATGAGAAACTCAGTGCGCCAGCCTTTTCTCCTTTGGCTTTAGCCCCTTCGGGCGCCGACCTTCGGTTCTCATTTCTCCTTTCTCATTTTTTTAATGCTTACTGCGCAGCCTCTTCAAACTGTGCACGGAGCACGCGAAGCACTTCGTCAACAGTGTCTTCTTCGAGGTCAGCCTTTTCGATGAGCATCACGCGGGGAGCGTTCAACACCTGCTTTGCTGTTTCAAGTCCAATAGACTTAATGGCGTCAAGCACCCACTGATCAATTTCATCATTAAACTCATCGAGCTTGTAGTCGTTTTCTTCGTTACCATCCACTTCACGGAACACGTCGATTGTGTACTCCGTCAAGAAGCTTGCCAACTTGATGTTCTGACCGCCCTTACCAATAGCCAACGAAACTTGGTCGGGTTTCAAGAACACGTCTGCCTTCTTGTTTTCTTCATCCAACTCAATGCTTGAGATTTCAGCAGGTGCAAGTGCACGAGCAATCAAAATGCGGGGGTTGGGAGAATACTGAATTACGTCAATGCTTTCGTTGTGCAACTCACGAACGATACTGGTGATACGAGCGCCCTTCACACCGACACAAGCGCCTACGGGGTCAATACGTTCGTCTGTGCTATCCACAGCAATCTTTGCGCGTTCGCCAGGAATACGTGCCACACGCTGCAAGCGAATTACGCCATCCGCAAATTCAGGAATTTCTGTCTCGAGCAAGCGCTGGAGGAACATGGGAGAAGTACGGCTCAAGTAAATCTTGGGATTACCGTTGGCATTGTCCACACGGTCAATCACCGCACGCACATGGTCACCCTTATGGAAGAAGTCGCGGGGCACCTGTGAGTTCTTCAACAAGTGGAGTTCGTTGCCGTCTTCATCAAGAAGGAGGGCTTCGCTCTTCCAAGTCTGATATACTTCTGCAGAAATCATTTCACCCACACGGTCAGCATACTTGTTGTAAAGCGCATCGTGTTCGAGTTCAAGAATCTTACTTGCCAAAGTCTGACGGAGTGTCAAGATAGCACGACGACCAAACTTAAGGAAGTCTATCTTCTCCGTTACTTCTTCACCCACTTCATAGTCTTCAGCAATCTTCTGCGCTTCAGAGAGGGGGATTTCCTTATTCTCGTCAGTCACTTCGTCGTCAGCAACTACCACACGGTCGCGATAGATTTCAAAGTCACCCTTTTCGGGGTTGACAATCACGTTGAAACCTTCGTCAGAACCGTAGATTTTTGCAATCACACTGCGGAAACTTTCTTCCAACACACCCACCATCGTAGTGAGGTTGATGTTCTTCATTTCCTGAAATTCGCCAAACGTGTCGATCAGGCTTGGAGCCACTTCTTTTTTCTTTGCCATAAAAAGAGGTTGAGACAAGAGCATTTCTCCCCTGCCTCATTATTATTTATTGTTTTATTATTTGAAATCAATCACATACTTCGTGTGCTTCACATCCGCATACTTGAATGTGTAGTCCACTTCTTCCATAACGGGGCGCTTCTGACCTTCCTTCTTCACCTTCTGTGTCACCGTCACAGTGAATTCTTCGGGAGTCACATTTGAAAGTTCGCCCACAAATTTCTTACCCTCGCGTGTCAACACCTCCACTTGTTCTCCCAAGTGGATTTCATACTGGCGCAACACCTTAAAGGGTTGACCAATACCGGCACTGCCCACTTCAAGTTCAAAGTCTTCCTGCTCACGGTCGAGACCAGCCTCAATGAACTTGCTCAATTCCACACAGTCTTCAATCCACACACCTTCTTCATGGTCAATTTCTACCACGATGCGTGCATCAGCGCTGATAGAGAGGTCGCAAAGGAAATATTCCTTACCTTCGAGCCACTCATCCACCAACTTTTTAACGATACTTTTATCAATCATGTATTGTTAAGAATTTGTGCCCATACCAGGGTCACACCATACGCGACCGTAGCATGAACTAATCATTGGATTAAGAAAAGTGAGGAACCCTTTTCGGACCCCTCACTAACTTCTGACTGCAAAATTACTATATTTTATATATATAGCAAAGAAAAATGCGGTTTATTTATCTAATTGATGACTAAACAAGTGGATAAGTAGACTTGTTGACGAGATAGTTACCCCATACAAGGGAAAAATCACAGAGCATTATCACGAATATATTTATCTAATTCGTCAACATTGAAGAACTCCATAGAAGCTCCATCTTTAGCCTCATCTATGCGGGCAAAAAACTCCTCCTTAGTTAGATTAGTCGCATCATTATCCATAACTAAATTTTATTTATACCGAACTCTATACCGAGCTCAGTTCATAATTTATTCGGAAATAACTTTCCAATATCCACCCTTATTACCACCAATGCGTTCTAATGTTCCAGCTGTGCGCAAGTGGCGGATAATTTTCTTTACACCACTTTCTGAAAGTCCTGTAATCTCTTGCAACTCCTTAACTGTAACTTGGGGATTGACGCGCATAGCGTCCAAAACTTTTTGTTCACTTTTTGGGTTACTTTTTGGGTTACTTTCCACCATCTGTTGGATGGTTTGTAGCATGCAACGGAGCATAAAAACAATAAACGATGTACTTGACGCCTCGCGGTCGCTTTGTGCTATCGCTTCATAGTATTCGCTTTGATGTTCCTTCACCAAAGTCTCTACGGGTATCCATGCAAAGATAGGATTCCATTGCATCAACAGAAGCGTCTGCCACATGCGCCCCATGCGCCCATTCCCATCAGCAAAGGGGTGTATAAATTCAAATTCATAATGAAACACGCAACTGCTAATGAGAGGATGCGTCTTGGTGGTACTCACCCATTTCAACAAGTCAGTCATCAACAAAGGCACACGATGAGCAGGCGGACCAATATGTACACACTGACTCCCATTAAAAATACCCACCCCACCTGCACGGTATCTACCATTTTCATTCACAAGTTCAGCCATCATGAGGCGATGCGCCCGTAGGAGGTCTTTTTCTTTATATGGGTTCAACTCTAACAACAACTCATAGGCATCAACAGCATTTTTCACCTCCTGAATTTCGTTAGGCGCACCCAACACACGCTTACCTTCTATGATTGCAGTAACTTGCTCGATAGTAAGCGAATTGTTTTCAATCGCCAACGACGACTGAATGGTCTTGATTCTGTTTTCCTTACGCAAATGCGGCGCTGGTAGTTGCTCCGTAGTGGCAGACAGATGCCCAACAAGTTCGGCGATGTTTGCCACAAGCGACATCATTTCGTCGGTCAACGAAAAAGGAGGGATGTAATTCATTTCTATTAGATTGCAATTTGGAGGTAACCATATATAGACGTAACCAACTTCCGAAATCACCTTTAACGTAGCACTTATCTAAACCCTTTACTTCATCCCTGCACGGTATTTTCCCTCTTCCTTGTCCTCAAGCATGGAGAGGTAGGAGGCATAACGACTGGGGGCGAGTTGATGATTTTCGAGCGCTTCGAGGACGGCGCAACCGGGTTCGTTGATGTGCATGCAGTTGTTGAAGCGGCAGTTGTGGGAGATTTCGAAGATGTCGCGGAAGTAGTGGGCCACTTCTTCGGGTTCCATGTTAAAGGTGCCAAATCCCTTGATGCCGGGGATATCGATGATGCTTCCGCCGAAGGGAAGGTCGCGGAGTTCGCTAAAAGTGGTCGTGTGCATTCCCGCACCGTGGGCATCGGAGATTGCGGCGGTTTTCACATTCGCTCCAGGAATAAGTACGTTCATCAGCGTGCTCTTCCCCACTCCGGAATGTCCCGCGAGCAGGGTGGTCTTATCCTTCATAATTTCACGGAGGGCGTCGATGCCTTCTTCTCGAAGTGCGGAAACGGCGTAGCAGTCATACCCCACCAAGCGATACATCGCCATGAGGTAATCTGCCACACTGCGCTCCTCCTCTGTAAGATCGTCCATCTTATTAAAGAGCAACACCACGGGCACGCGGTAAGCCTCGGCAGAAGCCAAGAAGCGGTCGATAAAAGTAGTGGTCGTTTCGGGGCGCGCAATGGTAATAACCAACACGGCAAGATCTACATTCGCCGCAAGGATATGGCTTTGCTTTGAAAGGTTAGACGCCTTGCGAATGATGTAGTTACGGCGCTCATCAATCTCTGTGATAAACGTCGCTTCGCCCGCCGCACCTTCACGCACCGTTACCCCATCACCAACGGCAACGGGGTTTGTAGAGCGAATGCCACGCAGGCGGAAATTGCCCTTAACTTTACATTCCAGAATGCGCCCATCGTCAGTGCGCACTTCATACCAAGAACCGGTATTACGAATTACTATGCCGTGCATAAAACAAAAGAGGAACGGGGAACGAAAACCGGATGGCGCTCTCCCCCTGTTTATAGGGGGAGGGGACCACGTAGAGGTGAGGGGGTGCCGAAAGCTGTAAGGAGACTATAGTTTGAAGTTATGCCATGCGGTGCGTATTCTGCACCCCCTCACCGCCAAGGCGGTCCCCTCCCCCTATAAACAGGGGGAGAGCGCCATCCGGTCTTTACTCGTACCTATCAACTTTTTTGAAGAAAGGAGAAAGGAGAAAGTTGCTGGCGCGATGTGTCCCGCATGGTTTTCTCCTTTCTCCTTTTTCATTTCTCATTTCAAACTTACACTGTCATAATTTCCTTGCTCTTTTCAGCGAGCAATTCTTCAACCTTCTTGACCATCTTGTCATGGATCTTCTGAAGGGTTGCTTCAGCGTCTTTTTCAAGGTCTTCAGAAAGTCCGTCCTTCACTGCCTTCTTCATCTTTTCGATACCGTCACGGCGCACGTTGCGGATGGCAATCTTTGCTTCTTCACCGTGAGCATTACACTGCTTTGTAAGGTCGCGACGGCGCTCTTCGGTGAGGGGAGGAATACCAAGGCGGATTACTTCACCATTATTTTCGGGCATGATACCCACGTTAGAGTCAATAATCGCCTTTTCGATGTGGTGGAACATTGACTTATCCCAAGGCTTAATCGCAATAGTGCGTGCGTCGGGAGTAGTTACGGCAGCCACATTGTTGATGGGCACCATAGAACCGTAAGAGTTTACACGAATTTCATCGAGGATATGCACATTTGCCTTACCTGCACGGATGTGAGAAAGGGTTTCTTCAAGGTGCATTACGCTCATTTCCATTTTTTCCTCGCACTGAGCAAGGCAATCTTTCACGTCAAACATTGTGTCTGGACTTTATTAGAGTTGTTATTATTGATTTCCATTTCGCCAAGGAAGCAGAATACTCCGCACTTCCAAGCGGTAATTTATTTGGCAAAGATAAATATAAATCATTGAATAGCGAAATTTGCGGTCGCGTAATTCACGAGAAGCGCGGGGAAACCAAGTAGTAGGTAGTAAGTAGTAGGTAGTAGTGAACCATGCGGGAAATATAACGAACGTAGAGACGTCATATTATGGTGTCCCGGTAGCATGCGGGAAATCCACTTGGCATGTAGGGACGCACGGCGCGTGGCGCCAAATAAAATGAACTTTAGTGGATAACACGTATTTTATTCCTCCAAGAAAAAAACGGAGACGAACCATCTCGGTCCATCTCCGCAAAAATATGAAAACATTTAGACTTATTTCTTTGCCTTGTCGCACTTAGGTGCATCACACTTCTGCGCTTTGTCACACTTCTGCATCTTACCGCACTTGCCAGCCTTCATGCCGTGCATCTTGCCGTGCTTCATACCAGGCTTACCCATCATGTGGCGCT
Organism: Alloprevotella sp.; assembly: GCA_045126825.1. Taxonomy (GTDB): domain Bacteria; phylum Bacteroidota; class Bacteroidia; order Bacteroidales; family Bacteroidaceae; genus Alloprevotella. Next base: position 33,772 of record JBGVPF010000053.1, read on the forward strand.
TGCCCTGCTGTGCCTTACCCTTTTCGCAGAAGATAACCTTGAGCTGCTTCGCGTTGAGCTTTGCCTTAAACTTCTTGAGGTAAGTGCTCTTTACGCCAGCGATGTCTTCCTGACACTTAATCTTGTTTTCCAACTGCTTGAGGATTTCAGCATCTGTGCACTGTGAGCAATCCTTTTTATCCTTCTTGCAAGCATACTTCGCACGAGTATCCTTCAACTTCTGCTGATATTCTGCGAAGAGGGGTTTGAACCACTGCGCTGTAGCATCGTCGAGTTTCATTTCCTGCACGAGACGGTCGGCACACTTCACGGCCTTTTCCGCACATGCCTTGGGATTATCACACTTCTTACCCTGCGTGGGGCACTGAGCAAATGTTGTTGTTGCACTTACAGCAAGAACAACGAGAGATAAAATGAACTTCTTCATGATAAATTAGTTTACTGTGTTAATGACTATACGTTGGGGCAAGCATTTCTACGAATCGCCCTTTTGATATTGCAAATATACGCCTTTATTAGGAAACTACAATACAATAACGGTGGTATTTCTGTAGCTTTCGACGAATACCCCGTTTTTATAGATAATCCGCAAGGGACGCTTAAGAATTTAAGATTCATTAAGAAGTCCCTTGCGGAAATAAAGTGGGGGTGGCACCCGAAATCACCTACTCGGATTGGTGTAGGCATTTATATACTAACAACTTAAAAATTGGGTTCGCCACCACCCCATTGTCCACCTCCGTGACCGCCAAATGAGCGTTCACCTCTGGGAAAACCACCGCGCTGTCCGCCCTGTCCCTGACGGTTCATGCGGGGCATAAATACATTTCGCAACTGTTGAGGAGTCAATTTTTCTTGGAACTTGAGGAAGTAAGTACGCTTTACTGCGACTTCCTCTTCTGCGCGTGAGAAACTATTGACGATAGATTCCAAAATTTCGGCATCATCAAGTTCTTTCTTTTCCACACGGTACTTATGAGCTACAACGAAGAGCGCCATGTTATACTCTTTATAGAGGGGCTTAAACCATGCAGCGGTTTCGTCGTCCAACTTGAGTTCACTCGCCTTACGCTCAATCATTTTATTGAGGCGTTCTTCTGCTTTTTCACGGTCAAATTCCTGAGCAAAACCTGCTCCCATGCCTACTACCATGAGCAGCAAGAGGGTCATAATTTTCTTCATGCTTTTATACTGTTTAAGGTAAATACTCCAACACTTTGGCGGTAAGGAAAATCACACCACCCTGTGTTTTCAAGAGCAAAATTAGAACCTTCATGCGCTTCTACAAAGCATTCCCCAGATTTTGAACATCCCCACTCGACCAACTCCCCAATTTTATAGATGAAACTCCGAACGACGCCACCAGCGAGAGGTTATTTCACACGAAATTCAGGGAAAACACAGAATGCTCTGCGGAGCGTTATGGTCTCACGCAGACGGCACAGACTTTCGCAGAAACATGCGGAGCAAAATTCTGTGTGTTTCTGTGCAAATATTTCTCACGCAAAGGCACAAAGTCTCGCAAAATCTGCGCGGGGTGGTCTCACACAGAAGACACAGAATATTGCTCCGCAGGTTGCCAATTTTTTTTCAACTGATTATTCAGATTTTTTCATGCCAAGAAAATAAATTTTCATGCCGAAAAAATAAATTTTCATGCAGAGAAAAAAAATCCATGCCTTGGTAATAAAATTTCCATGCCTTGGAAAAAAAAATACCAAGGTTGGAAATAAAATTGGAAGGCAGACCAAAGTTCACGCAAGTTATGCCAATATCATGCTGGTTGAATGAAGAAAAAAGGCGTTGTGTCATAATGAGCAAACTGCTGTGTTGTTCCTCAATTTCGGATTTGGTCATGTACTTCAGTACACTCCCTTCATCCTCAATTTCAGCGCCTTGCATTTCACTCACTCTTACACAACTTAAGAGGGTGTGCCGAAATTTGCATTTCGACACACCCTCAACACTCAATTTATCATTATGGGTTACTGAAATTCATTCAGCAATACGCCGATCTCACATCGACAATTATTTATTCAGTGACTTCAAACACTTCCTTGCCCATACCGCAGAGGGGGCACACCCAGTCTTCGGGGAGTTCTTCAAAGGAAGTTCCGGGAGCGATACCTGCTTCGGGATCGCCAAGTTCAGGGTTATAAACGTAGTCACAAACGGTGCAAAGATACTTTTCCATAATTGTTATCATTTTAAGTTGTTATGTTTTTCTATTCTTCAAACCTACCGGCATCAAGTTCCTTAGGTTTACAATGCAAAAGTACAATGCTTTTTTGAACCAAACAAACAGAAATTATTTATAGTCTTATAGACGCAAATTATACCCTCTCATTGTCAAGCAAGTACGTCTGTTTTAAGAAAAGAAGTGTACAAAATTTAAGCGAGTTTCCTCTTGTTTCGGTACGGATGTACCTCCGCTTTTGCCCTATAAATACCACAAAAGTTTTAGTCCACTTTGCAAAACCACACATAAATCATAGATGCAGTAAGGCAAGAAGCGGAAAATGCCCTTTTTCATTGGGCATTTTGCTCAAAAGTAGTACTTTTGTGCAGAGATAACATATTCAAGTTTTGCAAGCGCTCAACTTTTAGGTTATAGAATCTTAAGGTTTTGAGGTTTTGAGGAACCTTTCGGACCGCATGAACCTTATAACCTTAAGCGTAGCGACCTGACAACCTCATAACCTTATTCAACTGAAGCTTGCAAAAGTTGAGGATAACATATTATATATTATATATAGATTATGGCAAACAATATTTTGAAGGGTAAGCGCGGTATTATCTTTGGCGCGCTCAACGAACAGTCTATTGCTTGGAAAGTAGCAGAAAAGGCTGTAGAAGAAGGTGCAATTATCACACTCAGCAATACTCCCATTGCATTGCGCATGGGCGAACTCGATGGTCTTTCTCAAAAGCTCAACGCTCCCGTAATTCCTGCGGACGCAACAAGTGTAGAAGACTTGAAGATGGTGTTCGAACAGTCTATGGAATTGCTCGGTGGTAAGATTGACTTCGTGCTCCACTCTATCGGCATGAGTCCCAACGTGCGCAAGCAACGCACTTACGACGACCTCGATTACAACTTCCTCGATAAGACGCTCGACGTTTCTGCGATTTCTTTCCACAAGATGTTGCAGGTAGCCAAGAAGATGGATGCGATTGCAGAATACGGTTCTGTCATTGCCCTCTCTTACGTTGCGGCGCAGCGCACCTTCTTCGGTTATAACGACATGGCGGATGCAAAGAGCCTTCTCGAAAGTATCGCTCGTAGTTTCGGTTACATCTATGGTCGTGAAAAGCACGTGCGTGTCAACACGATTTCGCAGTCGCCCACTCCCACTACTGCAGGTAACGGTGTGAAGGGTATGCACGACTTGATGTCGTTCGCCAACAAGATGTCTCCCCTCGGTAATGCCTCTGCTGACGACTGCGCAGACTACTGCGTGATGATGTTCTCCGACTACACACGCAAGGTAACCATGCAGAACCTCTTCCACGACGGTGGTTTCTCAAGCATGGGTATGAGTCTTCGCGCCATGAACCAGTACTCTAAAGACACTGAAGCCTTTGAGGACGAAAATGGTAAGATTATTTACGGATAACTAAAGTAAGGTTGTGAGGTTATGAGGTCGCTTCGCTCAAAGGTCGTAAGAACCCTGCGGAACGTAAGCACCCATAACCTCACAATGTTGTTATTTAGTTGACAAGTTAACAAGGTACGAGTAGACGAGAAGGGCACCGAGATAAACGAATGAAGTTCCACTTGATAGATAGGGACGCACGGCCGTGCGTCCTCCTCAATGGAAATTTTCCGCAAACATCCACTCGCAACCTCGTATATATCAAAGACGCACGAGCCGTGCGTCCCTACAGGTCAAGTGAATCCCCGCTTGCTACCGAGACGCCATAATATGACGTCTCTACGTTCGTTATATGTCCCGCATGGACTACTCACTACTAACTACTAACTCCTCACTACTACCCCCCATGCTCACTCAAGCAAAAAAACTTCTCAACGACAACCAGCCCGTTGCTGCCATTGCCTTGCTGACGCAATTACTTACGACGAATTCTGAAAACGAGGAGGCGCTTACTCTGCGTGCAGTAACTTTGGTGCAGATGGGACAAACGAAAGAGGCTCTCACTGATGTTGACACCCTCATCACGCTTCAACCCACACAACTCGCCTACCCCTTGTTGCGCGCCGACCTTTTGGCTATCGACGGTCAGACAGAGAATGCCATAGCCGCCTATCACAGCATCCTTGCGCAGAAACCCGAAGCCGGCAACGTAGTGCTCCGCCTCGGCAACCTGCTCCAACAAGCGAAGCGTTGGGAGGAAGCCATCACCATCTACTCTAACGCTATTGACACCCTGCCCGACTTTGCCGAAGCCTACATGGCGCGCGGAGCAATCAAGCATCACTTGAAAGACCTTGCCGGAGCGGCGGAAGACCTCAAGCAAGCCCTCACGCTCAAGCCCGAATTGGCGGAACAATTTGAGGGGAGTGTGGCGACGATTGACAAGAAAGGTTGTCACTAAACCATTCCCAAAAATCTATATTGGACCTACTGAAAACGAGGTCCGAGATAAATAAAAATATGTCCGAGATAATTTGATTTATCTCGGACATATTTTTTTCAATAGGGATTCCTGAAAAAGTTTATCCCAACAAATACTGTTTAAGTGCGTCAAGCGTGGGCGCCATGGGGATGCTCTGCTTTTCGCCCTTCATAAATTCCTGAAGTTTTGCGGGGATTTCAATATCCTCACCAATGATGCGTTCAATCGTGTCCTTGAACTTCGCGGGGTGTGCCGTTTCGAGGAACACACCTACCTCGCCGTCCTTCAAACCTTCCTTCAACGCCTGATAACCACAAGCGCCGTGGGGGTCGAGCAAGTAGCCTTCTTCCGCCCAAACCTGCTTCACGCACGCTTCAATCTGTGCATCGCTATAAGCGGCACCGCTGAGGTCCTTGCAAATAGCTTCGTGGCTCTCGCCGTAGAAGTCGAGGATGCGCGCAAAGTTGCTGGGATTACCCACGTCCATAGCGTTGGCAATGGTGCAGACAGAGGCGCGAGGTTCGTACTTACCCGTTTGCAAATACTTATAGACAATGTCATTACTATTGTTGGCAGCGATGAAACGCTTGATGGGAAGGCCCATATGCTTGCCAAAGAGACCCGCTGTAAGGTTGCCGAAGTTACCACTGGGCACAGCCACCACCATTTCCTGCTCCTTGCCCATGCGCTTCAACTGCGCGTAGGCATTGAAGTAGTAGAACGCCTGCGGGAGGAAGCGTGCGATGTTAATAGAGTTCGCACTGGTGAGTTTCATGCGCTTGTTGAGTTCTTCATCCATGAAAGCCGCCTTCACGAGTGCCTGACAATCGTCAAAACAACCGTCTACCTCAATCGCCGTAATGTTCTGGCCAAGCGTCGTAAACTGCTTTTCCTGAATTTCACTTACCATACCCTTGGGATAGAACACGTAAACGTGAATGCCCGGCACACCGAGGAAACCATTTGCCACCGCGCTACCCGTATCACCCGAAGTAGCGACAAGCACATTGACTTGCTTTTCCGCATTGCCCTGAATGAAGTGAGAAAGGAGGCGTGCCATGAAGCGACCGCCCACATCCTTGAACGCCAAAGTAGGACCGTGGAACAATTCAAGGGCATAGATATTTTCGCTGACGGGAACAACGGGAGTGTCAAATTGAAGTGTGTCATCAACAATGGCACGGAGTTTGTCAGCAGGCACATCTTCGCCAAAGAAAGCCTCAGCCACGCGGAAGGCAATCTCCTGAAAACTCATTTCGTGGATATGATCGTAAAACTCCTGGGGAAGGGGTTTCAACATTCGGGGCATATACAAGCCTCGGTCGGCAGCAAGACCCGTTACAACGGCTTCTTCGAGTGCGACGTCGGCTACTTGTTTATTGGTGCTATAGTAGTTCATAAGGGGGAAAGGTTGGGAGGTTATAAGGTTGGGAGGTTATGAGGTTGGAGGTTGTAAGTTCGTTAAGGTCTTTTGAGATATTAGAGTCGTAAAGGACATTATAGTCTGCATAGCCCTTAAAACCTAAAAGCGAAGCGACCTCATAACCTCATAACCTAAAAATTATTTACTCATAAACGCCTGAATAAATTCGTCCTTTTGCAAGAGGCCGTAAGAGCCGTGGAGGGCAGAAACTTCGTCGAAGGTTTCTACGTTGTCGGGCTGAATTTCAGGATTCCAGATGAGGAAGGGGACGGGTTCGGAAGTGTGCGTGCGCAAACTGCAGGGCGTGGGATGGTCTGGGAGAATGGCAATAGAAACGGGTTCTTCCCAATTCTTCACAGCCTCATAGATGGGACGCACTACGCGATTGTCAAGGTCTTCAATCGTGCGCTTCTTCAAATCCATGTTTCCCTCGTGACCCGCTTCGTCGCTGGCTTCGATGTGGAGGTAAACGAAGTCCTGCTTGCGGAGGGCGTCGAGTGCCACGCTGACTTTGTTTTCGTAGTTCGTATCGTAAAGACCTGTTGCGCCCTCCACTTCGGGAGTTTCAAAACCTGCGTAGTGACCAATACCGCGAATGAGGTCTACGGCTGAGATGACCGTACCCGACTTCACCTCGGGGAATTTCTCGCTCAAGAATTCCATCTGTGGACGGAAGCCTCCGCCCCAAGGCCAAATGCTGTTCGCGGGATCCTTGCCCTGCTCCATACGGCGAAGGTTGACGGGGTGATTCTTGAGCACCTCCTGCGAACGCAAGATAAGGTCGTTGATAAGGTCTGCCGTTTCCTGCGCCTCGGGAACATTGGCGCGCACCATTCTGGGGCGGAAGGGCTGACCGGGAACGTCGTGAGGGGGAGTGCAGGAAATGCGCTTGTCGCCACCCTTAATCACGAGCAAATGGCGGTACTGAATACCCGTGTGGAAGCGCACGCGGTCGTTACCAAGAGTTGCCTGAAGCGCTTGGATGAGTTCGTCGGCTTCTTCCGTAGAAATGTGTCCCGCAGAGTGATTCTTGATGCAGTCTTCTGCGATGCAGATGATGTTGCAACGAAGGGCGAGTTCACCGGGTTGGAGTTCAACACCGATACTTGCAGCTTCGAGCGGACCGCGACCTTCATACACTTTATCCAAATCATAACCGAGCACAGACATATTCGCTACCTCGCTACCAGGATGGAATCCGGGCGCCACAGTCATCAAGCGCCCCGTGCGCCCCTTACGTGCCAACTCGTTCATAAAGGGAGTGTAAGCCGCCTGTAAAAGGGTCTGTCCATTGAGTGCTTTGATAGGCCAACCAGCCATACCGTCGCCAAGAATAATTATGTGCTTCATAGAATTGAATATTTTAGCGCCTGTGGAATGTAATAATCCACACGACGGGGATAGGAAATAAGTAATACTATAAGGGAATTCCACCCTGCATAAACAAAATGCAAGAGGTGAAGCAAAGTCCTACGGATGCAGGAGAAGTCTGTTCACAGGAAACAATACAAGTGTACGAAAAATGTGTTTCACATAGAAACACGAAATGAAGCCCCTACCCTCGATGGGTAGTGGATGTCCCAGCGCCGGAAGTTGTAGTGGCGATATGTAAGAAGAAAGCACTCATTACAATTGCTGCGTTAGGAGGTGTTGAGAAATGTGCTGTTTCTGCGGGGTGCGCCTCACAAAGAGAACGACACCATCCGCTACAGCTGTCTAGTTTGTTTGTGTTGTGTGAATAGAGAGGAACGATGTTACACATCAAAAAGTCATCGTGCAACCATTGTTCACTTGCAAATGTATAAAGAAAAGCATTACACCAAACACTTTTTGCAAGAATTTTTCAAAAACTGCTAACTTTTTATCATTTGAACCCGTGATAAGTTCCCAATATTACACAAACTCCGCCAATGTGCGCAATTTTTCCATGATTCCACACGTCGTGACTCCGCCATTGCGAAAATAGGGGGACAGTGATCGGGTTATGCGGAACCCTCGTAAGAGGACAAACGAGTTCCACATCCCAAATACCAAAACAAATTGGGAGATAAACAAAAATAACTGGGAGATTGTTTCATTTATCTCCCAGTTAATTTTCCATATTACGCAACCTATATTATGCACATGCGTATAGGTTGGCATAAATCTTATAATTCGGTATAAAAAAATCCTATCTGAAGGAATCCGTCAGCAACTTGATTTCAATGCTGGGCGAGATGCGCTCATATAATATATTATATACGGCATCAAGGATGGGCATATTTACATGATATTGACGGTTGATGTCCTTCATGCACTTCGTGCCGTAATATCCCTCGGCTATCATTTCCATTTCTATCTGTGCCGACTTAACGGAGTAGCCCTTACCTATCATTTGTCCGAACACGCGGTTGCGCGAGAAGTTGGAATACCCCGTCACAAGGAGGTCGCCCAAATATACGCTGTCATAAACATTGCGCTCAATGGGGTAAACGGCACGAAGGAAGCGGTTCATTTCCTGCACAGCGTTGGACATCAACACCGACTGGAAGTTGTCGCCATACTTCAACCCGTTGCAAATACCTGCGGCAATAGAATATACATTCTTCAATACCGAAGCATACTCAATACCGATGACATCCTGACTGGTCTTGGTCTTGACATAGCTGCTTGAGATTTTCTCTGCCAACATCTGCGCTTTGGCATTGTCGACACATCCCATAGTAAGGTACGTCAAGCGACCGAGCGCCACTTCTTCGGCATGGCTCGGACCACCAAGCACACCCAGATTATCTTCGGGCACATTATACACCTGACGGAAGTATTCCGTGCAGACCAAGTTCTCATCGGGCACAATACCCTTGATGGCGGTCACGATAAACTTGTTGTGAAGTTTCACCTTGAGCTTCTTCAGGTGATTCTTCAAGTAAGGCGAAGGCGTAACAAAGACAAGCGTGTCACACGCACTCACCACTTCATTGATATCACTCGAGAAGGTGATACGCGAAAGGTCGAAGCGCACACTGGTCAAGTACGAAGGGTTATACCCCAAGCGCTTGAAGTTGTCAATCGTGTCTTGGTTGCGCATATACCAGTGAATATGTGGCGTGTGCTCCAAGAACATCTTTGCAATGGCAGTAGCCCAACTACCGCCACCCATGATTGCTATGTTTGTCCCCCATTCGACATCGCCCGCATTCAGGGCTTGCCCGCTTTCGTTGGAGAAGAAGGAGAAGAAACGAGACATAATTATTAAAGGAGAAAGGAGAAAGGAGAAAGGAGAAAGAACCTTGCGGGACATCTGCCATAGCAACAATTACTACTTGCACCAATCTACTTATTAAAGAAGAGTTGTTTGGAGAGAGGAGAAAGACCATGCATGACATCAGTGCGCCAGTCTCTTTCTCATTTCCCATTTCTCTTTTCTCATTTCTTAGAGTTATTATTCTTTGCAGTCTTTATGCTTACAACCAATATAGAAATGAGTTCATCAAGGTCAGCCTTTAGCGACTCAAACTCCTGTTGGTCTATAATTTCACTCTCATAGAAAAGTTCCAACCAATATTCAGTTTCATTTGCTTCCTTCAAAGCAATAGATAACTTGTGAACAAAGTCCAAACCGCTTTGGGCATTACAACTTTCAAAAAGATTTGCACCAATGCTTGTACCACTTCTTAGTATCTGCTTAGAAAGAGTAAACTCATGTTTTTCTCTTTCAAGATACCGAACAAATTTTACAATTCTAACGGCGAAGGCTTTCGCTTTTATATGAGCAATGCTTTCCTTCATAAGCAAGAAAAAATATTGGAAAGGAGAAAGGAGAAAGGAGAAAGGAGAAAGTCCCATGCGGGACGTCTACCACGACAACATTTAATACGTTACCAATCTACTTATTAAAGGAGAAAGGAGAAAGGAGAAAGGAGAAAGGAGAAAGTCCATGCGGGACGTTTGCCCCCAATATGAACTTTGCTACTTTTACCAATCTACTTGTTAAAAAGAACTGACAGAAGAAAGGTAAGATAAGAAAGGTCATGTAACCTATCAACGCGCCAGCCTCTTTCTCCTTTCTCATTTCTCATTTCTCCTTTCCCTTACACCCACTTTTCAATTTCCGCCACACTGGGCTTTGTCACTTCAAGCTTATACTTCTTGATGACTTCGCCAATCTGTTGGTTGATCTTCTGAGGGTTGCCACCTTCGAGGTCACTCACGAGGTTGTAACCTACTTTGTGGAGAATGGGCACGAGTTCTGCGGGGATTCCCTTTTCAGCAAACTTCTCTGCCTTGTCGCGTGCCACCTTCTTTTCGGGACGCATTTGGGGGAAGAAGAGTACTTCCTGGATGGTTGTCTGACCTGTCATCAACATCACGAGGCGGTCGATACCGATACCGATACCGCTGGTGGGGGGCATACCGTATTGGAGGGCGCGGAGGAAGTCTTGGTCAATAATCATCGCTTCGTCATCACCCTTATCGGCAAGGCGCATCTGCTCCTTGAAGCGTTCTTCCTGGTCGAGGGGGTCATTGAGTTCGGAGTAAGCATTTGCCAATTCCTTACCATTCACCATGAGTTCGAAGCGCTCTGTGAGTCCAGGCTTTGAGCGGTGCATTTTTGTCAAGGGCGACATTTCTACGGGGTAATCCGTAATAAATGTGGGCTGAATGTAAGTGCCTTCACAGAATTCGCCGAAGATTTCATCGATAAGCTTGCCCTTACCCATCGTCTCGTCTATTTCGAGGTTGAGCTTCTTGCACACTTCACGAATCTCTTCTTCGCTCATGCCATTAAGGTCGTAGCCTGTCTTTTCCTTAATTGCATCGAGGATGGGAAGGCGGCGGTAGGGCGCCTTAAAGCTGATGGTCTTACCGTCAACCACGGTTTCCGTGCAACCATTTACGGCAATACAAATCTTTTCAAGGAGTTGTTCTGTAAACGACATCATCCAGTTGTAATCCTTGTACTGAACGTAGAGTTCCATACAAGTAAACTCAGGATTATGTGTGCGGTCCATACCTTCGTTGCGGAAGTTCTTACCAATTTCGAACACACCCTCAAATCCACCTACGATCAAGCGCTTCAAGTAAAGTTCGGTAGCGATACGGCAATAGAGGTCAATGTCAAGCGTATTGTGGTGCGTGATAAAGGGACGCGCACTCGCACCTCCCGCAATGCTCTGCAGGATGGGCGTTTCCACTTCCGTATAACCCGCAGCGTCGAGCTCGTTGCGGAGCGTCTTCACCACGATTGAGCGCTTCATGAACGTGTCCTTCACACCCTCGTTCACCACCAAGTCTACGCAACGCTGGCGGTAACGCAACTCGGGATCTTCAAAAGCATCGTAAGCCACACCGTCCTTATACTTTACGATGGGAAGGGGTTTGATGCTCTTCGCCAACACCGTGAGTTCCTGCGCATGCACAGAGATTTCACCCGTCTGCGTACGGAACACGTAACCCTTGATACCGATAAAGTCGCCCAAGTCAAGCAACTTCTTAAACACGACGTTGTAGAGGTCGGTATTATCCTCGGGACAAATGCTGTCGCGTGTCACATAAACCTGTGTGCGACCCTTTGAGTCGAGCAATTCTACAAAAGAAGCCTTACCCATTACGCGGCGGCTCATCATACGTCCTGCGATACACACCTGACGGGGTTCTTCATCGTCCTTAAAGTTATCGCGAATGTCTGTAGAATACGCATTCACGGGATATTCAGCCGCGGGATAAGGGTCGATACCCATGTCGCGCAACTGTTGGAGCGCTTGGCGGCGTCCAATTTCTTGTTCACTCAGTTCGAGTACGTTCATAACAATAGTCGTTAAGGCGGAGCAAGGCATACCTCACCCCGTAATGTTAATATATTCTCTGCAAAGATACACTTTTTTCCAAAGGCACACAACGCAAACTCTCATATTTCTATCCCAGAGCAAAATATCCCTCGTTTTCACCCCGTAGATACACATTTTTAATATAAAAAGATTACGCCCTTCTAACCTTCAGGAATAGAATCTACTTGAAGAATAATAGACTTGCGGGATATCGCTTCTTAAGTTTTTTGCAAGCAGTTCCCATTCCTACAAATTCCAAACTACGCCCCATTTTCTTGAGTTGCAGAAATGCCCATTCAAAAATTTTCCAATAATTTTGTCACAAACGGCAGTTTTATCAGTTATTATAGTAGAAAGACATTCTAACTCCAAGGGGATTTTCGCCCTCCCAGCGCATCTCCCACCCCGTTTCACCCGTCTAAACCACTATGACCTCAAAAGAATTTGAAGAAAAGTACATGTGTCTTGCGCCCCGCCTCTACAAAGTGGCATTCGCGCTGCTGCAGAATGCGCAAGACGCTGAAGACGCGGTGCAGGAAACACTCGTAAAACTTTGGCGCGACGCCGAGCGCGTGCAGCAAATGCAAAATCCTGAGGGATACATCATGCGAATACTCCGCAACCACTGCCTTGACCTCATGCACGAGCGACACGATGAGACGGAACTGCTCCATGCCGAGCACACCGTCGCCGCACCCGCCCCGCCGCCCGAACTTGAAACCAATGAGTATTTAGAACGTATCATTCAAGCCCTCCCCTCGAAAATACGAAAAATTCTAACCATGCGACACGTTGCAGCATGCTCCATTGACGAAATTTGCGAAGCCACTGGCGAAACTCCCTCCAACGTGCGCCAAATCCTTTCCCGCACCCGACGTAAAATTGCATCTCAATTAAACATCCTTTTCCCATGACTACATCAAACATTTCGGAACTCCGTAAAAAATATTACGCTGGCGATGCCTCGTTGGCGGAAGAGAAGTTGCTTCAAGAGTTACTCCTCGCCTCCGATGCGCCCGAAGAATGGAAGCAGGAAGGGGAAATCATCGCTCGAATGAGTACGCCTCCCCCAGTTGTGCCCCCTGCGGGTTTTGAGCGCCGACTTCTGAAGCGCTTGGAGCAAGAACCCGATTGGCAAGCGCCACGCTCACGCACCGCTTCCCTACCCTTCTTCAAGCACTTGGGACTCGCCACCGCCATTGCGGCATCCTTGGCTGGCATCTTCTTTGCCGTGAACCATTATTCCAGTCCCGCCCTCACCGTATACGAAGACACCTGCCTGAATGCGGAAGCCGCAGAGGCGGAAGTCGAAAATGCCCTCCTCTTTGTGGCAAGTGCCCTCGCCTTTGACGATATGAATGACGAGTTGGGCGAGGCTTGCGAGTAAAAGAAGAGTACAGAGAACAAAGTACAGAGTACAACTAACAGAGTACAGAGAACAACTGCCATCCGGATGGCGCTCTCCCCCTGTTTATAGGGGGAGGGGACCGCTTTAGCGGTGAGGGGGTGCAAAATACATCCCGCATGGCATAACTACTCACTACTCACTACTCACTACTCACCGTTACCCTTTAACCCTTCAACCATTCCCTACCTATGAATACCTTCTTCAAAATCCTCCTCTGCACGATCTGTTGCAGCCCCCTTATTACATCAGTTGCCGTGGCGCATACCTCAACCACCACGGCGAAAGTCCTTGCCCGTGCCGAAGCGAAACCTAAAGTGGGTTTCTCCTTCGACCATTTGGCGGGCAACAAGAAAGTGCAGCGCACGTTTGTCTCTGGCGAAATGCTTTCTATCGCTCGCGAGCAACTCCTAAAGAACGACCGCTGGGAGTTTAAGCATGTTGTTGACCGCTTGACCAGTGTCTTGGCGTTGCACACGCACAGCCGTTCTACGACCGCTACTATCCGTAGCAACTACGAAGCAGTCTCTGCGCTGAAAGACTACGAATTGCTCATGCAACTCAGTGCTAACAACGTCGAAATCATGGTCTTTGGCATCCGTGGCAAAGGGCGTAAGCTGAAAGAGTTGCTCATTTTCCGCTTCCGCGATGATTATTGCTCGCGTGTCGTACAACTGACGGGCGAACTCACTACCGATGACATCGGCAACATTATTAAACTCAACAAAAAACTTTAACTCGTTATGCCTCTCTCTTTACGCACCCTTGGCATCACGCTCGCCAGCATTCTCCTCTCACTTTCTGGTTCCGCTCAGGGCGTAGCGTTGAAATCGGGCGAGTGCTACGAAATCCGATGCGTCGAACTCCCCACAAGCGCAGTCATTCCCTCCCCGTCATCCCCCTTGGAGTTGTCTCACAACGGCACACCCGGTCAAAAGTCTGCCCTTTGGCGCATCACGAAGTTGGACAACGGTAATTATACCATTCAGCACGCCGAGACGGGGCGCTACATGACCTACGACGGGATTCGCACCGCCACGCGCCGCTATATGACGCTTACGGATAAGCCTAACGGAACGGCCTCTGAATGGAGCATTTACCCCGGTTCGTCTCACATCATCATCACCAATTGGAATAGCCAGCAGTTGCTGAACGTACGTATTGGCACGCACATCGTAGGCCTTTACAACAATACCTCAAAGAGCGCCACGAGCAACGAACGCTTTGCGCTTTATACCAAGAAGGGCGAGCAGGTTACTTCCATTGACGGGCACCCCGTAGTGTTTAAGCCCGTGGAAAATCCCGTTCTGACACGACAACGCACCACGAATGGCAACCGCTATTACGTCTCCAACGTCCAAACCCTCCGTTTCACGCTCGACGGTAAGTCTCCCGTTTACGACAAACGCACCAACACGTACCTCTTTCCCCTTCCCGAACGACTGATGGGCAAGGAAGTGACGCTACAATTCGCTTGCGCCACCTTCCCCGAAGCCCGAATCTTCGTCAATGGGAAGCCCACTTCCAGCAAAGGCACCCTCGCGCTCGGCAAAGTGGACGGTACGCAGACCTATCGCCTTGCTTTCGCCACGGAGACAGACACCCTCGCCCGCGCAACCCTTCAATTCACCTATATGCCCATCCTGGAAATCACGGCAAGTGGGTTTTCCAAACAGCAGTGGGGAACGGGAAGCATCATCGTTCACGACGCGACCCTCAAGACCGACTCCGCCTATGCCCTGCAAGTAAGAAATCGTGGCGACTTCACTTCGCGTTACAACAAGCGCTCAATGGGCATCAAACTCAAGGGCACTGACGGCAAGAAAATCAATCGCTCGCTTCTGGGTTTGCGCACGGATAACTACTGGGTGCTTAACGCCATGACCGTTGACCCTTCCCGCATGCGCGGTCGCATAATTATGGACCTTTGGGCGGACTTTGCCGAGGCGCCTTACTTTTCTAATTACGTGAAGGACGCACCCAGCGTTTCGCGTGGCAGACTCGTTGAAGTGTTCCTCAATGGCAGTTACCACGGTGTCTATGACCTGTGCGAGCGCATCGACCGCAAGCAGTGCGGACTCACTAAGGGCAACGACATCGTCCCTGGGGGCATGCTTTACAAGGCAGACCAATGGAGCCATGCCACACAATTTGCATCCGCTCTGGGTTCGTGGCACGGTTCCTCCACTCCCTCCGAGCGCCAAGAGGAATGGAGCGGGTGGCAAATCAAATACCCGGAGCCGTCGGCAAAGAAAAATGCCAAGTGGCAACCTCTTGTTGATGCGATTCAGGCGGTGAGCAATACCTCCGACGCCGAATTTTGCCAACGCATCGGCACCTACTTCGACCTACCCGCCGTGCGCGACTATTACTTGCTCATCGAACTCATTTTTGCCACCGACAATTCCGCAAAAAACATGTATTGGGCAATTCAGGATTACCAACGCGACGCGCGCCTTACGCCCATTCCCTGGGATATGGACGGCACGCTCGGGCGCAACTATGCAGGAAGTGACCACACGAGTAATGCCACAAGGGATTACCGCGACTTTCTCCGCCGTGAAGGGCATCAAAATGCCCTCTTTGAGCGACTCTACAAACTCGATCCGAACGATTGGAACGCCCAAATGGCAAAGCGCTACCGCCAACTCCGTCGCACGCATTTCAATCCCCAACGCCTCAGCGAACGCATCACTTCCCTTCTCCACCTCATGGAGCAAAGTGGCGCCCATATCCGTGAAGCCCAGCGCTGGAACAATGCCAACGGCTTGCGCATCAACATCCCACAAGAGGCGGAGTTCATCAAAGCCTGGATAACCCGACGCATTGCGTATTTGGACAAGCAGTATAAACTGTAAATACCGTCTTTGTACTCCTAAAACTTAATCTCCAAAATTCACATCCGTAACTCGGAAAACAATCTCGGACTTAATTCAATTTAACTCGGGCTTAATTCAATTTAAGTGCCGAGTAGTTTTCCCCATTTCGGGTTTGCTCCTCAGCAAACCCTGTGGAGACTTTGTCTCATCCCGAAAAAATCATTCCATGAAACACACATTCATCCTCCTATTCGCCCTGCTTTCGCTCACGGCACAAGCGCAAGAATATAGCATAAAGGGCATCGTCGTTGACAAACAAACGCAGGAACCTTTGCCCATGGCGATAGTCGAGTTACAAGCCTCCGACACCATAAAAGTGGTCAATGCTCAAACCAATAAGGAAATGAGCCTACCCATCGTGATTGAGCAAGTAACAACTAACGAGAAAGGAGATTTTTCCATCAAGGCTGATGCAGGCAAGTTGGTGGTAAACATTGCGCTGACAGGATTCGACACGCTCATTCGCCGCATTGAATTGACGGAGCAATGCCCCACCGTAGATTTGGGGAAGTTGGAACTCACCTCCTCCGACTATCAATTAGACGAAGCACAAGTCACGGCGCTCGCACGAATGATGACCGTGAAAGAAGACACCTTGGTGTTCCACACAAAAGCCCTGCGCCTCCCTCCTGGTGCTTCGCTCGCCACGTTGATGAGCCAACTGCCCGGCATTTCGATGGACAATAACGGCAACGTAACATTTAACGGAAAGACGGTGAGTCAGGTGCTCGTAGATGGCAAACCCTTCTTCGGCGATGTGCAGACGGCGATGGCGAATATGCCTACGGATGCCGTGAAGGACGTAAAGTTGTACGAGAAGACGGATGAGGAGAAGCAGTTTCGCAGTGAACTTGACGCGAACAAGGCGACCGTGGTGGACCTCACGATTAAGGAGGAGTATAAATCCACGTGGATGGCGAACGTAAACTTGGGCGGTGGCACGAATGATACGTACGTGGGCAAGGTGTTCACTACGAACTTCACCGACCACCGACGCTTGGCGGCGTATGCGCAGGCCAATAACATCAGTGAGAACCAGAGTGTGGACCAAAACGGGAACTGGCGCCACTTCAACGCGGGCAATGGACTTTACACCTATCGCAAGGCGGGAAGTATGTTGCAATGGGACAACGGCAAGGGATATTCCGACGCGGGTTACTTGACCAGCAACGCCAATATCCACGTGACGCACAACGACCAAACCGCCATTAGTTACAACACCACAGAGTCGATTCTCGGAGCCGGCAGTGCGCTCTACACTTACGGAAAGGGCATACGAAAGGAGCATGACGTGAAGGTGGATGCCGACGGCAGACTCACCTATAACTGGAACGCCAGCAACCGCCTCAACCTATCGACACGCCTTAACTATGGCGGGCTCGACAGCAAGTATCAGGGCGTAGCTTCCACCTATCATGAGCGCCCCGAATACACAGACAATCTTTCCGAAAGCCTTTGGGCGGACAACCTTTCCGAGGCTACGCGCCAGCAGGCTACGAATGCCGTTCGCTCTCGTTACACCACGGATGCAGAAGTGTATTCGGCATCGCTCAATGTGAAATACACGCGTCTGTTTAAGAAAGCGGGTCGCACGTTCGACGCTTCTATTGATGCATCATTCCATGACAAGCCAGGTGAGTCGTACAGCACGGTCAACTATCGCTACTTCAATGCGGCAGCTCCGAAACCTTATGCCGACTACCGCCAATTTAAGGACGATCCTGGCAGTGGTTATACCGTCTATACCTCTATACAATACGGCGAAAAGCTCTCGAAGCCCCTCAAGTTGTCGGCATACTATTTTGCCTCGTACAGTAAGAACGACGATCGCGCCACACTCTACGACATCTATGACGTCCCTTTGAGTTTGCGCCCCACATTGGGCGACTCGTTAGACTTTGTGCGCAACGTTGAAAACTCCTACCATTCCGACCATTACACCCTCAAAAACAGTCTTACCTTGCGCCTCTCAGGATGGTGGGACAAGGTGGAATTAGAACTCCTGCCCGCCCTCGGCATACGGAATGAGCGATTGGAATATGAGCGTGGCGACAAGCGCTTTGAGCCTCAGCGCAACCGCCCGTATGCTTCGTTGGACACCTATCTGAAGTATAAAATCACGAAGCAGAACTACATCCAATTCACCTACGGTGGAGGGACAAGACGTCCCGACCTCATGCAGCAACTCCCCATTACAGATACGGGAAACCCTATGCTGGAAATCGTCAATAATCCCGGACTGAAGACGGGATGGGACAACCGCTTCAGCCTCCGCGCATATCGTTTCAACACCAAGCGTGGCGATAGTTACAACGGTTATCTATATTTCAACCACAACACGAAGGATTGGATTTCTACCGTAGAGCGCGACCCCGCAACGGGTTATACCCGCCGCAGCATGACGAACGTTTCGGGCAATTATGATTGCGGTTTCTCTTTCAGCACCAGCCAACCGCTCGACAAGGAACATGCGTTTACGCTCTCGGCTAAGACCAGCCTTGCCTACATACACATGAAGGGGCAAGTGGGAGAATTGGGCGATGCGCTCGGACTTTCCACCATCAACCTGTTGAAGCCCACCGTCAGCCTCTCTCTGCGTTGGCGCCAAGACATTTGGAGCGTCTTCTTGAGCACTAAGTACTGGGGCGAATATGCCACTTACAAACAGGCGCCTCAGTTCAGCCAGCGTGGACATACCTACGAGGTGAACCTCTCTCCGCAAGTCAACCTCCCCTTCGGCATGAGCATCCACTCAAACTTCATTTACTACACCCGAACGGGCTATGACGACGCCCTGCTCAACCACGACCAATGGCTCATCAACGCCACCATCTCGCAATCCTTCTTGAAGGACAACGCCCTCACCTTGCAATTAGAAGCCGTTGACTTGCTCCGCCAAAAGACTTCCGAAAGCAGCAACGTAGGTACCGGCACCCGCCAATTTGGACGCACCGAAACCTTCCATAGCTACGTCATGGTCCACGCCATTTACAAGTTTAAGTTGTAAGGTCAGGAGACATAAAAAAATCAGGAGGAAAACCCGCAAGTTTTCCTCCTGATTTTATGGGTTAAAGTACAACCTTCTTCACAACCACATCGTTGCCGTTTTCCACTCTGACGATGACGGTGCCACTCCATCCGTTTGTGGGGATTGTGGCGGTGCCGTTCACGCTTTGTGTGGCGAGCAACTTGCCGTCGAGGGTGTAAATCTGCGCTGTTGCATGCGTTGCGCTAACAATTACAGCGCCTTCAGTTGCAGAGATGCTGGCATTCATTTCGCTCTTTGCGACAGTGTCGATAGCAGTGAGTTTCTCTTCGCCTACTTTTGCCTTTTCAGCAGCGATAACTTCGCCTGTGTAAACGTCCATAAGTAGGACTACGATGGAAAGGTTTTCCTTTTTCTTCACCGTACTGGGTACAGTGATGGTATAAGTGTGTGCCTTTGCCTTTCCCTTCTGAATCGCCCCACTCATACTGCCTTGGATACCCCAGGGGTCGTAGATACCACGTGCCACGTCATTATAAGTGGCGATGAAGCGGTCGCTCTTGTTGTAATAAGTGAGCAATTCTTCAGAAAGGTCGGCTTCGGTGATGCCCGTTTGACTGGACATGGACTTAGCGTAATAGTTGGTCTGCGAACCTACGAGTTTGTCTTCGAGCAACACATAACTCAACATATATGCCGAAGCATCGGGGATGGCGATATTGAACTTTGAGTAAGAGGTAACTTCAATTTCGGTGTTGTCTGCCGAGAGTTTACTGCTCAACCCTATTTGCGCTTCTGTGGGGAGGGCTTTCACCTGTTCCACCAAATCTTTGATGCCGTAATTAGCATCTGTCAATCCGTGGTAAGGGTCGGCTTCTACCACACGATTGATGAGGGCTGAAGGGAAACCAGAAACACCGTTTAAGATGGGGGTATAAGTTTCGGGTTCGAAAGTGTCGCCACCATGTACAGCAATCGCGATGAAGTCGTTGGGGTAATCGCGCTGGAGGCACTCAATACCCGCCATGCCACGAGGACACCAACCGCACCATGTTCCAGTAAATTCTTCCATCACTACCTTGCGGGGATAACTTTCCGCAAGGGCAAGAAGTTGTGTAGTGATTGCGTTGTCTGCAGGGTAGCCGTCAGTAGCACCGTTTACCTCAATAACCTGAATGTCGTTGTGGTAACAACCTGCATGAGCGGGAGCAGTTGTGGGGATGGCGAAGTCTATGGTTCCCTTGTGAAGCACCGTGTCTACTTCGTGTTCGTTTACGATTTCTAGACCATTAACAATGGCCTTTGTCTTGAACGAAGTGACGGGATATGCACCAAAGTTGGTGAGTTGACCCACGATGTTGAAGGCTTCGCCTGCCATAGCACGATCGGAGATGGAGATGTTGGTAATAGCGAGGTCGTTTTGCACCAAACCTGCGTCACCTTCGGTTTCACAAACGAAGAAGGCACTACCATTGCCAGAGAAATCGCTCCAGCTACCGCTCGCATCGGCTACAATCATTGAGAGGTTACCTACGTTCTCAGTATAGAAGATAGAGCCTTGAGCAAAATTGCCCTTTACGGTGTAACCCAAAATGAAGGCTTCGTTGTCAATCGTATAGTCGCAATCGACTGAAAGAATAGAGTTGGGGGTAAATTCTGTGACGGTGGTTTCCCAAAGGTTATCACCGTTGAGTGACTTACGAATCCAGAACGTTGCTTCCTTCACACCCTGTCCGAGAGCTGAATAGATGGAGGTAATCTTATTGCCCGCGAAGCGCGCTGCTATGTCGGTAGTATAGTATGTTGCCACACTCATCGTGTTGGCTATACCCACTCCACCATAATAGATATTCAACGAAAGGTCGTTATTCGTCAGTTGCTTGGCATTAACAGCGTATTCGTCGAGGCTGGCACGCGTCTTCTTTCCGGGCAGTTGCAACGAGGTCTGCTGAACATCCACTAAAGGATGCTGTGCTTTCTGAACAACTTCTGTAGTAGTTGTTGCACCAAACTTCTGAAGTTTGCCAAGTGGCTGGGCATTCATAACCAATGCGCCACAAAGCATAAGGGGGATAAGTAAAAGTTTCTTCATAGGAATCATTAGTATTTTTATTAGTAGACGAGTTAACGAGGTACGAGTAAACGAGGAGGTCAGCGAGATAAACGTTGTTTTAGTAGACTAGTTAACGGGGTACGAGTAAACGAGAAGGGCACCGAGATAAACGTTGTTTTAGTAGACTAGTTAACGAGGTACGAGTAGACGAGATGGTTACCGAGGTAAACGAGTAGTGTCCCGCATGGTATTACTACCTACTACTTACTACCTACTACTTGCTCTCTCGTCCCGCATGGCATCTTTTATCTTTACTCTTTTATCTTTAGTCTAAAAGTTGTACTTTGTACTCTGTTAGTTGTACTCTGTTAGTTGTACTCTGTAAAGGGGTGATCCTCACGGAATGCCTTCATGCGCTCCTCGAGCACGGGATAGAGTTCGTCACGCATGCGGCTGGTGCAAGCACGTACGCCGGGCTGGAGCGAACCAGTGGTGTCGAGGTTGATGCTTGACACACCGTAGGCAATGAGTTCCTTGGCGAGTTCGCCACCCGTGAGTCCGGGATAAGAGAGCGAGAAGAAGAAACCGTCGGCAATGTCTTCCGTCACGTCCGTGGGGTAAGTGATGGTGAAACCGTTGTCGGTAAAGATTTTCTTCATCTTGCGGGCGCGTTCGGCATAGGCGCGGGTGTCGTCCACAAAGTTGATGACGCCCTCCGTAGAGAGGCGGAGCATTTCGGCATAGGCATACTGCGTGCTGGCGGTGCAACCCGAGGTTATCATATACTGAATGCTGGCGGTGAAGGTGGCGCCAAAGACACCGCTGTCGTTATAGCGACGGGCGAGTGCGGGGAACTGGCGGTCGAAAAGTTTATCGCTGATGCACACGAGGGCGATGCGTCCTCCGGCATAGGAGAAGATTTTTGACGCCGAAAGCATGAGGATGTAATTGTCCGTATAGCGTGCCACGGTGCGCACGAAGGGTGCCTGGAAGGGTTTCGACAAGTCGCGACGGCTGTCCATGGCGAAGTACGCCAAGTCTTCAAGGATAATTATATCGTGCTTCGTAGCGATGTCGCCAATGATTTGGAGCTCGTCTTCTTCAAGGGAAATCCACGCAGGATTGTTGGGGTTGGAATAGATGATGGCAGCGATGTCGCCGTCCTTCACTTCCTCTTCCAACTTTTGGCGAAGCGCCTCACCGCGGTAGGGATAGATGTCGAAGTTCTTCCACTCGATGCCCAGAATGCGGAGTTGCGATTTCTGAATGGGGAAGCCGGGATCGATGAAGAGCACCTTGTTTTTCTTCTCATCGCGTTGGCAACAGGCAATGAAGGCACCGAAACTTCCGGCTACGCTTCCCACCGTGGGGATGCAGGCACGCGCAGAAACGTCGATGTCCATAAATGCCTTGACAAAGCGACTGGCTTCGTGCTTCAACTCGGGCACGCCTGCGGCTGCGGGATATTGATTGTTTGCTCCGCGGTCGAGCGCCGCCTTTTCGGCTTCTGTGCCGTAAGCATTCACAGGGAGTCCGGGACTTCCCTGGTCCATGCGGATAAAGGGTTGTCCCGTCTTCTGCTCTAAATATTGCGCCACCAAGAGGGTCTCACCAATGGTAGCGTGAGAGAGGTCTGCCACGTGGTTAATGCGTGCAGCCTCGTTGACAAGTTCGTCTGAAAAAAGTTTCATTTCATTTCATTTTAGAGTACAGATAACAGAGTACAGAGTACAACTCCGTGCGGAGTGTAAACCTATTGTTTTTTAGAGTACAAAGTACAGAGTACAACTCCATGCGGAGTGTAAACCTATTGTTTTTTTTGGGGGGATTTCAGTTGTACTTTGTACTCTGTCAGTTGTACTCTGTACTCTATTATTTGTACTCTGTACTCTGAACTCTGTACTCTATTTTACTTTCCCTTCTCCCAATCCGAGAAGTCGCGCTTATCGAGTACGTGCTTTGCCTTACCCATTGAGCGCTGGATGGTTCCGGGAGGTTGGATGTGGATATTGGGTTTGATACCCGTAACAGACACGAGGCGGTCGTAGAGGTACTTAATGAAGGGCATCTGCTTGGCGGGGTTGGGCGAGAAGAGGTCTTCGCGAAGTTCCACGTCAAGGTCGAAGGTGTCTTCATTATGCTTACGATCCACCGTAATAAAGTACTGCGGTGTGAAAGCAGGGAATTCGGTAAGAATGGCTTCAATCTGGCTGGGGAAGACATTCACGCCGCGGATGATGAGCATGTCGTCACTACGTCCGAGAATCTTACCCATGCGCACAGCAGTACGTCCGCAACGGCACTTTTCGTAAATGAGGTGCGTAAGGTCACGTGTGCGGTAGCGGATGATGGGCATGGCTTCCTTACAGAGTGATGTGAAGACGAGTTCCCCACGTTCACCGGGAGCTACGGGTTCGAGCGTGTCGGGATTTACGATTTCGGGATAGAACATGTCTTCCCAAACGTGCGTACCGTCTTGGTATTGGCATTCTCCGCCCACACCAGGACCCGACATTTCCGTAAGGCCGTAAATATCGATGGCCTTAATGCCGAGTTTGTCTTCCAACTCACGGCGGATACCCCATGTCCAGGGTTCTGCGCCGAAGAAACCGACGCGCAACTTGAGGTCTTCCTTCTTGATGTCGCACTTCTTCATGACTTCCGTCAAGTGAAGGGCGTAAGAGGGCGTACAGCAAAGGGCGGTGGTGCCGAAGTCCTTCATGAGCATCACTTGCTTTTCGGAATTACCCGCAGAGGTGGGCAACTGGATGGCACCTAATTTATTCGCACCCTGATGCGCTCCGAGTCCGCCCGTGAAAAGGCCGTAGCCGTAAGACACCTGCACCACATCGCCAGGACCTACATCGCCCACTGCCAAGACACGCGCTACACCTTCTGCCCAATTATCGAGGTCGTTTTGCGTATAAGTTGCCACAACGGGTTTACCAGTTGTACCCGAAGAGGCATGCACACGCACCACCTGCTCCATAGGCACCGCCTGAAGTCCAAAGGGATATTCATCGCGGAGGTCGTGCTTCGTAGTAAAGGGAAGTTTCGTTATATCGTCGATAGACTTAATGTCCTCTGGGCGAATGCCCTTCTGGTCCATCTTCTTTTTGTAGAAGGGTACGTTTTCGTAGCAACGCTTCACCGTTTCAATGAGGCGTTCCGTTTGTAAGCGGCGCATGTCTTCACGAGACATGCACTCCATTTCGGGATTGTAAATCATAATTAGAAGTTGATTACTCAACTTTCGCAAGCTTCAGTTTCGTTAAGTTATGAGGTTATAAGGTTTTAAGGACTATGCAGTCCGAATGGTTCTTTATAACCTCACAACCTTAAAACCTTAAAACAAGTTGAGCACTTGCGAAACTTGTTTTACACCATAAATTCAGTTTCGTTTAAGAGTTGGATAGCGTTCTCTTGAATTACCTTTTCAGCAAGAGCAACTTCGTCGGTGCGCATGGTCAAAACGCCCTTACCTTTCCAAAGGAAGGAGTACATGTAGAGAATGTTTACGCCTGCATCTGAAAGCGCCTTCACAGCTTGTGCTGCACGACCGGGTTCGTCATCGATCGTGATGGCCATAACGTCGGCAAGTTGCACGTTAATACCGTTATCCTTCAGAATGAGGTAAGCCTCGCCAGGGGCAGAACAGAGCACGCGGTAAATACCGTAGTCCTGCGTGTCGGCAATCGTCGAAGCGATGATTTGAATATTCGCACGACTGAGCAAGTCAAGCACACGAATCAGCGTGCCACTCTTGTTCTCAATAAATATAGAAAGTTGTTTGATGGTCATAACTTTTAGATTAGAGTACAGAGTACAGATAACAGAGTACAACTCCATGCGGAGTGTAAACCTATTGTTTTTTAGAATACAAAGTACAGATAACAGAGTACAACTCCATGCGGAGTGTAAACCTATTGTTTTTTTTTGGGGGGGATTTCAGTTGTACTTTGTACTCTGTCATTTGTACTCTGAAAAGAGTTGTACTCTGTACTCTGTTATCTGTACTCTAGTAATTATTGGTACACCTTACGCTTATCAACCACACGCACTGCCTTGCCTTCCGAAACAGGGAGTGTGCCCTTCGGGAGCAACTTGACGTGGGGCGTGAGCAAGATTTCGTCCTTCAACGCGCGCTGTATGCGGTTGGTAAGTTCCTGCAAGCGGCGGAAGTCATCGGTAAAGAGTTCTTCCAATTCCACTTCAACGGTCATGTTGTCGTTGTCGGCATCCGTAGTGAGCGTAATGAGGTAATTGTTCGCCAGTTCGGGGAAGGTCATGAGGATCTTTTCAATCTGAATCGGGAAGATGTTCACACCGCGAAGCACCATCATGTCATCGCTTCTGCCACGCATGCGGTCAATACGCACGTGGTTGCGACCACAGGGGCAACTGCGACCGAGCACACGGGTTAAGTCGCGTGTACGGTAACGAAGCAAGGGCATGGCTTCACGACAAAGGGACGTCAATACGAGTTCGCCAATTTCGCCGTCAGCAACGGGTTCCAACGTTTCGGGATCTACGATTTCTACGATGTAATAGTCTTCCCAGAAGTGGAGTCCATTTTGCTCCTGACACTCAAAACCGACACCAGGACCGCACATTTCGCTCATGCCAAAAGAGTTGTAGGCCTTCACGCCCATCATTTCCTCAATACGGCGACGCTGTTCCTCCGAATGGGGTTCGGCACCGATGGCAAGAACTTTCAATTTGGTATCCTTTCGGGGATCTACGCCCGCGCTCTGCATCACTTCGTAAAGGCGAGTGACATACGAGGGCACGGCATGGAGGGCTGTTGTGCCGAAATCGGTCATAAATTTGATTTGGCGCAACGAGTTTCCGGCAGCTGCGGGAATCGTGAGCATGCCCATGCGCTCGGCGCCATACTGAAATCCGAGACCGCCGGTAAACATGCCGTAACCACTGGAATTTTGGAAGACATCGTCGGGGCGAAGTCCCACCATCCACAGGTTGCGTGCCACTTGATTCGCCCATTCTTCCAAGTCCTTCTTCGTGTGAAGGATTACCGTGGGCGTACCCGTCGTACCGCTTGAAGAGTGCAAGCGTGTGCATTCACGAAGGGGCACACTCGCCATACCGAAAGGATAGGTGTCGCGCAAATCTGCCTTTGTGGTGAAAGGAATTTTGCGAATGTCGTCAAGAGTCTTGATGTCCTCGGGTTTGAGTCCGATTTCCTCAAAGCGCTGCTTATAGAAGGGGGAATTCATGCAGTGACGCACGGTAGCCTGTAGGCGTTCCAACTGAAGCGCCGAGATTTGCTCGCGCGTCATGGTCTCCATCTCCTCATGGAGGTAGGGACAGGTGTCAGGGGGAAAGTTTCTGCTCATACGACCGCTCAATTATTCGCCATAACCTGCCTGGAAGGCCTTAATATTTGCCTCAACAACCGCCTCACCCTTGCGCGCAAAAATTGTGCGAATAGCATCGCAGAGTTGGTCGGGCGTAAGGATTTGAAGATAGCGAGCTGCCATGCCGAGAAGTACCATGTTCGCACCACGCGCATTACCTGCATTTTTCGCTACTTCCTCAATATCCATCGCTACCGAAGGCAGACTTTCAAGCGCTGCCGTTACGTCGGCCATTTCGGGATAGTTGGGGATATTCACAAAGGGTTTGTTGCTCGTCACGATTTTACCATCGGCAGCAAGGTAAGGAAGATAACGCAAACTTTCCATGGGTTCCATGCTGATAATCATGTCTGCACTGCCTTCGGCAATAAGGTCGCTATAAATTTCTGCGTCAGAAAGGCGCAAGTGACTCTGCACGTCACCGCCGCGCTGACTCATACCGTGCACTTCAGCCTGCTTGAGGTTCAAACCTGCCTTTGTTGCCGCTTCGCCTATGATAGTTGCGATGGAGAGAATACCTTGTCCACCCACACCGCAAAGGATAATATCTTTCTTCATAATATTGTGGAAGTTTCGCAAGAACTCAACTTCATAGGTTATTAGGTTTTAAGGTTATAAGGTTTTGAGGACCGTTCGGGGCGCTTCCCTACCCTAATTTGACCTAAAATCTTTGAATGAAGAGAACTTATGTTTGCGAAAACTGAATAATCTTACTGGTTAGAACGGGCTGCACGCGCCTTACGAGCAGCTGTTTGAATACATTCACGGCGAGGAATGATAACCGAAACTCCAGGGTAATCAATTTCTTCCTTCAAGATGCGCGTAATTTCTTCCATATTCTTGGGAAGGGGTACTACGACACGCACGTGTTCAGGTTCTACGCCGAGGGCAATACAAATCGCCTCAAACTTATTTGTTCCCGCAGAATCTTGACCGCCCGTCATACCCGTTGTAAGGTTGTCGGAAATCACTACGGTAATGTTGCTCTTATCATTCACAGCATCGAGAAGACCGGTCATACCGCTGTGCGTAAACGTAGAGTCACCGATGATGGCTACTGCAGGGAAAAATCCTGCATCAGCAGCACCTTTTGCCATCGTGATTGAGGCACCCATATCTACACAACTTGCAAGCGCGCGGAAGGGAGGGAGTGCACCGAGTGTGTAACAACCGATGTCGCCAAACACACGGTAATCAGGATATGTTGCCAACACTTGATTGAGCGCAGCATAAACATCTCTGTGACCACAACCCTGACACAACTGCGGAGGACGGGGTGCCACGATTTCTGAAGCGGGAAGCGTCTGCTTGGGAGTCACGCCGAGCGCCTTGGCTACGTTATCGGGTGTCAATTCTCCTGTGCGGGGAAGCGCACCTGTCAAACGACCCTTTACGTCATACGCTCCGCCAAGAATTGCCTTCACTTGCTGTTCTACAACGGGCTGACCGTCTTCTACAACAAGCACGGCGTCATTTTCCTGTGCCAATGCGCGAACAGCCTCTTCGGGAAGGGGATACTGGCTTACCTTCAACACGTTCGCATCATTGCCTACCACTTCCTTTACATAGTTGTAAGCAATACCGCAAGCTATAATGCCGAGTTTACCACTACCACCTTTCTCTACCTTATTATACAATGAGTCGGCAGATGCTTTAAGCATATCGTCCTGCTTGGCGATAAGCGCCGCATAGCGTTGACGTGCAATGCCAGGAAGAAGCACCCAGCGCTCTTCACAAATTCCGAGGTTTTGCAACTCACGCGCTTCGCGCACTTCTACTGCCGCACGGCTGTGGGCAAGACGTGTAACGACGCGCAACACTACGGGTTCCTTCAATGTTTCAGACAACGTGAAAGCACTCTCCATCATGTCGTACGCCTCTTGCTGATTTGAGGGTTCGAAGGTAGGAACGAGGGCGAAGGATGCATAGAAACGGCTGTCCTGCTCATTCTGACTGGAGTGCATTGAGGGGTCATCTGCCGCCACAACTACGATACCGCCGTGAACACCCGTAATGGCGGAGTTCACAAAAGCATCTGCCGCAACATTCATACCCACGTGTTTCATGCACACCAACGCACGCTTACCGGCATACGACATACCGAGCGCTGCTTCCATAGCAGTCTTTTCATTCGTACACCAACGGCTGTGCACACCGCGTTCTGTTGCGAGCGCATCACCTTGAATAAATTCAGTTATTTCTGTGGAGGGCGTTCCAGGATAAGCATAAACGCCACCAATGCCGGCATGTACGGCGCCAAGAGCAATGGCTTCGTCTCCGAGGAGTAATCTTTTCATATAGTTAGTTTTTATTTTTTTAGTAGACGAGTAAACGAGGTACGAGTAGACAAGAAGTTTGAGTAGGCATACGCATGGGGATTTCAATCCGCATGTTTTTCCTTTGGCTTTAGCCCCTTCGGGCGCCGACCTTCGGTTCTCATTTCTCCTTTCTCATTTCCCCTTTCAAAATGTGTCTGCATCATGCAACACAGGGAACTTCTGACGGAACGCCTCAAGCATTTCCTTATCCAGAACTCCCGACGTTTCCGTTGCCTCTCCCATGGGGCACTCAGCAACCACATTTCCGTAGGGGTCAATCAACTGCGTGCCGCCTGAATATTGGCAATAGGGGTCCGTACCTACGCGGTTCACGGCGCAAACATAGCATTGATTTTCAATGGCTCTTGCTTTCAAAAGCGACAACCAGGCTTCCACACGAGGCGTGGGCCAACTTGCTACATAGATCGCGGCATCGTAAGCCTCATCTGCCTTATTGCGTGCAAAAACGGGGAAGCGGAGGTCGTAACAAATCTGAAGCAGGAAGCGGAATCCGCGAAACTCTGCCACCACACGCTCCTGCCCCGCCGTATAGCGCAAGTGCTCGCCGCCGAAGGTAAAGAGGTGGTGCTTATCATAAAGTGTGGTTTCACCATCAGGGCGCACGAAACACATGCGATTGAAGTAGCGACCATCCTGTTCGCGAACGGCGATACTACCTACCACTGCCGCATCCAACTCCCTTGCCATCGCAAGCATCCATTGGTGAGAAGGGCACGTATCATTCTGCCACTCCTCGGCAATACCCTCGGGCACGGTAGCGAAACCCGTAGAAAACATTTCGGGAAGTATATACACATCTGCTGCGTCCATCTCACGCATCTTGCGAGCCGCCTCCGCACAATTCGTCTTCGGGTCAGCCCACAATAAGTCCATTTGCAGGAGATTTATTTTCATTGTGAAAGCAAAAACAAGTATTTAGTTACAATATGTTTGTTAAGTCTAGGTTGCAAAGTTATTTTATTTTATTTATACCACACACATAATAGCATTTTTTTTCGCTTTTATATATAAAAAATGTGTACTACCAACAGATATACCCACCTCTTTAGTCAGGAAATCCTTACATTTTGTCACATGTTGCAACTCACAAGAGGACAAATCCGCCTTTTTCTTGAACACATGCCGACACCCCAAAACAAATTGGGAGTTATTTTGAATTACCTCTGAGATAGTTCAAAATAACTCCCTATTTGTTTTTCCTAAATCCGTACGCCTAAATTATTTCTTTAAGAAACAAGTTTTAAGTACGATACCACTGCCATCAATCTTGCAATCCACCTCTTCAGGATTCTCCGTAAGGCGGATGCTCTTTACCTTCGTGCCGCGCTTGATGACCATTGAAGAGCCTTTTACTTTAAGGTCCTTAATTACCGTAACAGCATCGCCATCAAAGAGTTCCGCACCATTGCTATCGCGGGGTACAAGCGCCTCTTCAGCACCCTCCTGCTCTGCTTCATGAAACTCATGCGCACAGTCGGGACATACGTAAAGCGAACCATCAAAGTAAGTGTATTCACTGCCACACTTCGGGCAATTTGGAATGTCGTTCATTGGAATAAAATTTTAGTCTATTGATACTTCTCCACAAAGATACAACTTTTCAATGGAAAAACCCCTCCTTACGACTTATAATGCGCACGCCACGCAGGAAGTCCCCCTTTCATTGTTGTCTGACTAAACCATCTTCTTGCAAACACATCTTCTCGACCTTTAAACAATGATTGAAAAAGCAATACTCTTTCATCTAAAGAAAGTTTGACTTCTAGAAAAGAAACTGCAGAATAAACAAAGTTTGTAACCTCCTTATGTTTAGGGTTATACTCTATGCCATGAGTATTAAGTAGATTCTTCAGTTCTGCATTTTCCTTGCGAAGTTACTCGTTCTGTGCAAGAAGCAGATAATATTTATTTTGAAAGTCATCCATATATTGACGAATTGTGCACCTACATTTGAATACTGAATAGTTTTATCCTATAAATATAAAAATCAACAATTTATATATCTTGCCAATTCCCCGTCTTAACACTACTTATCACTCCTCTGAAAGCGGTGTAAACGCTCTTGGTAGGATTGCTTATACATGCGTTTCACCTTTTCTTCCAAGAATGAGCTATCGATAAGTTCGTAAACTTTAGGTTGCTCGGTTGCAAACATCTCAATGATTGCGTGCAACTTCTTGGGATGTACGCCAATGCGGGTGCCGAATGTGATAAAGTCGTCTTTACATGGATGTGAGGTTTTGGTATATACCTCTGAATATTCTCGAATGGGAATCAACCCATCTTGTAAAGCGAAATCACCATCGTTGATATGTATGGCGGTGTTCATAAGGTCGTATGCTGGAGTCAGCACATAATCTCCGCCATCCGTTTCCTGAAGCGAGAAGTTTTTCAAGTGTGCATCACCATTACTAAATAAATAATTGAACACAACGAGAGTGAAGAATTTCTCCATCTCCACCCGCCAAGCAGCAACATTCTGTTGCAAGAGTTTTGCAACATCCTCATAACTCCCTGAATACTTGAAATCTCTACCACTATTCTTTTCTGTTTTACCTGCGATAGAGCCAAAGTCGTCCTGCTTTATCTTTGAACCATCAGCCTTATAATCAAATCTTTTGGTCATATAAACAGGACTGCCATCTGCAAAAAACGCTAAAGCACAGGTTGCCGTATTTATCTTATACACTTGACTGGCAATCTGCATCGTAAGGTGTTCGTTAGCAGGGATATTCTGTCGAAAACGCAAATGCTTGTAATCAGGAATAGGTTTGATAATGTAGCGACCAGACTCCCCTTCTGGAGTTAGCATAATCTTACCGTTTCTAACTACTGCAGACATTTTCTCTTGCACACCCGATATGGAGATTCTATTTACAGAAGTTGCTAATTCTGTGGAGACTTCATCAAGAGAGTAATCCATCACGTGATTCACCTTCTTACCTTCAAACATTTTTCGGAGGCAAAGAGTACTATAGGTGGTAAACCCTAAAGCAAGTGTACCTGGGCAAACATTTATAGGTTTCATAATGCTTCTATTGTAATAGCACCAATGGTGTCGTGCTTTGCAGTGGCTAACAATAAACCGAAGGAATCGGTTTCGTCAATCTTTAGCGACGCACATTGTAGCGCTTTGTTGGCGCCTTCGGAAAGCATGTTGTAGAAGAAGGGGAATAATTCGTCAGCAACATACGCCTCCTTACGCTTGGGAAATGCCAAGGCAATTGCTCGCTGATTGGGTTGCATCAAGAAGTCTGCATCATACTGAAAGGTATAATGCAAGTCGTCTGTCTCTGTCAAAATTCCTGCGACAACCTTATTGGATAAAACTAACGCACGTCTCATTATTCATTCAAGATTTTTACTTTCATGATGAGTTCCAAACCTAAAACCTCGGCAATTTTCTCCAAGGTATTTAAGGAAGGATTACCCTTTTCCGACTCCACACTTTTAATGATGCGCAGACTGAGACCTGAATAATCCGCCAAATCTTGTTGGGTCAACCCCAGCACCGCCCTGCGCTCTTTTATTAATTTACCATACTCCATAGTGCAATATATTTCACTTATTGTGCAAAAGTAGGAAATATCTCCAGAAGAAACAAAAGATTGTGCATTTTATTGCACTTTTCAAATGAAATAGGTGCATTATCTATCAACAGATTGATTATTTCTAGACTTCATCAATTCTATTTTATGGAGGTTGGTTCTTATCGTGATAAATGTATTTTGTCTAGTTCTGACATGCAACACGAAATAGTGGTTACTACTCCACGAACCGTGATACCATTGTTAAAAATCGTGCACCGCATGGACTTTCTCAATTCTCAATTCCCATTTCTCATTTCTTTATTGTACCTTTGCCCAAAACCTAAAAATTATTCCTATACCGATATGAAGAAAATCGCTTTCCTCCTCTTGATGTTACTCCCCCTTGGTGTTGCCGCTCAAAAGCAACAGGACATGAGTAAATACCTCGCTGGTGCTGTGACCGAGCAAAATGGCATTGTCGTGTTTGAAAAATCATACAATGTGCCGGGCAAAACAAGAGCAGAAATTCACGAGGGACTTAAAACATACCTCACTGAAGTCATCTTGAACAACGAAAATGCGCTTCCTCAAACGCGCATTCAAGACGACCAGCCCGAAGCGGGAACATTGGCGATTGCCGTTGAAGAGTTTCTTTACTTCAAACGTAAGGCACTCGTAACCGACGGCACACGTTTCTACTACCAACTCGTAACGCAGGCGGAAGACGGTAAGTTTACCATCACCATGCGCCGCCTCCGCTACGTCTACGATTTGACAGATACCCCCTCAACAGAAGCCAACCCCGATGCATGCTTCACGGCAGAAAAATGGATTACCGACAAGGAGGCGCTCAACAAGGCGCAGACGAAACTCCTCAAGATTCCTGGAAAGTTCCGCCGCTTTACCATCGACCGCAAGGACGAAATCTTTAACGGTGCCGCCAAGGCAGTTGGTGCTGAACGTAAGGTGAAAATGGTTGAAGTGTACGAATAGCACATATATTATATAAGGTATGTCAAGGCACACGTCTTGACGTACCTTTTTTGGTTTGCGGTCTCACGCGGTCTCACGCAGACTCCGCAGACTTTCACAGAAAAGTTATACGACCCAATCGTTACTATGGACACGTTGAATTCTCTATCATATAAAGTTATTGGGTGCGCTATGGAAGTATACAAAACGTTAGGGCCTGGCCTATTAGAAAGCGCATACGAAAAAGCATTGATACATGAACTTAAACTTGAGGGAATACCTGTTGCATCACAGGTTGAGGTGGGACTTAATTATAAAGGCATCAACATTGGCGAAGGGTTAAGACTCGACCTACTTGTTGATGACAAACTAATTGTAGAAATAAAATCTGTAGAAGAAATAAAACCCGTACACCATAAACAACTACTTACCTATCTTAAACTAATGGACAAACGTGTAGGACTGCTTATAAACTTTAACGTCAACGACATAATGGATGGAGTCCATAGAGTTGTCAACAAATTCTAACCACCGAGATAGGAACCCAACAAGAAAATCACAAGAGGACTTTACCCAAATTTCACTGCGGATGCTTTGCACAAGCGAAGCGTGTGCGGTTCTGTGAATTCTAAAAACACAAGTTGCAATCACTATAGACTTCTGCGACAGTCTGCGAGGTCTGCGTGCAATAAACCACCTACCATGAAAGAAGAAACCCTCTGTCTGCACTACAAGACATACGATTACGACGAACTCCCCGCCCTCGACCGTCAACTCATTGATAGCGCCAAAGCGGTATGCGCTTCGGCATACGCCCCCTACTCTAAATTTCAAGTGGGCGCCGCCGCATGGTTAGACAATGGCGAAATCGTCTGTGGAAGCAACCAGGAGAACGCCGCCTACCCCAGTGGCACCTGCGCAGAGCGTTGCACCGTTTTCTATGCCAACGCCCGCTTCCCCGAGAGTGCCGTACTCATCCTCGCCATTGCCGCCTCCAACACACCAGGAGAGTTTCTCTCCTCCCCCATCACACCCTGTGGCGCCTGCCGTCAGGTATTGCTCGAAACGCAGCGCCGCTTCAACACACCCATGCGCATCCTGCTCTACGGCACCTCGAAAGTTCTTGCCTTCGACTCTATCGACGCCCTCCTTCCCTTCCAATTTACAGGAGAGGATATTAAGTTATGAGGGCAGTTAGTAGTGAGTAGAGAGTAGAGAGTAGTCCATTCGGACTGTATGGTTCGCTCATCGCTCATTGCTCATCGCTCATTGCACACCTTTTTCACTGTTTTGATAAACGAACATAGCATAAACAAGGTGTAAATATCCTTTACAAGAGAAAATTATATTTTTTTTCAAAAAAAATAGCCTTACCCCTTGCAGGTATAAAAAAAACACGTACCTTTGCACTCGTTAAAAGAAACCAACTCACGAAGGTCTCTTGGAGAGATGGTAGAGTGGTCGATTACAGCAGTCTTGAAAACTGCCGTACCGAGAGGTACCGGGGGTTCGAATCCCTCTCTCTCCGCTTAAAAGGTGTGAATCTTCAAACAATGAGGTTCACACCTTTTTCTTTTTCCTTCGTGCAAACTTTCATAGCATGATTACGACAAAGCAAATCCAAATCAAGGATTATAATTACGACCTCCCCGACGAGCGCATTGCGAAGTATCCCAAGGCGGAGCGCGACACTTCCAAACTTTTGGTCTATCGCGGAGGTGATATTTCAGAACATTCCTTCAAATCGCTTCCCGAGCACCTTCCCGAGGGAGCGCTGATGGTGTTTAACAATACAAAGGTCATTCAGGCGCGCCTCCATTTTCAGAAATCTACGGGGGCACACATTGAAATCTTTTGTCTGGAGCCCCATACACCGCTTGATTACCAGCAATCGTTTGCGCAGACGCGCCGTGTCACTTGGACGTGCCTTGTGGGTAATCTGAAGAAGTGGAAAGAAGGACGCTTGGAGCGCCAAATCCGAGTGGGCGAAACCGACATTACTCTTACTGCCGAGCGCATAGGCGAAAGCGGAACGGGATTTGAGATTGCCTTTGATTGGAACAATGACAAGATTACTTTTGCCGAAGTGCTCGACGCCATAGGTGAACTCCCCATCCCTCCATACCTCAACCGTGCGACCGAAGAAAGCGACCTCAAGACTTACCAAACGGTGTACTCCAAAATCAAAGGGTCGGTGGCGGCGCCAACTGCCGGCCTCCACTTCACGCCTGGCGTACTCGCGGAATTAGACGCGCGCGGCATTGAGCGCAATGAGGTGACGCTGCATGTAGGTGCGGGAACCTTCAAACCCGTAAAGAGTGAGCACATCGAAGGTCACACCATGCATGCCGAATGGATTGCTGTGGAGCGCAAGACCCTCGAACGCCTCCTCGCACACGACGCTTCGTGCATTGCCGTTGGCACTACCTCGGTGCGCACTCTTGAAAGTCTCTATTATATCGGTGTGATGATTCACAAGAATCCCAATGTCGCGCTTGAAGAACTCCACGTACCGCAATGGATGCCCTATGAATACGCCGCCGAAGCGGGAGAAAAACTCACCGCTGCCGAATCGCTTCAGGCAATCCTCAATTACATGGACCGCAACGGCATGCAGGTGCTCCACACTGCCACGCAAATCATCATCGCTCCGGGTTATAAATATAATATTGTACGCGCCATCGTCACAAACTTTCATCAGCCACAAAGCACTCTGCTCCTGCTCGTCTCCGCCCTCATTGGCGACAACTGGAAACGGGTTTATGACTACGCCCTTCAGCATGACTTCCGATTCTTAAGCTATGGGGATAGTTCGCTGCTCATTCCGTAAACAAAGAGTACAGAGTACAGAGCACAGAGTACAGCTCCCTGCGGAGCAAAGCCTAATTGATATTTATTACACTCTGTTCTCCGTACTCTACTCTCAACAAAAGTTGTACTCTGTACTCTATTATCTGTACTCTAATTACATGACCGACAACCAAAACGAACTCCTGCCCCTCGTAGATGAGGAAGGCAATATCATAGGTAGCGCTACGCGCCGCGAATGTCACGATGGAAGCCACAAGCTTCACCCTGTCGTACACCTTCATGTATTTAACACGAAGGGAGAACTCTATCTGCAACACCGCCCTGCGTGGAAGGACATCCAGCCCGACAAGTGGGACACGGCGGTGGGCGGTCACGTAGACTTAGGAGAGTGTGTGGGCGATGCCCTCCGCCGCGAGGTGCGCGAAGAAATCGGTTTGACGGATTTCACTCCCGAACACATCTGCACCTATGTATTTGAAAGTGCGCGCGACCGCGAACTGGTTTATGTCTTTAAGACAACGACAGATGAAACGCCCACTCCCTCTGCCGAACTTGCCGGTGGCGCCTTCTTCTCTGCCGAAGAAATCAAAAAGCGAATTGGCACGGGATTCTTCACCCCCAATTTTGAGAGCGAATACCAGCGTTGCTTCGGAAAGTAGTCTTCTTAACACAATATTTTTATAAAAAATCCGCCAAACCCTTTGCAGATTCAAAATATATTTCTAATTTTGCACTCGCAAACAAGGAACAACACTTGAATGCGGAACGGCGAGATAGCTCAGTTGGTTAGAGCGTCGGATTCATAATCCGGAGGTCGTGGGATCATGCCCCACTCTCGCTACCTAATGAACACCTGCACAACATGCAGGTGTTTTTTTGTATCCATTACCTACAAACCAATTAACCAAACTGGTCCTACATTCTAAAAATGCAGAAACGGATGTGCCATAATAGCACACCCGTTCCTAATTTACATAAAAGCAGTTTCACAGTTCGCCCCAAGCCAGAGAAAAGGGCACAGTTGAAGTCTTTAGTCGAATAGAAGAGCAAATAGATTACCTCACAATAACCTTCTCACCGTTTCGGATATAAACTCCATCCTTCACAACATTCTTAACGCGGCGCCCATAAAGGTCGTAAACAGGAGCGTTAACATCTACACTATTGTTAAGAACAGATTCAGCTGCAGTGGTTTCACCGAAGTTTAAGCGGAGCACAAGTGAAGCCCCAGGAGGCGCAGGCAAGTAGGCCTTGTTCGCATTGTTAAGGAAGTGAGTGTTTCCCGGTTCACCATTCGCTCCCTTGTTCAAAACCACTCTATTGAAACCAACTTCGCCATCAAGATAAGACAACACGTAGGCATCACCTTCAATATAATCGTCTTCAACAGAACCAAGGAGCAAATTTCCCTGCACAACACTCATACTTGCTGCTGCCTTAAACGTATAAACTCCTTCTTTACTCAGGACAACACCAGTATAAGCAGGAAGCACATCTTCCACAGGCGTCATCATACAAAGTCCATCTTCAATGCTATTCACAGTATAAACACGAACCCCTTCGGGTATATAGGCGGCATAATCAAGATAGAGCGTTCCGTAACCTGCTGGACTTACAAAAACTTCTGTTTCTTTATATGCTGTAAGGAACATGGTAGAAGCTGCGTCCGTCGTAGACCAATGAGATAGTTTTCCCGCACCATAATTCGCATGAACATACTGGTTGGAACCCTTTATATGCAGACAAAAACCATCCGTTGCATTTAAACTTGTCTCCACCGTGGGCGCTATAAAGAAATCCGTACCAACGTCTGTAAGCGTTACATTCCCAAATCCAGTAGAAGTAAGTTGCTTGCCCGTCCCCTTATTCACCACAATGATTCCATCAAACACGTTACCCACAAATCCCCAGAGGAAATTTTCATTGTATTCTTTAGATTCAGCACCCCAATAAACATTAATCGTATTATCTTCCGCAATATCACCGAGGTAACAAGGTTGATTCGTATGCATACGTGCATAATACCAAGTATCAATACTATCGACATCCACCGCTGCCTTGAAGGGGAGTTCCCGTTCCACCGTCATTACAAACTCAAAAGTATTTGACTCTGTAACATACCCTTCAGGAGTTGACACTTCACCGACAAAGTTTACCCCATAGTAAAAGGACGGAACCTCAAGTTCTGGATAAGGAAGACCTTCAGGAACAGAAGTTGTGGTTGTATACTTTACTTCGCCGTTATATACAAAGTTGTTAGTAATGTCATGAGATTCAACAGGAACAATATACCATGAAGAAGGTGAGTTCTTGGAGTCGGTATTCCAGCTCACAATATAGGAACCATCTCCTTCTCCATCCCCATGTTCGTTGCAGTGCATCTGCCAGATGCCCAATACGATACCGTATTCGTACCCTTTTTCGTGCTCTGCCTTGTTAAAAATTGTAAGCCCCACATTAGATGTCACATCGGGGGAATCCGTCATTGTCCATACCCCTACTTGGCTTACATGCCCCTCCAAATATTTCCCGTCGGCAAGGTTTTGGAAGACCACATTACCATCTCCAGCATCTACAACTTTCCAATAAAAACTTGCGTCACCGCTTTGCAACGTCTTCCAACCGGGTTCTGTACCATCGCTATACACTGCTTTTGTCTCTGGGAATGCCGTATACGCACTGTGTATCTGATAGTACTGGCCAACAACCGGAAGATTTTCCCTCACATCATACATAGCCTCTTGTAGCGCAACAACATCATTCGTTCCAACAGTCTTCGCATCCGCCAAAGCTTTCGCAGTTGCGATTGCCGTAGCAAGAGTTTCAACGGTGGTTGGTGAATACTCACCCATCTTTGTTCCAACATTGGAGCTTATAGTTGCCAACAGAGTTTCAGCCTCAACAATGAGGGGTTCAAGCGTTTCTAAATGCACATGACGTTCTACGACCATAAATGTAGAACCCGCAGTCTCATCATCGGCATCATCTACATAAACAACTTTACCATCCAGACTATTTAAACGCTGCGAACATGCCCCATCCTCACTTGCCAAGAAGAAGCCTCTTACACCATGACTACTTGGTTCAACCTTAAACTTATGATTAGCCGTTCCTAATACCGCACCTTCAGGATTCGCATTAAGTTTCAAATTCGGATTCCGTGCATATGCCTTACGGTTATAGATAGTATATCCATCAAAAGGGTTACCCACAAAAGCCCAAGAGTAAGCATCCCGATTCTCTTCATCAAAAGTTGTTTGGTCTGTCAGAAGGACCTCATCCGAAGTTTTAAAGTACAAATAATGCTTATCATCAGAGTGTAATTGAAGGAAATACCAGTTCATGTGTTCATCATCATAAGAAACAGTGGGTTCAAAAGGAAGAACCGCCGTATCGATTTCACAATTTATCGTAATTGTTTCATTTTTTGAAGGAACACCATCAGGCATTAAGGCTGTTATACCCCAGGGGAACAAACCCTCGTCAATAGAAGGATACTGCTCGCCTGCAAGTACCTTTGTCGTTTGAGAAGCGACCTCCTTACCATTATACACAAACTTATAAGTAATTATATACTTCCCCTCCAATATTGCAAGAGCCATAGCGGGGTCAAAATCTTCTACTTCATAAATCGTGTATAGGTTTCCAGCATCCTTTACACCCCAACCATCAGAAAAAAGATGCCTACTCCCTCCAATATTTAAAACGTGAACGTTGTCATACATGAAAAAGACCTTACCTGTATCCACATTCTCCACCTTAATATCATCGATGGGAAGGGTTGCCGAAAGCGACAGGTCCTTCTGAACAAACATTTCTGCCCAAACGCTGTAGAGATACACCTTACCATCATGCTGAACAAAAGCAAAATTCTTTTGCGCATCATCTGTAATCGTAGTCGCACCAAACGACACCATTCGGGTAGCCTCGTCATTGACTGCCCAACCAACAGATCCACGTCCCTCCGCAATAACCGTATAAGCCTTGTCGGCAGCAGGAAACTCTACCTGCGCCCATACCATTGCCAAAGAGACATGACAAAGTATTAAAAGAGTAATAATTTT
This sequence comes from Alloprevotella sp., assembly GCA_045126825.1. Lineage (GTDB taxonomy): Bacteria > Bacteroidota > Bacteroidia > Bacteroidales > Bacteroidaceae > Alloprevotella. The sequence continues at coordinate 73,997 of JBGVPF010000053.1, forward strand.
CTTCATAGATTATAAGATTAATATTTTCACTACGACAAGGAGCAACCAGAGGAGGTAAAACATACCTCCCTTCATGCCCTTTAGGATGCTAAAGTACACATTAAAAAAGATTAGGCAAAATAAACAATAACATTTGTCAACCTTATTGTTTAGGAAGAGAAAACATGACAGACCAAATCTTTCAACTTCCTGAATGCTAATTAGGTGAGAGAGGAGAGGTGAGAGAGGAGGGTTTAGAGAGGAGAGTTTAGAGAGGAGTGTAGTTACCCAACAATACATTCCGCACAATTATTCCCTTATAACCAAAGAAATTGAGCACTTACAAAACTTGAATTATTACCTAAAATTTTGTAGACAACAGTTACTTCCCCGCAACAAAACTTGACAAAAGATTTAAGTTTACTCCTATTAAAACACACGCACCCCCTGGACCTTTACATGAAACTCTAATCGAGTCATGCAAAGATTCAGGGGGTACTATCTGTATATTGTAACCAGCCTGTACTACTTCTTTTGAACACTGTATAGTTCGCGATACCTCCCAGGAGTCATACCGTTTTTCTTGAGAAAGGCACGTCGGAAAGTACAGATGGAATTAAAACCTGATTTAGCTGCAATATCACTAAAGTTTTCATCAGTTTCAATAACCATCTTTTCTGCTGCAATTAGTCTGTACTCATTCACGAAGTCAAAAAACGACTTACCCAATACATCATTAAGATATACCGACACGTAAGTGCGATTCGTGCCCAACAGGTTTGTCAAATCGATAATCGAGAACTTCGGATTGAGGTAAAGTTTACGCTCCTCCATCAGACTCTGCAACCGCTCCAACAGGTTCAATTTCTTAACATCAAACTTTCGATTTATGGGTATTTTCATAGTTGGAGTTTGTTATTTTTGGCAAATATATCCCTTATAATCTAAAAGTCAAGTTCATGGAATAAAAATATAACTTTTCGTATCATTTTTTTTATTTTGTTAAGAAAATATACTATCATTCCGTAAAAATAGCATAAAAATAGACTCTTTCTTAACAAAATGTCACTTAAAATAGGGGACAACCCAATATACTCTATACTATAAAAGGATTGAAGTTGTGATTACAGTCGAGAATTTAGCCAGATTTTGTTCCTAAACTTATAAGCAGACGCTATAATTTCCACAGATTACTGACGAGGTGGTGAGCAATATCTTTTCGCAGTCTGCGCGCGGTGAGTTTCACAGAGAAATACACAGAATCCCTGCGGGGTGTTATAGTCTCACGCAAAGACGCAAAGACGCAAAGAGGCGCGGAGATTTATGGGCACACAGACACGGAAGGACACAGAATTTTTAGACAGAAGGACATAAGGACATATTTTTGTCGCAGAAACTTTGCGAAACTTTGCGACTTTGCGTGAGACAATAACGCTCCGCATGGCATTAGTGTAAATTAGTGCCCATTAGTGGCTC
>JBGVPF010000054.1:0-8217 GCA_045126825.1 Alloprevotella sp.
ATTACCTCAAGTCGCATCGTGGGGTAAGGGGATGGTGGCTACATATTGATGTTGTGCTGTTGCTTTTTACTGAAAGCTGCTACTAACGACTCATAAATCTACCCTTAATCGTGTATTGGATGATAGTTGCGGATTTTAGGATATCAGTATTTTTAATTAATATGCTCAAGGTGTACACTATCTCTCACCCAGCATCCCACAAAGATACCAATCATTCCAATCATATCCAAATGCGTGTTAAATTATTAACGAGATGGTATAAATTTCAAAACTCAATTCATAGAGTGTGCCTGCTGTTAGACACACTTTTTTTAAGGATTTTATAAGTTTTTGTATTTATGAAGTAATTATATAGATATAATAATTCCCAATAATTCCATAAAATTATTACCTTTACACTTTGTAAAGAGTTATTTGAAAAGCATGAGGAATATAGTGTAACAAAACAAGTTAGCAATTTCTTATCCATTGCCCATTCTCATGCAAGTTCTTCTTAATGGTTTGATACTCAAAGAATCTTAATCAAACTACATCAAATATAATAAAAAATAAGGGCAAATGCAAATCCCCCAAACGCACAACTTTATTTCACTTTTTCTCATTTTTATTTGCATTCAAGCAATGGAAACTGGGCGGTAAAAAAGTATCACGCAAAGGGGTACAAAGCATTATGTTCTTTTGTGTTTGTATAAAGAAACATAATAGTCATTGGTAACGTCGCGCTATGCATTGAGTTGCTATAACTTCGGTTCGAAAATTGGTGTCAATTCGTGGTTCCCCCAAAAACTACACGAGGATACGTGTATATAGTGGGAGCAAATTCTATGGCATTTCTCTTGTTACGCTTGATAATGAAAACCGCGAACCGTGGCATCCGTACCAGTCAAGTGGGAGTTCGCTAATGTGAATGGTAAGTAAACCGAATGGTAAACCTTATAATCTTCAACTTTTAAAGATATCACTTCTTTTTTCCAAACCGTTGCTTGTAAGCTCGTTGGTATTTACGCGCATTGTGCTGATGTGCCGAGTGTGTTGCAGCAAAATTATGTGTGCCTGAAAAATCTTCTTTTGCGCACATGTAAAGATAGTTGTGCGTTTCGGCACGTAGCACAGCATCTATTGCTGAAATTGGGGGAATGAAGATGGGACCTGGAGGAAGTCCGAGATAGCGATAAGTATTGTAGGGCGAGTCTGGTTCTGTAGGGTTGGTGAGTCGTGTGATGGAGAAATCCTGACGTGCGAAGATGACGGTGGGGCATGCCTGAAGGGGCATCTTGCGCTTCAAGCGGTTGCGGTAGAGCCCTGCGATAGTTGCCATCTCGGGAACGTTGTTCGTTTCACGGCAGACGATGGAGGCGAGGGTGCTCACCTCGTGTGGAGTCATCCCCAAATGTTCCGCCCGTTGCAGGCGCTCTGCTGTCCAGAATTTTTTGTATTCTCGTTCAAGGCGTTGTACGAGTTGCTCTGGCGAGATGTTCCAATATACCTCATAAGTGTTGGGGATAAAATGGGCTGGAAGTGTTTCGCGGGTGCAGTGCATGAGGGATAGGGTGGTGGTGTCGTTGAGGAAGGATACCAATTCTGCTGAATCCACCATCAATTGAGTGGCAAGGCGTGAGGCCATGCGCTCTACGGTCCAAGCGGGACGCACAACTAACTTAATAGGAACTTGTTGTCCGTTGCGCAACATGCGGAATACCTCAATGCTGCTTTGTTGGGCACTGATTTCGTACTTTCCGCTTCGTGTTTGTGCTTCGGTCATCTCCCACAACCATTCAATGCCCCATGTCTGCTGGGGTGCGACGATGGAGAGTTTGTGAATTATGGAGTCTTTCGTGTCATCCTTGTCAATATAAATATATTGAGCGGTTGTTCCCTTTCCGAAAGGGGCGAAAAATATGTAGTACACGCTCACGGCGGATAGTGCCAAGGCAATGGTCAAGAAGAGGAGTAGGGAACGAAGGTGTTTCATCTATTGAATTGTCGTAGAGGGTTAGTAGAGTGTGGTCAATTTCTCGGATTGTTCCGCAAAATTACACATTTTGCCCCTATTTGTGAATTTTTTTAGGTAATTCATGCGTAAGAAAAGAAATTTATCACTAATTTTGCACACGAAACAGAAATTTGTGCCAACTTTGGCACGGATAACCCCGAATATTTTCACAAATGAATTATGTAGATTTTAACTCGCTCTTTGAGCAGAGTATTAAGAAGAATTGGGACCTTGACGCGTTGACCGACTACGAAGGTAAGACGTTGCAGTATAACGACGTAGCGCGCAAGGTAGAAAAATTGCACATCCTTTTTGAAAATGCCGGTGTAGAAAAGGGCGATAAGATTGCGCTTTGCGGTCGTAACAGTGCACACTGGGCTGTAGCTTTCATTGCAGTGCTCACGTATGGCGCCGTGGCTGTGCCCATCCTTCACGAATTTAAGCCCCAGCAGGTTCACGACATCGTAAACCACTCGGATGCGCGACTCCTCTTCGTGGGTGACGTGGCGTGGGAAGAACTTTCTGCGGACGAAATGCCCAACCTCGAAGGTATTGTGTATATCCCTGACTATTCACTCTGCGTGAGTCGTTCGGAAAAGCTTACCGAAGCGCGTGAAAACCTCAACCGCATCTTTGGTGAAAAGTATCCCAAGTACTTCCGTCCCGAGCATGTAACATATCATAAGGCAGAAGCTGAAGAGTTGGCGCTCATCAACTATACTTCAGGTACGACCAGCAACTCTAAGGGTGTATTGATTCCTTACCGTGCGCTTTGGTCAAACGTACAATTCGGCCAGGAAAAGTTGGGTAATATCCTCAAGCGTGGTGACAATATCATCTCAATGCTCCCCATGGCGCACATGTATGGTATGGCATTTGAATTCCTCTTTGAGTTTATCAACGGTTGTCACATCTTCTTCCTCACTCGTATTCCTTCGCCCAAGATTATCTTCAAGGCATTTGGAGAAATCAAGCCTCGCATCGTAATCTCTGTGCCCTTGATTATTGAGAAGATTATCAAGAAGAACGTGTTGCCCAAGCTTTCTACTCCCAGCATGAAGCTCTTGCTTGCGCTCCCCGTAGTGCAGGATAAGATTTTGAGCAAGGTGCGCCAGCAGTTGGTGGATGCCTTCGGTGGCAACATCTATCAGGTGATTGTTGGTGGTGCAGCCTTCAACCGTGAAGTAGAAATGTTCCTTCAGAAGATTGGTTTCCCCATCACTGTAGGATATGGTGCAACGGAATGTGCTCCGATTATCTCTTACGCCGACTGGACAGAACACCGTGCTACATCATGTGGTCTTCCCGCGCCCCGTATGGAAATCCGTATTGATAGTCCTAATCCCCAGGAAGTGGTAGGTGAAATCTTGGCACGTGGTATGAACGTGATGCAGGGTTATTACAAGAACCCCGAAGCAACGGCTGCAACGTTGCGTGATGGTTGGTATCACACGGGTGACCTTGGTATTATGGATGCCGATGGTTTCCTCTATATTCGTGGTCGCTCAAAGAACATGCTTCTCGGTGCAAGTGGTCAGAATATCTACCCCGAAGAAATCGAAGACAAGCTCAACACGCTTCCCTACATTGCTGAAAGCATCGTGATTCAGAAGGGCGAAAAACTTTATGCTCTCATCTATCCCGACTTCGACGAAGCAGCGAAGGCTGGACTTGACGATGACGGCATCCGTCAGGCGATGGAGCAAAACCGTAAGGACCTCAATGCGATGGTTGCTTCTTACGAACAGATTTCAGGCGTACGCATCTACAACGAAGAATTTGAAAAGACACCCAAGCGTTCTATCAAGCGCTTCCTCTATGCAGATGCTGAAGTATAAGATATCTCTACAGTAGTCGTTGACTCATGCCTCGTGCGCCCCTCGTGGTTGCTTGCGGCATGAGTCAATGCTTTTTTGAGGGCATACCGTTGCCCTTTTCATAGAATTGTTGTAATTTTGCAAGTGTTCGTTAAGTGATATCACGAAGCGTGCTTTAACACAAAAAATATCTTCTCACATGGAAACAATCACCGTTCCAACTCCCGAAATACAAGTTCCCGAACCACTCGTGTTGCGCACCGAGGGGCTTATTAAGCAATACGGTAAGCGCACCGTGGTAAATGGTGTGTCCTTCGAGGTGAAGCAGGGCGAGATTGTTGGACTCTTGGGACCCAATGGGGCAGGGAAGACGACGTCGTTTTACATGACCACCGGACTTGTTGTGCCCAACGGCGGGCGCATCTTTTTGGGCGAAGAAGAAATCACGAAGTACCCTGTATTCCGCCGTGCGCAGTCGGGCATTGGTTACCTTGCTCAGGAAGCTTCCGTGTTCCGCAAACTTTCCGTGGAAGACAACATTTCTTCTGTGCTTGAAATGACGGGGAAACCAAAGGAGTATCAGCGCGAGAAGTTAGAGAGTTTGATCAATGAATTCCGTCTTCAGAAGGTACGCAAGAATCTCGGCGACCAGCTCTCAGGGGGTGAACGTCGTCGTTGTGAAATTGCACGTTGCTTGGCGATTGACCCTAAGTTCATTATGCTTGACGAACCCTTTGCTGGGGTTGACCCCATTGCGGTGGAGGATATTCAATACATCGTTTGGAAACTCAAGGACCTCAATATAGGTATCCTCATTACCGACCACAACGTTGAAGAAACGCTTTGTATCACCGACCGTGCCTACCTCCTCTTCGAAGGGCGCATCCTCTTCCAGGGCACTCCCGAGGAACTTGCCGAAAACCAAGTAGTGCGTGACAAATACCTCACCAACTCCTTCAAACTTCGCAAGAAAGACTTCCAACTTTTGGGGCAGCAACGCGAACAGGCGGCGGCAGAACAAGCCGTGAAAATTTAATGATTACTCCATAAATCTATATACAATAAGGGGCAGAACATCATCGTGTTCTGCCCCTTATTGTATAATATGTTTACTTCACCAAAACCTTTTTGCCGTTCACAATATAAAGGCCAGGAGTTGTAATCTTGTTCACCTTACGTCCGTACATGTCATAGGTCGCATTATTCGCGCCCGTTTCTGTCTGCACTTTATCAACTCCAGTAGCACCGCCAAAGTCAAAGCGGAGTGAGAGTTGTGCGCCACCTACGGAAGTATCCAATTCTTCGTCACTGAGTCCTAACTTATTGTTGTCTAATAACAAATATGCCTTATTTGCATTATTGAGGAAGCGACCATCGGTAAGTTTTGCAAGATACATGCCTACTTCGCCATCTACCATTGAAAGCACAAATGCCTTGCTGCTTGAGGTCACATTGATGTACGTATCTTCATTGGTACCCTTAAGGAGGTTATCAGTAATTGCAGGAGCGTCCGTAGCAGTCTGCACAAAGGTATAAGTGCCAGCAGGCGCTTTAACAATCGCCGCCGTATTTGCAGGGAGTACCTCCTCAACTTGCGCCATTTTCAACCAAATACCATCCACTTCCTTTGCCGTATATACCTCTACACCTTCAGGAATTTCTGTTGCGTAGTCCAAGTAGATGGTTGCGTAACCTGCGTTGGAAATAGTGAAATCATATTCTGTGGGTGCCATTTCTACAATATTCTCAAAGTCACTCCAACCTTCTGTTGTAGTGTAGAAATCTTTAGCACCATAGGGGACATAAAGTATACAGTTTGTTTTAATTTTCTCACCAAAACAATCAGAATGTATAGGGAATAATTGGTTCCCTTGAATTAGGGAAATTATATAATTAAGATTGTCGCATCCAGAAATAGCTGCAATTCCAATTGTCTTGACAGTACTAGGGATTTTGATGCAAGTAAGATTGTCACAACCTATAAATGCGTTGGATCCGATGCTAGTAACATGATTAGGAATATTGATACTGGTTGCACTTTTACAATAATAGAACGTCCCGTCATTGATAGTTGTAACACTACTTGGAATTTCTATATTTGAAAGACTTATGCATGAGAAGAATGCATAAGCTTCTATTATATTTACACTGTGAGGAATTTCTATATTAACGAGATTATCACAATTGGCAAAAGCACCTCTACTAATACAAGTAACACCACTCGGTAACTCAATAGTAGTAAGCCCTATGCAACCTAAAAATGCCCCCCGCCCTATAGTTGTAACATTAGATGGTATAGATGTGTTCATACACCCAGTATGAAGAGTATTTGTCGCTGTCTCAATAATTGCGTTACAATTAAATCGACTATCATAAATAGGGTTTGAACTATCTACAATAACACCAGCAAGTTTGTGGCAATGAGCAAACGCCGCATAACCAATGTTTGTAACACTACTTGGTATTTCTATATTGGTAAGATTAGTACAGTCCATAAATGCCGTATCTTCAATGCTTACAACCCCCTCTGAAATTTCAATATTTGTAAGATTGGTACAATTATAAAATGCTTCTTTACTTATGCATGTGACACAACTTGGAATATCTACACTAATGAGATTAGTGCAATCCTCAAAAGCTTTAGTTCCTATATTAGTAACCTGATAAGTTTCATTAAAATAAGTGACATATTCCGGAATGATTATTGCACCTGAATATTCATCTGAGTATTCAATGGAGTCATATCCTCTGTAGGTAACCTCCACTGTCTTGTCCTCTTCAGACGTAATGTTGTAATAAATTCCATCCACCTCAAAGTCGTGGGCACTAACGCAGATACTGCACAGCAATCCGATTACTGATAATAAAATAGATTTGATTTTGTTCATAATAATTATATGGTTATATATTACTTCTTTGGGATACCTAATATGTATAACCGCTCAATCAAAAGGGCACAAAAAAGACGTGGGATAAACTTTGCTGCTTATCTCACATCCGGGGCCTTCGCATTGCCTGTCTACTGAGATATGCAACGCCGCTAGCCCACGCCGAAAGTATTATAAGGGATGTATGATGCCAGCCACCCGGACTGACAGGCATACGAGCATAATACTCTTAACGTGGACGCTTCGTTGCGGAATCTTCTGTAGACCAAAGTTGCGAAGTTTCGGATGAGAAGATAACGTTTGAAACGTCCTTCCTGCTCCCCGTGCCATAAGGTTCACGACCTTAATGCGCAGTGATGGAGCGGAAATCTATGTCTTGACCCGCCCGCCCTGGGGCTGGCGAATCATCTGCAAAGTTACAGAAAATTATTGAAGAGGAAAGGGGGACGGGAGCTTTTGTACTTGAAACAAGGGCAAAAGGTTGCAAGTTTTTCCCTTAGTTGTAAATAATCTTATCTAACCCAATTTCACCCCCGAAATGATTTTCAGAAAATTTCGGGGGTGAAAGTTGGGCTAAAATAGCATTCTATATTAAAGAGTGTTGAATTAAGAAACTTTAAGTCTATAATTTATTGATTATAGAAAGTGACACTTACATTTGCCAACGAAATGAATTTCTATTGAACCTAAAACCTTATTTTTTTAAATAGAATGCTATGAAAAAGATTTGGACAAAACTGAGCATGCTGTTTATTGTTGCGACTCCAGCATACGGATGCACATGTGTTGAGCATCCTTCTAAACACGTTGAAACAGTTGCTTTAGACACCTCCACAGTTCGTTGGTTAGATGTCGTTAGCTACATGGGAAAGTGGTATGAGATTGCCCGTTATGAAAATAGCTTTGAGCGCGAAATGTCTCATGTTTCAGCTACATATACTTTAAATGACGATGGGGACATACGTATTGTTAACGAAGGCGTTCGTGATGGTAAGCGGTATAAGTCTGTTGGGAAGGGAAAATACCCGAACCCTCATTTATATCCAGGTCGCTTACGCGTGAGTTTCTTCTTGTGGTTTTATTCTGATTACTACATTCTTGAACTTGACGAACAAGCATATACCTATGCCGTCGTGGGAAGTAGTAGTGAGAAATATCTCTGGATTCTCTACCGCGATCCCGTGATGCCACCCTCTCTCTTGTCGGAGTTGGTTGAGCGACTTAAGAAGCGCGGGTATGACACTTCTAAATTGCTTTTTGTTGATCAGATGTAAATGAGAACGCAATAATATAGGAGATTATTGCTGTCCGGTAAATATAGATAACTCATTGTTTGATGGATAGTTGTACTCATACAAGCCCCCTCGTAGATATTCAACCGAAAAAAACGAGAATTTCTATGTTTAAGAGAACACGAATTTCACGAATAACACGAATCTCCATGCGGGATGAATATTTCTTAATCAGAGGCGAATAACACTAATGCCATCCGGATGGTATTCGTGCAATTCGTATGCGA
>JBGVPF010000055.1:0-47106 GCA_045126825.1 Alloprevotella sp.
TAGAGGTAGCAACGGCCACTGCGTGGAACACCTGCCTGTGCGGTATACTCGTTGATCTGCTCCAAAGAAGCACCATCGAAGATAGGCGTAGCGAACTTGAGACCAAGCTCCTTACCTGCCCAACCAAGAACAGTCTCATAGATCTGTCCAAGGTTCATTCGTGAAGGCACACCAAGTGGGTTCAAACAGATATCCACTATAGTACCATCCTCCAAGAATGGCATATCCTCGTCGCGAACAACCTTGGCTACGATACCCTTGTTACCGTGACGACCCGCCATCTTATCACCTACCTTGAGCTTACGCTTCTTAGCGATGTAGACCTTAGCCATCTGGATAACACCTGAGATTGGAATCTCGTCACCATTTGTGAGGTTGTACTTCTCACGGTTCACTGCCGCAGCAATCTTCTTACACTCGATAGTGTAGTTGTTGATGGTCAATGAGATAAGTGCATCATCGTGCTCATCTCCTGTCCAACGGGTCTGACCCAACGACATATAGCCGTTAGCAACACCTGTCTTGCTGTCAGTGGTGATTGTCGCGATGCTCTCGAGCATCTTAATACTGAACTTCTCACCTGGAGCGAAGAGCTCTACGTTGTAGTAGTCGTAGATACCTGTGGTGGTCTTACCCTCCAACAAGCGCCACAACTTCTCAACAAGAATCTTCGTGAGGTCGGCTACCTGTGCTGCGTACTCGGCATCGAGCTGATCCATCTGAGCCTTCTCGGCTGCACGATTACGCTTACCCTCCTTCTGTGTGTGGCTATAGAGCTTGGTGTCGATAACCACGCCGTGCAATGATGGCTGCGCCTTAAGCGACGCATCCTTAACATCACCAGCCTTATCACCGAAGATGGCACGAAGCAACTTCTCCTCTGGTGAAGGATCGCTCTCGCCCTTAGGAGTAATCTTACCGATAAGGATATCACCAGGAGTAACCTTGGCACCTACGCGGATAATACCGTTGGCATCCAAGTCCTTAGTTGCATCCTCCGATACGTTAGGAATGTCTGAGGTAAGCTCCTCGACACCACGCTTAGTATCACGAACCTCCATAATGTACTCATCGACGTGTACAGAGGTGAAGATATCCTCACGCTGAATACGCTCTGAGATAACGATAGCATCCTCGAAGTTATAACCCTTCCAGGGCATAAACGCAACCTTCAAGTTGCGACCCAAAGCCAACTCGCCACGCTCAGTAGAGTAACCCTCGGTAAGGATCTGACCCTTAGTAACCTTGTCGCCGGTGAGGACGGTAGGCTTAAGCGTAACTGTTGTATTCTGGTTTGTACGACGGTAACGTGGGAGAGTGTAGACAGTAACCTCTGGTGCAAATGAAGCGATCTGCTGGTCCTCGCTACGCTCGTAGCGTACCTCGATGCGTGTAGCATCAGCAAATACTACCTCACCATCACCCTCGGCAACAACCTGAACACGGCTGTCTACGATCATATCCTTCTCAATACCTGTACCTACGATAGGAGCCTCAGGACGAACCAATGGCACTGCCTGGCGCATCATGTTAGATCCCATCAACGCACGGTTAGCATCATCGTGCTCAAGGAAAGGAATAAGGCTCGCTGCGATAGAGGCTACCTGGTTAGGTGCAACATCCACGAGGTCTACCTTAGTGTCATTAACAACAGGGAAGTCGGCACCAAGACGAGCCTTGATACGATCAACATTGATGAAGTGACCGTCGTCAGTGAGTGGCTCATTTGACTGTGCTACGACCATACCCTCCTCCTCCTCGGCTGAGTAGTAGCGGATATTATCGTTATTGAGGTCTACAACGCCCTCATTTACCTTACGATAAGGTGTCTCGATGAATCCCATATCAGAGATCTTTGCGAATACACACAAAGATGAGATAAGACCGATGTTAGGACCCTCAGGAGACTCAATAGGACACAAACGACCATAGTGGGTATAGTGTACGTCTCGCACCTCGAAACCTGCGCGATCACGTGACAAACCACCAGGACCCAATGCCGAAAGACGACGCTTATGCGTAATCTCTGCCAATGGGTTGATCTGGTCCATAAACTGTGACAACTGGCTGGTACCAAAGAATGAGTTTACAACGCTCGCCAAAGTCTTAGCATTGATCAAATCCTCTGGGGTAAATACCTCGCTATCACGAACATTCATACGCTCACGGATGGTGCGAGCGATACGTACCAAACCTACCGAGAACTGGTTAGCAAGCTGCTCACCTACCGTACGTACTCGACGGTTAGACAAGTGGTCGATATCATCAACCTCTGCCTTAGAGTTGATAAGTTTGATGAGATACTTGATAATCTCGATAATATCCTCGCGAGTAAGTGTACGGATCGCTGGATCGATCGAAAGATCAAGCTTCTTATTGATACGGAAACGACCTACGTCGCCCAAGTCATAACGCTTGTCAGAGAAGAACAACTTCTCGATAACGTCGCGTGCAGTAGCCTCATCTGGTGGCTCCGAAGCGCGCAACTGCCTGTAGATGTAAACCACGGCCTCCTTCTCGGAGTTACATGGGTCCTTGTGGAGGGTGTTGTAGATAATCGAGAAGTCGATACCTGATGGATTCTCATTGTGCAAGAGAATGGTCTTAGTACCTGACTCGATAATCTCGTCAATGTGGCTCTCCTCAAGCTCCACCTCACGGTCTACGATGACCTTGTGACGCTCGATAGAGACTACCTCACCTGTATCCTCATCTACGAAGTCCTCGACCCAAGTAGACAATACACGTGCAGCAAGCTTGCGGCCTACGTTCTTCTTCAAGTTAGCCTTGCTAACCTTAACCTCGTCTGCGAGGTCGAAGATCTCCAAAATCTGCTGGTCGGTCTCGTAACCGATAGCACGCAAAAGGGTTGTTACAGGCAACTTCTTCTTACGGTCGATGTAGGCATACATCACGTTGTTGATGTCGGTAGCAAACTCAATCCACGAACCCTTGAATGGGATGATACGTGCTGAGTAGAGCTTCGTGCCATTTGTATGCATACTCTGGCCAAAGAATACACCTGGTGAACGGTGAAGCTGTGATACTACTACACGCTCAGCACCATTGAAGATGAACGTACCACGCTCAGTCATATAAGGGATAAGACCGAAGTAGACATCCTGTACTACTTCATCAAAATCCTCGTGCTCGGTGTCAGTGCAGTAGAGCTTAAGCTTAGCCTTGAGAGGTACACTATACGTCAAACCACGCTCCAAGCACTCCTCAATAGAGTAGCGAGGCTGGTCGATGTAATAGTCGATAAACTCCAGAACGAAGTTGTTTCTTGTGTCGGTGATCGGGAAATTCTCGTTGAACACACGGTAAAGACCCTCATTCTTGCGGTTCTCAGTCGTAGTGTCAAGCTGGAAGAAATCTCGGAATGACTTAAGCTGAATCTCCAACAAGTCTGGGTATGGAACCCTATTCTTGATGGTAGAGAAGCTTATACGTTGTTGTTGTGTTGTGGACATATAATCCAATAGTTTTAGTTGAAGAACTATAATTGAAAAACCTATAACCGTCGGCTAACCATTTCCGACAAACGACGTTCGAATATCTCAGTCAAACCCTTCAACTCTCGCTCGGCAACAAACCTCGTTGGGCATCCATCGCTCCCACGACCCGTAACGAGCAGTATAGGCGACAGAAAAACTTCACAACTTAGTTGTCTATAGTGAGCAAAGAACCTTCGGGTTTAAGAGGTCTTATCCAAGAGCCTCGGCACATAGACCTAAGTCTAAGACGTCGGCAAATTCACAAGACCTCAGAACTAAGATACCCACCACTCCCCTAACATCACGGCAAGACGGCACAACCTCCATCTCGCTAGCACCAAGGAGCAACGACCTGGGCATAAGTCTGAAAAAATATGCAGGCATTAATCCTACCAATGCCCTCAGTGTCAATGAAGTACACCCTGAGAGCATAGACATTTCTAATAAGCGGGCACAGCTCAACTACGCACTCCCGAATATTAGACCACAAAAGGCATAGAGCTTACTTTTACGTAAGCCCTACACCTTAATGGTAGTGAGAGACTAAATAATCCCGTAGGAATTACTTAAGCTCAACCTCAGCACCAGCCTCCTCAAGGCTTGACTTGATTGACTCAGCCTCCTCCTTAGAGATACCCTCCTTGATTGCCTTAGGAGCGCCATCAACCAAAGCCTTAGCGTCACCCAATGACAAACCAGCGAGCTCCTTAACAACCTTGATAACCTGAAGCTTAGCCTGACCAGCGCTCTTCAAGATTACATCGAAAGTTGACTTCTCAGCAGGAGCAGCCTCACCTGCGCCAGCTGCTGGAGCTGCAACTGCAACAGCTGCTGCAGCAGGCTCAATACCGTACTCCTCCTTGAGGATAGTAGCCAACTCGTTTACCTCCTTAACAGTCAAGTTTACCAACTCCTCTGCCAATACTTTTACATCTGCCATAGTTGTAATATTTTTTTTTAATTTTGTTTTTATCAAATAATTAGTTATTTCTCTCCTCGAGAGCCTTTACGAGGCCCGCGATTTTCTGACCTGCATTTGACTGCAGAGCAGAGATGACATTCTTAGCAGGCGACTGCAAGAGCAATACGATATCGCCGATAAGCTCCTCGCGGCTCTTGATGTTGCAAAGATTGTCGATCTGGTTGTCACCTACGTAAACGCAACCCTCAACATAGGCTGCCTTCAATACAGGCTTGTCGCTATTCTTGCGGAACTCCTTGATAAGCTGTGCAGGAGCCTTACCTGTCTCGGTGAACATAATTGATGTAGAGCCCTTCAAAGTGGCTACCAACTCAGCGTCAGCCTTCTCGACGTTCTCCAAAGCCTTGCAAAGCAATGTGTTCTTTACAACAACAAGCTTGATCTTCTTCTCGAAACACTTGCGACGTAATGCTGCAGTCTGCTCAGCGTTCAACGCCTCGATGTCTACCAAATAGAAGTGAGGGTAGTTTGTGAGCTGCTCGCTGAGACCGTTAATAACGGCCAACTTTTCTTGCTTAGTCATAATTTTCTATCCTCCTTCAATTATTTAACGTCTACTGATTTGGTATCAACCTCAATACCAGGGCTCATTGTTGTAGAGAGATAGATGCTCTTTACATATGTACCCTTAGCAGCTGCTGGCTTGAGCTTAATAATTGTGCTCATAACCTCGTGTGCGTTATCTACAATCTGCTCGGGGGTAAATGATACCTTACCGATTGATGTGTGGATAATACCGTACTTATCAACCTTGAAGTCGATCTTACCTGCCTTAACCTCCTGAACAGCCTTTGCTACGTCCATAGTAACAGTACCGGTCTTAGGGTTTGGCATCAAACCGCGTGGACCCAAGATACGACCCAATGCACCTACCTTACCCATTACGTTAGGAGTGGTGATGATTACGTCTACATCTGTCCAACCGCCCTTGATCTTCTCAATGTACTCGTCAAGACCTACATAGTCTGCGCCTGCTGCCTGGGCCTCAGCCTCCTTATCAGGAGTACAGAGAACCAAAACACGTACAGTCTTACCTGTACCGTGTGGCAAAGTCACAACGCCACGAACCATCTGATTAGCCTTACGAGGGTCAACGCCCAAACGGACGTCAATGTCTACTGAGGCATCAAATTTCGTAAAGGTAATTTCCTTCAGAAGAGCTGCAGCCTCAGAAAGCTTGTACGCCTTGTCCTCGACCTTAGCGTAAGCAATCTTTTGATTTTTTGTCAACTTACTCATTCTTGTAATGTTCGTTACATGTTAGGAAATTCACCCACTACGTTGATACCCATACTGCGAGCAGTACCAGCAACCATACGCATAGCAGCGTCAATAGTGAAGCAGTTCATATCAGGCATCTTGCCCTCAGCGATCTCCTTAATCTGGTCCCATGTTACCTGGCCGACCTTCTGGCGGTTAGGCTGAGCCGAACCTGCCTGGATCTTAGCTGCTTCCTTGAGCTGAATGGCTACAGGTGGCTGTTTAACTACAAAGTCAAACGACTTATCGCTGTAAACAGTGATGATGACTGGAAGAACCTTACCTGCCTTATCCTGTGTACGTGCATTGAACTGCTTACAGAAGTCCATAATGTTGACTCCCTTAGAACCCAATGCAGGACCAACTGGAGGTGAAGGATTTGCGGCACCACCTTTAATCTGCAATTTAATAAATGCAGCAACCTCTTTTGCCATAATTTTCCTTGGTTAATTATTCTTTTTCAACTTGTGTAAAGCTCAACTCCATTGGAGTCTTGCGGCCAAAAATCTTCACACTTACGACGAGTTTGCGATGCTCGTTATCGACACTCTCAATGGTACCTTGGAAGCTTGAGAATGGACCGTCTGTAACCTTGACAGTCTCGCCGACAAAGAACGGAGTCTCGTTCTCCTCGCCCCTCTCACTTAGCTCATCAACAAGGCCAAGAATTCTGCTTACCTCCTGTGGACGTAGAGGCGTAGCATTCATCTTACGGCTGTCTTCCTTGGTGTCACCCAAGAAGCCAAGTACGTTGGGGATATTGCGAATGATGATTGGTATTTGTCCTACCAGAGCTGCCTCAATCAGGACATATCCTGGATATGAGACCTTCTCCTTCGATACTTTCTTTCCGTTACGAATTGTATAGACCTTCTCGGTCGGAATAAGTACTTGTGATATGTATTCCTGAAGGTTGCTGTGACGGATCTCGGCCTCGATATACTCTTTAACCTTCTTCTCCTTGCCACCTATTGCGCGGACTACATACCACTCCTTAGTAATCTCTCCCATAGCTATTTGAAGCCTTTATTAACCTAGCAAGCTATAGATGCCGTTCATAAGGTTCTCGAACACGAGATCCATAGCCAATACAACCAATGCGAAGATAACAGAAGCTACCAATACCACCTTAGTTGAGCCCATAAGCTGCTCGAACGAAGGCCAGGTAACCTTGTTTACCAACTCGTTGTATGAATTCTTAAAGTACTTAAACATATCTTTTGCTTTTTAATTAGCAGGAGCAGAGGGATTCGAACCCCCATCAACGGTTTTGGAGACCGCTATTCTACCCTTGAACTATGCTCCTAAGTAAGAGGCAGGCAGAACCTGCCTCTTGGTGTTATTTTAGATGATTTATTACTCAATTACCTTCAATACCTGACCTGCACCTACTGTACGACCACCCTCACGGATTGCGAAACGAAGACCCTCGTTCAATGCAACTGGGTAGATCAACTCTACAGTGATAGTTACGTGGTCACCTGGCATAACCATATCAACGCCCTCTGGCAAAGCGATCTCACCAGTTACGTCCATAGTACGGAGGTAGAACTGGGGACGATACTTGTTGTGGAACGGAGTGTGACGACCACCTTCCTCTTTCTTCAAAACGTAGATAGAAGCTTTGAACTTAGAGTGAGGCTTGATCTGGCCTGGCTTACAAAGTACCATACCACGCTTGATTTCGTTCTTGTCGATACCACGGAGCAACAAACCTACGTTATCACCAGCTTGACCTTCATCCAACAACTTGCGGAACATTTCAACACCAGTTACAACTGACTTCTTGTCTTCACCAAGACCAAGGATCTGAACTTCTTCACCTACCTTGATAACACCAGTTTCAACACGACCTGTTGCAACAGTACCACGACCTGTGATAGAGAACACGTCTTCAACGGGCATCAAGAAGGGCTTATCCTTATCGCGGGGAGGTTCCTGGATCCAAGTATCGCAAGCGTCCATGAGTTCCATTACCTTTTCTTCCCATTCAGCTACGCCGTTGAGCGCACCGAGAGCAGAACCACGGATGATAGGAGTTTCATCTTCGAAGTCGTATGCAGCGAGGAGTTCCTGTACTTCCATTTCAACGAGCTCGAGCATTTCAGCATCGTCAACCATGTCGCACTTGTTAAGGAACACAACGAGACGGGGAACGTTTACCTGACGAGCGAGAAGGATGTGTTCGCGAGTCTGAGGCATAGGACCGTCAGTTGCAGCAACTACGATGATAGCACCGTCCATCTGAGCAGCACCAGTTACCATGTTCTTAACGTAGTCGGCGTGACCCGGACAGTCTACGTGAGCATAGTGACGGATTTCAGTCTGGTATTCAACGTGTGAAGTGTTGATAGTGATACCACGTTCCTTTTCTTCAGGAGCGTTGTCGATTGAGTCAAAAGAACGGAGTTCAGAGAAACCCTTCTTTGCCAATACTGTAGTGATAGCAGCAGTAAGAGTAGTCTTACCGTGGTCAACGTGACCGATTGTACCAATGTTTACGTGGGGCTTGGTACGTTGGAATTGTTCTTTAGCCATTGCTTAAAACTATTAATTTTGTGAATATTGTCAAGTGAAAGACCTCCAGACTTTAGAGCTGTTAGCGAGACTTGAACTCGCGACCTCTTCCTTACCAAGGAAGTGCTCTACCGCTGAGCTATAACAGCAACAGTAATCTTTGAGGCATTTAGAGCGGAAGACGGGGCTCAAACCCGCGACCCCCAGCTTGGAAGGCTAGTGCTCTATCGACTGAGCTACTTCCGCAACATTAAGAATAAAAGCTTTCACTTTTGTGGGCAAAGATGGATTCGAACCACCGAAGGCGTAAGCCAGCAGATTTACAGTCTGCCCCATTTGGCCACTCTGGTATTTGCCCATTCCAAAAAGAGGTCATTCCTCTAATCGGGTGCAAAGTTAGGCATATTTTTTTATTCACAAAACATTTTCACTTGTTTTTTCAAAAAAATCTTACTGACAGTCACAATGACTGCTAACATCTACTTTATATAATATATAATGTGTACCCCGAGATTCCCCAAAACCTTTCATATTGAAGTCATAAGATCATCACGCGGAATTACAGCAAACGTAGAGACGTCATACCATGGAGTCTCCACCCACGCAGATGTTTTTAGACAGAAGAGCATATTTTATCATGCAGACTACACGGAATACGCAGACTTTTTGTTTCACACGGAATCCACGGAATCCACAGAAAATTCTCCACGGATTGGCGCGTATCTACAGGTATTTTTTAAGTCACTAATGAGCACAAATTTACACTAATGCCTTGCGGAGGGGGAATGGTCTCACACAGAACTGAAAACAAAATATGTTCTTGTGTTCTTCTATCTAAAAATGCTGTGAGTGTAAGACAAAAAAAGAGGAGCGCCTTGCGCTCCTCCATGTATATTATTGTAATGTGTACCTACTTCGCATGCTTTTCCTTATGCTTCAAGAGTTGACGTGCGAGTGATTCGCAGCAGAGGTCTACGCCTTCTTCGAATGTGTCGCATACTTTTTCCGCACGGAGTTCAGCACCAGCCACATGCACATTGATGCCTACTTCCTTATTCATTGCCGTTTCGGGCTTTACTACTTTGAGGATAACATCTGCGCGGACAATATCGTTTGCTTTTTCCAACTTAGAGACTTTCTTGTCAATGTACTCCTGCAACTTTTCTGTTGCTGTGAAGTGGATGGATTGAATCTTGATTTCCATAGTAATCCTCCTTAATTATTTTGGTTAGTACTACGCCCTGGGATGGGCTTGTTCGTATGCTTTTTTTAACTCCGCAAAGGTGGTATGCGTATACACCTCCGTTGTGGAGACGCTTTCATGTCCGAGTAATTCTTTTACCGCTTCGAGGTCTGCGCCATTGTTGAGCATCACCGTGGCATACGTGTGTCGCAACACGTGGGGCGAGCGCTTCTGCTGGTTGGTGACACACGAGAGGTATTTCTTCACCACCGCTCTCACCTCTCCCGCCGTCATCGGTTTACCATTCGTACGCAAGAATATTTCATTAAAATCTTGAGACACCTCCGTACTACGAATAGTCAAGAAGGAGCGAAATGCCTCTGCCAACTCCGTGCCAAAAGGTACGATACGCTGCTTATTGCGTTTTCCCAACACCTTGAGTTCCTTCGCACTAAGATCTATGCTCTTTACCGTCAAACCTAAGAGTTCTGAAAGGCGAATCCCCGTACTGTAAAAGGTAAGCAGTATCAAGCGATTGCGCTCCGCCTCATATCCTTCACCAAATTCCACTTCATCAAAGAGGCGGTCCATCTCATTTTCACGCACGAAAGTCGGCAATCGCTTCTGAATCTTCGGATTCTTCAGTGTTTCCGTAGGATCTACCGTCACACGCTGCATGCGCAACAGGTAGCGGTAAAAACTCCTTACCGAACTCATCTTGCGGTTCACCGTTCGCGCCGTCACCCCCTGCTCCATATCCGCCATCATCCAGCGACGCAATACGTCTTTATCCAATCGCTCCCAAGTAAGTTGTTCGTCCAATCGTTGACAAAAGCGCCACAGATCGGTGAGCGAAGCGCGGTATGTCAGCACCGTGGCTTTCGAATAACCTTTTTCAGCCAAAAGGTAGTTCATAAATTGCTCTATCGTCTGCATTACTTTCAAGGGGTTTCGGTATTGGCAAAGTTAAGGAAGTTTTCGGGAACTGACAAATTTTAGGAGGGAAAATAATGGGGAATGATTAACGATTGGCGGTTAAAGGGGGACGATTAACGGGGAAACAAGAGCGGTTAAGAAGCACACACAGCACGGCATAGTTTATCTTTACTCTTTTATCTTTACTCTAAAAATCGGTTCTTTTCACCTAAAAGCGATACTCTAAAATGTAACGATTTTTCGCACAACTCCGACCTGGTGCTTCAAAACGCGATTTGCATTTCGCTAAAAAATGTATTAACTTTGTACTACGGAAAAGGAGGTCTTGCCCAGACGGGTAAGACCTCCTTTTTAACTGTCTGATAATCAGTATACAATTTTTCAACACAACTTGAAACAACAAGTATTATAGCAAAAATTATTCGGCACGTAGGAAAAATTAGGTGCCGAACAATTGTTACGACGTGCCGAATCGGATTTTGCAGGTCCATTACAACGTTACAAAACCTTAATAATTCTTAAATTTTCTTAATACAAAAATTAAAAAAACGCACAAAAAGATGAAGGGCAAAAGCACGAGAATTCAAAATTTGTAAGGCGAGGACGCTTCGGTCCGAAATAGCGCACGCACGACCCGTTACGTCACTTTTTTGAATGTTTTTTGACTGTAGTAAAAACAGAAACAAACTATAAATTAATGAGTTGCAGAAATAAGAGCGGTAACATTGCAGTTGCCCAATCTGGAATTTATGTGTACATTGCCATTGTCCCTCTGTTTAGAGAAAGACATTACGAAGGTGATTTACTAAATTGTATACGTTGCCTAAATACAAACAATACTATGCCGTAACATACTTGCAGGGGGTTGTTTTATAGAAACAATAGTTAAAAATATAGGTAATTATATAGCAGATGTCCACAAATCATCCTTACACCAAAGATATTATGCTCTTATTATTGTAGCCACTAATGGGCACTAATTTACAAATGCCTTACGGGGAGTTTTAGACCGGATGGCTATTAGTGAAAATTAGTACTCATTAGTGGCTCGAAATAAAACAAACGAGTTTTCGTGGACAACTAAAGGTCACGCAAGCAACACCTATATTATTGCCAAAACAAACGGGGTTTCGTGCACCCCATATCATGACCTTTCGAAATTTCAGAACTAATAATTTTCAGTATAAAACACGCCTTATTATCAGTACACTACAAACATATAAAAAACACACCTCGGATAGCAAATTCGCAGTTCCAAAGTGTATTTCAAAGAGCATAATGTAAAAAAACGTTAACCTGTTTGGTGAGTTACACATATTTATATATCTTCGCATGGAAGAGTGTGGTGACATCCCTACCCTTCTGTTGCGAAGAGGGGGGAGACACACAGAAGCGCAAAAATTCCCGCCGCGCTTCACTGTTTCTAAAAAAACTCAAACAACCTATAATCATGTTTCTCAACAACATCACAAGAACATTCAGACAAGTCTTGCTTCTCTGCAGTTTTCTCACATGCGCCCTACCCTTGATGGCTCAAGAAGAAGGTGCTGAACGCGTATACATCAAGGAAGGAACCATGTTCTCGCCTGGTAGAAACGAGACGCAGTATTTCACCGTATGGATCGAAAATGCAGCAGACGCCTACGTGGCTTATCAGGTGGCACTCACCCTGCCCGACGGCGTAACGTTGGCAACATACGATAATGCGCCCGACGTATATATCGCCAACAAGGAGATGTACCCCAAGGACAACCGCAATGGGAACCTCTACCACGGTTTGACGACGAAGGTGGTGGGTAAACAGGTGAACATCATCTGCACCGCCATGAGTGGTAACCGCGAGTTCTTAAACCGCTCGGGAGAACTCTTCTCGGTTGGGGTAAATGTATCGCCCTACCTCAAGAATGGCGATGTGGTTATCAGTTTGAAAGAGGTAAAACTCTCAAACAGCAAGGGCGTTGGTCCTACCTATACAGAATTTACTTCTACACCCTTTGAAACGGAATCGGAGAGCAGCGTCACGCTTAACATTTCGGCAACGAATCAGTACAGCACCTGCATGTTCCCCTTTGACGTGAACCCCATTCCCGAAGGACTGACCATTTACAGTTGCGACGCTACGGATGGCGAACTCCTCATCCTGGAAGCGCAGAGCGAAATCAAGGCGTTCACCCCCTATATCGCTTACGCGCCCAATGGATTTAATGAAACCTTTACGGGACTGTTAAACGAAGCAGCACACCAGGAGATTGCCACCGCTGGTTTCCTTACAGGTACGGCCTACGGCACAGAGGTGGATAATTCTGCTGCAAACTATGTGCTGCAAAACCAAGGCGAGGGTCCCATGTTCTACAAAGTGGGCAAGACTCCCTTCCACATCCCTGGCGGTAAGTGTTGGTTATCCGTCCCCGCCACACTTCAAGGCATGCCCCGCTTCCATTTTGGCAACACAACGGGTATTGAGAACGTCAACCACACTCCCGACACCGACAACATCTACGACCTCCACGGTCGCCGCACTACCACTCCCAAGGACGGCATTTACATCATCGGCAACAAGAAGGTAGCGAGATAATCGCACCAAGTTTTTCTCAGAATAAACTAACTCCATCATACCTACACTATGAAAAGATTTTTTTCAACATTAGCGGCGTGCGCAATACTCTTAGGCGCATCGGCACAAAATACTACTCAGTATTCCATTGAGGTACAAGCGAAAGCAACTTCCTCTGGTGTCATGGATGAGATCGGAATTACCAATTTGATTAACGTAACTGAACTCAAGGTCAAGGGTACTATTAACAGTTACGACATCATTGTTTTCCGCGACAAGATGCCCAAATTGGAAGTGCTTGACCTTTCAGAAGCAAAGGTAGTGGCAAGCACAAAGGCATTCTACGACAATTGTTGCACAGGCGAGAATGACTTGAGCTGTTATGCCTTTCACGACATGGACAATCTGAAGAAAATTCGTTTGCCTAAGGATATCATGTATATTGGAGATTACACTTTTTATAGTTGTGACAATTTGGTGGACATAGAAATACCTTCTATGGTTGAAACTATTGGGTACGAAGCGTTCTATCGTTGTAACAATCTAAGAAAAATTATCTTTCCTGAAAGTGTAACACAAATAGGTTCTTGGGCTTTTAGTAGTTGTGGATTAGAGAGTGCAGTTCTACCTCCCAAAATTAAAACAATTGGAGAGAGTGCTTTTAGAAACAATACCTCACTCACAGAAATCCGCATTCCCAGTTCTGTTGAGAGAATTTATAATTACGCCTTCTCATATTGCTATAACCTAAGCAAAGTCTACACCTATACCGTAGAACCTACAAATATTAGTGAAGAGACTTTCGAAAAATCTGTGTACCAGAATGCTACGCTCTACGTACCCTCTGTAAGTCTCTTGAACTACTATTGGGACACTGGTTGGAAGCGCTTCTTGAATCTGGCAACTTTCGACGAACCTTACGACTACTTCTATGTCAACAACGACTACACCCTTAATGACGACACGGGTTATATCGAAGGTGAGGACGGCAAGAAGCCCGATGTTGACATCAATGCGGGTGGTGGTATCATCGTTGAAGGTAATCAGGGCGATGATGAAACTCCCAATCAGAACTTGGGCGATGTGACGGTTAATCAAAATGGCGACGGCGTGGGCGGTAGTATCATTGGCGATAACAACCTTCACATCGACAATCTCCACATCCACATCAATGTAGTGGGCGGTCACTGGTATTTCTTCGCCTTCCCCTACGACATCCGATTGGATAAGATTTCCACCAAGCACGGTAGTGACTACGTCTTCCGCTATTACGACGGCGAAGAGCGCGCTCATAACGGACACGGCGGTTGGAAGGACATCCACGAAAACCACCTCAAGGCGGCACGCGGTTACATCTTCCAATGTGCGGCAAACGACGTACTTATTCTCAACATTGAGGATGTTCGCTTTAAGAAGGAGGATAAGTATAACGAACTTGTGGCTCACGTAAGCAGCAACCTCCAGGATGCCAGTTGGAACTTTACGGGCAACCCCTACTTGAGTTATTTCGACATGAACCACTTGGGATACACTGCACCTATTACCGTTTGGGACAGCGAAACAAATAACTACGTAGCGATCCGTCCGGGCGATGACGACTACCACTTCTCACCCTACGAAGCCTTCTTCGTACAGAAACCCGAAGGCGAGGGCAATGTGATGTTCTCCAGCGAAGGTCAGATGACCTACAACCAGAGTTTGCAGAAGCAACAGGAACAGCAGATGGCACGCAGTATGTGCACCGCAAACGAAGCAACCCCCACACGCCAACTCATCAACCTCGTACTTCAGAGCAACGGCATGACCGATAAGACACGCGTGGTGTTCAACGAACAGCAGTCATTGGATTACGAAACCTCTTGCGACGCTGCGAAGTTTGAGACTTCTGGTGTGATCCAACTTTACACGCTCGACGGCAAGGTGCGCTATGCCATCAACGAACGTCCGAAGGGCAATGGCGAAGTGCTGATGGGTTATAAGGCGATTGAAAGTGGTAAGTTCACCATTGAAGCACAGCGCATGGACATTGCCGTTTCCATCAAGGATAATGTCACAGGCACCATCCACAACTTCAGCGAAGGTGCTTACACCTTTACGTCTGAAGCAGGAACTTTCGAAAGTCGCTTCACACTCCTCTTTGAAGATGCCGTTACGGGTATTGAAGAAGTTGAGGCAGAAGAAATTCTTAAGTCCAATAAGAAGGTGTACGATCTCAAGGGTAACCTCGTGAATCCCACTCTCGGTGGCGTTTATATTATTGACGGCGTTAAGGTGCGCGTGAACTAAGAAAAACGCGTTATGAAGACATTCATAAAATATATGTGTATGGCAGTGTTCCTCATCATGGGGAACCTGCTCTACGCTGAAGCACAATCCGTTTCGCGAGGCGGGTTTAACCCCCAAAATCCTCCCGAACCTCAGGAGCGCTTTCTCTACGAACTCAAGGTGACGGCAGCCAACCCAAATGTGGCATACACCTATGGAACGGGGAAGTACACTGCTGGCACACAGGTGTGGGTGAATTCTTCGCTACGAAAAAGTGACTACAAGTTCAAACACTGGACACTCAATGGCGAGGTCTACTCCACCTCTCCTTCTTTCCATTTCACCATGCCCAGTGAGAATACCGAACTTGTGGCACACTACGAATTCATTCCTGCATCACCACAGGAACCCAACGTACGCTACCTCAACCACATCTATCTGGAAAATGACACCTACGCAGCGGGTTCCTTCAACATGGCAAGCGGCACAGCCATTGAGGTGGGACAATACATCACCCTTCGCGTGTACGTAAATCAGGGGTACGAATTTCTGGGATGGTATGTGAACGAGGCGCTCATCAGCATGAGCACAGAGTTTAATTACCAAATGCCCAACAACGACGTTACCTTCGTAGCAAAATTCCGCTACAACCCCAGCAGTCCCTCAGAACCCGAACACGATAATTCGCAGGATAACGTTGAAAACTACCCACTGGGCGATGTCAATTTAGACGGCATTGTTGACGTCTTTGACGTGGTCATATTGGTAAATCGTTGCGTAGACTCCGAAGCAACAGAAATTGGTGTTTACGATATTAACCACGATGGTGCAGTTGATGTATTCGACGTTGTAGAAGTCATTAACATTTCACTAAACTAGAATTTTAGGAATCCACCTATGAAGAAAAAGTATACTATTCCTACCACAAAAACTATAGCACTACATACCGTCTCTATCCTTGCGGCTTCACAACCGCTGAAGCATACTGACAAGGAGGCCAGCAAAGACTATGAAGTGCTCAGCAACAAGTTTGACTCCAAGCAATTT
Source organism: Alloprevotella sp. (assembly GCA_045126825.1). Lineage (GTDB taxonomy): Bacteria > Bacteroidota > Bacteroidia > Bacteroidales > Bacteroidaceae > Alloprevotella. The sequence goes on from JBGVPF010000055.1 coordinate 16,242, forward strand.
GACTGGGAGTAAATAGGGAAATAAAAGAGTGCGGGTGTGTCAATGTTACTTGGCACACCCGCACTTTGTTTTTGGGGGAGACTATCCACAGTGGAAATACTTGTGGACGAGTTTGAGCATTTCTTCCTGGTTGTCGCCGATGTCAGCACGGAGGGTGCGGTCGGCATAACTGCGAAGGCGAGCGATAATTCCATCAATCATGGCAGGACTGAAGACGTTGTGCTTTTCGAATACGGCACGCGCTGCTTCGAGGCAGTCAGCTGATGCTTCGCAACTGTCGGGGAGCTGGGCGAGGTTCTTGAGCTTGTCTTCGTTTTCCTTGCGGTGGATATTGACATTCACATACGTGCGTTCTGCCAATTCAAGGGCATTGTCGAGTTCAAAACCGTGGCGGCATGCTACGGCGAGTCCGGCGATGAGCTGGTAAATGTCTGCCGAACCATCGGGAGAGCGCATTTCTACGGTCTGCTTCTGCGTGGTGTCGTAGTTGCTGACGGGTTCGAGGGGGTTCGCTATGCGACACATATCGCTTTTTGCAGCCCAACCGAGGGGAACGCGCACGAGCACAGAGCGGTTGCGGTCGCCCCAACATACGTTTGTGGGCGCTTCTTGATGGGGCACGAGGCGGAAATAGGAAGTGGGATTCGTGTTTCCGAAAGCTGTGATGGCAGCAGCGAGTTCCATCATGCCGGCAATGGCTTTGCGTGCCGTTGCTGAGAGCACACCGCCGTCGAGCATTTGGTTTTGTCCGTCCTTCACGATACGCATGTGAACGTGAAGTCCCGAACCCGCCTTACCAGCAGTAATCTTGGGCGCAAAGGTGATGTCATAACCGTACTTATAAGCGAGGTTGCGAATCATCCACTTGGCAATCATGAGCTGGTCAGCCGCATCGTTGGCATTGACGGGGAGGAACTCAATTTCGTTTTGCTCATAAATCATGCCGTCGATGGTGAAGTTGCCCACTTCAGAGTGACCGTACTTAATCTGTCCGCCTGCCTGTGCGATGTATGCCATACACTGGGTGCGGAATTCGTTGAACTTAGCATAGGGTGCAGACTCATGATAGCCCTTTTGGTCGGTAGCAGGGAACATTTCATCATCGGGGGCAATGACATAGTATTCCAATTCGCCCATAGCCTGGAATTCCATGCCCGTTACGTCATTGAATGCCTTGCATGCCTTGCGGAGGGTGTGTTCGGGCGAACTTTCGAGAGGTTCACCGTCTTTGTTGAAGAACGAACAGAGCATGGCGAGCGTGGGTAGTTCAGCGAAGGGATCTACAAAGGCTGTGCAGAAACGGGGAAGCACATAGAGGTCGCTGCTTCCTGCTTCGATGAAGGGGAAGAGGCTACTGCCGTCCACGCGTTCGCCACAGGTGAGGATGGCGTCGAGATATTCGGCACTGTTAATAACAAAGTTGAGCGTCTTAAGGCGACCATCGGCAGCGGGATACATGAAGTTGACCATGCGAATGCCATTTTCTTCGATGAAGCGCACAATGTCGGCCTTCGTAAATTCCTTACAGGGCTTGCCCAAATAAGCAACTACGGTGTTAGGATTCATTTTAAGAGTTGACATAATTATATTTATTAAATGAGAAATCAGAAAGGAGAAGTGAAAATGAGAAATGAGAAAGGAGAAATGAGAAAGGGTTGGCGCGGCGATTGCGGGAGGGGTTGGAAAGAGTATCAGGCCGAACAGGCCGGAACGGGCCATGACGAGTCTTAACAGGGGGCTGGCGCGGTAGTAATTTGATTGAGGACTCATCCCGCATGGTTGTTGAGGCCTGTTATTGCTTGCTATAGCCTGTTAGGCCTGATAAGTTGTAGACCTGTTACTGCCTGTTAAGTCAGCCGCCTACAAAAGTATAGATTTTCTTGGAAATAGAAATCCTAACTACAATTTTTATTCTTAACACCCAAAGTTTTCAAAAAGAAATTTAACTTTGCTACCTGAAACATCATGGTCTTATCACACACAACTTATATTTTCTATGTTGCGTAAAATTAGAATCGTGCTTGCAGGGATTTCCCTGTTGCTCATCACGTTGTTGTTCCTTGACTTTACAGGAACAGCGCATGCGTATCTGGGTTGGATGGCAAAGGTGCAGTTGGTGCCTGCCGTCTTGTCGGGATCTTTAATAATTTTGGCGGTGTTGGCGGTGCTGACACTGCTGATGGGGCGCGTGTATTGCTCCGTGATTTGTCCGTTGGGCATTGTGCAGGACCTTGTGGCGTGGTTCGGTAAAAAGGCAAAGAAGAACCGCTATGCCTTTGCGCCCAGTCGCTGGAAGACGCGCTTGGGGATTATGGTTGCCTTTATCATTGCCCTGCTAGTGAGCCTTCCGGGAGTGCAGTTTGTAGCATCGCTGCTTGAACCGTACAGTGCCTTTGGGCGTATCGCCACCAACCTGTTGGCGCCCGTATGGCAATGGGGCAACAATGCGTTGGCTTATTTTGCGGAACGCTCGGAGAGTTATGCCTTTTATGAAACGGAAGTGTGGATGCGCAGTGCCCTGTCGTTAGGCATTGCGGTGGCTACGCTCATCATCATCGCCCTTTTTGCTTGGAAGGGTGGCCGTACGTATTGCAACACGATATGCCCCGTAGGGACCCTGTTGGGACTGCTCAGCAAGGTGAACCAGAAGTACATGTTGCGCCCCGTGATTGACACGTCAAAGTGTAACGGTTGCCGCCTGTGTGAAAAGAATTGCAAGGGTGCGTGCATCAACAGTAAGGAGCATGAGATTGACTACTCGCGCTGCGTGATGTGTATGGACTGCATCAGCAAGTGTAAGCGTGGGGCCATCAGTTATGCCATGAAGACACCTGAGGCATCTTGCAAGGCGGAAGCTGCTCCAACGAAAGAGGCACCTGCTTCAGACTCTCGCCGTGCCTTCCTGACGGGTGCCGTAATCGCTACGGCAGCAACAGCGGTGCAGGCGCAGAAGAAGAAGGTGGACGGCGGACTTGCCGTGATTGAAGATAAGGTGGCGCCTCAGCGTGAAACCCCTATCCTACCTCCTGGAGCGATGAACGTGCGCCACTTCACAAAGGCGTGTACGGCGTGTCAGCTCTGCGTGTCGGCGTGTCCCAATCAGGTGTTACGCCCCTCAAATGCCTTGGAGCGCTTGATGCAACCCGAGGTGAGTTATGAGCGCGGTTATTGCCGCCCCGAGTGTACGAGTTGCTCGAATGTGTGTCCCACAGGCGCACTCACGGCATTGACACGTGAGGAGAAGTCTTCTCGACAAATTGGTCGCGCCGTATGGATTAAGAAAAACTGCTTACCCCTAACGGAAGGCGTAAGTTGCGGCAATTGCGCCCGCCACTGCCCCACGGGAGCGATTCAGATGATTCCCTCGGTGGAGGGCGACGACAAGAGCGTGAAGATTCCTGCCATCAATACAGAACGTTGCATCGGCTGTGGCGCTTGCGAAAATCTTTGTCCCTCACGACCGTTTAGTGCTATTGTGGTAGAGGGGCTGGATACGCAGAAAATAATGTGATTTATGAGGTTATAAGGTCGCTTCGCTTGGAGGTTTTAAGGTTTTAAGACCATGCGGTTTTTAGGACTAACGGGCAATAACAAGTTTTAGGGCCTAATAGGCAATAACAGGCAGGAACAGGCCTTAACAACCTGCGGGATAATGCCCCGATCAAATTACTACCGCGCCAGCCCCCTGTTAAGGCTCGTCATGGCCCGTTCTGGCCTGTTCGGCCTGATACTCTTTCCAGCCCTTTCTCCTTTCTCCTTTTTCCTTTCTCATTTCTCCTTTCTAAAAATGGACAGACGTGAATTTCTCAAAATAGTAGGTATTACTTCGGCTACAACTGCCGGACTATATAGTTGTGCGCCTAAGAAGGGTGCTGAACTCACGAGTAAAGAACTTGGTCCTGTGCCTACGGACCAGATGACGTGCCGATCGTTCCCGGGACTGGGCGACGACCGCCCCTCGCTCCTCGGTTACGGTTGTATGCGCTGGCCGACCATTCCTAATCCTAATGGTGAGGGGAATATGATTGACCAAGATGCTGTGAATGAACTCGTGGACTATGCCATTGCGCACGGGGTAAATTACTTTGACACATCGCCCGTGTATGTGCAGGGTTGGTCGGAAAAGGCTACGGGGAATGCCTTGAAGCGTCACCCCCGTGAGTCGTTCTACATCTCTACGAAGTTGTCAAACTTCTCAGACTATACGCGTGAAAATTCCTTGGCGATGTATCGTCAATCGTTTAAGGACCTTCAGGTGGACTATATTGACTACTACCTGCTCCACTCTATCGGTGGTGGCGGTATGGATGCTTTCCGCCGTCGCTATGTGGACAACGGCATGCTGGACTTCCTTGTTGAAGAACGCAAGGCGGGACGCATCCGTCGCTTGGGTTGGTCGTTCCACGGTTCGAAGGAAGTGTTTGACGAAATGCTCGCCCTTCACGACCAGTACCACTGGGACTTTGTGCTCATACAGATGAACTACGTGGACTGGCATATTGCCAAGGGTAGCGGTATCGGAGCGAAGTACCTCTATGAGGAACTTGAAAAGCGCGGCATCCCCGTGCAAATTATGGAACCCCTGCTCGGTGGACGCCTCTCAAAGGTGCCCGACCACGTGGTTGCCCTCTTGAAAGAAAAAGACCCTGAGCGCAGCGTCGCTTCATGGGCATTCCGCTTTGCGGGTACGCCAAAGGGCGTGATGACCGTCTTGAGCGGCATGACCTACAAGGAACACTTAGAAGACAACATCCGTTCGTACGCTCCACTCGTACCCCTGACGGAAGAGGAAAACGAATTCCTGTTCCATGCCGCCAAACTCATGGAGCAGTACCCCACCATTCCGTGTAACTACTGCGCCTACTGTATGCCCTGCCCCTACGGCATTGACATCCCCTCGCTATTCATGTATTACAACAAGTGCGTGAACGAAGGTAATGTGGCAGAGAGTCGTCAAGACCCCAATTACAAGGAAGCGCGCCGTGCCTTCTTGGTGGGCTACGACCGCGCGGTAGAGAAATTGCGCCAGGCGGACCACTGCATCGGCTGTGGTAAATGTAACAAGCACTGTCCGCAGAACATCAAGATTCCTCGACAGCTCCAGCGCATTGATGAGTTCGTGGAGAAGTTGAAGCAGGAGACGCTGTAAGGGGTAAAGGATTCTGGCAAGACAAACATTCAAGACTAACAGGTTTTCAGGCCTAATAGGCAATAACAAGCCGGAACAGGCCTTAACAGCCATGCGGGATTGTGGTCAATTGATTTTACTACTGCGCCAGCCATTACTACTCACTACTCACTCCTAACTACTCACTCCCTATGCATTCCCTCATCCCCCTACTCCACACCGGCAATTTCTCTTGCGTCATCCGCAAGGGGATGGAAGTGCGCACTTTTACGCAGCGGGGGGTGGCGGACTTGTATGAGTTGCTGACTACCGCCCCCGACTTTTTACAGGGGAGCAGTGTTGCTGATAAGGTCATTGGCAAAGGAGCAGCAGCGCTGATGATTCGGGGAGGGGTTAAGAAGGTCTATGCGGATGTGATCAGTCAACCCGCCTTGACATTGTTTCAGGCTTTCGATATTGATGTAAGTTACGCAACCCTCACCGACAACATCATTAACCGTGCAGGAACGGGCATCTGCCCTGTAGAGCAACGCTGTCTTCCGTTAGAGAAACTGGAGGATATGGTGGATGCTATAGGGGATTTTGTGGAAGGTCTTAAGAGGCAGTAACAAATACTGATACAAGGATTTCCACCTCATTACTTTGATTTATTAAAACAATAATTATGGAATATACTTCCCGCGCCGCAGCGCTAACGCTTGACAATTGGCGCACTTACCTTTTTGCAACCCTCTTTACGGCAGGAAATATTGCACTTCCCCAGTTGTGCCACCTTGTGCCCCAGGGCGGATTGCTGTTTCAACCCATTTACCTCTTCACGCTCATTGCTGCTTGCCGATGGGGATGGCGCGTAGCGTTGCTCACGGCATTGGTGAGTCCGCTGCTTAACACGCTTTGGTTTAGCATGCCTTCCGTAGCGATGCTTCCCGTTGTGCTCCTCAAGTCGGTAGTTTTGGCACTCGGCGTGAGTTGGGCAATGACAAGCAAGGTGCGCAAACCTTTGTTGGTGGCAGTATTGTTCATCATTGGCGCACAACTCCTCGGTGGTGTCGCAGAATGGGCATTACTTTCAAGCGCAACCACCTTGTGGCTTTGCTTGCCTGGAGTGGCGTTGCAAGTTGTGGTGGCAAGTTTAATAGGCAGGGACAACTTTAGAGATTAACAGACAGAGACAACTTTTTAGGGCCTAACAGGCAGTAACATGCCATAACAGGCCTCAACAACCTTGCGGTGCAATCTTTCAATTGAGATTCTTACTGCGGTTGCCTTGTTAAGGCTTGTCTCTCCCCACTGTGCCAGCCCTGTTAAGGCTTGTTATAGCCTGTTATGGCCTGTTAGGCTCTTACCCCCCTCAAAACCTCATAACCTCATAACCTTACAACCTCATAACCTCAATATTATGTTTGGAATTGGCTTTCAAGAAATCGTCATTATAGCCCTCGTGGTCTTGCTCTTCTTTGGTGGTAAGAAAATCCCTGAACTTATGAAGGGACTTGGTAAGGGTGTCCGCAGTTTTAAGGACGCCATGAATGGGAAGGAGGCGGAAGACGACGAAGCGAAAAAGTAACCTCGCGTGGCGACTTCTGCTCCTCAGACTTTTTGGGAACATCTTGATGCCCTGCGCAGTAGCATCATCAAGATAGGAATTGCCGTAGTGGTTTGCTCCATTGCGGCCTTCTGCTTTAAGCGTGAACTCTTCGATTTTCTGCTCGCACCCTGCTCCGACAATTTTGTGACTTACCGTCTGCTGGAAGAGGTTGCAAACTTCGTCACCTCGGGAGGTGCTGAACCCTTGGCACCGTTAGAGGTGCAACTCTTCAACACGGGACTCGCCCAACAGTTTATGCTCCACCTCAAGGCAGCATTTGCCGTGGGATTGTTGGTAGCCTCGCCCTACGTCATCTATCTGCTGTTCCACTTCGTGGCCCCCGCCCTCTACCGCCACGAGCGCCTCTTGGGCATTCGTATCGTAATCAGCGGTTACCTGATGTTTATATTAGGGCTATTGCTCACCTACTTCCTTATCTTCCCCTTGACGTTCCGCTTTTTAGGCACGTATCAAGTGAGCAGCATGGTGGCGAATACCGTAACGCTCTCCTCCTACCTCGAAACGCTCTTGATGTTGTCACTCTCAATGGGCGTCGTGTTTGAAATCCCCATTCTCTGCCACCTCCTTGCGGGCGTAGGACTCATCCGCGCACAAACGATGCGCCACTACCGCCGCCACGTCATCGTAGGGCTGCTCATCCTTGCCGCCATCATCACGCCCACGGCTGATGCCTTTACCCTCATGTTAGTAGCGATTCCCATGTGGTTGCTTTTTGAGGTGAGTATCTTGGTGGTGAGGGAAGGATAGTTTTTGAGGGGAAAGGGCGACGGATTCAAGCTGGCGCGATGAAGCTGGGTTGGCGCCATGAAAAGATTGATTGGGCACTCGCCCCGCATGGTTGTTAAGACCTGTCATTGCCTGTTAAGACTTGTTGGCCCTGATTGCCTGTTACTGCCTGTTACTGCCTATTACTGCCTGCAGCCTAAAAACAAAAAAGTTGCCTCCCGTGTGGGAAGCAACTTTTTTAGTTTGTATTAAAGTCCCTTGCCGTGGCAATTCTTAAACTTCTTTCCGCTACCGCAAGGACAGGGGTCGTTGCGACCGGGAAGTTGTTCCTTCACGAAGGGCTGGGGAGCGCGTTCGCGGGTGTCGCGCTGTGCTGCCTTCTGCATAGAATTATCGGGAGACTGACTGCCTCCGTGTGATTCCTGCAACTGCTGCTTGGGACGCTCGGGTTCGGGCGCTGCCTCACGCACCTGTTGGGGTGCCTGCACAGGGATTTGTGCGCGCATCAGGGTGGCTACGGTAGCGTTGTTGATCTTGTTCACCATGTCGTCGAAGAGCTTTACGCTCTCGAGTTTGAAGATGAGGAGAGGATCCTTCTGCTCGTAGCTGGCGTTGTGTACAGAGTGCTTGAGTTCATCAAGGGCGCGGAGGTTTTCCTTCCAAGCATCGTCGATGTTGTGGAGGAGGATGGCCTTTTCAAAGTCCTTCACCACTTCCTTGCTTTCACTCTCGTACGCCTTCTGGAGGTTCGTGCGAATGTTGTAAACGAGTTTGCCGTCCGTGATGGGGATGAGGATGTTCTCATACACATGCGACTGCTGTTCGTACACCTGCTTGATGACGGGCACGGCGATTTCCGCAAGGCGGTCGGTGCGACGCTTGAAGTTCGCCATAGCTGCCTCGAAAGCACGTTCAAAGAGGTCTTCGGGTTTCATAGAACCGTATTCTTCAGCCGTGAAGGGAGCGTCCATTGCCATGATTTCAATGAAACTATCACGACACGCGTCGTAGTCGGCACTCTTTTCAACGATGTAGATACAGCGGTCCCAAATCATGTTGGCAATGTCCATGCCAATACGTTCACCCATAAGGGCGTGGCGGCGCTTTTCGTAAATCACAGAGCGCTGCTTATTCATCACGTCGTCGTATTCAAGGAGGCGCTTACGGATGCCGAAGTTGTTTTCTTCCACCTTCTTCTGCGCACGTTCGATGCTGGAATTGATCATGGGCGCTTCGAGCACTTCACCTTCCTTAAAGCCAAGCTTGTCCATCACCTTTGAAATCTTGTCACCACCGTTGAGGCGCATGAGTTGGTCTTCGAGTGACACGAAGAAGATGGATGAACCGGGGTCTCCCTGACGACCGGCACGACCACGGAGCTGGCGGTCTACACGACGGCTTTCGTGGCGCTCCGTACCGATGATGGCAAGACCACCTGCCGCCTTCACTTCGTCGCTCAACTTGATGTCGGTACCACGACCTGCCATGTTGGTGGCAATCGTAACGGCACCCTTACCGTCAGTGCTACGACCCGCATTCTTTACGATGTCGGCTTCCGCTTGGTGGAGCTTCGCGTTCAACACCTGGTGAGGAATGTCGCGCATGCGGAGCATACGAGAAAGAAGTTCGGAGATTTCTACGCTCGTTGTACCTACAAGAGTAGGACGACCGGCATTGCGCTCCTTGATAATCTCTTCGATTACGGCAGCATACTTTTCGCGGTTGGTCTTATAGACACGGTCGTTCTGGTCATTGCGGTTATTGGCGGGACCATTGAGGTCCTTCCACTGCATGTTGGTGGGGATTTCCACCACGTCGAGTTTGTAGATGTTCCAAAGTTCACCCGCTTCCGTACTTGCTGTACCAGTCATACCTGAAATCTTGTGGTACATACGGAAGTAGTTCTGAAGGGTAATCGTAGCGAAGGTCTGCGTAGCCGCTTCCACCTTTACGTGTTCCTTAGCTTCTACCGCCTGGTGGAGACCGTCGCTCCAGCGGCGACCTTCCATGATACGACCCGTCTGTTCGTCTACAATCTTCACCTGACCGTCCATTACGACGTAGTCCACGTTGAGGTCGAACATTGAGTACGCCTTCAAGAGTTGCTGAATCGTGTGGATACGCTCACTCTTTACGGCATAGTCGGCATAGAGTGCATCCTCGCGAGCAATGCGTTCTTCATCGGGAAGTCCCATTGCCTTGAGCGCAGAGATTTCTGCCGTAATGTCGGGGAGCACGAAGAGGGTTTCGTCACCCACCTGCTGTGCCAACCACGCAGTACCCTTATCCGTGAGGTCGCAAGAGTGCATCTTTTCATCCGCCACGAAGTAGAGGGGCGCCACCGCCTCGGGCATGCGCTTGTTGTTGTTCTCCATGTAGATTTCTTCCGTGCGGAGCATACCCGTCTTCACACCCGGTTCAGAGAGGAACTTGATGAGGGGTTTGTTCTTGGGAAGCGCCTTGTGCGAACGGAAGAGCTGGAGGAAACCTTGCTCACGCTGTTCCTTATCTCCCGACTCCACGAGTTTCTTTGCCTCGGTGAGGAGTTGGGTAGCCAACTGCTTCTGAACGGTCACGAGTTTTTCCACAAGGGGTTGGTACTGTTCAAAAAGTTGAACATCACCCTTGGGCACGGGACCCGAAATGATGAGCGGCGTACGGGCATCGTCGATGAGCACAGAGTCTGCTTCGTCGACAATAGCGAAGTTGTGCATGCGCTGAACGAGGTCCTTGGGACTCATTGCCATGTTGTCGCGCAAGTAGTCGAAACCAAATTCGTTGTTTGTACCGTATGTAATATCGGCCTGGTACGCACGGCGACGCGCTTCGGAGTTGGGCTGGTGCTTGTCGATACAGTCCACCGAAAGTTCGTGGAACAAGTAAAGGGGCGCGTTCCAACGGGCGTCACGCTTCGCGAGGTAGTCGTTGACCGTTACGACGTGCACACCGTTACCTGTAAGGGCGTTCAAGTAGATGGGCAAGGTAGAAGTGAGCGTCTTACCTTCCCCCGTAGCCATTTCGGCAATCTTACCCTGATGGATGGCTACACCACCAAACAACTGACAGGGATAGGGATCCATATTCCAGTCGCTGTCTTCAAAGTCATCGTCGTAAAGCGCTTTGTCACCCTCAATCTGCACCACGTCGGGATACATCACCGCCATCTCACGGTCGAAGTCCGTTGCGGTAAGCACGATGTCAAAGCGACCTGTGCTGTCCTTGAAACGGCGGCAGGTAGATTTTACGATAGCAAAGGCTGTGGGGAGCACTTCATTGAGTTTTTCTTCATAGCGCTCAAGGATTTCCTTTTCGAGTTTGTCAATCTTCTTGAAAATAAACTCGCGCTCCTCAATGGGAGTGTCTTCAATCTTTGCCTTAAGCGTATCAATCTCCTTGCGGAGGTCATCGCCAGACGACTGTACAATCTTCTTCAATTCACGTGTCTTCGCACGGAGGTCGTCGTTAGAGAGGGCATCAATCCCAGGATAGATGCGGAGGATTTCATCGACAATAGGTTTGATGGCCTTAATGTCGCGCTGTGATTTTGTACCAAAGAGTTTGGTAAGGAATTTGAATATGTCCATAGTGTTTTTGAGTTTCTGAATTTGGAAGAGCACCATTCGGACGCTCTTTTTTTAGTAGACGAGTTTACAGGTACAAGTAAACAAGATGGTTGGCGATATAAACGAGTGGAGTACCGCATGGTATCCCCTCCCATCTCAAAACGTTCAACGTTCATCGCTAACCATTCATCGTTCATTGTTAACCGCTCATTGCACATTGCTCAAGGAGAGCGGAGCATTGCTACAAGCATTCGGGGCGCGAATACGCATCACCTTGGAGAGCGTGGGCGCAATGAAATCTATCGTAACGGGCGTGTCAATCTTTGCACTTACCGTAGTGTGCCCGTAGAAGACGATGGGGAATGGAATATACGACGCTCTCACCAACTGATTTTCCTTGGTGTCGGCATTCACATAGCGCCACCCGGGAGCAATTTCTAAGAAGATATCACCAGAAGTAGCGGCATTATACCCACCACGGATTCTGCTGATGCCCGGAGTCCAAGCGCCTTGAAGCAAACGTTGAGAAGTATAAACGTCCTTTACGCCGGAGAACTGCAGGAGCAAGTCTTGCGCACGTTCAAGGAGTTCGGTCAAACTGATTTGGCGCTCTTCAATAAGTTTATGGTTGAGGTAGAACTGCGTGCCGTGCGTAGCCTCAACAAACTGACCAGGACCGTAAATCGCAGCCAAGTAAATGTTGAGCATGCTTGCCGTGCGCACCACGTCAAACTTACCCGTGGGAATCTTATAAGTAGAAAGGTCGGCACTTTCCTCATCGGCATAACCAGAAGAGGTCAATACGAAGAGGGCATTCTCACGTCCCACCTTCTTTTCTACTGCTGCAACCAACTCTGCCAAAGCGCGGTCGAGGCGCACATAAATATCTTGCAATTCAATGGGCGCTACGGAAGCCGTCTGGTGGCGGAAATTTCCGGCGTAGAAGGTTACGGAGAGGTAGTCGGTAATATCATCGCGCCCAATCATAGTGTTGGTCAAGCACGAGGTAGCAAGAAGTCCTACTTCCTCATTGATGAGTCCGCTTGTCTTGTAATCTACAAACGCTGTCTCGGTCTTAAACTTGTGCTTAAAGGGGTCCTTCACACCACCCGAGAGGAAGTAACTGAAGTTGCCCGTCAAGGGATTTATAGGCTGCCAAGTAGTGTTCTTAATTTTGCTGGCATAATCCTGAAACTGGTTGTGCACCGTCACCCAAGCAGGAAGTCCACCGTAGTAAGAAGAACTTACCCAATTGCCCGTATTGTTGTCCATCCAAAGTGCAGCATTCGCAGCATGACCAGCCGAGAATACCGCCGCCTCGCGGAAGGGCGCAATGGCATAAACAAGCGCCTTACCTTCAGATGCCACTTTGAGTTCGTCACCAATGGTGGTCACACCAAGATGCTTGGGAGAAGTAGCGTCCGTAGTACCCGCCCCCGTGTACTTACTATCATCGCAACAGAAGACAGGGCGAAGGGTGTTGCGGTCAATCCATTTCTTACCCGTAATGCCGTGGTTGGAGGGCGAAGTACCCGTAGCGAGCGACGCAGATGCCGAAGCCAAATCGGGATTTGCCAAAGGATATTCCGCCTGTGTATAGACGCGCCCTTCGTTCAGGAGTTTCTTAAAACCCTCCTCGCCATACAGCGGCATGAAGGCCTCAAGGTAATCCGAGCGCAACTGGTCAACAAGAATGTTTACCACCACGCGTGGCACACCATTCGCCGCCTTACTTCCCTGCGCCGAAGAGAGTGTAGAGACGGCAAGCAGAAGCGAAAGCAGCAACGTTGTGCGATGCGTATTTGAGGGAGTATTTTTCATATTTTTCTATTAATCAAGGGGAATAGTAGATTTTCTATAGGCTCTAGATAGTCTAGAAATTCTAGATTTTCTAGAGCCTATAGACTATCTATAATTTCTATAAGCAACTACCTTTCCAAAATTCAACACGGCCAATACCGCCACTACCAACCACACGGCGCCAACCACGCCCTGCGCATGGAGCATTCCTACGCCAAAAGCATAGGCGGCAAGCAACGTGAGTTGCACGAAAGGATAGTAATTGCGGTGACCCTTACTCACTGCCCACCACTGGTAAGGTATTGCCAAAAGTGGTAGCGGATTCAGCAGAAGCAAGTTCCAGTTATTGTCCACCGCTGGATGTTCGGAGAAGAAGCAAAGGGTGAAGATGATGCACCCCGCCAATCCTTGCACGAGCAGGAGGGGCGTTTCAACGGCGTAGAACGTCTTTCGCCACCCCAATCTTAACAGCACGACAAGCACTACAGCAAGTACGAGCAAGGCTCCGAATATAACTTGCGGACTCAAGGGATGCGGTGCAAACTGCGTCTGATCTGCGGTCAGTTGGGTGGTCTTTGCCACCAAGGGGCGCTCTATGCCCGCCGTATCGGTGATGGTTGCACCCGCCACCAAGCGCTCTGCATAAAGCGGAGCGAACATTTGTCCGCGCACACCGATGAGGGTATCGACCTCCATGCCGAGCATCACGTTCTGGCAAAAGTAATCCCAGGGGTTACGCTCCGTGTGCTCCTTTACCAACGCGCGGAAGGTCTTTCCCTGCTGCGCCTCGGGAAAAGTCACGTTTCCATCCACCGCCTTCGCCACTATATCCACGGCACGCGTCACGCAATTATCTTCCAAGAAATTGTAGCGGTACACACGGTTTTCGGGGCGCGCATTTTCATCCAACAGCGCCTGCAAGCGCCGCGCCTCCGTGGGGGTCAGGTTCAGCACCTGCTCATCCATGCGTCTGCCTTCGGAGGCATACACATAGTAAAAATACGGATAGGTCGTGACTCCCAACAGATAGTCGGTCTTGCCGAGAATGAAGCGCAACACGAAGTTGTCGCTCTCAAAGTCGAAGATGCCGTAGTTGTACACCCAGTCCGTACCCTTCTCCAAGTCCATCACGCGCAATGCCGAATGGCCGTAAAGTTCATACGTCAAGTCGCCAGGGTAACAGGTAATTAAACTTACCACAACGGGACCGCTCTCCACCTTCTCCGCCCTACTTTGAACGGCAACAGTGAAGAACACCAACATTGCTAAATATAAAGAGTGTAGACTACGCATTATCGTGCAAAGTTACTGCTTTTTTATAAATAATGAGGGGCGCTATCCTTGCTTTTTTCAAGGAGCGCCCCTCAAACATCATATTTGAAGTCGTTTAGCACCTAAAATTAACCGTCAACTGGCATTACATGATACCGCTTGCTGCCTCCGCGCAACGCTCACCGTCCACCGCAGCACTGACTATGCCGCCCGCATAACCCGCTCCTTCGCCACAAGGATAGAGTCCCTCAAGGCGGACGTGGGCAAGGGTTTCGCCATTTCGGGGAATGCGCACAGGGGCCGAAGTACGCGTCTCGGTAGCAATAAGTTGTGCCTCGTTGGTGAGGAATCCGCGACTGCGCTGTCCGAAGGTTTGGAAGCCCTCTGCCAAGCGGGTGGTGACAAACTTTGGCATCCAGAAATGCAAGGGGGACGCGATGAGTCCGGGGGAGTAACTCGTAGCGGGCAAATCGGCAGAAAGTTTGCGGTTTACGAAGTCGTGCATGCGCTGTGCGGGTGCCGTTTGTCGGCGGTTGCCTTGTATCCAGCAGGCACGCTCAAGCGCTTCTTGGAAATACATCATGCGCAATGGATTTTCGGCATCTCCGAAGTCCTTGTGCACACTCGCAAACGCTTCATCCTGAAAGGTTTCTTGCATAAACGGACGGAGTTCGCCGTCAAGGTCTTCCAAGCGCGTTTCTACCACCATGCCGGAGTTGCTCCATGCCGTGTTGCGCGTCGAGGGGCTCATGCCGTTGACCACAAGTTGCTCGGGACCACTTGCCGCGGGGACCACTACGCCACCGGGGCACATGCAGAAACTATAGACGCCGCGACCGCCGCACTGGGCAACGTAACTGTATTCCGCCGCAGGGAGATACTTTCCACGCCCTTCGCGATTGTGATATTGAAGTTGGTCAATGAGGTGCGATGGGTGCTCCAAGCGCACACCGACTGCAATGCCCTTCGCCTCGAGTTCGATGCCTGAAGCGTGAAGGTAGCGATAGACGTCGCGCGCGGAGTGCCCCGTCGCCAAGATTACGGGACCCTGAAAACTACGTCCGTCTGCCGTTTCTACGCCCACCACCTTCGTGCCGTTCTGCACCAAAAGGCGGTCCACACGAGCGTTGAAATGCACCTCGCCTCCGCTACGGCGAATCTGCTCACGCATATTTTCGATAATGCGGGGGAGACGGTCGGTACCGATGTGCGGATGGGCGTCCACAAGTATGTCGGTCGAAGCGCCATGTTGGCAGAAGACGCGCAAAATCTTATCTACATTCCCGCGCTTCTTCGAGCGGGTGAACAATTTACCGTCAGAGTAAGCACCCGCACCTCCTTCGCCGAAGGAGTAGTTACTTTCGCTGTCCACAAGGTGCTCACGACTGATGCGCGCAATGTCCTTGCGGCGCTCGTGCACGTCTTTTCCGCGCTCCAAAACAATGGGGCGCTTGCCCAATTCGATAAGACGCAGGGCGGCAAAGAGTCCACCAGGTCCTGCCCCCACAACAATTACGGGCGCAGCACCTTCGACGTTCGGATACTCAATAGGCGCGAAGTCCAACGTGGGAGGTTCTTCATTGACGTAAGCATCCACGGTGAGGTTTACGTAAATCGTGCGTTGGCGCGCGTCAATACTGCGCTTGCGCACCTTCACCGCCGTCACGCTTTTGGGATTTACCCCCAATTCACGCGCTATGTATTTTCGGAGTTCCGCATCTTGTGCCGCCACGGAGGGGTAGACGCGGAGGGAAAGAGACTTCATAAGGAAAGGAGAAATAAGAAAGGAGAAAGGAGAAAAGCTTTAACCATGCGGGGAGTCATGCGCCAGCACAAATGAGAAATAAGAAAGGAGAAAGGAGAAATGCTTTAACCATGCGGGGAGTCATGCGCCAGCACATTTCTCCTTTCTCATTTCTCCTTTCTCATTTACTAAATATTGCTTACCCGCAACACATCCGCAAATACGCCTGCCGCCGTCACGGCTGCGCCTGCGCCGTAACCCTGAATGAGCATGGGATATTCGCGATAGCGTTCTGTGTTGAGCAAGATGATATTGTTGGAACCCTCCAAGTCATAGAAGGGGTGACCAAGGGGAATTTCGCGCAAACTAGCCTTACCCTTGCCGTCTGCCCACTCTGCCACGAAGCGCCAACGCTTGTTTTCGCGCACAAGGCGCTGACGTTCTGCCTCGAATTGGGCATCAAGGGCGGGAAGACCTGCCCAGAATTCGTCAATCGTGCCGTCGAAGAGCGACGCGGGGATAAAGAGGTTCTTCTCAATCTCGTCCGCCTCTACGCGGTAACCACTTTCGCGTGCCAAGATGGTAATCTTGCGAATTACGTCCTTACCTGAAAGGTCGATGCGGGGGTCGGGTTCGCTATACCCTGCCTCCTTCGCCATCTGCACCGCCTTACTCAAAGGAATTTCTGCCGAAAGTGTATTGAAGACAAAGTTCAGCGTGCCGCTCAATACCGCCTCGATGCGCAAAATCTTGTCGCCCGAAGCACGGAGGTCGTTAATCGTGTTGATGATGGGAAGACCGGCGCCCACGTTTGTTTCAAAGAGGTATTTCACTCCGCGTTCGCGCGCCAGGTGTTTCAGGTGCTCGTAGTTATCATAGTTAGACGACGCCGCCACCTTGTTTGCCGCCACCACAGATACGTTCGCGCTGAGCAAACGTCCGTATTGCGCCGCCACTTCTTCGCTTGCCGTACAGTCCACAAAGACTGAGTTGAAGATGTTCATCTCCAAGATTTCATCCACCATACGTTCTACGCCACCTTCCTTACCACTTTCAGCAAGGATTTCCTTATAGCGTGCAGGGTCAATACCTTCTCGAGAGAAGGCAGCCTTTGTGCGACCGCAAACGCCCACCAGATTAACCTTCAGTCCGCGTTCTTCCATGAGCATTTGGCGTTGTGCTGCCAACTGTTGGAGAAGACTTCCACCTACCGTTCCGGTTCCGCACAAGAAAACATTAAGTTCCTCGTGCTGACTGAGAAAAAAACTGTCGTGGAGCACGTTGAGCGCCTTGCGCAACTGATGTTTTTCAACCACAAAGGAGATGTTCATTTCCAATGCGCCTTGCGACATCGCGCAGATGCTGATACCGTTCTTGCCCAAGACGGTAAAGAGTTTTCCCGCCGTACCGGAATGTTGCTTCATGCGTTCGCCGACTACGGCTACGGTAGCCAATCCGTCCTGCTTGCTGGTGTGGTGCATCGCACCGTCTTGAATTTCCTTTTCAAATTCCTTGTCGAGCAACTGACATGCCTTTTCCGCGTCCTGCGTCGTAACACAAAGGGAGGTGCTTGTTTCAGAAGAAGTCTGCGCCACCATGAAGACGCTGATCCCTCCCTTGGCGAGCGTAGCAAAGATGCGACGGTTCACACCAACTACCCCTACCATTGAAAGACCACTCACCGTAACGAGCGACATTTCGTTGACCGAAGAAATACCACGGATGGGGCTCTTGCTACTTTCCGCCTTGGCGTGAATGATACTACCCTTCGCCGTGGGGTTCAAGGTATTCTTGATAAGGATGGGGATGTTCTTCACACACACGGGGTAAATCGTGGGCGGATACACCACCTTCGCACCGAAGTTGCAGAGTTCCATCGCCTCACCATAGGTCAATTCATCAATGGTATAGGCAGTAGAAATCACGCGAGGGTCGGCAGTCATAAATCCATCTACGTCGGTCCAAATTTCAAGTACCTCCGCATCGAGTGCTGCCGCAAGGATGGCTGCTGTAAAGTCGGAACCACCGCGTCCGAGGTTTGTCGTAACCCCCGTTACGGCATCCGTAGCGATGAAACCACCCATCACGGCAATTCCCTGGTGATTGGCAAAGTTGTCAAGGATATTTTTGTTCGTAAGGTCGTAATCTACAAGGTGCTTCTCGCCCTGACGTGTCGTCTTAAAGAGGGTACGACTGTCGTAATGCTTGGCATCGTCGATGAAGGTCGCCACGATGAGCGACGAGAGGCGTTCGCCAAACGCCACAATGGCATCTGCCGTCTTCTGCGTAAGGTCTTGGATGAGATACACGCCGTGAAGGATGCTGCGCAAGTCGTGGAAGAGCGCCTCCAAGTCTGCCATCAATGCCGCCTGCTTTTCTTCCGCAATCTCCGTCTTCACCAAGTCAAGGTGACGGCGGATAATAGCATCGAGATCGCCGATATAGGCAATATCCCCTGCCCCTGCGCGCTTGCCAAGAGCAATAAGTTTATCAGTAATACCGCCAAGGGCAGACACCACCACGATGAGCGGTTGGTCAGCGCCTTCAGCAATTTTCTTTATGTTATGTAATCCAGTAACGGAACCTACAGAGGAACCGCCAAATTTAAGTACTTTCATAATTTAGTGTGTTGTTTTTGTGAGTGCAATCTAGAAGTTCTAGAACATCTAGAATATCTAAACCTCTAAACTCTAAAGTTTCACCTTACGCTTCGCCAACTTGCTTTCATTCTGGAGGCGGTCAAGCGCTGTCACCACATAGGTATACTTCGTCTTGCCATCCTTATAGGGAAGTCGGAGCATGGTTTTATCTGTAATGGTTACGATATTCTTGGGGTTGTCAAGGTTTACCTTTTCCTTACCCTCAAAACGGTAGACCACGTACTTCTGCGCCTTATCCAACTCGTGCTTGCCCGCAGGTGCCTGCCAGAAGAGGTAATACCCGTCGGGCATCCAGAGCGCCTTGAGTTTCTTCACCTTACCCGGCGCCTCATCGTCGAGGAAGGGCATGAGGGGTTGCAAAGCGGGCGTTGCATGATAGTTGTACGCTAATTGAGAAGCATAACCACCCTCGTTGCGCACCACCGCTGCACTGTACCACAGACAAGAACCGTCAACGTTGGGGAGCGTGCGCTGCAAGCGGAACTTTTCTGCCATCTGGTTTTGCGCAGGATTGTTCTTATCCTTCGCCTTTACCGTACGTTCCACATCCTGCCCAATGATGAGGGGACGGTTGCTGGCATAGCGCGACCACCAACGAATCAATTCGTCGTAGTCTGCCGCCTTATGGCCAATCTCCCAATAGATTTGGGGCACATTGTAGTCTACCCAACCCTTATTCACCCAGAAGATGATGTCGGCATAGAGGTCGTCGTAATTCTGAAGACCGTTGGTCTTACTGCCCGGCACAAAACCGCCATTCTTCTCGTTATGGTAAATACCGAAGGGGCTCACGCCAAACTTCACCCAGGGTTTCGCACGGTGAATCGTGGTAGACAACTTTTCGATAAAGCAATTCACGTTGTAGCGACGCCAATCATCACGGTCCTTATACCCATTGCTGTAAAGCGTAAAGGTGACATCGTCGGGAATCTTCTTTCCCGCCTCGGGGTAAGGGTAGAAATAGTCGTCGATGTGGAGTCCGTCAATATCGTAGCGCTTCACAATGTCTTCCACCACCTTGCAGATGTACTCGTGGTTCTCTGGCTGACCAGGGTCGAAGATGAGGAGGTCGCCATAACTGAAGAAGCGCTCGGGATGTTGCACATAGGGGTGCGTTACTGCCAATTCCGTAGTGCCCTTCGTCTTGGCACGGAAAGGATTTATCCACGCATGGAGTTCCATATTGCGCTTGTGACATTCCTGCACCATCCACGCCAAGGGGTCCCAATAAGGTGAAGGCGGTTGTCCCTGCTTGCCCGTCAAGAAGCGCGACCAGGGTTCGTAGGGGCTTTCATAAAGCGCATCAGCCTCGCCACGCACCTGAAAGATAATCGTATTGACCCCACAGGCTTGGAGCACGTTGAGCTGGTTCGTGAGATTCGCCTGCATCTGGTGGCGACTCATCCCCTGAAATTGTCCGTTAATGATTTGAATCCACGCTCCGCGAAATTCGCGCTTGGGCGCATTTTGGGCAAATGCCCAAAGGGGAAGGAGCGTAAGTAAGAACAAGAAAATTCGTTTCATTGTGTTGGTCAAGCTGTCTAAAATAAAGCATCGTGAAAGGCACATACGACCTTCCACGCCTCTTGTGTTGGAAATAATATGCGCCAAAGTTAATGAATTTTGGCATTTTATGCCCCCTACTCTATAATTATTTTAAGAAAGAACAACGTTTTTTTACACAAAACTCCGTTGCAACAAACGGTAAGGTGGAGACCTACAAAACAAACTCCCCTGTATTTCAAACTATCCAGAAGATAATCCAAAATACAAGGGAGTTTGTTTTTACGATGTACCGAAGTGTTTTTACCCGTAGGGAACAAGCACTTCACCATATTCGTTAAGCGTTGTGTATCAACAACTCATCCGCCTGAGCATCCACCACGATGGGGGCATCCTTTGAAATTGTTCCCGCCAAAATATCGTAACTCAATTGGTTGAGCAACATGCGCTGCAAGGCACGCTTTACGGGACGCGCTCCAAAGTGGGGGTCGTAGCCTTCGTGGGCAATCAATTCAAGCGCTGCTTCTGTCAATGAAAGCGTTACTTGTTGGTCTGCCAAACGGTGGCGAATTTGATCGACCTGAAGGCGCACAATTTCCTTAATGTCCGACTCGCTCAAGGGGTGGAAGAGGATGATGTCGTCTACACGGTTCAGGAACTCGGGGCGGATGGTCTGCTTCAACATTCCCATGACCTCATTCTTCAACGTTTCGCCTTCGCGAGCGAAGAAGTCTTCGTTGGAAGTTCCCGCCTCACGCGCCGCATCAAATCGTGCTTGAATGTGCGCACTGCCGAGGTTGGAAGTCATGATAATAATGGTATTCTTGAAGTTCACCGTGCGCCCCTTGTTGTCCGTCAGGCGACCGTCGTCAAGCACTTGCAAGAGGATGTTGAACACGTCAGGGTGCGCCTTTTCTATCTCGTCGAAGAGCACGACGGAGTAAGGTTTGCGACGCACCGCCTCGGTCAACTGACCTCCTTCATCATACCCCACGTATCCCGGAGGCGCCCCCACGAGGCGGCTCACACTGTGCTTCTCCTGGTACTCACTCATGTCGATGCGCGTCATCATCTGCTCGTCGTTGAAGAGCAATTCTGCCAGCGCTCGCGCCACTTCCGTTTTACCTACCCCCGTCGTACCGAGGAAGATGAACGACCCAATCGGGCGCTTCGGGTCTTGAAGTCCCGCACGGCTACGAAGTACGGCATCTGCGACGGCTGTAACCGCTTCTTCCTGCCCTATCACACGGTGGTGAAGTTCTGCGTCAAGATGCAACAGGCGTTCGCGCTCACTTTGAAGCATACGCGTCACGGGAATACCCGTCCAACGACTTACGATGTCGGCAATGTCGTCGGCGGTAACCACTTCTTTCACCATAGCCTCAGCACCTTGGCGCGCCTTGAGGTCACTTGTGAGTTGCTCCAAGCGCTGGTCGAGGGCGGGAAGGGCACTGTAGCGAATTTCCGCCACCTTTCCATAATCCCCTTCGCGTTCGAGGCGCTCGGCGGTGAAGTTCAGTTGCTCCTTCTCCTGCTTCAGTTTCTGGATTTCGGCAAGCACGCCACGCTCGCCCTCCCACTTGGCACGCAGATCCTTAACCTGTTCTTCAAGTGTCGCAATCTCGGCGTTTAAGGTCTCGAGTTTCTTTTCGTCTCCCTCACGCTTAATGGCTTCGCGCTCAATCTCGAGTTGGCGGAGGCGACGCTGTGCTTCGTCCAACTCCTCGGGTTGGGAGTCACGCTCCATGCGGAGCTTCGCCGCCGCTTCGTCCATCAAGTCGATGGCTTTGTCGGGGAGGAAACGGTCGGAAATGTAGCGGTGAGAGAGTTGCACGGCAGCAATCAAGGCATCGTCTTGAATGCGCACGCGGTGGTGATTCTCATAACGCTCTTTGAGTCCACGAAGAATGGAAATCGCGTCTTCGGGAGTGGGTTCTTCAACCAAAACTGTCTGGAAACGGCGCTCGAGCGCCTTATCCTTTTCAAAATACTTCTGATATTCTTCCAGCGTAGTGGCACCTATACTGCGGAGTTCGCCACGCGCCAAAGCGGGTTTGAGAATGTTTGCCGCGTCCATCGCACCCTCGCTCTTGCCCGCACCGACAAGCGTGTGAATTTCGTCGATAAAGAGGATGATATTGCCTTCAGCCGCCGTCACTTCATTGACCACGCTCTTCAGGCGTTCCTCAAATTCGCCCTTATATTTCGCTCCCGCCACGAGCGCTCCCATATCAAGAGAATAGAGGTGCTTGTTCTTCAAGTTTTCAGGCACGTCACCACGCACAATGCGCTCTGCGATGCCTTCAACAATGGCTGTTTTACCCGTACCCGGTTCGCCGATGAGAATAGGATTGTTCTTCGTGCGGCGACTCAAGATTTGGAGCACACGGCGGATTTCATCGTCGCGCCCAATGACGGGGTCGAGTTTGCCATTACGGGCTTCCTCAACGAGGTTGCGGGCATATTTTTCCAGTGCCTGATACGTATCTTCGCTCGAAGGCGAATCCACCTTCTTGCCCTTGCGGAGTTCGGCAATCGCTGCCTTCAGCGCCGCCTCGGTAAGACCAGCGTCTTTCAGCATTCTGCCCGCCGTAGCCTTACTCTTAAGCAAGGCGAGAAGCAGTGCTTCAAGACCAACAAACGAATCGCCTTCCGCCTTCGCAACGTCTTGCGCAGTTTGCAACACCGCCGAAGCGTCGCGGTCAAGATAAGGTTCGCCACCGCCCTGCACGCGAGGCATACTGCGAAGTTCGCTATCCACCACCGCCAAGAGTTGTTGGGTATTCACCCCCGTCTTGCCGAGCAGGAACTGCGTCACATTTTCACCCACGTGAAGCACACCGTGCAGCAAGTGTGTGGGGGTTACCGCCTGCTGTCCGTTATTTTGCGCAAGCGTTACGGCTTGTTGAAGTGCCTCTTGCGCTTTGATTGTAAAGTTCTGAAAGTTCATAAGTTTAGGTTTTGAGGTTATGTGAAAGTTAGTAGTGAGTAGTGAGTAGTCCATGCGGGACGGTAATCTAACCTCCGTCACCCTTACCAATAGCGCATTCTATACCATCACCCCAAAAAACTATATTTTTTAATATTTACTGCCGAATTGTCCGAAAGCGAAGTCCCACTTCTGCCGTTTTGGCAGAAATGGGACCTTAATTCATCACGATATGTTCTTGTCTTTTGACTTACAAAGATATGCAAGTCCGCACTCGGCACACTTCGGTTTACGCGCTGTACAGGTGTAGCGACCGTGGAGCAGGAGCCAGTAGTGGGACGCAGCAACCGTTTCATCGGGGATGTAGCGACTCAGGGCCTTCTCTACGGCATAGGGTGTGGTAGCAGTAGAAGGCACAAGGTTCAGACGGTGACTCACGCGGAAGACGTGCGTGTCCACTGCGAGCGCCGCCTTTCCGAAGGCTACTGCCTGAATAACGTTTGCCGTTTTACGCCCTACCCCTGGGAGGGTGGTAAGTTCTTCAAGCGTCGTAGGAACTTCCGAATGGAAGTCTGCCACCAAGCGCTGCGCCATCCCCACAAGGTGCTTCGCCTTATTATTGGGGTAACTCACCGAGCGGATGTACTCAAAAACCTCCTCGGGAGTAGCCTTTGCCAACGCTTCGGGCGAAGGATAAGCCGCAAAAAGGGCGGGCGTCACCTGATTGATGCGCTTGTCCGTACACTGCGCACTGAGCATCACGGCGATGAGCAGTTCAAACGGCGTAGTGTAGTCCAACTCCGTCTCGGTAGCGTCCATAATGCTGCCCAAGTACGACAGCACGGCGGTGATGCGGTCTTTGCGAGTTCTCATAACTGACAACGAGGACGTGCCTCCCGTTTAATTCAGCGCCTGCAAGCGTGCGATGTACTTTCCAATGATATCAAACTCCAAGTTCACCTTGGTACCTACCTTAATCGCGTGGAAATTGGTATTTTCATAGGTGTAAGGGATGATGCAAACTTGGAAAGAATCTTCCGTGGGATTGCAAACGGTGAGACTCACGCCGTTTACCGTCACGCTGCCTTTGTCTACCGTGAAATAACCACGGCGCGCCATATCGGCGTCGTAGTTGTACTTGAACGTGTAAATGTAAGAACCCTGTGCGTCCTCAAGCGCTACACATTCTGCCGTTTCATCTACGTGACCCTGCACGATGTGACCGTCCAAGCGTCCGTTCATCATCATAGAGCGCTCCACGTTTACCAACGAACCTACCTCAAGGCAACCCAAATTAGAGCGACGGAGCGTTTCGAGCATTGCCGTAACGACATAAGTATTACCTTCAATTTTCACTACGGTCAGGCACACACCATTGTGCGCCACACTCTGGTCAATCTTCAACTCTGAAGTGAAAGGGCATTCGAGCGTGAAGTGGATATTCTCTTGATCTTTTTCAATGGCAACAACGCGCGCCATTCCTTCTACAATTCCTGAAAACATTTTGGTGAGTTTATTATCAATGTTAATTTCCGACAAAGATACAACTTTTTTTTAGAGTACAGAGTACAGCGCACAGAGTACAACTATCAAGATAAATAAGAATTCTCCTTTAGTGGAGGCTTACGGGGAGGCGTTCATTCACTCGTCTACGAAAATCGTCCTTTTGTCGATAGTCTCTATAAAAAAAAGGAATGGGGAAGATGGTAATAATATAAATTTGTACTTTTGCACTGCAAAAGAAAATCACATTATTATATATAAGAAGAACATGAACAAGGCCTTTGTATGTTCGGTAGCCCTTAGCGTGACTACCGCATTGGCTGCGCAGGAGCGCGTGTGGACGTTGCAGGAGTGCATCGACCATGCCCTTGAGCACAATATACAGTTGCGCAAAAGCCAATTAACTACTGCCACCGCGGCGGTGAGTGTGAAGGAGGCGAAAGCAGGGTTGTTGCCCTCACTGAACGCGAACATTTCGCAGAATGTGCAGTACCGTCCCTTCCAGGAATCTGCTACAAGTTTCGTCAATGGAGGTATCGCTTCCTCAGCTGCCGACAAGGCTACTTGGAGCGGTTCGTATGGCGTGAGTGCGAGTTGGACCATATGGAATGGCAGACAGAACACGCTCAATGTCAAGAGCAGCACTATCAGTGAGCAGATTGCGGAGCAGGATTTCGAGATGCAAACCAATTCTATCCAAGAGCAAATTGCCAACCTCTACGTGCAGATTCTCTACATGAAGGAAGCGCTCAAGGTAAACCGCGAATTGTTAGAGCACGACTCACTCGTTTATGCCCGTGGCGAACGCATGCTTGCCAATGGTCAGATTTCGCGCTCCGACCTCGCACAACTCAAAGCGCAGGTGAGCCAGGGACGCTACGATGTGGTAAACGTAGAATCGCAAATCAGCAGTGCGGAGCTCTCCCTCAAGCAACTCTTGGAACTCGGTCCCACAGAACGCATTTCCATCGCGACCATCATTCCCGAAGATGACTTGGTGATGATGCTCCTCCCCACTACGCAAGATGTGTATAACGTAGCACTCACGCTTCGCCCAGAGATTCGCCGTAGCGAGTTGAGCATGGAGCAGGCGGAGATTGCTTTGAAGAAGGCGAAGGGCGGTTATTGGCCCACGATAAGCCTAAACGGAAGCCTCGGCGACAGTCATATTTCGGGTTCTACCCGTACGTGGAGCCAACAGTTGAAGTATAATTTCAACATGAGCATTGGTTTGAACGTGTCCATCCCTATCTACGACAACCGCAGGGTGAAGAGCAATGTGGAACGCGCAACGATTTCGCAACTCACGGCAGAGTACGACTACCTCGACGCACAGAAGGACCTCTACAACACGGTGGAAACTTATTGGCTCAACGCTACGACCAACCAACACAAGTTTGTGGCAGCCAAGGACAACGTAGAAAGTCTCGGATTGAGCTACGAAAATACACAGCGCCAGTTCCAGCAGGGACAGAAGGATATTACGGACCTCCTTGACAGCCGCGGTCGCTACCTTCAGGCAAAGCAGAGTTTGTTGCAGGACAAGTACACCGCTATTCTCAATCAGGCGCTCCTCCGTTTCTATATGGGAAGAGAATTGGAGATTTAATTTTTTAGGTTTTAAGGTTTTAAGGGCGCTTCGCTTTTAGGTTTTAAGGGCTGTGCAGATAGGAAAAATCCTCAAAACCTAAAATTCTCAAAACCTCACAACCTTAAAACCTTAAAACCTCACAACCTTAAAACCTCACACCCTCATAACCTCAAACCTCATAACCTCTATAATATGTCAACTTTCTTTTCAACTACAAAAAATAAAATAACTACTCTCGCCG
This sequence comes from Alloprevotella sp., assembly GCA_045126825.1. Taxonomy (GTDB): domain Bacteria; phylum Bacteroidota; class Bacteroidia; order Bacteroidales; family Bacteroidaceae; genus Alloprevotella. The sequence continues at coordinate 42,511 of JBGVPF010000055.1, forward strand.
TACTCGTCGCTGTGGGAGGAGGCATCTTCTACCTGTGCTCCGACAAGGGCAATGACGTAGCGCCTGCATATTGCGAAATGGCGGCTGCAGAAGTTTCTACCATCAGCAGTAGCATTACGGCTACGGGTACTATCGAACCTGTTACCTCTGTAGAAGTGGGTACGCAGGTTTCGGGGATTATCAATAAGATACTCGTTGATTACAACGACGTCGTAAAGCGCGGTCAGGTGATTGCTATTCTCGACAAGACTAACCTTGAAAGCGAATTGGCGAGTGCTACGAGCAACTTGCAGAGTGCTGAAAGCGATTTGAACTACCAGAAGTGGCTCTTTGAACGTCAGGAAACGCTCCACAAGCAGGGCGACATCAGCGACAACGCTTTCCATCAGGCGCAGGTGGCACTCCGTCAGGCACAGTCGGCTTACAACATGCGCGTTGAAGCCGTGAAGAAGGCACAGACCAACCTTGGCTACGCAACAATCACTTCTCCCATCGACGGGGTGATTCTTTCGCGCGCCGTAGAAGAAGGTCAGACCGTAGCGGCAAGCTTTAACACGCCCACACTCTTCACCATCGCGCAGGACTTGACCGACATGCGCGTGATCGCTAAGGTGGACGAAGCCGACATAGGCGGTGTGCGCGAAGGTCAGCGCGTAGAATTTACCGTAGATGCCTACCCCAACGACCTCTTCAGCGGACAGGTGACACAGGTGCGCCAGGAAGCTACGATTGAAAACAATGTAGTGACCTACGAAGTGGTGATTTCTGCGCCCAACCCCGACTTGAAGTTGAAGCCCGGACTTACGGCAAACGTAAAGATTATTACGCTCGAAATTAAGGACGTGTTGGCAGTGCCTTCAAAGGCGTTGCGCTTCGCTCCCGTGCCTCATAGCATCGACAAGGACGAGGTGATTGAAAACTGCGAGGGTGCTACAAAAATCTGGAAGCGCGAGGGTAAAACGTATAAGGCGTACCCCGTAGAAACAGGTATGACGAACGGCATCCTTACCGAAATCAAGGGCGGACTTCAGGCGGGTGATTCTGTCATTGTTGACCGTGTGACTACCGCCGTTGAGGGAATGGCTGGTGCGCCCCGTAGCCCCTTCATGCCCGGCCCCCGCAATAACAAGAAGAAGTAGAGCGCAATGAAAAAGACCGTTATTGAATTACAGAATGTCAAGCGCGACTTCGTTGTAGGTGAGGAAGTGGTTCACGCCCTCCGCGGTGTGTCGTTCAAGATTCACGAAGGCGAATTCGTAACCATCATGGGGACATCGGGAAGTGGGAAATCCACGCTCCTCAACCAGTTGGGTTGCCTTGACACTCCCACCTCGGGCGAATACTTGCTCGACGGTATTCCCGTGCGTAAGATGAAGCGCCGCGAGCGTGCCGTGTTGCGCAACCGCAAAATCGGTTTCGTGTTCCAAAACTACAACCTCTTGGCTAAGACTACGGCGGTAGAAAATGTAGAACTCCCCTTGATGTACAACAGTTCCGTGTCAGCACGCGAACGCAGGGAGCGCGCCATCAAAGCCCTTGAAGCGGTAGGATTGGGTAACCGCTTGATGCACCTTTCTAACCAGATGTCGGGCGGACAAATGCAGCGCGTAGCCATTGCTCGCGCTTTGGTAAACGACCCTGCCGTTATTCTTGCCGACGAAGCAACGGGAAACCTCGACACACGCACTTCGTTTGAAATTCTCGTGCTCTTCCAAGAACTCTTTGCCCAGGGACGCACCATTATCTTCGTAACGCACAACCCTGAAATTGCACAATACAGTTCGCGCAACATCGTGCTGCGCGACGGCTTGGTGAAGGAGGACACAATCAACACGAATATTCTCTCGGCTGCCGAAGCCTTGGCGGCCCTTCCCCCTATTGAAGAATAACCTTACCCCCTTATGCATCTTACAAACTTATTCAAAATAGCCCTGCGCGCCATTAACACCAACAAGTTGCGCTCGTTCTTGACTATGCTCGGTATTATTATCGGTGTGGCAGCCGTGATTGCAATGATTGCGATTGGCGAAGGGTCTAAGGAAAGCATCCAGAACAACATCGCGTCGATGGGTTCGAATATGATTAACATTCGTCCGGGGGCAGACCGCGGACCTGGTGGTGCGCGTCAGGATCCCAGTGCGATGGAGACCTTGAAACTCAAAGATTACGAACTGCTTGAGGCGGAAGCGAAGCTTATCAAGTCTATCAGCCCCACTATTTCTACCAGTGGTCAGTGTATTTTTGGAAACAACAACGCGCGCTCAAGTATGTACGGCGTGAGCCTTGGTTACCTTGACATTCGCCAACTCAAGATTGAAGAGGGCGACATGTTTACGGATGAGGACATTCGCACCAGTGCCAAAGTATGCGTCATAGGTAAGACTGTAGCCGACAATCTCTTCACAAAGGGCGAAGACCCCGTAGGGCGCGTCATCCGCTTCAAGTCTATTCCCTTCCGCGTAGTGGGTGTGTTGAAGTCCAAAGGTTACAACACCTTTGGTATGGACCAAGACGACCTCATCCTTGCGCCCTACACTACGGTGATGAAGCGTATTATGGCGATTACGTACCTCAACGGTATCAGCGCGTCTGCCTTAACCGAAGGGCACACCGATGAAGCGATTGCAGAACTTACCACATTGCTCCGCCAGTCGCACAAACTTCGTGAAGGTATTGACCAGGACAACTTCACCATCCACTCACAAAAGGAAATGATGGAGATGATGAACTCTACGGCGGACGTGATGACTACGCTCTTACTCTGCGTAGCCTGCATCTCACTCATCGTGGGCGGTATCGGTATTATGAACATCATGTATGTCAGCGTAACAGAGCGCACGAAGGAAATCGGTCTGCGCATGTCCGTCGGTGCGCGTGGCATTGACATCTTGGCACAATTCTTGATTGAAGCCGTGTTCCTCAGCGTTACGGGCGGCATCATCGGAGTCGTTGTGGGCTGCCTTATCTCCAACGCCGTAGCTTCTATTGCCCAATGGCCCGTAAGCATTCAGCCTTGGAGCATCATGCTGAGCTTTGCCGTTTGTACGTTTACCGGGATTTTCTTCGGTTGGTACCCTGCAAAGAAGGCGGCAAACCTTGACCCGATTGAGGCACTCCGATATGAGTAGTTTTAGTTGACGAGTTGACGAGGTACAAGTAGACGAGATGGGCACCGAGATAAACGAGTATAGCCCCGCAAAATATTACTCTCTACTACCTACTACCTACTACCTACTCTCTACTCACTGATAAAGTCCCGCAGGCCCCTTTCATCTTTACTCTTTTATCTTTACTCTTAAAGAATCTTTACTCTTAAAAAATGTCCCCCCAATCCCGCACGCGCTACCTTGAAGTAGCCGCCCATGTAGTCACGTGGGGCTACATCTTTGCGTCTCCCCTCTTTTTCCAACGGGGCGACAGCATCAACTGGGTGCGCTTCTTCAACGCCTCACTTTTCAGTGTGGCGGCATGCCTCATCTTCTACCTCAACTACTTTGTGCTGATTCCGCGCTACTTCTTGCAGCGCCGCTACAGCCTGTTCCTGTTCATCAACCTTGCGATGGTGGCGGGTATCTCCCTGGGGTTGGAAATTTACTCCAACCTGCAACACACGTACTCACCCTCCCAGGCGCGCCGCATGGGCATGCGTCGTCAGCACATCAGTACGGAACAGTTGTTCCTTTGGAAGTCGTTCTTCGTAGTGCGCAACGCCTTCCTGCTCATCACAGCCATTGCCATTTCCTTGGCACTCCGTCTGAGTTTGCGCTGGCATAAGGCAGAAATGGAGCGACGCAAGGCGGAGGTAGACCGTCAGGCGGCGGAGTTGAAGAACCTGAAAAACCAGATTTCACCGCATTTCCTGCTCAACACATTAAATAATATATACGCCCTCACCACCTTTGACACCGAGCGCGCACAGCATGCCATCCTTGAGTTGGGAAAACTCTTGCGCTACTTGCTCTACGACAACCAGGTGGAACGCGTACCGCTCAGCAAGGAGGTGGAATTTCTGCACAACTATATCGAACTCATGCGCCTGCGCATTGGCAAGAACGTGGACTTACAAGTGGACCTTGACATCCCACAAGACCGCGAGGTAAACATTGCTCCGCTCCTCTTTATCTCACTCGTGGAGAACGCTTTCAAACACGGCATCTGCCCCACCCAACCTTCGTTCATCCACATCAGCCTCCGCACGGATAAGCAGGGCAAAATCATCTTCACCTGCACGAACAGTAACTTCCCCAAGACGGCTGACGACAAGAGCGGCGGAGGCATCGGTCTCCAACAAGTAAGTCAGCGCCTCGCCCTTTCTTACCCCAACCGCCACACTTGGCACAAGGGCGTTAAAGACGGCGTTTACACCTCTTGCATTACGCTGAAGGGCGAGTAAGTCGCGAATCACACACCCCGCATGGCGAATATAGAGAGTAGTGAGTAGTGAGTAGTGAGTAACCCATGCGGAGTTTTACTCCGGACGGCGCTCTCCCCCTGTTTATAGGGGGAGGGGACCAGCTCTGCTGGTGAGGGGGTGCTTGAATACGCACCGCATGGCATACTCCTAACTACTCACTGTATTCGGCACCCCCTCACCGC
>JBGVPF010000056.1:0-7082 GCA_045126825.1 Alloprevotella sp.
TAACTCCCAATTAGTTTAGTGGCGAGTGACGGGCTGAAAGCCCAGAGAGTCCATAGCCCAGGGCAAGGCGAACGGAGTGAGGCGACACCCTGGGTAGGCATCACCCGCATGGTGCGCCCTATTAGGGGCAAAAGTAAAAAAAACGGCCTGTCTGCCACTTAGGACTTTTGCCCTTTACAGGGCGCAATTCCCCCTCATCAACCACCCAAGGCGACGTTCCTAAAGTCGCTTGCCATTGGGCTATGGACTTTATCCCTTTCAGGGAAGTATCTCCAATGTCTATTTCATTCCGCATGGCGTTACTCACTACTAACTACTAACTACTAACTACTAACTACTACCTACTCACTGATATAGCTCCGCAAGGCATTAGTGCAAATTCGTGCCCATTCGTGGTTCAAAAAAATACGAGTAAATACGCGCAAATACGTGGAGACTTTTCTGTGTTTTCCGTGAATTCTGCGTGAGACCATTCCACCCCGCATGGTTCTGTGTATTCCGTGTATTCCGTGTGAAAATTATTGCACGCAGACGTCGCAGAACAACGCAGACGCTTTGCGAAACTTTGCGCCTTTGCGTGAGAAGAAAGATTTGTCCTTTTTGTCCTTCTGTCAAAATCATTGCACACAGAACTCACAGAAATACACAGAATTAGCCCTGCAAATTTACTTAATTTAGTCAATAGATTACACAGAAAAACGGAACCCCTATCCTGCAAAACCAACCGTGTAATAACGTTGATGAATAAACCTTGTCTGCGAAAATCTGCGCCGTCTGCGTGAAACAATAACGCTCCGCAAGGCATTAGTGCAAATTCGTGCCCATTCGTGGTTCAAAAAAATACGAGTAGATACGCGCAAATACGTGGAGACTTTTCTGTGTGTTCCGTGGATTCCGTGTGAGACAAAGCCCCCACGCCGCATGGCATTAGTGCAAATTCGTGCCCATTCGTGGCTCAAAAAAAATACGAGTAGATACGCGCAAACACGTGGAGACTTTTCTGTGGATTCCGTACTATAGCTTCAAATGCTCGTTTAACAAAATTGGATTGCTTTCCCCTCACAAGTTCGGACAGCGACTTTCAGTTCTGTGGGAGACAATTTCTCACCCCGCAAGGCATTCTGTTCTTCTATACAACAAACTTATAAACAGTTGAAATACAGACGTTTGAAGAATTGTTATTTTTGTTCTCATTTTTGGGGGCGCCAATTCAATACTTTTGTCTAAAAATCTGTGTGTAATCTCATCTGCATCGAGGACGCACGAACCGTGCGTCCCTACAGGTCAAGTGATTTCCCGCATGCTAATGAGACGCCATAATATGACGTCTCTACGTTCGCTATATGTCCCGCACGGACTACTCACTACTCACTCCTAACTACTCTCTAAATTAACTCCTCACTCCTCTCTCCTACCGACTTTTCCCCTCCCCTATTATAAATATTAAGAAAAAAAATCTTAACTTTGCACCCTGATTTGGAATTGTGTGTATCTGCGGGTTGATTTGGCGAGAAGAATGCGCACATACTCAGTGATTTAGAAACAAATTTCATTAATAACTTAATTTTATTCACTTATGAGAAAAAGATTAGCTTTGCTCATGGCCTCGCTGTTCCTGATGGTAGGGACGGTGTGGGCGCAGATTCCAGAGGCTTCTCCTGCTCCAGCAGGCGGCCAATGGCATGCTAACACTAAATGGTACACCATTCAGTGTAACGACGACAGCAAGGGTTACATCAGTTTGCAACATGCAGACGTGAAAGGTAACCTTATGCTGAACAAAAAAACTAAGCCTGCGGGTGCAGAAGGTTTGTGGTGTGTTGTAGGCGACGACGCAAATGGTTATCAGTTCTACAACTGTGCGAGTGGTGCCACAAAAGTTTTGGGTGCTACAGGTTCTGATGGTGGTGGTCGTATGAAAATGTACGATGCTTCAAGCACTGAAACGGGTGTTACTTACAAGTTTAACATCAAGAAACTTGAAGGTCAAGACGGTTATGCTTTTGTACAACAGTACGGTGCTACTAACCAATGGTGGAACAATCGCGACAAGTATCTTTCTTATTGGAACAACAGTGCTGCTTATGCTACTAATTGCACTGGTTCGCAGTATAAGTTTGTCGAAGTTACTTCTGAAGAACTTAAAACATTGGCTGAAAGCTACAAGACTTCAGCCCTTGCAGTTTTAAATTCGTTGGAAGGACTCTTTGATGATGATGCTGCAATTATTAAAGCAGCGATTGAAAGTGTAAATACTGATGATGCAGCAGCGTTAGGTACTATTATTTCTGAGTTTGAGAAGATTGGAAATAAGCGTATCGCATTCCGTAATGGAGACCCTAATCATCAAAATCGTGTAAACGCTTATTTGGCAGTACGACCTAATCGTGAAAAAGGGTATGGAACACAGGCTCACCAGAATTGGGGAAATATTGTTTGGTCTTTGAAGTTGGGAAATAATTCAACTTTTGCGCTTTACAATGAAGTACATGAATTGTATTTGGGTTCTCCTTCTTCTGAAGGTGCGCTTACTGCAGTTCCTACCGCTGGATATACCGTTGAACTTATTGATGCCACATCCAATAAAGTTGAATTTAAGTGGGGAGGTGAGACGCTCCACCTCAACAATCATAATGATGGTTTCTTGTCTAGTTATGATTATAATGACAATGCTTCTCGTTGGTATATCGAAACAGATTTGTCGGGACGTCTTGCGGAGTATAAAACTGCAATTGCAGGGCTCATAGCAGATGCTACAACTTTGGCGGCTGATACCAGATTGAAAGAATCTAAAGAACTTGCCAATCTGAATGCAGCAATTGAAAAAGTGAATAGTGGTGATGACTTGGTGCCTGTCGTAAAGACTGTATCAGAGTTGCCTTCGTTGATGGACGCTGCAAATGTCTACATTCGTGAGACTGACGTAACCTATATCACAGCTTTGAACTTTACTGAAAATAGTAACCATCCTATTATCGTAAACAATAAGCGCTCAAACTGGGGGGTTGATGCAAATTCTACTGCATTGAGTACGCTAGCCAAGTTAGGATTAGCAAAATCTTCTATAGACACCAAGCAGCAGTTTGCGATTATTACTCCAGATAATGGTGCTAACTACTATCTCTATAGTGTCCACGCGCAGCGCTACTTAAAGAGCGATAATACTTTCTCTACACAAGGAGAACCTATCGCTTTTGCAGATGCTTCATCAAGGGGTGAAAATAAGGTGCAAGTTAGATTCAGAGATGTAGCTCAAAAGTACTTCAATGTCGGTGGTAGTAACCAGATGGAAATTAACTGGTATAACACCATTGATGACGGTAATGCCTGCGAAATGGTGCAGTACAACACTCTTGAGTTTGACCTTGATTACGCTTTAAGAGTGTTAAAAGAAGGTGCAAAGACCACTGTTAAGTATATGCTTGGTGAGGAACAAGTGTTCTTACAGGACGAACTCCTTTTTGTTGGTGACACAAAAACCTTGTCTCTCTATGGTGCTAAAATAACTTCAGCAACTGTAAACGGCACTCCGCTAACGGCTCCTTCAGATAATGCCAATTGGAAGTATACTGTGGATGAGGTAGGTCCGAAGGAAATTATTGTAAATATAGAAAAAGAGACTTGTTGGTTTGAGTTACAGAGTCCTGCATCACCTGCTACATATTTCAATTTTACAGCTAAAACAGTAGATGGCCTTGAAACAATAGCGTCATTCCAAACCACACCTTCATATCTTACTATAACTCCTTCAGGAAATGGTTATATTCTTAAGAATAAGGATGATGAAACAGTTGCTATTGGTTCTACTCATAATTGGTGCGTTACAAATCATGAGTCTTTGTGGCTGATATCTGAAGCAGATGAAAATGGTCTTGTTACTATTTCAAGAAAGGATGATGCGAACAAGCGTCTTGGTTCTGATAGTAATACGAATGTTGGTACAGCAATCTTTACAAATGTAGGTTCTGGATGTAATAAATGGAAACTCATTCCCGTATACCCCGTAACAATCAATTACGTATGTGGTGATAAAGTGATTGACCCCATCGAGGATATAGTCATTGCTGGTGCTTCTTTCACTGCAGAAATCAACACCTTTAATGGTACGTTAGTTTCTTGTGTGGATGATCAGGGTGCTCCTATAGAGGTCAGCGAGGATAATATCATCTTTATTTCAGAGGTGAATGCTCCTACTACAATTACTGTGACGCTTGAGGGCGCTATGGAACCTGGTACTTTGGAAATCGGCAACTGGGTAGTTAGTTACGAACCAGCTACGAATGGTATCAAGCTCAAGGGTGCTACTATTATAGATGAGAACGGTAGCGGAGTTTTGGAGATTCCATCAACATGCACTATTGGTGGTAAACCACAAAATGTGGTGGCTATTTCTCCCGACTTCTTGCACGATAATACCGATGTGACTTCTGTGGAACTCCCCTCGACACTCACCAACCTTGGTTTCCGCAAGGTAGAACCTATGTTCGTAGGTAGTTACGAAGGTCAACCTGGTGACTATGGTGTGTTTGATGGTCCTACTTTAGTGGAAGGACAGGGACATAACCGCTGTTACATCTTCCCCAATGACCCCCATACGGGTGAACCTTACGTGGTAAATGAAAAGTCTGCTTGGCGTTTGACGTTGGACGTTACGATTACAGATCCCAATGCTAACTTTAATAATTATGGGTCTTCCATCGTGTCAACTCATGAGAACTCGCTTGCTGATAGCTACGTCGGCTACATGCAGATTTATATGAATTCGGGACATAAGAATCTTACGGTTAAGATTGACAATGCCGACGACCGCTATCGCTATACTTTACCCGACGGATATAATAATCACTTTAAATTTGAACTTGAACACGACGGTACGGGTGGTTATCAGGTAGTAATTTACTACGACGATGGTACTGCGAAGATGTACAACATCTCAGCTTCTGCGAACAATACGGTTAAGGACTTCGACCGCCTCTACTACTCATTGCCCGAAGGTATCCATGTAGACGTGAAGTTTGACAGACTTATCAGCGAAGGATTGTTTGTGGGTTGTACAAAGTTGACGGAAATTATTGTGGATGAAAATAACCCCACGTTTAAGAGCTGCGATCATGGTGTACTTTATGACAAGAATGGCTACTATGTGATGCGTATTCCCGAAGGTGAAACAGAACACCACTTTGAAATTCCCAGTAAGGTGGTGAAGCTCTACGCAGGCGCTGTACATGGCGTTAACGCTGATATCGTGCTCCACTCTAACCCCGACATCGGTAAGGTTGAGGGTCACGACGAACATGTGAAGAATGCGAAGTTCTATCTCTCTTTGGATGATATTGATGCTACTATTACTGAAAAGGAAACTGGATATGGTGGCGCACGTGACTTCATTTCTACGAACATCAACACTTACCAGTCTGCTAACTACAAGCGCGCTCCGCTTGCTAAAGGTGTTTATGGTACTATCTGCTTGCCTTTCGTACCTACTAATGCAATGGAAAAGTACGACTTCTTCAAGTTTAAGAGTGGTGATGCAACCAGTCTGACGTTCTCTCAAGTGACAGAGTTGGAGGCTAACGAACCCTACCTTTACAAGTTGAAGGAAAATCCTGGAGATATGGACCAAGATAAAGATGGTAAGGATGTCTTTAAGAGTAAATCTGGTGAGATTGTAACTATCGTAACCAAGGATAAGTATGATCCCAAGCAGCACAAGGCTGGTACATACGATGCATTAGGTTCCTTTGTGAACTTCTATGTGGAAACTAAGAATTATCCTAATAGCGCATTCTACTACTACAGTCTTGGTCAAGAGAAATTCCTTAAGGTAACGCAGAAACTTACCTACCGTCCTTATCGTGCGTTCTTCGTAGTGACTCCCAAGAAAGAGGAAGGTGGCGCTTCTCAGGCTCCCGCTCGCCTCAGTCTCCGTTTGCTTGATGGTACGACCACAGACATCGACGCTTCATTGGTGGAAGGCATGGAAACTCCCGTGTACTACGACCTCAGCGGTCGCCGTGTGTTGAACCCCGGTAGCGGTGTGTACATCGTAAATGGTAAGAAAGTATTTATCAAGTAAGTTCCTTCGTGATATGGTTTTTCCCTGTGAAGGGTAAACAAAAAATCTTGAGCGCAGCGAAGCATTCCATCGCTTCCGCATGCAGTGCTTCGTTCGCTCAGAACTTTATGATAAAATGATTTTATAAACAATTTAAATTAGATGTATATGCAAAAGAAAGTATATGTTGCTCCTAACTTTGAGGTGTACAATATGGAACCCGAATCTATGTTGGCTGGAAGTGTTACGGAAGGGACAGGTGAAACAGATTTCGGTGGCGGTAACGATATGGGTACTCAAAAGAAGCAGTATGGTTTCAATAGTGCTCCCTGGGAATAATAAGCAATAAGCTTTGTGATATAAATGAAAGGGCGTTGTGTCGGTTGACACAACGCCTTTTGTATTGTAAGCATACGATGAATGACACATTGTAGCAGTCAAGTAGTAGGTAGGAGGTAGTAGTGAGGAGTCCATGCGGGGGGATAACTATGTAGTAAGTAGTAGGTAGTAAGTAGTAGTGAACCATACGGAGTGAAATAGACATTGGTGAGAAGATTCCCTGAAAGGGATAAAGTTCATAGCCCAATGGCAAGCGACTTTAGGAGCGGCGCCTTGGGTGGTTGATGAGAGGAAATTGCGCCCTGTAAAGGGCAAAAGTCCTATGTGTCAAGCAGGGCGTTTTTTACTTTTGCCCCTAATAGGGCGCACCATGCGGGTGATGCCTACCCAGGGTGTCGCCTCACTCCGTTCGCCTTGCCCTGGGCTATGCACTCCCTGGGCTTTCAGCCCGTCACTCACTACAAAACTAATTGGGAGTTAGTTGAATTAGTGAGGATGTAGTAAGGAGTGAGGAGAGAGTAGAGAGGAATCCATGCGGGAAATTCGCTTGACCTGTAGGGACGCACGGCTCGTGCGTCCGCATCAATGGGGATTTTTCGCGAGCACCCAATTGTAAGTTCGTGCGTCCATAGCAATGGAGAATTTTCGCGAGTATCCAATCGTAACCTCGTATATATCAAGGACGCAC